>JBNKVT010000008.1:0-236725 GCA_050299335.1 Paracoccaceae bacterium | reverse complement strand
TCTTTGCCTGGAACCAAAGGTTCGATGATCGCCCATTGCCTGTCTGTCAAAGTCCGCCTGCTCAAGATCGCCTCCTGTTTTTGATCTTGAATCAGACAAAAGAGGATTTGGGAATCCCCCAAATGCAGACGCCGCCTAGGCCACGCCGCGTTTTCCCGGGCGAACGCGGAAAGCGCTAGAGGCGCAAGCCTATCGGAACAATAAGGAGCAGCGCGAATATCCGTGCGAAATGGTGCACCGCGACAAAGGCCGGTTCATACCCCAGGGACAGGCCGATCGCGGCCATGGCTTCGACGCCGCCGGGCGCGTAGGCAATCCAGACCTGGCCCAGAGAAAGACCCGTCGCGGCCTGTGCGATCAGCGCGAAGGCAAGGGAGATCACGAGCGACGTGGCCACGATGGAAAGGCCCGCGACCGCATAGCGCTTCGCCTGTTCCGCGGTCACCCGGCTCATCCGCGCGCTGAGGGCGGCACCGGTCAGGGCGAAGGCCACGAAGATGGCCCAGGACGGCGCGTGCCCGCCAATCAGTCCTGTCGCGTGGCCCCCCGCGCTGACGACCATGCCGGCAAGCAGGCTGGCCGCCGGGACCCCGGCGCGGGCACCCAGGAGGCCGAGCGCGGTGGCGATCGCCAGTAGCAGGCCAAACACAGCCAAGGACATCGAGGTTACTGCTGTCGCAGACCCGCTTGCCGATCCATCCAGCACGACCGCCAGCGGCGGGACCGCGACCATGAGGAAGAGCAGGCGCGACAATTGCAGGAACATCACCGCGCTGGCGTCGCCATGGCCCTCGCCGGCGATGGCAATGGCATTCGACATCGTGCCCGGCGAACTGGCGAGGGTCGCGGTCTGCGCATCCAGGCCGAAGCCGCGTGTCAACACGATACGGCCGACGAGGATCGTTGCCACCAAAGATGCCACCAGGAGGGCGAGGCTTGCGGCCCAGGTTTCGAGCTGGCCGAAAAAACCTTCGTCCACGCCCGAGCCGAGCGAGACGCCGATGGTGGCAAAGGCGACATCGCGAAGCCGGTTCGGCAGGCCGACGCGGTGCCCCATCGCAGCGACGGCGACCACGGCCAGCGTGCTGCCGATCAGAGCACCGGCTGGAATGCCCGCGAGGACGGCCAGAGCCGCCCCCGCGAGCGCGGCCACGAGAGTGACCGCATGGCTTTTCAGGTCCTTTGCCATTGGCTCAGCCCTTACCCTATGGGGCGTCACCCTCCATGAGTCGTGCCCGGCGGGCCAGCCAGATCGGTGCGATGACCACGAGCGCGGCAAGCACATAGAGCGTCACGCTCTTGTAGTCCTGCACGAGGATCGCCCAATCCCCGCCCGAGATCGACAGGGCGCGGCGCAGGTTGTTCTCGAACAGGCTGCCGAGGACGAAACCGAGGATGACCGGCGCGAGGCTGAATTCCAGCTTGCGCAGGAACCACCCGAAGACGCCGAGCCCGGTGATCATCAAGAGGTCGAACGGATTGCCGACGATGGTGTAGATGCCGATGAAGGCGAGGATCGCGATCAGCGGCGTCAGGTAGTGCTGCGGGATTGTCAGCATCCGGGCGAAGAGCCCCACCAGAGGCAGGTTGATGACCAGAAGTGCGACGTTGCCGATATACATCGACGCGATCAGGCCCCAGGCCACCTCGGGCCTCTGGGTGAACATCATCGGGCCGGGCTGGATGTTGAACATCAAGAGTGCGCCGAGCAGGATCGCCGTGGTTCCTGAACCCGGAATGCCCAGCGTCAGCATCGGCACCATCGCGCCGCCCGCCGCGGCATTGTTGGCGGCTTCCGGTGCGGCAAGACCGCGGATATCGCCCGTGCCGAAGGTCTTTTCGGTGTCCGAGATCCGCTTTTCCGTGCCGTAGGCAACAGCCGAGGCCACCGAGGCGCCGGTACCGGGCAGGATGCCGATGAAGAAGCCGATCACCGACGAGCGCGCGATGGTCCATTTGCATTTCACCAGGTCGGCCCACCGAACGAAGCTCTTGTCCACCGGCAGCGACTTCAGCTTGCCCGAGACCTGATGCTCGACCAGGGTCAGCAACTCGGCCATGCCGAAGAGGCCGACGACGACAATCAGGAAATCGATACCGGCCAGGATGTCCGGGATGCCGAAGGTGAAGCGCGGCACGCCGGTATTGGCGTCGATGCCGATGGTGGCCAGCATCAGGCCGATTGTGGCGCCCAAGAGCGTCTTGACCGTGCTCTTGCCCACCAGCGAGGCGAGCGAGGCGAAGGCGAAGACCATGAGGGCCACATAATCGGCCGGCGAGAAGGTGACCGCGAAGGCGGCCAGCACGGGGGCGAAGAGCGACATCAGGATCACCGCGAAAGTACCGCCGATGAAGGAGGCGACCGCCGACAGCGACAGGGCGCGGCCCGCGTCTCCGTTTCGCGCCATCGGGTTGCCGTCGAGCGTGGTCATTACCGCACCCGCATCGCCCGGCACGTTCAGCAGGATCGAGGAAATCCGCCCGCCGTATTCCGCGCCGTAATAGATGCCTGCAAGCAGGATCAGCGCGGATTCGGGACCGAAGCCCAGCCCGTAGGCGATGGGCAGAAGGATCGCGACGCCGTTGATCGGGCCGAGGCCGGGCAGGGCGCCGATCAGGGTGCCGGCAAAGCATCCCGCCAGCACCAGAAAGAGGTTGAACGGATCGAGCGCGACGCCAAAGCCGGTCGCGAGGCCGGAATAGACGGCTTCCATCACGAAGCTCCTTCTTCTTGGGCGGCGGGTTCGAGCAGATACTCGATCAGCTCGCCTTCGGGCAGGTTCAGATCAAGCAGGACCGCGCAGAGAAGATATCCGGCGACACCGACGGAAACGCCGAAGACGACCGACCGCACCAGTCCGGCGCCCAGCATGGCGCAAAGCGCAGTGCCGAAGAGTATGGTGGACAGGATGAAGCCCAGCGGTTCGTAGAGTTCGGCATATGCTGCCAGCATGACGATGGTGGCGGCAAGCCGAAACCAGGTCTGGCGGGCCACGCCCATTTCCGTCGCGTCCGGTTTCCACAGAATCACCAGCAGGCAGGCAATCGCCACCAGCGACAGGATCCTTGGCCAGCTTTCCGGGCCGAGCGGATCGTATTGGAAGGGGGCTTTGATGGCGGTGAAAGCGATGACCGCATAGGCCATCGTCACGATCAGAAGAACCCCGGCAAAAATGCGGTCGACCATGGCAGGCCTCCTCGTATCGATGGGGTAGTGTCGCAAGGGGCCGGCCCGCCTCCGTTCGAGACGGGCCAGCAGGGGCTGAAGGTCAGTTGCTGAGCAGGCCCGCTTCGGTGGCGATGTCGCGCAGGGTCTGCACGCGCTGCTCGATCGACGCTTGCAGTTCGGCACCGGCAAGGTTCAGGGGCAGAAGGCCCTTTTCCTTCTGCACGGCGGCGAATGCCTCGGTCGCGTAGGCCGCCTCGAACGCATCGACCCAGGCCTGATAGTCCTCGTCGGAGACGTCGCCGCCCATGTAGAAGCCGCGCAGGATCGTCCATTCGACGTTGTATCCCTGTTCCATTGCGGTCGGGATCTCGGCGAAGGGGGCGTCGAGACGCTCGGGCGACATGGTGGCGAGAATGCGCATCTGGCCGCTCTCGATATGCGGGACCATCTCGCCGACATCGCCCATGTAAACCTCGATGGAGCCGCCCAGCAGCGCCGCGATGGCATCGCCGCCACCGTCGAAGGCAACATAGCGCATGTCCATCGGCGAGGCACCGGCCTCGCGCAGCAGCAGCGCACCCTTCATCCAGTCCTGCGAACCGACGGAACCGCCCGCGCCTACCACGACCGAGGCGGGATCGGCGGCGAAATCGGCCATCAGGCCCGCTAGGTCCTGATAGTCGCTGTCCGCACGCACGACGACCGCGCCGAAATCCGCACCGGCGGTACCCACCCAGCGGACGTCCTTTTCGGTGAACTCACCGTACTTGCCGGTCACGATGTTCAGCAACGACCCGGTCGAGAAGGCGACGATGGCCGAGCCGTCATCGGTGCGGGTGGTGTTGAAGAGGTTGTAGGCCACGGCCCCGATGCCGCCGGGCATGAAGGTCACCTGGACCGGTTCGGAGACATGCGGCTCCAGGCCGGTCTGCGCGATCCGGCAGGTCAGATCGAAGCCGCCGCCGGGATTGGCGGGGGCGACGCATTCGGGATCGTCGATCTGGCTTTGTGCGAAAGCAGGTGCCGCGAAGGCGGCGGCGGCGGCGATGGTCGCGCCAAGGCGTGCGAATGACATTGGTTTCCTCCCAGTTGTTTCTTTCCGGGTCCTCCTCCGGATGGCGTCAATATCTTAAAGAAGCCTGTGCGCAGTCTGACGCGAAACTGACCGGACGCTGACCTGGCCCCGAGCGCACCGGTCGCAGCTTCCCCCCTCCGGTTCGCCCTGCTAATTTGCCGGCATGAGAATGCTGCTCGTCGAGGACAACGAGGACCTAGCGGAGACGATCATCGATCGTCTGCGGGCCGAAGGTCATTCGGTGGATCACGAGCGGGACGGCAACGAGGCGAACGAGCTACTGCGCCACTTCAAGTTCGACATCGTGCTTCTGGACGTGAACCTGCCCGGACGCAGCGGGTACGAGGTCCTGCGGTCGCTCAGGAACCGGTCCGACGAGACCCCGGTGATCATCCTGACCGCGCGCAGCCAGATCGACGACCGGGTGATCGGGCTGGATGCCGGGGCCGACGACTACATGATCAAACCCGTCGATTTCCGCGAATTGTCGGCGCGGTGCCGCGTCCTGGCCCGCCGCAGGGCGGGAAACGCCAGCAATGTCTTCAGTGCCGGTCCGCTGGTCTTCGACAGGGCGGCGAAACAGGCAAGGATCAATGGCCGTGACGTCGAGATGCGCGCGCGCGAAATCCAGCTTCTGGAAATCATGATCGACAATATCGGCCGGATGCTGACGAAGGAGGATGTGGCGGACCGGCTTTACACTTTCGAGGAAGCGCCGAGCCTCAATGCGGTGGAACAGCTTGTGACAAGGCTCAGGCGCAAGCTGGAGGGCACTCCGCTGGTGATCAAGACGGCTCGGGGTCTGGGCTACATCGCCTACCTTGCAGAAGATGACTAGGACCGGCGGCCATTCGCTTCAGCGCCGGCTTCTCGTCACGATGGCGGCGGGATTTGCGATCTTGCTGATGCTGATCTCGGCGCTGTTGTGGACCTATGCGCGGGCCGCCGCGAACCGGGCGCATGACCTGCTTCTGGCGGGCACGGCCCTGTCGATCCTGGAGCGTATTTCGGTGGGTCCCGACGGGGCGACGGTCGATCTGCCGAATTCGGCAATGGAGATCCTGTCGCTCAATCCGGTGGACAGGGTGCAGTACCGGGTGTTCCTGCCGGGCGGGCGGGACCTGACGGGGTCTCCCGACCTTCCGGTGCCTCCCGATCTGGAACCCTCGGTCTCGCCGGTCTTCTTCGAAGAAGATTATCTCGGTGCGGATTTCCGCTTTGTCGTTCAGTCACGTCAGTTGAACACGTCGGAGGGGCGTCAATGGGTTGCGGTCCAGGTCGGTCAGACGGTCGAGTTGCGCAACGCCGAGCAGCTCTCGTTCTTTGTGACCGGTCTGGTCGGTCTTGCCGGCCTGTCTGTCATCGGCCTCGGTTTCGTCTGGGTCGCGATCCGGACGTCGCTTGCCCCCTTGCGCCAGATCGCCGCCGATCTCGCGCAGCGCGAACCGGCCGATCTGGGCGAGGTCGCAGGCACGCCGCCCCGCGAAATCAGGGGGCTCTTCGACGCGATCAACGGGTTCATCGACAGGCTGAGCCGCAGCCGAGCGCTGACCGAAACCTTCATCGCCGATGTCGCCCACCAGACGCGCACCTCGCTGTCCGCCCTGCAAGGGCATTTGTCGCTGGCGGTCGACGCCGCGAGCTCCGAGCAGATGCGATCCCGTCTGATCAAGGCCGACCGGCAGGCCACGCGCACGGTACGGCTGACGAACCAGCTTCTGGCCAATGCGATGGTCATTCACCGCTCCGACCGGTCCAACCTGCAGCCTGTCGCCCTGAAACCGCTGGTGCGTGATATCCTGGCAGAGACCCTGCGCGACAGCCGGATGCGTCAAATCTCGCTGTCGTTCATTGACGACGGCGTCGCGGCGGGGGAGGACGTCATTCTCGGCGATGCCGTGTCGATCCGCGAGGCGCTGCGGAACCTGATCGAAAATGCGGTGCGGCACGGTCCTCCGGACAATACGGTGACGATCAGCCTCGCGACAACCGGGCCCGATCTCGTCCTGGGGGTCGAGGATGCCGGCCCGGGTATAGACGAGGCGGATATTCCGCGCGCGACCGAACGCTTCACCTCGCTGTCGGAAAAGGGCACGGGTTCCGGTCTTGGTCTGTCGATCGTGAAGGCGGTCGCGGATGGTCACGGGGCGGAACTGGGACTGGGACGCTCCACGCTCGGAGGGCTCGGCGTGGCGTTGGTTTTCAAACGGCTCATGGCCACCCTCCTGATAATGGTCTGGTCACTCTTGCCCGACGCGCCTGCGCAGGCGGATACGCTTGTGATCCACAGTGCGACCGATACTCCGGCCATGCAGCCCCTGATCGAAGCGTTCGAAGCCCGAATGCCCGGTGTCGATGTCGAATATGTCGAATTCCTGACCCTCGATCTCTATCATGCCATGCTGGCGCCGCAGGATGCGCCAGGCCCGGACCTGGTCATTTCCTCGGCGATGGATCTGCAGGTGGATCTGGTCAATCGCGGCCTCGCGCGACGAATCCAGCTGTCGTCCCAGGTCTCGCCGCCATCCTGGGCGGTCTGGCGGTCCGAACTGTATGGTTTCACCTTCGAGCCCGCCGTGGTCATCTACGACACCGAGGCCGTCGCGAAGGAAGAGCTTCCGGCGTCCCACCGCGATCTCGCGACCTTCGTCCGCGAGAATGAGGAGCGGTTTCGCGGCCGGATCGGGACCTACGACATTGCCAAATCCGGCGTGGGGTACCTATACGCGACGCAGGACAGTCTGCAGGGTCCTCAGGTCTTGCGCCTGTTCGAGGTCCTTGGCCGCGCCGACCTTAAGACATTCTGTTGCACCTCGGATATGGTCGATGCGACGGCACGAGGAGATTTGGCGTTCGTTTTCAATGCCATCGGCTCCTACGCGGCGGCCCAGGTGGAGACCGAACCACATCTCGGCCTGCATTTCTTCGACGATTACAACCTCGTCATGACGCGGACCGCCTTCATCCCCAAGGCTGCAGGCCAGCCCGAAACCGCGGCCCGCTTCATCGAATTCCTGCTGTCGCGAGATGGCCAGAATATCATTGCGGAACAGACGCCGCTTCTTCCTCTGATCCAGGAGCAGATACCGCCGTCGCTGATCGGTCGGGAAATCCGGGCCCGTATCGGGACCTTTTTACCAATCAGGCTGACCCCGGGGCTCCTGACGTATCTCGATGAGCTCAAGCGGAATGACTTCCTGTCGGCGTGGGAGACATCGCTGGGGCGATAGTTGTCGGATGTGCGTCGTTCAGGTCGAACAGCACCACCTTGTGCCTTGCAGTGTGAAGCTCGGCCCCGATCACCGATCCAGGGGCACCCGCCCCGAGTATTGCGATGTTCACGGAATTCTCCTAAAGGATTTCGAGTTTACATTAAGTCGTTTCTTCGCTGTCTCTCGCTGCGCTCGAACGCGAAAAACAATGCGGGTCGTTTCAACGAAAACTCGAAACGCTATAGTCACCCAGACCTAGCTGCCGAAGACCTGCGGCAGCCACAGCACCAGCCCCGGGAAGGCCAACAGCACCCCAACCCGCACGATCTCGGCGCCGAAAAAGGGCATGACGCCCTTGAAGGTTTCGGACATCGGGGTGTTCTTCGCCAGCGCCGAGATGACGAAGACGTTCATGCCCACGGGCGGTGTGATCAGGCCCAGTTCCACGACGATCAGCGCCAGGATGCCGAACCAGACCTTCAGGTCCTCGGTGCTCATGCCATAGCCCGATCCCTCGGCACCCATATAGAGCCCGCCATTCAGCTCGACGAGGACCGGCCAGAAGAACGGGATGACCAGCAGGATCATCGACAGGCTGTCCATCAGGCACCCCAGCAGGATCAGCACGACCAGCAGCAGGACCATCACGGTCATCGGTGCCATGCCGGATTGGATGATCCAATCGGCGGTCGCCTGTGGCAGACCGATGCGGGACATGAAGATCTTCATCAACTCCGCGCCCAGAAGGATCAGGTAGATCATGCCTGTCGTCGTTGCGGTCTCGCGCAGGGCTTCGATCAGCTCGGCCAGGCGGATTTCGCGTTTTATCGCGCCAAAGAACCAGACCAGTGCCACGCCGATCGAAGCAGCCGGTGTCGGGTTGTAGAAACCGCCATAGATGCCGCCCAGGACAATGCCGAAGATGACAAGTACCGGGATCATGCCCAGGGTCGCGGCGCGGAACTCCGCCCCGCCGACACCGCTATGGGCGGGGCCTGCCTCGGGCTTGATCCAGACGTAGATCGCGATGGTCAGGATGAAGAGCACCACCGCCAGCAGACCGGGAAGCAGGGCGGCAGCGAACATGGTGACGATGTTGGCCTCGACGATGATCGCGTAGATGATCAGCACCACCGAAGGCGGGATCAGGATGCCCAGCACCCCGCCTGCGGCCAGCGTTCCGGTGGCCAGCGCCCCGGAATAGCGGTATCTCTCGAGCTCGGGCAGTGCCACGCGGCCCATGGTAGAGGCGGTCGCCAGGGACGAGCCGCAGACCGCGCCGAACCCGGCGCAACCGGCGATGGCTGCCATGGCGGTGCCGCCGCGCATCCAGCCGAGCCATGCGTTGGCCCCCCGGAACAGCGCCTGGCTGAGGCCCGCCTTCGACGCCAGCGCTCCCATCAGGATGAACATCGGCACAACCGAGAGGTCGTAGATCGAGAACTGCCCGTAGGCGAGGGTCTTGAGCTGGTTGAAAACCGGCGCGACGCCGTTGATCAGCGCAATGCCGATGCCACCCACGAGGATCATCGCATAGGCGATGGGAATGCGGATGGCGATCAGCGCGACGAGGATGACCAGCGCCGCGATGCCCAGCGTCAGCGGATCACTCATGGGCGCTTGCCTTCGCGAGACGCCGGACGTCCTGTCCCAGCGTGACGAGCGCGGCAACGACCAGCAGGGCGAGAGACAGGAGGATGGGGATATAGGCCAGCCAGACCGGAATCTGCAGGATCGAGGTCTCGTAGGAATAGTTCTTCTGGTCGAGCATGCCGTCATACATCCGCCACAGCATCAGCAGGGCGAAGAGCAGCGCGATCACCGATCCGAGAAGGCTCAGAAAGGCCAGCAGGCGCGGGCCCGCACGCTGGGTGAATATGTCCGCGGTCACGTTCGCACGGGTCAGCTGACAGTAGGGCAGGAAGGCAAAGGCAGCGACAGCGACGCCCATCTCCGTCATCTCGAAATCGCCCGGCACCGGCCAGCCCACCAGCGTGCCTAGCACCGAGGCGACATTCATCACAACCACCGCCAGCAACAGCAGGCCGCCCAGAAGTGCCCAGCCCACGATCGCCGTTGTGACCGCCCCATGGCCTTCGGGGCGGTCGACCTTTTCAAATGGGGCGGCCAAGTTCAGTCAGCCGTGTTCGCGGCAACCAGCGCACGCGCCTTTTCGACCAGCGCCGCACCGTCGATGCCGTCGGCGGTGACCTCTTCGATCCAGCGATCCACGACCGGCTGCATGGCGTCGAGGAAGGGCTGGGATTCCTCTTCGGTCAGGATACGGTGGGTGTTGCCCGCATCCGTCGCGACCTTGATGCCGAAATCGTCCGAGGCGCGCCAGATATCGCCCACCTGGCCCCACCAGTCACGATCCGACGCATCCCGGAAAGCTTTCTGGATGTCGTCCGGCAGCCCATCCCAGCGCGCCTTGTTCATCGAGAGCTGGAAGGTCGTGTTGCCGAAGCGTTCGCGGTCATGGAGTTCGATCTGGTACTCGGTCTGATCCTGGATTTTCAGCGGCGGGATGATCTCCCACGGGATCATTGCACCGTCGACGACGCCCTTTTGCAGCGCGGGCGGCAGTTCGGGGACCGGCATGGCGACCGGGGTCGCACCAAGCGCCTCGATCACCCAGCCGCCGGTCCGCGTCGGGATACGCAGCTTGGACCCCTTGATGTCGTCCAGGGAGATCACATCCAGATCGCGAGTATGCAACGCCTGGCCGGCATGTACATGCAGGAACATCACTTCGATGCCCTTGTAGTCTTCGGCGAGGTCCTCCTCGAACATGTCGTATAACGCGAGATTCGCGGCCCTGGGATCGTTCTTGTAGACGGTCGGCAGTTCCATCACCTCGGTGCGCGGAAACAGGCCCGGTGTGTAGCCGTTCACCGTCCAGACAAGATCGACGATGCCGTCGCGGACCTGCTGGATCAGCTCCGGCGGGCGGCCCCCGAGGGTCATGGACGGATAGATCTCGATCTTGACGCGCCCCCCCGAGTTCTCCTCGACCGCCTTGGCCCAGGGCTCGAGCATCTTGGTCTGTGCCGGGGCCTGCGGGCTCAGCAGGTGGTGCAGACGGAAGGTATAGTCCTGCGCATGTGCAGTGGTCGCGAGTGCAAGACTGCAGGCGGCAACGGTCAGTGCGCCAACAAAGTTACGACGATGCATGGTATTCTCCCCTAAAGTGCTTTCCTTGGCCCGGTACGGACAGGTCCTCCGTAAAGCAGATGGACGATGAAAGGTATCGCGCTTAAAGTCCAAATGATAGATTGGATATTAGCCATTCAGAATCGTGATAAACTCGCGCCACATCGACTTGAACCTGCTGGAGCTTCTGCTTCAGGTTTACGATTCGCAATCCGTATCGGTGGCGGGCTCCAATCTCGGGCTCAGCCAGCCCGCGACCTCGAATGCCCTGAAGCGCCTGCGCCAGATGCTCGACGACCCGCTGTTCGTTCGCGGCGCGAAAGGGATGGAGCCGACGCCCTTTGCAGAACGGATCGTTCCGGATATCCGGCAACACCTGTCTGGCATCGCGTCGGCCTTGAACGATGCGGCGACCTTCGATGCCTCCAACAGCAAGCGGACCTTCCGTTTGTCCCTGTCCGGACTGGGCGAGCAGGTCTTCCTCGCCCCGCTTGCCCGTCGGGTGTTCGAGCGTGCGCCCGGCATCCGGCTCGAAAATGCCTCGTCGCCCTTCCTCGACCTTTGCCGGACCCTCGCGACGCGGGAATCGGAGATGGCCCTCGGCTTGCTGGAAATGCACGACGCACAGCTTCGGCAGATGCATCTCTTCGACGAGGATTATCGCGTCATCGGTCCGCCGGGCCTGCCGCAGCAATCCGCGACGCCGGTGAACCTCTGTCGGGAGCGGATCGTTATGGCGGTGCCCAGCCTGACCTATGCGGATGACGTTGAAGACGTTCTTTCCGAACTTGGGTTGTCTGACAATGTCTGCATGCGGATCCGCAATTTCGGCGCCCTGCCCGAGTTGCTCTCGACTTTGAACGCCTTTGCCATTGTGCCCGGCCATTTCGGTCGGCGGATGGCCGAGGCAGGGCAGGCTACGCTTCTCGACATGACATTGCCGCGGGGGCGTCAGAAGGTGCAGCTCGTCTGGCACATCAACACGATGCTGGATCCCGGATGTGTCTGGCTCCGCGACCAGATCCGGGATCTGTTTCAAAGCCCCGATATCCGCGACTCTGCCGTGAACGCGCCGGATCGCCCGTGAGGTCGGGCCATCCACCATGGCCGGAGCGTACAGATCGGCCACGCCGCTGAACGGATCGCTGATCAGGGCCTTTGAGAGTCTCGCCCTGCTCTCCTGGCAGCAACCGCCGGTGACGGCGGCCGAGTGGCGCAAGCGCTGGACATGAGCGCCCGCTCTACCCATCGGTTTCTCGTGACGCTGGCGGCGGTGGGGGCGCTGGCGGAGATGCGCCAGGGGGCCCGCAGCCTCGGCCTCCATATCGAGCATCTTGGACGTATCGCGGAACGCACGAGTCCGCTGGCCAGGCTTGTTCAGCCGGTTATCGCCCAGATCAGCCGCCGCCTGAGCGCCTCTGTCATGGGCGCACATCTCACGCGGGAGGGGATCGTTTGTCTGGCCACGGCCACCACGCCGCGCCCGATACCGGTGAATATCCAGGTTGGCCGACTGCTGGACCTGCATGTCTTGGCGCAGCACAAGCTCTGCCTCGCGCATATGAGGACAGCGCTGCTGTCGCGTTTCAGCGCCCTGGGCGTGGACTGTGTGTTCACCAATTTCGGCACCGATCTACCCCCCTGCTATTAAAGGCTTGTCCGAAGCCGAAGCCGAAGCCGAAGCCGAAGCCTATGCCCGGGCATGGCGCTGCCGCGCACCGTTATCGTGCCCTTCGAAAGAGCGGCAACGGACATGGCGCATGGCTACACGCCGGCCACGGGCCGGCCGCAGTCTGCCAGAGTTCAAACGAGGGACCACACGAATGTGGGTCACACGAACATAGCCATGGGCGCGATCACCGCCGCTTGCGACAACATCCCGATACTGCTGTTCTCAGGTCGCACGCCGACCCTGGAAAAGAGGCGGCTCGGGTCGTGTCTCCATCCGCGTTTCGGTCGGTATTGCAACCATCAGTCCGGGAGGGCCTCGAAGGCGGCGAGGCGCTGAAGGCAATCGAGCAGGACCGCCCGCTCGTTTCCGGACAGCCCCTCAAGAAGGCGGGCGTTGTGATCCTCGGCCACACGCACGAGATGTTCGAAGGCCTCGCGCCCCCGGGGCAGCAAGGTCAGGATCGCCCGCCTGCGATCCGCCGCGCTTTCCCGCGCCGAGACGAATCGCTTTGCTTCCAGGGCAGCAACGGCCCTGCTGATCTTGGTCTTGTGCATCTTGGACAGGTGTCCGATTTCGCTCGCCGTCATGTCGCCATAGCGGCCCAGATGGAACAGGACCCGCCATTCGGTCCGCAGCATGCCGTAGCGCGCCTTGTAAATCCTCGAAAAATCGAGGCTCGTTTCCTCGGCCGCCTGCGCCAGCAGATAGGGCAGAAACGTTCTGAGATCGAATTCGGACAACAGATTATCCCCGACTTTCTCTTGTTAGTTACAAATACAACCAATATGGCATGTCCAGCTTACGGAGGATACCCATGACCGAACAGACGAGGATCTCGGGTCTGCTGCAGGCCACAACCCCCCAGGGCACGACGGAGGGGTATATGCCGGGCTTCGGCAACGATTTCGAGACCGAGGCCCTGCCAGGCGCGTTGCCGCAAGGGATGAACAGCCCCCAGAAGGCCAATTACGGGCTTTATGGCGAGCAGATGTCGGGGACGGCGTTCACCGCACCGTCGCACCAGAACGAACGGACCTGGTGTTATCGTATCCGCCCCAGCGTCAAGCACCAGGGCCGCTACGAACGCATCGAACTGCCCTACTGGAAGACGGCGCCGCATATCCCGCAGGACGTGACCTCGCTCGGCCAGTACCGCTGGGATCCTGTTCCCCATACCGAGGCAAAGCTTACCTGGCTGACGGGGATACGCACCATGACCACCGCCGGCGATGTCAACACCGCCACCGGCATGTCGGCGCATATCTACCTCGTCACCGAATCGATGATCGACGAGTATTTCTACTCGGCCGATGGCGAGCTTCTGGTCGTCCCCCAGGAGGGCCGTCTGCGCTTTGCGACCGAGCTTGGGATCGTCGATATCGGGCCGCAGGAGATCGCGATCCTGCCCAGGGGTCTCGTCTACCGGGTGGAGGTGCTGGAGGGCCCGTGCCGGGGCTTTGTCTGCGAGAATTACGGCCAGAAATTCGACCTTCCGGGCCGCGGCCCGATCGGTGCGAACTGCATGGCCAACCGCCGCGACTTCAAGACGCCCATCGCCGCCTATGAGGACCGCGAGACGCCCGGCAGCATGATCGTCAAATGGTGCGGTCAGTTCCACCGCTCCGAGATCGGGCACTCGCCCCTCGACGTGGTGGCCTGGCACGGCAATTACGCGCCCTGCAAATACGATCTGAAGACCTATTGCCCGGTGGGTGCGATCCTTTTCGATCACCCGGATCCGTCGATCTTCACCGTGCTGACCGCACCGTCCGGTGTCGAGGGCACCGCCAATATCGACTTCGTGCTGTTCCGCGAACGCTGGATGGTGGCGGAAGACACCTTCCGTCCGCCCTGGTACCACAAGAACGTCATGTCCGAGCTCATGGGCAATATCTACGGGCAATACGATGCAAAGCCGCGGGGCTTTGTGCCAGGCGGCATGAGCCTGCATAATTGCATGTTGCCGCATGGCCCGGATCGCGAGGCGTTCGAGAAGGCGTCGAACGCCAATCTCGGTCCCGAAAAGCTCGACAACACGATGTCGTTCATGTTCGAGACGCGCTTCCCGCAGCATCTGACCGAGTTCGCCGCGAAGGAGGCCCCGTTGCAGGACGACTATGTCGACTGCTGGGACGGGCTGGAAAAGCATTTCGACGGCACGCCCGGGCGCAAGTGACGCGCCCGCTGCGGGCCTGAGCCGGGACGAGAACGACCAACCGCGATCAAGGAGGATCCGCGTGCTCGAACGAAGCTGGATCGACAGCGCAAACGACCCCGAGGGCGAATTTCCGCTCGCCAATCTGCCCTATGGCGTCTTCTCGACGCCTGCGCTGTCGCCGCGCTGCGGGATTGCCATCGGTGACATGATACTCGACGCGGCGCGGGCCGAAGAGGCGCAACTGACCGGCACCAGGGGGCTGTTGCAGGATGCCAGGTGGAACCCGCTCATGGCCGAGGGGCCAGCGGTGTGGGAGGCTTTTCGTGCGCGCCTGACAGCCTTGCTCGCCGAGGGATCGGCCGACCAGGGGGCGGTGGAGCCGCTCCTGGTACCGATGGAAGAGGCGACCATGCATATGCCTTTTGCGGTCGCCGAGTATACCGACTTCTATGCCAGCAGACAGCACGCCACCAACGTGGGCACGATGTTCCGCGGGCCCGAGAACGCGCTGCCGCCGAACTGGCTGCACATTCCCATCGGTTATAACGGCCGCGCCTCGACCGTCGTCGTCTCGGGCACCGATATTCGCCGTCCGGTCGGTCAGACCAAGGCAAAGGATGCGGATGCGCCGGGATTCGGGCCGAGCCGCCGGCTCGATATCGAGCTGGAAATGGGGGCGATCGTGGGCACGCCTTCGAAGATGGGACAGCCCATAACGACCGCCGAGGCGCAGGAGATGATCTTCGGCTATGTCCTGTTGAACGACTGGTCCGCGCGCGACCTGCAAGCCTGGGAATACCAGCCGCTCGGTCCGTTCCAGGCCAAGGCCTTCGCCACGTCGATCAGTCCCTGGATCGTGACCCGCGCCGCGCTTGCGCCCTTCGCCGCTGAAACGCCGCCGCGCGAAAAAGCGCTGCTGCCATATCTCAAGGCCGACTTTCCAGGCTCCTACGATCTGCAGCTGTCGGTCGAGATGAACGGGCATGTGATCAGCCGGACCAACATGTGCGAGCTTTACTATTCGGCTGCGCAGCAGCTGACGCACCACGCCTCGTCGGGCTGTGCGATGCGCACAGGCGACCTTCTGGGGTCCGGCACGATCTCGGGCCCCGACCCCTCCGGCTATGGCTCGCTTCTGGAACTCACCTGGGGCGGCCAGCGGCCGCTCGATCTGGATGGCGAGACGCGCAGCTTCATCGAGGACGGCGACACCCTGACGCTCAGGGGCCACGCACAGGGCGACGGATACCGCGTGGGCTTCGGCGCCTGCACCGGCACGATCCTGCCCGCACCCGAATATCCCTGAAAGGAACCATATATGGCCAAGGCATTCGCATCCGCAGGCGACATGGCGGACAAGCAGATCAGCTTCACCGAAGTCGGCGAGGACCTTTGGGCCTTCACCGCCGAGGGCGATCCCAATTCCGGCGTCATCATCGGCGATGACAGTGTCATGATCGTCGAGGCGCAGGCCACGCCGCGCCTGGCAGAGAAGGTGATCGAAAGGGTCCGCTCGGTAACAGACAAGCCGATCACGCATCTGGTTCTTACCCATTACCACGCGGTGCGCGTGCTGGGTGCTTCGGCCTATGGGGCCCGCGAAGTCATCATGTCGGACGTCGCCCGGTCGATGGTCGCCGAACGCGGACAGGAGGATTGGGACAGCGAGTTCGACCGCTTCCCGCGTCTGTTTCAGGGACACGAGAGCATTCCCGGCCTGACCTGGCCCACCACGACCTTCAGCGACCGCATGTCGGTCTATCTGGGAGGCCGCAGGGTCGACCTGATGAAACTCGGCCGCGCGCATACCGCCGGCGACATCGTCGTGCACGTGCCCGACCAGAATGTCATGTTCACCGGCGACATCCTCGAATATCGCTCGGCCTGCTATTGCGGGGACGGCCATTACGGGGACTGGCCGCAAACCATCGAAAACATCCGCGCCTTCGATCCCGATGCCATCGCGCCGGGGAGGGGCGATGCGCTTGTCGGACGCGACATGGTCAATGCCGCGCTCGACAGCACCGCCGATTTCGTGACCTCGACCTATGACGCGGTCCGTCGCGTGGCCGTGCGCGGCGGCAGCCTGCAGGAGGCGATGGCGCATGTCCGCGCGGTCTGCGACCCGAAATTCGGGGATTATGCGATCTACGAGCACTGCCTGCCGTTCAACGTCGCCCGCGCCTATGATGAAGCCCGCGGCATCGACACCCCCCGCATCTGGACCGCCGAACGCGACAAGGAGATGTGGGCCGCCCTGCAAGGGTGACGAGGCGACCCGGTCGGAAGGCCCTGTCGCCCCGCGAAGCACAAGGAGAGAGCCGTCATGCTGGCTGACCGTTACACCCTTGCTCACCGCCTGTATCCCTATGCGCGCAGCGCGGATCAGGATGCGAAGACCGAGGCGCACTACCCCGTTATTGTCATCGGTGGCGGTCCCATCGGCATGGGCGTTGCGCTGGACCTGGCGCTGAAGGGCGTGCGCGTGCTGGTGCTAGACGACCACGAGGGTGTCGGAATGGGTAGCCGCGCCATCTGCTTCGCCAAGCGCACGCTCGAAATCTGTGACCGGCTGGGATGTGGCGATCCAATGGTCAACAAGGGCGTGGTCTGGAATCTGGGGAAGGTCTTTCATGGCGAGGACCAGGTCTTCGCGTTCAACCTGCTGCCCGAAGGCGGACACCGCCGCCCCGCCTTCATCAACCTTCAACAGCCCTATTTCGAGAAGTTCCTCGTCGAGCGCGTGCGCGAGGTCGAAGCACAGGGTGCGCCGATTGAAATCCGCGGCAGGAACCGGGTCGAGGGCCTTGAAACACGCGACGATGGGGCGCGGCTCGAGATCATGACGCCCGATGGTCCCTATGCGCTGACCGCAGATTGGGTTCTGGCCTGCGACGGTGCGGGATCCCCCACGCGCAACGGCCTGGGCCTTGGCTTCGAGGGCAAGGAGTTCAAGGACAATTTCCTGATCGCGGATGTCCGCATGGCCGCCGAGGATTTCCCCGTCGAGCGCCGCTTCTGGTTCGAACCGCCGTTTCGCGGTGCCGGGGCATCGGCGTTGCTGCACAAGCAGCCCGACGACATGTGGCGTATCGATTTCCAGATCGGCTGGGATATCGACCGCGAGGCGGAGTTGAAAGAAGACCGCATCCGGGCCCGCATCGACGAAATGCTGCCGGATATCGACTACGAGATCGTCTGGACCTCGATCTACACTTTCCAGTGCCGGCGGATGCCGTCCTTCCGCCATGGCCGCGTGCTCTTCGTCGGCGACAGCGCCCATCAGGTCTCGCCCTTCGGGGCGCGCGGCGCCAATAGCGGGATACAGGACGCCGAAAACCTGGCGTGGAAGCTGGCGATGGTCCTGGACGGCACCGCCCCCGAGGCGCTGATCGACAGCTATGACGCGGAACGCCGGTTCGCCGCGGACGAGAACATCCTCAACTCCACCCGCTCGACGGATTTCATCACCCCGAAATCGGACATCAGCCGGCTGTTCCGCGACGCGGTGTTGCACCTGTCGCGGGACAACGACTTTGCCCGGCCCTTCGTGAATTCTGGCCGCCTGTCGCAACCGGCGACCTATGACGCGAGCCCGCTCAACAGCCCGGATGCCCTGCCCGGCGGCCCGGCGCGGTCGCGGCCCGGCGCTCCGTGCCCCGATGCACCGCTCGGCGCGGGCTATCTGCTCGACCGGCTCGGTGGCGATTTCATCACGCTTGGCCTTGGATGCACCGCGCCGGAGGTGCCCGGCACCACGGCGCTTTCGATCCCCGACCCTGGAGAGGATCTCGGGTCCCGCTATCTCGGCGATGCCGCGCGGGCGCTCTACCTCATCCGGCCCGATCAGCATGTCGCCGCGCGGTGGCAGGACGCCGACGCATCGACCATCGCCGCCGCCCGTGCCCGCGCCACAGGGAGAACTGCCTGATGACCGCACTCGTGACCCGCCGCAATCTCGACCGTCCGGACGATGCCTATGACCTGCTGCTTGTCGCGCATGAGGGGCTTTCGAAGTCCGAAAGCGAGGCGCTGAACGCGCGGCTCATTCTCACGCTGTTCAACCATGTCGGCGATCTCGACGTGATCCGCGAGGCCATCGAGGTGGCCCGGAAATGACACATGCTGGTGCCAAATTGCTGGCGGAGCGCACGATGGAAATGGGACAGTGAGCTGATCGCACAGGCCCGCGATATCGTGCATTCGGTCATCCGACGCCGTTCAGAAGACGGCCCGCCGGGCGCGGTGGCTGTCCTGTCCGTTTAAGAACCGGGCCGCACCGGATCGACGCACCTGTCACGGATGACCGGTCCGAGCATGCCGGAGCCATCCGCGCCGACGATCGCAGGGCCCTCGCTGGCCGGCAAGCAAGAGATCAGGCGGCGCGGGCCGGGCCGGTGGACTGGCGGGGGATCAGCGAGACGGCGGTTTCGGTGTAGGTGACCAGCTGGGAGCGGTCCTGGATGCGCTCCACCAGCCGGCGGATGCCGCGGGCTCCGAGATCGGTGGCGTCGATCTGCAGGGTGGACAGGGGGACCGAGTTCAGGCCCGCGGCGGGGATGTCGTCGAAGCCGATGACGGAGACGTCTTCGGGCACGCGCAGACCCGCCTCGGTTAGGGCTGCGATGGCACCGAGGGCGCTTGCATCGTTGCAGCACTGGATGGCGGTGAAGTCGGTGCCGCCGGGCCGGGCGAGGCGGTCGCTGACCAGCCGATAGGCGACATCGGTGCGCATTTCGGACATTTCGACCTCGAGGGCCGGGTCCGGGGCGATACCGGCCTCGCTCAGGGCGCGGGCGTTGCCGAGCATGCGGTCGCGGATGGTCGGCCGGCGGGAATGGCCGAGAAACAGGATGCGCCGGTGGCCGAGCCCGATCAGGTGGCGGGTACCGAGATAGCCGCCGGTACGGTTGGCCGGAGCGATGGCGTCCAGCCGCATCTCTGGCTCGCGGCCGTTGACGATGACAGCAGGCATGGCGCCCTGCGAAAGACCCTCGACCAGCCGCTCGGTCTGCAGCGACAGGAGAAGATAGCCGTCGGCGGCCTTGTTAATGACTGGCGGGGCGGTTTCGGGGGCGACAAGATGCTGGATCGAGATCGTCAGGCCAAGGGCATCCGCCTGGGCCTCAATGCCGCGCTGGATGGCTTGCATGAACTCCCCCGCACCGCTTTCAACCGCATGAACGTCGATGGCGACGACGATGGAATGGGATTTCACCGCACCTTTGTAGCCCAGCCGCTCGGCCGCCTCATGGATGCGCCGGCGCATGGAGGGCGAGATCCCCGGCGCGCCGGAGAGGGTGCGCGAAACGGTCGAGACCGAGACACCGACATCCTCGGCGACATCGCGCAGGGTCACCTTGGGGTCGGCCAGGTCCTGTTGATCCATGATGCTCCCTGCTGCGCCGGATATTGATTTATTTCATATGGTATGCAAATTTGCATGAATTGCAAAAACTTTTTGACTTTGCATTCAGGCCGGGTAAGGTCACCACTCAACGGGAGGAAAAATGGGCGATGCTCTTCTGAAAGCGGAAGCGTCCCAGGCCGCGGACAGTGTTCAGACGCTGCTGGCCAGGTGGCGGGGGGTGCCCGGGACCTATCGGCCGTTTCCTCCGGCAAGGGATCGCGCGGCCTGGGGGCGGTTGGGGCCCGAGGCGGCGCGGCTGGTTGCGATAGGGGAGGCGGCGCTCGATACACCGTGGCCGGACTTGCCCGGCGCTCTTTTTGCGGAATTCTGCGAGACCGGCGACCGGATAGGCTTTGAGACACCGTATTTCACCCGTCGCCGCAAGCTGAACGCGCTGGCGCTTGCCGAGGCGGTGGAGGGGCAGGGCCGGTTCCTGCCCGAGATCGAGGCGGGGATCGCGCTGATCTGCGCCGAAGCCGGATGGCAGCTGCCGGCGCATAACAGTAACGAGCGGGGTGGAGAGATTTTCCCGCAACCCGATCCGGCGCGTCCGGTTGTCGATCTGTTCGCGGCGGAGACGGCGGCGCAGCTGGCGACGCTTTCGCATCTGTTTGTGGGAGAACTTGCGCCCGAGACCCGCACCCGGGTCGCGTGGGAGGTGGCGGCACGTGTGCTTCGGCCCTATCTCGGCGGCCGCTTCTGGTGGATGGGGCTGGATGGCGGGCGGATGAACAACTGGACGGTCTGGTGCACGCAGAATGTGCTGGTCGCCGCCTTTCTGACCGATTGCGACGAAGCGGCCCAAAAGGCGGTGCTGAAGCAGTCGGCGTTCAGCCTTGACGCGTTTCTGGCGGAGTATGGCGAGGACGGGGCGTGTCCCGAAGGGGTCTATTATTACCGGCACGCGGCGCTATGCCTGTTCGGGGCGCTCAGGATCTTCAACGTGGTGACGGGCGGGGCGCTGTCGGCGGTCTATGCGTCGGAGAAGCTACGCAACATCGCCGAATTCATCGCCTTTGCCCATATCGGCGGCGATGCTTACGCCAATTTCGGGGATGCGGCGGCGGTGATGGCGCCCTGCTCGGCGCGGGAATTTCTGGCTGGCAGGGACGTCGGATCGCCGGCGCTTTGCAGCTTTGCGGCGGGGCATTTCGGGAGCGCCTTCGAGGCGACGGACGATATCAACCTGCATGACCGTCTGGTGTGTCTCTTTGCTGAAAGGGACATTCGCACCGACGCCCCGGCTCCGCAGCCGCTTGAAGGGTTCAAGCCCAGCATCGGGATGTTCATGGCACGGGGGGCGACGTTCACGGTCGCGGCAAAGGCCGGGCATAACGGTGACGATCACAACCACAATGATGTGGGGTCGGTGATCGTTTACAAGCACGGGCAGCCGGTGCTGATCGATGTCGGGGTCGGGACATATACGCGCCAGACCTTCTCGGCGCGGCGCTATGAAATCTGGACCATGCAGTCCTCGTTTCACAATCTGCCGGAGTTTGGCGGGGTGACGCAGGCGGCCGGGCAGGGGTTCGGGGCGACAGGGACCGAAGCCTGGTTCGGCGCAGAGGCGGCGCGGTTCGAGACCGATATCGCCGGGGCCTATCCACCGGAGGCCGGGATTCGCAGCTATCGGCGGGTGGTGACACTGGACCGGGCTGGCGGTGTCACCATCGAGGACAATTGCGCGGCGGACCGACCGGCGATCCTGAACCTGATGGTCTGCGAGCGGCCGGAGATTACAGACGGGACGGTATGGCTGGGCGGGCTTGCGATCCTGACGGTCGAGGGCGCGGGACGTATCGAAGCCGAGGAGATCGGGATCGACGACCCACGGCTCAGGGTATCCTGGCCGGAGCGGGTTTATCGGCTGCGACTTCCGTTTGCGGCGCCGGTGATGAGGATCGGCCTCCGATGACCGAAACCGTGACCTCAGAGACCGGGCGCACGGCTCCGATCCGAGCCAAAGTGCCGATGAGCAAGCGACGGCGTCGCTTCCGGCACCTGCTGGTGGCCTATTCCTTCATTGCCCCGAACTTCATCGGTTTCGCCATCTTCACGCTTGGTCCCATTGTCTTCGCCTTCATCCTTGCCTTCCTGCACTGGGACGGCTCCAACCCGATAGAATTCGCGGGTCTGGAAAATTTCTGGAAACTTTTCGACGACCGCGCCTTCAAGGCGGCGTTCTGGAATACGATTGTCTTCACCGTCTTCGTCGTGCCGCTGACCCTGGCCTGTTCGCTGGGCCTCGCGATCCTTTTGAACCAGAAGATCTTTGGGCGGAACTTCTTCCGCACCGTTGCCTTCTTTCCTTACGTCGCCTCGCTTGTCGCGGTGGCGGTGGTCTGGAACATGCTGTTCAACCCCGAATTCGGGCCGGTGAACATGGTGCTCTACAATCTCGGGGTGGATCCCAAGAACCTGCCGGGCTGGGCGGCTGACCGGGACTGGGCGATGGTGACGATCATCATGTTCTCGGTCTGGAAGAGCATGGGGTATTTCATGGTGATCTATCTCGCCGGGCTGCAGGGCATCCCGACCGAGCTTTACGAGGCGGCAGAGATCGATGGTGCCAACAGCTGGCAGAAGTTCTGGCGCATCACCCTGCCGCAGCTGACCCCCACCACCTTCTTCGTCTCGGTGATCCTGACCATCCAGTCCTTCAAGGTCTTCGACCAGATCTACCTGATGACGCAAGGGGGGCCGGGAACGCGCACGCTGGTGCTGGTCTATCACATCTTCAACGAGGCGTTCATCTCGTGGGATCTCGGCTATTCCTCGATGGTGGCGCTGGTGCTGTTCCTGCTCGTCCTCGTCATCACCATCGTCCAGTTCAAGCTGACCGAAGAGAAGGAACAGTCGCTGTCATGACCGACGCCGTTGTTCCAGTCGCGCCACGCCGGGCAAGGAAGCCCCGGATCAGCTGGGGCCGCGTGGCGACCTACGCGATCGTCATCCTCGTCACGCTGACAATGCTCGCACCCTTCGTGTGGATGCTGTCGGCCTCGCTGAAGCTGAACCGCGACGTCTTTGCTTTCCCGATCGAGTGGATCCCGTCAGAGCCACACTGGCAGAACTATGTCGAGATCTGGTCGAAGATCCCGCTCGGCCTGTTCGTCTACAACACCGCCAAGCTGACCATCATCGTCACCATCCTGCAACTTCTGACCTCCAGCTTCGCCGCCTATGCCTTCGCCAAGCTTCGCTTTCCCTACCGCAACGCTCTCTTCCTCGCCTATGTTGCCACCATCGCCATGCCGTGGCATGTCTACATGGTGCCGCAATTCCTGATGATGCGGGAATTCGGGCTGAACAACACCCATATGGCGATCATCTGCCTGCAGGCCTTCACCGCCTTCGGCGTCTTCCTGATGCGGCAATTCTACATGTCGATCCCGGACGAGCTGTGCGAGGCGGCGCGGATCGACGGGATGAGCGAATACGGCATCTGGTGGCGGATCATGCTGCCCCTGTCGATGCCCGCACTTTCGACCCTGACGATTTTCACCTTCGTGACCACCTGGAACGATTTCCTCGGGCCGCTGATCTATCTCACCCAGACCGAGTTGAAGACCATCCAGATCGGCATTCGGATGTTCATCACCCAATACGGGGCGGAATACGGCCTGATCATGGCCGCTTCGGTGGTGGCCCTGGTGCCGGTGTTGGTGGTGTTCCTCGCGCTGCAACGCTTCTTCGTCGAGGGCATCGCCTCGACCGGCCTGAAAGGATGACCGGCATGGCTTTCGACACCAGGAACGTCGCCCCGATCACCGATGCCGAACTGGCGAAGGCAACCGGCGATGCCGTCGCGCAGCTGCGCCGGAGCCTGCCGCTGTTCACCTTCGCGGCGCAGGACCATTCGAGCGTGGGGAATTTCTACACCGCCATTCCCAACGAGCAGTGGACCACGGGCTTCTGGCCCGGATCGGTCTGGCTGGCCTGGGAGTTGTCGGGCGACGAGACCTTCCGACATGCCGCACAGATCCAGGTACAGGCACTGAAACACCGGATCGAAGAGCGGATCGCGACGGACCACCACGATATGGGGTTTCTCTATTCGCCCTCCTGCGTGGCGGCGTGGAAGCTGGTCGGCGACGCGGACGGGCGGGTGGCGGCGCTGTTGGCGGCGGACCAGCTGATGGAGCGGTTCCACGAGAAGGGCGCGTTCCTGCAGGCCTGGGGGGAGATGGGGGCGGCGGACAATTATCGCTATATCATCGACTGCCTGTTGAACCTGCCGCTGCTCTACTGGGCCAGCGACGAGACAGGCAATGCGGCCTACCGCGACATCGCGCGGCGGCATACCGAGACCACGCTGACCCATTCGATCCGCGCGGATTTCTCGACCTGGCACACGTTCTTCTTCGACATGGACACCGGCGCGCCGCTGAAAGGTGTGACCCAGCAGGGCCATGACGATGACAGTTCCTGGACGCGCGGGCAGGCCTGGGCGATCACCGGGGTGGCGTTTCTGGCACGGCTCGATCCGTCCGAGCGGTTGCACGGGATATTCGACCGGATGCTCGATTATTACCTCGCCCGCCTGCCCGACGACCTCGTGCCCTATTGGGACCTGATCTTCACCGAAGGCGACGAGCCGCGGGACAGTTCCTCGGCCGCCATCGTCGCCTGCGGGTTGATGGAAATGGCCGGGCTGCGGGGCGGGGAGGAAGGCGCGGGTTTGCGCGATCTGGCCGCGCGGATGGTGGGCGCGCTGGCGCGGGATTACGCGGTGAGCGATCCGGCTGTGTCTAACGGACTGCTCCTGCACGGGACCTATTCCAAGAAGACGCCCTACAACCGCTGCCGGGGCGAAGGGGTCGATGAGTGCGTCTCCTGGGGGGATTATTTCTACATGGAGGCCCTGCGGCGCCTGACGCGCGACTGGGACCCCTACTGGTGAGTGACGGGATATGGCCGGGATAAGTCTGCACAAGCTCAACAAGACCTTCGGGGTGCTGACGGTCGTCCACGATATCGACCTCGAGATCGCCGACAAGGAATTCATCATCCTCGTCGGCCCCTCGGGCTGCGGCAAGTCGACGACGCTGAGGATGATCGCGGGGCTGGAGGAAATCTCGGGCGGCGATCTGGTGATCGGCGACACCATCGTCAACGACGTTCCGGCCAAAGACCGCGACATCGCCATGGTGTTCCAGAACTACGCGCTTTACCCGCACATGACCGTCTACAAGAACATGGCCTTCGGGCTGGAACTGCGCCGCGCCGACAAGGCCGTGGTGGACCGCAAGGTGCGCGAGGCGGCGGAAATTCTCGACATCACCCACCTTCTGAACCGCAAGCCCAAGGCGCTGTCTGGCGGGCAGCGGCAGCGGGTGGCACTGGGGCGGGCAATGGTGAGAAGCCCGGAGGTGTTCCTGCTGGACGAGCCGCTGTCCAACCTCGATGCCAAGCTCAGGACGACGATGCGGGCCGAGATCACCAAGCTGCACCGCTCGCTCGATGCCACCTTCATCTATGTCACCCATGACCAGGTCGAGGCGATGACCATGGCCGACCGGATCGTGGTGATGAATGACGGGCGCATTCAGCAGGTCGACACGCCACAGGCGCTCTATGACAACCCGGTCAATCTGTTCGTTGCAGGGTTCATCGGCGCGCCGCAGATGAATTTCTATCCCGCAACCCTGCGCGAGACGGCTGCGGGGTTCGTCGCCGAGGCCGCGGGCACTTCCCTGCCGCTGCCCGCGCGCCTGAACTCGGCGCAGCTTGCCACCCACCGCGACCGGACTGTGACGCTGGGTCTGCGGCCCGAGGCCTTCTATGAGGGCGCGTCGTCGGAGCACGATCCGGCGATGTCGGCGGTGCTGTCCGGCCTCGTCGATCTGGCCGAGCCGATGGGGGCGGAAATCCACCTCAACCTCGTCATCGACGGGCATCCGACGATTGCCCGTCTCTCGCCGCGCTGCAAGGCGCAGCCGGGAGAGGTGGTGACCCTGAATGTCGACATGTCGATGGCGCATCTCTTCGATCCCGAAACCGGCGCGTCACTGATGGCGGTGGGGAGGGCGGCATGAGCTGGTGGCTAAACCTCTATTTCGGCGAAGGGCCAGGGATCGCAAAGGACGCCCCGCAGCCGAAGGGTCTGCGCCGCATCTGGGCATGTTTGGCCCGGGAATGGTGGAGCCTGATCCTCTTGAACCTGCTCTTTGCCGCCGCCGCCCTGCCGCTTGTCACCCTGCCGGCGGCGCTTGCCGCCATGCTGAGGGTCACCGCGACGATGGTGAAGGACGAGCCCTTGGATCTCTGGCACGAATTCCGCACCACCTTCACCCGCCGCTTCTGGCAGGCAAGCCTGACCGGCACGGGCTTTGCGCTCGTCCTTGCGCTTTCCGCCTTCGTCACCCGGTTCTATGCAACGGCCGCCACCGATCACCTGCTCCTGGTCCTGCCGATGGCTGTCGCGGGCTCGGTGACGCTGTTCCTGACCATGACCGGGCTTGCGGCAATGGCGCTCACCGCCACCTCCCGGGCCGGACCCGCCACGCTGATCCGGGCCGCCGCCCTGACCGTCCTTCTGCGCCCGCTACCGATCCTCGCGGCCCTCGGCGCCAATGCAGGTCTCTGGCTGGCCCATATCGCCTTCTACCCCTCGACCGTCCTCCTGGCGGTCACGATCAATTTTTCCCTCGGCGCGCTGCTGCTGTCCTTCGCGGTCCTCGAAACCGCGCAGACCAGCCTCGGCCATATCCGCCGCGGGGAGGCCGAGCAACCAGAAGAGACGCCGGACCAACCGGCCCGCATTCAACCAACATGAGGAGGAAACAATGCGAAACTTAACCAAACCCGTCCTGGCCGCGGCCCTCGCGCTGACGGCTTCTCCGGGTCTTGCCCAGGAGGAGGTCACCCTCAACTGGGCGATCTGGGACTATAACAACACCGCCTTCTTTGCCCCGCTGATCGAGGCCTACGAGGCGACCCATCCCGGCGTCACCATCGAATATACCGACCTTGGGTCGACCGATTACAACCAGATGGTGATGACCCAGCTGACCGGCGGTGGCGACGATCTCGACGTCATCTCGATCAAGGACATTCCGGGCTATGCCCAGATGGTGTCGACCGGGCGGCTGATCGACCTGAAGGAAATCGGCGTCATCCCCGAGGACACCAGCGCCTATGGCGGCCTGATCGAGACGCTTGAGCTCAACGGCGGCGTCTACGGCCTGCCCTTCCGGACCGATTTCTGGATCCTCTACTACAACAAGGCGCATTTCGACGCCGCCGGGGTTGCCTACCCGACCAATGACATGACCTGGGCCGAATTTGACGAAAAGGCCCGCGCCCTGACCACCGGTTTCGGTGCTGACAAGGTCTACGGCGGTCACCTGCATGTCTGGCGCTCGGCGGTGCAATTGCCAGCGATCCAGTCGGGCGAGCACACGTTGATCGCCGATGACTACAGCTTCCTTGCTCCGTGGTACGAGCGGGTGCTGTCGCTTCAGGAGGACGGGGCGGTCCGCTCCTACGCGTCGCTGAAGACCTCGCAGACCCATTATTCGGGACCGTGGTACAACAGCGAAATCGCCATGCTGCCGATGGGGTCGTGGTTCATCGGCTCGCAGATCCAGAAGCTGGAAAGCGGCGAGTCGACGGCCGCGGAATGGGGCATTGCCGCCTTCCCGCATCCCGAAGGCGTTCAGGCCGGGGCGACGGCGGGGGCGGTGACGCCCCTGGGCATCAACGTCAACTCCTCCAAGGTCGAGGCGGCGGCGGAATTCGTCAAATGGGTCGGCGGACCGGAAGGGGCGGCGATCGTGGCCGCGACCGGCACCATCCCGGCCCTCCGCGACGCGACAGTCATGGAGACCATCACCTCGCGCGCCGGATTCCCGCAGGACGAGACCAGCAAGGGGGCGCTTGTCACCACAGCCGTTTATCTGGAGATGCCGGTGCATCCGAAGGCTGCCGAGTACGATCTGGTCCTGAGCCGCGTGCATGACGAACTGATGACCGATAACATCTCCATCGAGGACGCGATTGCCGAGATCAATGCCGGCGTCGCCGAGATCGACTGACCCAACGGGTGGGGGCGGCGGTGTCCGCCCCCGCTCTTCCAGCCCCGCGAGGCCCCATGCTCTCTCCCTTAGACGGCAATCCCTTCCAGACCCGTGACGACGTCGCCAAGGCTGCGCAGGCCATGGTCGATCCGCTGATCCCGCATTTTTCCGAAGGCCGGGCGCGGGTGCGGTTGGGGCATTCCGGGGCACGGCACGATCTGGCCTCGGCCGATCTCGAAGGTTTCGCCCGTCCGCTCTGGGGCATCGTGCCGCTGGCCGCCGGAGGCTACGACTTTCCCTATTGGGACATGTGGCGCGAGGGACTTGCCAACGGTACCGATCCCGATCACCCGGAATTCTGGGGCTTGCCCGATGACAACAACCAGCGCCTGGTCGAGATGGCCGCGCTCGGCTTCGCGCTGCGGCTGGTGCCCGAGCATGTCTGGGAACCGCTGCCCACACCGGCGAAACGCAACCTTGTCCGCTACTTGCAGTCGGCGCATCGCTGTGCCTTCGCCAGTTGCAACTGGAAGTTCTTCCGCATCCTGATCGGCCTCGGCCTCGCCCATGTCGGCGAAAAGGTCGATCTGTCGCTGCATGATGCCTATTTCGACGATCTCGATTCCTACTACCTGTCGAACGGCTGGTATTACGACGGCAAGCCAAAGCAGGTCGATCACTACATCCCCTTCGCTTTCCATTTCTACGGCTTGCTCTACGCCTCCCTCGCCGATGATCCGGTGCGGGCAGAGGTGTTCCGCGACCGGGCGGCGGAGTTCGCGGACGGTATCCGCCACTGGTACGCCGAGGACGGTGCGGCACTTCCCTTCGGGCGGTCCTTGACCTATCGCTTTGCCCATGCCGGGATCTGGGGGGCCTATGGTTTTGCCGGGCTGGAGGCGTTGCCGTGGGGCGAGATCAAGGGTCTCTATCTGCGCAATCTTCGCTGGTGGGCCGGGCAACCCGTTTTCGATGCGGCTGGGCTGATGACCATTGGCTACTCCTATCCGAACCTGTTGATGAGCGAAGGCTATAACGGCCCCGGCTCGCCCTATTGGGCAATGAAGGCGTTCCTGCCGCTGGCTCTATCCGAGGACCATCCGTTCTGGCAGGCTGAGGAGACCCTGGCCGATGCCCCGCCGGTTACGCCGATCCCCGAAGCGGCGATGGTCGTTCAGTCGCAGCGGAACCACAAGGTGGCGCTGACTTCCGGGCAGGAGCTGGGGTACATGCGCCACGGGGCGGAGAAGTACAGCAAGTTCGCCTATTCGACGCGCTATGGGTTCTCAATCGAGGTGGACGAAAGGCAGTTCAATCAGGCCGCCTCGGACAATATGCTGACCCTGTCGGATGACGAGGTGCATTTCCGGATGCGCGAGGGCTGCGAGGCGGCGCTGATGGCCGGGGAACTGCTCTGGTCGCGCTGGCGGCCCTTTTCCGATGTGACGATCCAAAGCTGGGTTCTGCCGGCCGGGGTCTGGCATCTCAGGATCCATGAGATCGATAGCCCGCGGCCACTGGACGTGATCGAGGGCGGGTTTTCGGTACCGGTTCCGGCGTACGAGGTCGCGGTCACGTCCAGGCGCGCGGCCATACGGACGGAGCAGGATCTGAGCATCATCGTCGGCGGCGATCAGAGGCAAGCGCGCGTCCATAAGGCGCTGCCCAACAGCAATCTGATATTCCCGCGCAGCCTTGTTCCGCAACTTGGCGGACGGATCGGGCCGGGGCGGGTGCAGCTGTTCACGGCCGTGGCGGCGGGATCTGCCGGTGCGACCGGAGATTTCTCCGACCCGCCGCCATTCCCGGCTGTCGATGCCCTGCGGATGCAGATCAGACAGCAGGGTGTGGCCGTGCCGGGTTCCGTAGACGGCGCCCGGCAATGAACGGAAAGGCCGGTCCCTCGGTCATGGTCGGCGCAAGTGACTTCAGTCCAGGGCATGATCTCCTCCAAGTGTGACCACTCTGGTGAATCTTAAACGACTGAAATCATTCAATTTAGAGCGCTTTGCGCCTGACCGGATTCACTTATTCATTCCGATCCGCGAGACAGCGTTTGCGTAGCAAATGCGTTCGCGGTTTGGAATGAATTCGATTTGGCGCAAAATGCTATAGAACGTCCCGTGCCTAATCGGATTCACGCATTCATTCCAACCCGCGAGGCAGCGTTTGCGAAGCATATGCGTCTCAGGTTGCCGCGCGGCTGACGGATGTGCGTCCCGAACTATATTTCGATCAAACGCGCAGGTCGCGGAGCGCTCAAATTGCTCAAGCGTCCGGCGCGCTTCCGCAGGTGCTTGGTGCCGAGCGATGCGTGCGGCCTGACATTGTTGTAATCATAGCGCCAGAGCGCCAGTTTCCTTCGCGCTTCTCCCAGCCTGTCGAATTCCTCCTCATTCAGGAGTTCATCGCGTATCCGGCGGGCGTTCACGCCGGACCGTCTTCGAATCGAAACCGACAGGCCGGCTGGACCCGGCGCTGCGAGATGTCATGATCCCGCATCGCAATCAGCGCTGCCTCGCTGCGCTCGACCCTCCGCCGATGCGCCGCGCAACCGCGCCCTGATCCGACGCGCCGTGGCCGAAGGGACGGTACTACTCAAGACCAACGGCATCCTGCCGATGCAAACCGGACAGAAAACGAAAGCTGCCGTCCTCGGACGAAATGCCGATGTGGCCCCGGATCATGGGTGGCGGAAGCGCGCGGGTGGGCGCATGGGTCATGATCTGCGCAAGCTGTCGTAACAAAAACTTCGTGAAACTGTTAACCAGGCGTCTTCCTCCACGAATATCCAGCCTGCAATCTGTGTGAGGGTCGGATGTTTATAATCGAAGCACTGACGAGGCATTTCGGGCCCAAGACCGCCGTCGACCGCGCGACCTTCGCTGTCGGCAGACCCGCGATGATCGGGATCATCGGCAAGTCGGGGGCAGGGAAATCCACCTTGCTTCGGATGTTGAACGGGCTGACGCCGCAAAGCACCGGACGCGTCCTGTTCGAAGGCGTGCCAGTCACCGGGCTGAAGGGGTCAGCCCTGCGCGCCTGGCAGGCCCGATGCGCGATGATCTTCCAGCAGTTCAACCTGGTGCCGCGCATGGATGTGGTCTCGAACGTCCTGCACGGGACGCTCAACAGCCGCTCGACGCTGGCGACGATGTTCAACATCTATCCCACGGACGACATCCACCGCGCGATCTCGATCCTGGACAGGCTGGGCATCGCCGAGCAGGCGCCGAAACGGGCCGAGGCGCTGTCGGGCGGGCAGCAGCAGCGGGTGGCCATCGCGCGTGCGCTGATGCAGGACCCGAAGATCATCCTCGCGGACGAGCCCATCGCCTCGCTCGATCCGATGAACGCCCAGATCGTCATGGAGGCGTTGAGGCGCATCCACGAGGAAGACGGGCGGATCATCATCGCGAACCTGCACACGCTCGACACCGCACGACGCTATTGCGACCGGGTGATCGGGATGCGCGACGGGCGGATCGTCTTCGACGGGTCGCCCGCGCAGCTGACTACCGGGGTGGCGCGCGACATCTACGGCGCGGGGGCCGGGTTTTCCGAAGCCGCCACCTCGACCGAAATCGGCGCCCTTGACCGCGCCGCACCGGAGCGTGCCGCCGAAATTCATGCCTGAGGCGGCCTCAACCCAGGAAAAGCGCGGGTCCTCCGCGCCTCAAACGGAGACGAAAATGAAACGCACTCTTGCCCTCGCACTGGCGGCCACCACCGCCCTGGCCCCGGCCGTCCAGGCCCAGGAGATCGAGGAATTCCGCATCGGCATCCTCGGCGGCGAAAACGCCCAGGACCGGATGAACGCCTATGCCTGCCTCGGCGACTACACCGAACAGGCCCTCGGCGTGCCGGTGAAACTGTTCGCGCCCGCCGACTATAACGGCGTGATCCAGGGCCTTCTGGGCGGCACGCTGGATATGGCCTGGCTCGGCGCGTCCTCCTATGCCGCCACCTACCTGCAGGACCCCGAAGCGGTCGAGCCGGTGCTGGTGAAGGTCAACCTCGACGGCTCGATCGGCTATCATTCCATCGGGTTCGCCCGGAAGGACTCGGGCATTACCTCGCTTGAGGATCTCAAGGGCAAGGTCTTCGGCTTCGGCGATCCGAACTCGACCTCGGGCTACCTGATCCCGTCCATCGAAATTCCGCAGGTGACCGGCGCCTCGATGGAATCGGGCGATTATTTCGGCGAGGTCAAGTTCACCGGCGGCCACGAGCAGACCATCGTCGCGGTGTTCAACGGCGATATCGACGGCGGCGTGACCTGGGCCGACGGCCAGGGCAACTGGGAGGACGGCTACAACTCGGGCGCGCTTCGGAAAGCCGTCGATTCCGGTCTCGTCGATATGAACGAGATGGTCGAGATCTGGAAATCCAACGTCATCCCCGAAGGCCCGGTGGTCGTGCGCAAGGCGCTGCCCGAGGACGTGAAGGCCAAGATGACGCTTCTCGTCGACGACCTCTACGAAGCCGATCCCGACTGCGCTTATGGCGTGGCCGCGGGCGACACGCTGGGCTTCCAGCCGGTCACCCATGACCTGTACCTGTCGATCATCGAAGCCCGCAAGGCGACGGGCAGCTGATCGACGGACTGACGTGAAGCGGGCTCTCCAACCGGAGGGCCCGCGCTTTATTTGCCGGGGCGGACATGGCGGATATCACTCTCGGAGGCCAGTCGTCGGTGAGCGGCGTTCAGGCCTCCTATCTCGAAATGGTGCGGCGAAAGCGGCTTTATGGCGGCCTGACGCTCTTGATCTTCGTCGTGCTGATGGTCTCGGGCTTCATGGTCGCCGACGGACGGAACGCCGGCGGCTTCTGGGACGGGATCCACAATGTCGGCGACTACCCGGCCGCCGTGCTCAGCGAGGCCTGGGCGCATCTGCCGGACTTGCCGGGGCTGATGTGGAAATACCTTCCGGCCCTGATCGAAACCGTCAACATCGCCGCCGTCTCGACGCTGCTGGGCGTGCTGGCCGGGTTCGGCTTCGCCATGCACGGCACGCGCGGGCTGGCGCTGTGGCCGCGGCTGATCCCAATCTTCCGGCGGGTCACCGACATCATGCGCGCGGTGCCCGAGATCGTCATCGCGCTGATGCTGATCTTCGTCCTCGGCAGCGGCCCGGTCCCGGCGGTCATCGCCATCGCCATCCACACGGGCGGCGCCATCGGCAAACTGTTCTCCGAAGTCGCCGAGAACGCCGACCTGAAGCCCGTCGAGGGCCTGCAATCGACCGGGGCGAACTGGTCGCAGCGCATCCTTCTGGGCATCGTGCCGCAGGTGGCGCCCAACTTCCTCAGCTACGCGTTGCTGCGCTTCGAGATCAATATCCGCGCCTCGGCCATCCTCGGCTTCGTCGGCGCGGGCGGGATCGGGTACGAGCTGAAGAACTCGATGGCGTGGGGGCCGGGGCGGTTCGACGAGGCAGCAGCGATCTTCATCCTGCTGTTCGGGACCATCGTCTTTTTCGACCAGCTGTCGAGCCGCTACCGCAACCGACTGACCGAGGGGCAGGGCGCATGACCGACGCGACGCTTTCGATAGAGACCCGCGCCTCCGGCCTCATCCGCCGCAAACGCCTGACCGCCTTCGCGGTGCCTGCGGTGATCCTTGCCTATTTCGTCTACGTCTTCTTCGCCTTCGACATCGGCGGCCTCGTCGACCGCGCCCAGCCCGGCAACGCGATGACGCTGGCCTCGGACATGGTCAGCTACAAGGTTCACGTGACGCGCAGCCACGGCGACGGCAGCATCGACTATGCCATCGAGGGCGAGCGCAAGGGCCGCTATCCCGACGGCACCCATCCCGACTGGGTGACCGTGGGCGAGACGACGGTGGTCGATCTTGGAGGCGGCTATCTGGTTCGGCTTCTGCCCGGCAACGCGACGGAAATCGAGGTGCCGGGATACGGGCTGATCGAGGCGCAGTTCGACGGCACGAAAGTCGTCACCAATCTCGGGGACACCCCTCCCGACTGGATCAACGCCAGCCGCAACCGCGTCGCTATCTCCACCCCGGAAGGCCGGGTCACGATCACCCGCTCGAAGACCGAGATCTTCAACTATTTCGCCGGCTGGGAGCTGTTCTTCTTCACCCTCGACAGCCCCTATTACGAGCATGGTGTTTCCGACATCCTCTTCGGCGAGCAGATCGACCCCAACCGCGACAACGTCGCTGGCGCGTGGGAGGATTTCTGGCACAACCCGATGTGGCGGCACGGAGACGTCGTCTGGGCCATCGGCGAGACCATCCTTATGGCCTTTCTCGGCACCTTCGGCGGCGCGATGATCGCCCTGCCGCTGGCCTTCCTCGCCGCCAAGCGCTTCGCCCCGTTCATGGCCATTCGCTTCGCCATGCGCCGGGTCTTCGACTTCGTGCGCGGGGTCGATGCGCTGATCTGGACCATCGTCCTGTCCCGCGCCTTCGGTCCCGGCCCGATGACCGGGGCGCTGGCAATCCTCGTCACCGACACCGGCACTTTCGGCAAGATCTTTTCCGAGGCGCTGGAAAACGTCGACGGCAAGCAGATCGAAGGCGTGTCCTCGACCGGCGCCAAGCCCCTGCAGCGCTACCGTTTCGGGGTGATCCCCCAGGTGGTGCCGGTGCTGCTCAGCCAGATCCTCTATTTCCTCGAAAGCAACACCCGCAGTGCCACGATCATCGGCGCGATAACCGGGGGTGGAATCGGGTTGTTGATCACCCAGGCGATCCAGACCCAGAAGGACTGGGAAGAGGTCGCCTATTACATTGTCCTCATCATCCTGATGGTGATCTTCATGGACTGGGTCTCAGGCTGGCTGAGGCGGCGCCTGATCGCGGGCAACGCAGCCTGATGGCGCGTCTGAAGCCGGACGAGCCGGTCATCCATCCCGATTGCGAGATCGTCGACGCGCGTTTCGGGCGCTATGTCGAGATAGGGCGCAGCTCGCGGGTAATCAACGCCGAGTTCGGCGATTATTCCTACTGCGACCGCTACGCCGACATCGCCAATGCCCGGATCGGCAAATTCGCCAATATCGCCGCGCATTCGAGGATCGGCGCGACCGATCACCCGCTGGACACCGCCTCGCTGCACCATTTCCTCTACCGCTCGCCCCTCTACTGGGACGATGTGGAGCGTGACGAAGCGTTCTTTACCCGGCGGGCGGCGCGGACGGCCCATATCGGCCATGACACCTGGATCGGCCACGGCGCGATGGTCAAGCCGGAGGTGAGGGTGGGCGACGGCGCCGTTGTGGCGGCGGGGGCCGTGGTGACGAAGGATGTGGCACCCTATACGATCGTTGCCGGGACCCCGGCGAAACTGCTGCGCCTGCGCCAACCCGAGCCGATCGCCGAGCGGCTGATCGCTCTGGCCTGGTGGGACTGGCCGCACGAGCGGCTGCGCGAGGCGCTGGAAGACTTCCGCCAGCTTCGCGCCGAAGCCTTCCTCGAAAAACACGGCGGCTGATCGCGGCGGCGTCTTCAGACACCCAGGCCGATGTCATCAAATTTTCATGGGCATTCCCGGACCACTCGTGTATAATATGTCTAGTTGTATAGAATATCTCGGAGTTGTCTACATGACCGACCCGAACGCAGCCCGCAAGGCCTGGATGGGCCTCCTCGCCCGCGCCCCGGAAGGCCGCGCCGCCGGTCTGCTGGCGGCTGCGGGCCTCTCCCGCGAGGCCGTCCCTCTCCGCGCGCCCGAGATCGGCAGCGTCATGGTGCGCGGCCGGGCCGGGGGCACAGGGGCGGCGTTCAATCTCGGAGAAATGACGGTGACGCGCTGCACGCTGAAACTGGATTGCGGCACGGTCGGCCACGGCCATGTCCAGGGCCGCCGCAAGGCCGATGCCGAGGCCGCCGCGATCATCGACGCGCTGATGCAGACCGGGGCCGCAGACGACGTCGAAACGGCGATCCTCGCCCCGCTCCGCGCCGAGGAAACCGCCCGCCGCCGCACCCGCGCCGACAAGGCCGCGGCGACGAAGGTCGAGTTCTTCACCATGGTCAGGGGAGAGGATTGATGGACGCCAGCACTCTCGAAGGCGGGTTCTCCGATGCGCCGCGCGAGGCGGCCCACGCCTTCCGCGCCCTGATGAACGCCATGGCGAGACCGGGCCGGATCGAGACCGTCTCCGGCACCACCCCGCCCGCGCCGCTGTCGGTCGCGGCGGGCACGCTGATGCTGACCCTCACCGACCCCGATACGCCGGTCTACCTGGCCGGGGCGATGGACACCCCCGCCTCCCGCGACTGGATCGCCTTCCACAGCGGCGCCCCCCTGACCGGCCCCGCGAAGGCGATGTTCGCCTTCGGCACCTGGGACGACCTGATGCCGCTCTCGGCGTATCCGATCGGCACGCCCGAGTATCCCGATCGCTCGACCACGCTGATCGTCGCCTGCGACCGGCTGGAGGCCAATGGCACCCGCCTCACCGGCCCCGGCATCCGCACCGAGGCCGCCCTGTCGCTGCCTGATCCGGTGGCACTGGCCGCCAATGCGGCGCGTTTCCCTTTGGGCCTCGATTTCTACTTCACCTGTGGCGACCGCCTCGCGGCACTGCCCCGTTCGACGAGGATCGGCTGATGTATGTCGCGGTCAAGGGCGGCGAACGCGCCATCGAGAATGCCCATGCCTGGCTGGCCGAGGAACGGCGCGGCGATCCTTCCGTGGCCGAGCTGAGTGTCGCCCAGATCCGCGAACAGCTCGGCCTCGCCGTCAACCGGGTGATGGCGGAAGGCTCGCTCTACGATCCCGACCTCGCGGCGCTGGCGATCAAGCAGGCGCGCGGCGACCTGATCGAGGCGATCTTCCTGATCCGCGCCTACCGCACCACCCTGCCGCGCTTCGGCGCCTCGATCCCTATCGACACCGCCGCGATGACCTGCGACCGTCGCATCTCGGCCACCTTCAAGGACCTCCCCGGCGGTCAGGTGCTCGGCCCGACCTTCGACTACACGCACCGCCTCCTGGACTTCAAACTCGCCGCCGATGGCGAGCTGCCCGAGGCCCCCGCCGCGCCCGCCGCCGATGGCCCGATCCCGCATGTTACCGGTTTCCTCAACCGCGAGGGCCTGATCGAGGAGGCGACGGTCGACGACACCCCACCCCCCGACCTGACCCGCGAGCCGCTGGAACTGCCCGCCGAACGCCCGCTCCGCCTTCAGGCCCTGACCCGCGCCGACGAGGGCTTCACCCTTGGCATGGCCTATTCGACCCAGCGCGGCTACGCCCGCAACCACGCCTTTGTCGGCGAACTCAGGATCGGCGCGGTGGCGGTCGAGATGGAGATCCCGGAACTGGGCTTTGCCATCGAGATCGGCGAGATCACCGTCACCGAATGCGAGACGGTGAACCAGTTCAAGGGCTCGAAGACCGAACCGCCGCAATTCACCCGCGGCTATGGCCTCGTCTTCGGCCAGACCGAACGCAAGGCGATCTCGATGGCGTTGGTCGACCGGGCGCTGCGCTGGCAGGAACTCGGCGAGGATTTCGTCGGCGCCCCGGCGCAGGACGCGGAATTCGTGCTGTATCACGGCGACAATATCCAGGCGACGGGGTTCCTCGAACACATCAAGCTGCCCCATTACGTGGACTTCCAGTCCGAACTGGAACTGATCCGCAAACTGCGCCGCGAGGCGGGGGCCGGGGCTGTGCAGGAGGCGGCGGAATGACCGACTACAACTTCGCCTATCTCGACGAACAAACCAAGCGGATGATCCGCCGCGCCATCCTCAAGGGTCTCGCGGTCCCCGGCTACCAGGTGCCTTTCGCCTCCCGCGAGATGCCGATGCCCTATGGCTGGGGCACCGGCGGTGTGCAGGTCAGTGCCGCGACCCTGACCCCCGACGACACGTTCAAGGTCATCGACCAGGGGGCGGATGACACGACCAATGCCGTCTCGATCCGCAGCTTCTTCGAGAAGACCGCCGGGGTGGCGACGACAACCGCCACCGCCGAGGCGACCGTCATCCAGACCCGCCACCGCATCCCCGAGGAACCGCTGACCGAAGACCAGATCCTCGTCTACCAGGTCCCGATCCCCGAACCCCTGCGCTTCCTTGAACCGCGCGAGACCGAGACCCGCAAGATGCACAGCCTGGAAGAATACGGGCTGATGCATGTGAAGCTCTACGAGGATATCTCGCGCCACGGCCATATCGCCACCGCCTACGCCTATCCGGTGAAGATCGAGGACCGCTACGTGATGGACCCGTCGCCGATCCCGAAATTCGACAATCCGAAGATGGAGATGGCGGCGATCCAGTTGTTCGGTGCGGGGCGCGAACAGCGCATCTACGCGCTGCCGCCCTACACGAAGGTGGTCAGCCTCGATTTCGAGGACCACCCGTTCGATCCGTCGAAGGCGCCGCACCCGTGCGGGCTCTGCGGGGCGGAGGACAGCTATCTCGACGAGGTGATCACCGACGACGAGGGCGGGCGGATGTTCGTCTGTTCGGATACGGATTACTGCGAGCGCCGCCGGGCCGATGGCTATCGCGGTGCGCAACTGGCGGAGGACGCGGCATGAGCGAGGGCGCAAAACTCTTCGAAGAGTTTTGCCAAGAATTTTCGAAAATTCTTGGCCCCGGGAGGTGCGGATGACCCCGCTTCTCGATGTGCGCGGCGTCACCAAGCGCTATGGCGCGCATATCGGCTGCGCCAATGTCTCCTTCGATCTCTGGCCGGGCGAGGTCATGGGGATCGTCGGCGAATCCGGCTCGGGCAAATCGACGCTGCTGAATTGCCTCGCCGGGCATCTGGTCCCCGATACCGGCGAGGTGATCTTCGACACCCGCGCCGACGGCCCCCGCGACACGCTGAAGATGTCGGAACCAGAACGCCGAATGCTCGGCCGCACCGACTGGGCCTTCGTGCATCAGAATGCCCGCGACGGGCTTCGGATGGGGGTTTCGGCGGGCGGCAATGTCGGCGAGCGGCTGATGGCGGTCGGCGCGCGGCATTACGGCGATATCCGCGAGGAGGCCCGCCAGTGGCTCGGCAAGGTCGAGATCAGCGACACCCGCATCGACGACCGGCCGACGACCTTTTCCGGCGGTATGCAGCAACGGCTGCAGATCGCGCGGAACCTCGTCACCGGGCCGCGACTGGTGTTCATGGACGAACCGACTGGGGGCCTCGATGTCAGCGTACAGGCGCGGCTACTGGACCTCTTGCGTGGGCTGGTGCGCGACATGGGCCTGTCGGCGATTGTCGTCACTCATGACCTCGCCGTGGTGCGGCTGCTGGCCGACCGGTTGATGGTGATGAAGGACGGGCATGTGGTGGAGACCGGGCTGACCGACCAGGTGCTGGACGACCCGCAGCACGCCTATACCCAGCTGCTGGTCAGTTCGGTGCTGCAGGTCTGAGGGGGAACGGGAATGATCGAGATCAGAGACCTGCGCAAGACCTTTAAGCTTCACAACCAGGGCGGCGCGGTTATCGACGTGATGCGCGGGGCGAGCCTCTGTGTGGCGCCGGGCGAATGCGTTGCCCTGGTCGGCGTCTCGGGGGCTGGCAAGTCGACACTGATGCGGATGATCTACGGCAACTACCTGACCGCCTCGGGGCACATCCTTGTCGCCGGAACCGATATCGCCACGGCCGCGCCGCGCGAGATCCTGAAACTGCGGCGCGAGACGCTGGGCCATGTCAGCCAGTTCCTGCGCGTCGTGCCTCGCGTGCCGACCCTCGACGTTGTCGCCGAGCCGCTGTTGCGTGTCGGGGTCGCACAGGGCGAGGCGCGGGACCGCGCCGCCGAGATGCTGGCGCGGGTGAACCTGCCCCGGCGCCTCTGGGCGCTGTCGCCCACCACCTTCTCGGGCGGCGAGCAGCAGCGGGTCAATGTCGCGCGCGGGTTCATCCATGCCTATCCGGCCCTTCTGCTCGACGAGCCGACCGCCAGCCTCGACGGGGCCAATCGCGAGGTCGTGCTCTGCCTGATCGAAGAGGCCAAGGCGCGCGGAGCGGCGATCATCGGCATCTTCCATGACGAGACGGCGCGGGACCGGGTCTGCGACCGCCAGATCGATGTCTCGGGCTTCGCGCCGCTTCAGGGGGCCGCGTGAGCGGCCGGCTGATCGGCGTCGTCGGCCCCTCGGGTGTCGGCAAGGACAGCCTGATTGCGGCCCTTGTCGCCCGGCGCCCCGAACTGGGCCGCGTGCGCCGCGTCATCACCCGGCCCGCCGGGCTAGGCGGCGAGGATTATGATCCGGTCAGCGAGGCGGATTTCGAACGGATGGAAAGCGACGGCGCCTTCTGCTTCAGCTGGAGGGCGCATGGGCTCTGCTACGGCATCCCCGACACGGTCCGGCAGCGGGTCGCCCGAGGCGAGGCGCTTCTGGTCAATCTGTCGCGGGATGTGCTGGCCGAGGTGGTGCCGGTTTTTCCGGGCCTCACCATCCTCAACGTGACCGCCAGTCCCGAAACGCTGGCGGCGCGGCTGGCGGCGCGGGGGCGCGAGAGTGCTGCCGAGATCGCCCGGCGGCTCGACCGGGTGACGCAGCCGCTGCCACCGGGGCTTGCGGTGCTGAGCGTCAGCAACGACGGCGCGCTGAAGGATGCGGCGCAGCGGGCGCTCGCCCTGCTTCAGCCGGAAAGCGCATAGCGATGGACAAGATGGAACAGGCCTGCCGCGTCCTCGCCAACCAGCGCGATGGATCCGATGGTGAAAGGCGCGGGCAACGCGGGCAGGCGCATCGCGATGGCAGCCCTGGCGGCAGCAAGGTCCCCGGGGCCAAGGCTGCCGGTCAGCGTCAGGTGAAAGCGGAACTCGTCTCCGACATAAGGATAGCCCCAGCGCGCCAGAAGCGCCTCCTGCCGGGGGGTGAGGCCCGCCTTGCGGCGACGCGCAAGTTCCGCCTCGCCGGGAGGCGCGCGGTAGAGGTCAAGCTCGGTGACACAGCGAAAGGCCAGCCGGGTCAGCGCCTGCGCGTCGCCAACGGGCACCAGGGCCAGGAAACGGCCGAGGACCGACAGCGCCAGCCCGTCCAGCCGGACCGGAGCACTCCGGGCGGCCAGCGCTTCGACGTCGTTCTCCAGGTCATCGGCTGTCAGCCCCGGGGCCAGGCGGAACGGCGGCTTCAGCGTGCCGTGGAAGCCGTATTTCCGTGGGGTATCGGTGAACCGGCCGATATCCTCTATCTCGGGCTGCGCGCAGGGCGTGCCCCCACCCACATCCCAGCCGAGCCAGGAGGCGCCGAACGCGGCAAGATCCGGGTCCTCGGGCAGATAGTAAACCGCAAATCTCTGAAAGCCTGACATGAACACCCACCTTTCCCCGCCCTCACTGCCAGACCAGAATGACGCTGTTGTGACAAGCGAACTCTGCCTCGCCAACGCGCGGATCGTCCTGGAAGACAGGGTTGTGACCGGCGCCCTGCATATCGCGGACGGGAAAATCGCCTGCATGGCCGAGGGCGATGCCGTGCCTGCCGGAGCCACCGACTGCAAAGGGGACTACCTGCTTCCCGGTCTGGTCGAGCTGCATACCGACAATCTGGAACGGCATCTCGAACCGCGCCCCAAGGTGCAGATGCCGCATCTATCGGCCATCCTTGCCCATGACGGCGAACTGGCCTCGGCCGGGATCACGACGGTGTTCGACGCCTTGCGGACCGGCTCGACCGGCGGCCCGAAGGACCACGAAAACAGCTATGCCCGCGAGGTGGCGAGCGCGCTTCTGACCCTGCGCGAGGCAGGCGCCCTGCGCATCCGCCACCTGATCCATCTGCGCGCCGAGGTCTGTTCCGAAACGCTGATCGAGGAACTCGACCAGTTCGGTCCCGCCGATCGTGTCGGCCTGGTCAGCCTCATGGACCACACGCCGATGCAGCGGCAGTTCCGCGACCTGGCGCAGCTCAAGACCTATTATTCCGGCAAATACGCCTATACGGACGCGCAGTTCGACGATCTGGTCCGGGCCCGTCTCGCGCTCGGAAACCGCGTGCGCGACGCGCATGAGGCCGCGACGGTCGAAGCGGCACGCCGCCTCGGCGCCACGCTGGCCAGCCATGACGACACCACGGTGGAGCATGTCGGGAAATCCCGTTCGATGGGCATCCGGCTGGCCGAGTTCCCGACCACGATGGAGGCGGCTGCAGCCTGCCGCGAAGCTGGCATAAACGTGATCATGGGCGCGCCCAATCTGATCCGGGGCCGGTCGCATTCGGGCAATGTCTCGGCCTCTGACCTGGCCGAAGCGGGGCTTCTCGATATCCTGTCCTCGGACTACGTGCCCTCACTGCTCTTGTCCTCCGCCTTCCGCCTGGCTGAAATGTGGAAGGACCTTCCCCGCGCGGTCCGGACCGTCACCGCAGCGCCGGCAGACGCGACCGGCCTTTTCGACCGGGGCAGGCTGCGACCGGGCGCGCTGGCAGATGTCCTGCGCGTCGGAACCATGGGTGAAACCCCGGTTATTCGGTCCGCCTGGCGGGACGGTGAGCGCATCAGCTAGAGCGCTTTGCGCCTGACCGGATTCACTTATTCATTCCGATCAGGCGCAAGACGCTCGAAAGGCGGAATGCGTCAAGTGGGCCGAAGCCGGCTCTGGACAGTGCCGCCCCGGGGCGGGCCTTGCCCTCATTTCCGAGCCGGGAGGTCGAGGATCCGGTATTGGAATGCCTGGGGACAGGGTCGAAAACTTGCGCAGCTTCAAAAACGTCGGCGCCCTTCTCGCGGGGGGGACGAGAAGAGCGCCGGAATTTCAGACAAGAGCCTGATTTGCAAGCAACATCCGTTGTTTATCGGACAAGCTCTTTATGACGCATTCTTGCTTAATCAAAGGTTAACCGACCTAAGTTTTTTAGCTTTTTCACAAAATTTCCTACCAGTTGGTAAAAAAGGCCAAGGATATCAGCGATCAAGCCGGGCGCTTCTTCCTGCGCTATTCGTCCCAGTCCGGGCACCAGGGTCCGTTGACCAGTCGCAACCCCGCGTCCAGAGCGCGAATCGCCTGCATTTCCGCCTCCGCAAGGCCTATGCCGGCCGCCGCCAGATTCGCCCCGATCCGCGCGCGGTTTCCTGAAGAGGGAATCACCACATGGCCCTCCTGCAACAGGAAGGCGAGCGCGATCTGTTCCGGGCTTGCCTCGTGGGCGGCAGCGATTTCAGCCAGCCCGGCGCTTTTCGACACCGCTCCGCGCGCCAGCGGCGAATAGGCGGTCAGCGGGATGCCCCTGGCCCGGCAGTAATCGACGATCGGACGGTTCTGCATCAGCGGATGGATCTCGACCTGATTGGTGAGGATCGTGCGGTCCCCCAGAAGCTCCAGCGCCCGGTCGATATAGCGTTTGGTGAAGTTCGAGACCCCGATATGCCGCGTCAGCCCCTTGTCGAAGACCTCGGCGAACTGCGCCATGTAGTCCTCGATCTCATACTCGTCCTTGATCGAAGGGTAGTGGAGCAGCAGCAAATCGACCCGATCCGTGCGAAGCTTCTCCAGCGACGCCTCCACATGCCCCATGATCTGCCCCGGCCCGAAGCTTTCCGGCGCCACCTTGGTGGTCAGGAAAATCTCGCCCCGCGGCACTCCCGCATCCGCAATCGCCTGTCCGACGAATTCCTCGTTCCTGTAGCCTTCGGCGGTATCGATATGCCGATACCCCGCCTCCAACGCCCAGATCACCCCGTCATAGGCCTCCCCGCCCTTGCGGTTCCAGGTTCCGTATCCGATCTGAGGCATCGGCCCGATCATCTTCACGTCGCTCATCTGATAGCCCTCCGGTGCAACATATTAACGATCACATAATGGGTTTTCGCCGCAATGGAAACGCGAAGCGTGGTCTACCAAAGTCGCTGTAGCGCGCCGGGATAGTGATCGAAATCCGGGTCCTTCGAGACCAGATGCGCTCCCGAAACCTCAGCCGTCGTCGCGATGATCCGGTCGAAGGGATCATGGTGCTCCCAGTCGCTCAGCTTGGACAAGTGGCTTTTCGCGGTGTGAATGGTGAATTGCATTGGGCTTTCTCCTACTTAGCTAAGTTAGCTAATACAGAGAAATTATCATGCCCCCTCGAACGCGCACAAAGTGTGCACCTCCATCCCCAACCCCTTCAGCCTTGCCATCCCGCCCAGTTCCGGTAGGTCGATGACGAAGGCGCAGCCGACGATCACGCCGCCCAACCGCTCGATCAGCCGGATCCCGGCCTCGGCGGTGCCGCCGGTGGCCAAGAGGTCGTCGACCAGAAGCACCTTTTCGCCCGGGGCGATAGCGTCGTCATGGACCTCCATCACCGCCTCGCCGTATTCCAGCTGATAGGCCTGTTCCACGGTCGTCCCCGGCAGCTTGCCCTTCTTGCGCACCGGCACGAACCCCACCGACAGCTGATGCGCGATGGCGCCGCCGAGGATGAACCCGCGCGCCTCCAGCCCCGCCACCTTGTCGATACGCACCCCGGCGTAGGGATGCAGCAGCTGGTCCACGGCCATCCGGAACCCGCGCGGATCGCCGAACAGCGTTGTGACATCGCGGAACATGATCCCCTCATGGGGAAAGTCGGGGATGGTGCGGATATAGTCCTTGACGGTCTTCATGCGTCCTCACTCGGCCAGTCGCCTGGGGCTTTTCAACATGTCTTCGACAATCGTGCAGGCCTGGGCCTCGCGTTCGGGGAAACTGCCTTCGATCAGCGTGTAGCTCGCGCCATGCCGCTCCAGCTGTTCGACGATCTTGTCCTGAAACCGCTGGCGCATCTCGGCGCGGCCATAATAGCGGATCGGATCCTCTTCCCAGGGCACCTGGCGGTCGAGCAGCAGATAATGGTCCGGCAGTTCGATCCGCGCCTCCAGATCCTCCATACGGCGGCCCAGCAGCATCTCGGCCCAGACCGCGGTCAGCAGGGGATCGGTATCCTCGAACAGCACCGGCCCGGCTGCATGGGCCAGGGCGCGGCGGTGGGCCACATGCCCATCGACGATGAAATGCAGCTCTTCCGGGGCATAGTCGCCCGGAGTGCGGAAGGTCTCGTAGGGGCGTCCGTATTCCGGCACATAGGGCCCGCCGTATTTCCGCGCCAGCAAGGCGGCCATGAAGGACTTGCCGGTGCTCTCGCCGCCCACCAGGGTCAGCCGTTTCTGGAAGAACGGCCGGACGGGACCGGGGATGAACTGCCAGTTGCGGAACGGTTCCTTGCGGATATCGGCGGCGTTTGCAGGGAACGCCATCCACATCGGATCGAGGATGAAATGCTGCGCCCCGACCGCGCGCGCCAGCGGTTTTATGTAATCCTCCGAGCCGATCACCCGATCGATCGGTTCGGGATGCAGCGTGCGCAGGATCGGCCCCCAGTCGCGGTCATGGGTCGGCAGTGGCACCGCGCCATTGCACTTGATGACCACCCGCACCGAAGGAAACATCGCCTCCAGCCACCCGCGCCGCGCCTCGGCCGGGATCTGATCGGCATCCGAGGCTGACAGCACCAGTGTCAGGTCATCAACCAGATACGCCCCGGTCCGTATCAGCGCCACGTGCCCCTCATGTGGCGGCATGAACGAACCGAGGATCACTCCCCGTGTCATCCGTCTTCCCCGATTTTTCAGTAACTTAGCGGATAAATTTTTGAATTGGCAGAGAACTTTCGGCCAAAGTCGCCTTTAGGGTGAGAGATACAGGCCAAGTGTAGTAAAGTAGACACTTTCGCTGTCTGGCTACCCCAATCCGGCTTCGACCTCCAGGGCCACAAGCAAGGTTTCCAGTGCTTCGCGCCCGGACGTCATCGGCACCGCGCCACTTTCGACGGTATCGCAGAAATGGTCCAGCTGGATATCGAGCGGCGCGCGTTTGTCTGTAACCTCCAGCCGCTCGACCGTCTGCGGCTCGGACCAGTCCGCAGCCCCCGAGAATATCTGAAGCGACGGGAAGGCCGCCGCCCCTTCCGTTCCGATGATCCGCAGGCAATCGAGCCCCAGCGCCGCGATGTCGGGATTTTCGCCGGTCCCGGCCTCGAAGCCCCAGGGCGAGGGCGCGTTGTCGCTGTAGAGCATCGTCACCAGCACGCCGCTGTCGAATCTCAGCGCCACCGCCCCGGTATCGGCCGCCCCGGCCTGCCGCCGTCCGGTCACCAGCCCGGTCACCTCGGCGACCGTCCCGAACAGGAACTGCATGAAATTGATCTCATGCGTGAGGTTGATCAGCGTCGGAGAGCCGCCCGGCCCCCGCCGCCAGGGCACATCGAAATAGCCCGCCGGTTTCTTTACCGACCAGATCAGCGAAGCCCCCACCGGCTGCCCGATCCGTCCCTCCGCCAGCGCCGCCTTCAGGGCGGTCACCTTCGGATGATGCCGCCGGTGATACCCGACCAGCAGCGGCACCCCCGCCGCCTCCGCCGCCGCAACCAGCCGCTCCGCCTCTTCGCGCTTTGCGGTCATCGGCTTTTCCACCAACACCGCCAGGCCTTGCGCCACCGCCAGCCGCCCGAGGGCCTCATGGGTGGCATTCGGCGTGGCGATAATCACCGCATCCGCTGCGACATCGACGTCTTCGAGCCGGTCAAAGCGCGGGACACCAACAGGTGTCGCTATCTCCGCCGAGGGCTCGATCACCGCCGCCAGCCGGGTCCTTGGATGGGCCTGGACATGGGTGATGTGCCGGGCACCGATCTGACCGGCGCCGGCGACAATCACATCGATCACATCACCGCCCCGATCTGCCACGGCACGAATTCGTAATTCCCCAGACCCTGTGCCTCGGATTTCGATTTTTCGCCCGAGGCCACCCTGAGCAGCAGCTCATAAATCTCGCGGCCCTTCTCCTCGACGCTGATCCCTTCCAGGATCGTCCCGGCATTGACGTCCATGTCCTCGGTCAGCCTGCCATACATCTCGGAATTGGTGGCGATCTTGATCGACGGCGATGGCTTGGCGCCGAATGCCGAGCCACGTCCGGTGGTAAACGCTACCAGATTGCAGCCCGAGGCGATCTGCCCGGTCACGCTCGCCGGGTCATAGCCCGGAGAATCCATGAACACGAAGCCCCGCTCGGTTATCGGCTCGCCGTATTTGTAAACCCCAGTCAAAGGAGAGGTCCCGCCCTTGGCCGCCGCGCCCAGTGATTTCTCCAGAATGGTGGTCAGCCCGCCCTTCTTGTTGCCGGGGCTCGGATTGTTGTCCATCGAGCCATTGTTCCGCGCCGTGTAATCCTCCCACCAATGGATCAGCCTGATCAGCTTTTCGCCCACCTCCCGGCTCACCGCCCGCTGGGTCAGCAGATGCTCGGCGCCGTAGATCTCCGGCGTCTCGGCCAGCACCCCGGTGCCGCCCTGCGCGACCAGCAGGTCGCAGGCATAGCCCAAAGCCGGGTTCGCCGTGATCCCCGACCACGCATCCGACCCGCCGCATTGCAGGCCCACCATCAGTTCCGAGGCCGGACATTCCGTCCGCCCGGTCTCGTTGACCAGGGGCAGCATCTCCTCGACCCGGCGGATGCCCAGTTCGATGGTCTTCCGCAATCCCCCGACATCCTGGATGTTCATGGTGCGGAAAAGCGGCCCGTTCTCGATCCCGTAGGCTTCCAGCAGGAAATCCAGCTGCATCACCTCGCAACCGAGCCCCGCCATCACCACGCCGCCGACATTGGGATTGCGCGCATAGCCCCAGAGCACGCGCTGCAAGGCCTCGAAGCCCGGCCCGTTCGAGGCCATCGCGCAGCCCGTCCCGTGCGAGAACGCCGCGACCCCGTCGACATTCGGATAGGCGGCCAGCTTGTCGGGCGTGAAATGATCCGCGATCATCCGCGCCGCCGTCGCCGAGCAGTTGACGCTGGTCAGGATGGCAATGAAATTCCGCGTCCCGACCCTGCCGTTGGCCCGGCGGTAGCCCATGAAGGTGTCGGGGGTGGCGACAGGCACCACCGGCCGCAGATTGGTCCCGAATTCATAGGCCGTATCCACATTCCGGAACTCGCAGTTCTGCGTATGCACATGCGCCCCGGCGGCGATGTCCTCGCCCGCATAGCCGATCACCTGGGCGTATTTACGGATCGGAGCGCCCTTGGCGATGTCCGCCACCGCCATCTTGTGCCCCCGGGGGATCAGCTGCGTCGCCCCATGCTCGCCGACCTCAAGGGGCCGCACCGCTGTCACTACATTGTCCGAGGCATCCAGCCTCACTGTATCACTCATGTCGGTATCCTCACGCACGGGGCCGGCAGCGGCCCGTTTGGCCGCACTCAACACCATCCGCCAGCCAGATGCCAGCCGTTCCGGCAGGTTTCAGGCGCAATAGGGTGCGGTTGAGTCCCAGCGATAGAGATCGACGAACTGCGACGCCGCCAGCCGCGCCCGCGCCGCTTCCCACATCGCCCGCCAGGTATCGGCATCGCGCAGCTCCGTCTCGGGACGGGCGCGGGACCGGGCGACGAAGCTCGGGAAATGATCGCGGCCTGTCGACTGGCCGGTGACATTGTAGCGGATGTCGAAACTCCAGCGGAACCCGTCGGTCTTGTTGACCAGCGAGGCATGGGGCGTCATCGGATCGAAGATCACGATCCCGCCCGAGCCCACCGGCAGCGGGATCGACCGGTGCCCGCCGATGAACTGATCGGGGATGCCGACCTGGGTCTTGTGGCAATGGGGCAGCAAGTCCCCCTTGTGCCGCCTCGGCTGCACCTGCAGACAGCCGTTCTGCCGCGTCGCATCGGTGACGGCGATCCAGACCGTGACCATCTTCGTGTCATCGGCACTCTCATGCGTCACCCCCTGATCCTGATGCCAGTCGGTGGCGGTGATATGCGCCCGCACCTCGTCGGCCCTCAGCTGAGTCCGGGGCGGCTTGATCCGCACATGCTGGATCGGGTTCGAGGTGATCTCGGGGCCAATCAGGCTCTCGACCACATCGAGCAGCTTGTTATCGGTCAGCATGTTCAGCACCGCCGGGCCGAAATGGAACGGACAATCCGGCTCGATCACCGTGCCGGGCAGCGAGATGTCCATCGGTTGGAACCAGTCGCAGCCGCTGGTATAAGCCACCTTCAGCTTTTCGAAGAAATCCAGGCCCTCGCCCGGAGGCAACTTCCCATCAGCCACCCAGCCGTCATAGAGCCGGTCCATCAGGCCGGAATACTCCGCCCGCACCGGATCGAGCACCCGTGCCTGATCCAGCACATCCTCGACCACGAGATAGCCGTTTTCCTCGAAAAAACCGATCTGCGCGGAACTCAACATGGTCCAACCTCTGCTTTCACTACGGAACCGGCCGCTGCCTCCGGCGATCCGCGTCGGGCGGCTCGCCTTCCGGGTCTCGCACCGGTTGGGAATATCCCGATTGTGCCTCCGCCTCCTCCCCTTGACAAGCCGAAGCGTGATCCCCGGGAGCAACGTGTGGTGTCCGATCCGCGTATCGGCAAATGCCCGAATGGCCACAGTTCCGTCGGCCGGCCTCAACAATGCGTGGCACAAAGTGACGATAGACACAAGAATCTGCAAATAGACCTGGTGTAGAGGCAAAAGTCGGTCTCAATAAGTATCGTCTGGCTTTTGATGCTCTGCGCGAGTATCCTGAACCGTGCCAAAGTGCGAAGGCAGCCGAACTTCAAGGAGGGGAAAATGTTCAGACTATTGCGGACTAGCGTGGTGATCGTTGGCGTTCTTGTATCGGGATCGGCGTTCGCTCAGGGCAGCTTCTATATGGGCGGGGGGATTGGATACGCGATGGCGGAATCCGAACCGTCATCGAGTGGCGGTCCTGCGTCCAGCGGTGATCTTGGTATGATCGGCGTGACGGCAGGCTACCGTCACGACTTTCCGGCCAATTTCGCGGCCGCGGAACTGGATGCCGATTTCAACCTGACCGGAGAGATGGAACGCAACGGTTTGAGCTGTGACGACGGTTTCGCCCAAGCCCCCTATTTCTGCGAGCACGACGCGACCGTCCGGTTGCGCGGGCTGTTCGGTGCGGATGTCGGGGCCGGATACGAAGTGTTCGGCAGCGCCGGTTTTGCCATGATGTTCGGTCAAGGCGCGATCGGACCGGGCGGGAACACGGATGGCGGATCGGTGACCGGATATACTGTCGGCCTCGGTGCGCAGCGCGCGCTTGGGGCCGGGACGGGCCGGGTCGAGGTCATCTACGACAAGCTGGACAATATCAGGGACGAACCGGACGGCATTTATGAACCGACCTGGCAGGCCACGACGATCAAGGCAAGTTACCTCTTTTCCTTCTGACGTCGCCTGTACGACCTGAACCGGGCGCGCGGTTCGGCGCGCGCCCGTCACCGCCCTTCATTCCGCCAGGCGATGACCGTCAGGCCGTCGGTGATCAACAGCGTCAGCCCTCCCGATAGCGCGCACCGCTCTCCGAGCTCTTTTCCAAAGCGTGTTGCGCCTGATTGGATCCACTTATTCATTCCGATCAATGAGGCAGCGCTTGCGTGGCACATGCGTCTCAAGGATCGGAATGAATTCGATTTGGCGCAAAATGCTATAGCCGTTGGTGACAGCGTAGGGCAGCGGAGAAAGGGGGCGTTACCGACATAGCCGGAAATGCTCTGGCATCTGGCAAGATGGCGAAAGGAGAGGGGTCAGGCGGTCCTGCTTCCCGATATCGGCAGATGCGCTCCGGTGTTCAGACCGTCCGCGTCTGCTGCTGACGCTGCTTGCGCAGGGACTGGACGGACTGGCGGACCTCCCTGGCCTTTTCTACCCGTGCGGCCTCCTGTCTGGCGAGTGCCTCCTGGGACAGCTTGTCCGGTGAGCGGTCGAGCACCTTGTCGCGAACGCGCGCGAAGGCCAGCAGCACCAGCAGAACCAGGATCACCGCGGGTCCGATGGTCAGGATCGATTCCGACAGGCCGTCGATGATCGGCGTGTAACGATCCGGCTCATGGCCCGGTGCGTAATAATGCGCCGCTGATACGTCTTCAAACTTGGCCATTTTTGTCTCCTGCGGACGTTCCGTCGCCCAGTCTGGATCAAAAACTCGTCACTTGAAAACTCGCCAATACGTTAACATTGGGTGCCGGAAACCATAGACCCGGCATCAGCCGCCAAGCGAACTCACCACACCCGGGAACGAAAGGCGGGCATCGTTTCTGTTCGCTCAGAATAGCAGTTTTTCGCCAATTGATTAACGATTCATTATCATTAGCGCGCGGCTGATGTTCACAATATCACGACGCTGGCCTAAGTCTTTGATTTCCAAGAGGCAGAAAAGCGGCCCAGTTTGTGCGAACGAGGCCTGCTTGTGAGGTCCGGGAGCGCGGAAACGCCAATCCGAGGCTCGGTCATAACCTGGAAAATGCCTCTGCCGGGCGTTCCGCCATGCCGCCCGGCGATCCCGATTCGCGAAAAGACCTCAGGCTTTCCCGCCCTTCTGCGGCTTTGCGGGCTCCTCCAGATTGACCCCGATCGCGTCGCCGATCTTCTTCATCACCGGCAGGCCCACCGCCAGATCGAGGATCGAACTCACCGTCTGATCCATCGGCGACGGCGTCCCCGTGCCGTTGCCGCCCAGCCCGCTGACATGGTTGATCGAGATGCCGGAAATCTTCTCCGCCGGCTTGACCATTTCCGAGATAATCCCCGGCATCGCCGCCAGCCTTGTCTTTTCCAGCTCCAGCGCCGCCGACGCCTCCGACCGCGAGTTCTCGGCCTTGATCCGCGCCGTCTCGCCCTCGGCCTCGGCCAGGGCCTTGATCTTCAGCGTCTCTGCTTTCTCGCGCTCGATGATCCCGCGCGCCTTCGCCGCCACTTTGTCGCTTTCCGAGGTGATCCTGACCCGCGTCGCCTCCTCCTCGGCCTGCTGCTCGGCGGCCATCAGCGCCACCTGCCGCCGCCGGTCGGCATCGGCAAGCTGCTTCAGCGTCGCCAGATCCTCCTCGGCCTTCACCACAGCCGCCCGCGCCGCCTTGGCCTCCGCCTCGGCCTTGCTGCCTTCGCGGCTTTTCTCGGCCAGCGAGATGTCCTTGTCCTGCTCGGCGATCTGCAAGGCCCGCGCCTGCGCGATCTCGGCCTCCCGGATCGCCATTTCGCGGGCCAGCGAGGCTGATTGGATTTCGCGTTCCATCTGAATGCGCGCCTGCACCGCCTCGCGCTCGGCATCCGCCTTCTTGCGGGCGATCTCGGTCAGTTGCGCGGCCATCAGCATCTCGATCTCCTGGGTCTGGGCGATCTCGGCCCGGCGTTCCTCCAGTTCGATCTCCAGCTTCTGCCGGTTCGCCTCGACCTCGGCCCTCCGCACCGAAACCTGGCTCTCGCCCTCGATCTCGGCCCGCTCCTTCTTCGACTTCGCGATCACCTCGGCCAGCTTCCGCATCCCCACCGCGTTGAAGGCGTTGTTCTCGTCCAGCGCCGAGAACGGTGTCTGATCGAGGGCTGTCAGCGACACCGAGTCCAGTTCCAGCCCGTACCGCCCCAGCGTGTCGACCAGCGCCGCCCGGACCTCGCGGACAAAATCCGCCCGGTTCTCGTGCAGCTCGTCCATGGTCATCCGCGCGGCCACCGAGCGCAGCGCGTCGATCATCATCCCGTCGATCAGCGACTTCAGCTGATCCGGCTGAAACGTCCGCTTGCCCAGCGTCTGCGCCGCCCTTGTGATCGCGTCCGCCTCAGGGATCACCGAAGCATAGAACTCCGCCCCCACATCGACCCGCATCCGGTCCTTGGTAATCAGCGAATGCTCGCCCGAGCGCGACACATCCATCCGGATCGTCGCCATGTTGACGCGGCTGATTTCGTGGAAGAAAGGGATCGCCAGCACCCCGCCATCGATCACCACCTTGCGCCCGCCGATGCCGGTGCGCACGAGGCTGACCTCGTTGGTGGCGCGGCGGTAGAACCATGCCGCCAGCGCCACCACGATGGCGGCGATGACCAGCAGAAGAATGATCCATCCCAGAGCGTTCATATCCAGTTCCTCCCTTCAGGCGATGGGCTTGCCATCGCGCAATCCAAACGACCGGCTTAAAAGACCGGCGGAAAATGACGGCCGCCGCGATCCAGCGTGATCCAGCGCAGTTCCGTGAAAGCATCCAGCGACCACCGCCCCCCGTAGCGCCCGACGCCCGAGGCCTTGACCCCGCCGAACGGCACATGCGGCTCGTCGTTGATGTTCTGGCAGTTGACGTGGACCATGCCGGTTTCCAGCCGCCCCGCCATCCGCAAGGCGCGGGGCTCGTCGGCGGTCATCACTGCAGCGGTCAGCCCGTATTCGGTGTCGTTGTTCAGCGCCACCGCCTCGTCATCGGAGGCGAACCGCCGCACGATCACCACCGGCCCGAAGGTCTCGTCATGCCAGATATTCATCTCCGGCGTGACCCCGGTCAGGACGGTCGGCTCGACAAAGTTGTCCCAAGCTTTCCCGCCCAGCTCCACCGTCGCCCCCTTGGCCACCGCATCGTCGATCAGCGCCTTCACCCGCAGCGCCTGCCGGTTGTTGACCAGGGGCCCAATCACGTTGTCCTTGTCATTCGTATGCCCCGTCCGCAGCTTCGCCGCCCGCGACAGGAAGCGCGACATGAAGTCATCATAGACCCGCTCATGCACCAAGAGCTTCTCGGTCGACATGCAGACCTGGCCTTGATGCATGAAACTGCCGAAATTCGCGGCCTTGGCGGCGTGCTCCAGATCGGCATCCTCGAGCACGATCATGCTGTCCTTGCCGCCCAGCTCGACACAAGCCTTCTTCAGATGTGCCCCCGCCTTGGCCGCGATATGCCGCCCCACGGCGGTCGAGCCGGTGAAGGACACCGCCTTCACCAGCGGGTTCTCGATCATTTCGTCGCCCACCGCCCCGACGCTTTCGCGCGAGCAGGTCACGACGTTGAACACACCTTTGGGGATGCCAGCCTCTTCGAGAATTTCCGCGAAATAGAGCCCCCCCGCGTAAGGCGTATCCTCCGAGGGTTTCAGCACCACCGTATTCCCCGCCGCCAGCGCCGCCGCGAAGCCGCGCGAGGTCAGGATACCGGGCATGTTCCAAGGGGAAATCACCGAGACGACGCCAAGCGGCCAGCGGGTGGCGGTCATGAACTTGCCATGCTCGGACGGCAGCACCTCGCCGATATTCTGGTAACAAAGAGCGGCGGCCGAGCGGAACACCTCCGCCACATACCCCGCCTCGAACATCCCCTTGCCCAGCCAGCCGCCGCCCTCGTTGACCGCAGCCTGCACAAACTCGTCCTTGCGCCGCTCCCAGACCTCGGCGATCCGGTTCAGATGCCGCGCCCGGTGGTGAAACGGCAACGCCGCCCAGTCCGGAAACGCCGCATGGGCGGCCTCGATGGCGCGGGTCATGTCCGCAGCGCTGCCATCGGGGATGCGTGCGTAGAGTGAATTGTCCGACGGGTTCAGATCGTCGAAGGTCCGTGCGGCGGGCACCCAGGACCCGCCAATATACATGCCCTTGATCGCCGGGCCATTGGTGGAGGTATCGAGCATTGTCTTACTCCTTTTCCTATCCGTCGCGGCGCGGGCGATAGCTCTCGGCCCGCCGCGCGGCATCTTCAATTTCCTTCAGCATCGCCTCCAGCCGCTCCGAGGCCGAGCCATTCAGGTCAGGCATCGGCGTCCGAGTGCTGGGCGTCAAAACCGGCTGCGCCGCCGGAGGCGTCGGCAACCGGCCATTCCCCATCCCGTTCCCCCCGCCGTTTGCCCCCCCATTCGCTCCGGGCCGCCGGTCCGCCTTCGAAGCGGCCCGCGCCACAAGGCTCGCCGTGTCGATCTTGTACGGATCGGTGCGCGGCGGGGTCGGCGGAGCAGACGGTGAGGACGCCGCCGCTTGTGCCGCCTGAGGAGGCGGCGCAGTCGGGCGAGCGGCAGCAGGGGAAGGCGTCGGTACAGGGACAGGGCCCGGCGCAGGCGTCGGGTGCTTGGACTGGAACCCGGCCATTGCCTGTGCGGCGATATCAGATGGCGAGGACGCATGGCGCGGAGCTGCTGACGCGCCAGCGGGCTTAGGCGCAGGCTGCGCCGCAACCGCAGCCGCACTCGCCGCAGGACGGGTCGCCGCACTCGCAGCGGCCCCCCCGAGATAAGCCTTCTGCACCGCCGGGTCGTGCATCAGATCCTCCGCACTGGCGTGATGCGTGACATGCCCGTTCTCCAAGAGATACCCCCGGTCCGAAATCGCCAGACTCTGCCGGGCGTTCTGCTCGACCAGCAGAATCCCCAACCCAGCCCCGCGCACCGCCTTCAGGCTCTGGAACAGCTCCTTGCACAACAGCGGCGACAGCCCCAGCGACGGCTCGTCCAGCGCCAAAATAGAAGGGTTCGACATCATCGCCCGCCCGATTGCCACCATCTGCTGCTCGCCGCCGGACATGGTCCGCACCACCTGCCGCCGCCGCTCCTCGAGCTTCGGGAACAGGCGGTAGACCCGCTCAAGGTTCCCCGCCTCCTCGTCCCGCGCCCGTGCCGCATAGGCCCCCAGCGTCAGGTTTTCCTGCACCGTCAGGTCCGGGAACACCCCCCGCCCCTCCGGCACCAGCGCCAGCCCCTCCTCGACGATCTCATGCGGCGGCCGCCCGGTCACCTCGACCCCGTCGAGGCGCACCTCGCCCGTGACCCGCCCCTCGCAGACCCCGCTCAGCGCCTTCAAGAGCGTCGTCTTCCCGGCCCCGTTGGCCCCGAGGATCACCACGATCTCGCCCTTGCCGACGCTCAGGGAGGCCCCCTCCAGCGCCCGGTGCTGGCCGTAGCTGACCGAAAGACCCGCGACCTCAAGCATCGTCTTCCCCCAGATAGGCCCGGATCACCTCCGGATCGTTCAGCACCTCGCCCGTGGTGCCTTCCGCGATCTTGACCCCCGAAGACATCACCACGCAGCGGTCACAGAGCGAGCGGATGGCATCCATGACGTGCTCGACCAGGATGATCGTGCGGCCCTCGTCGCGGAGGCGGTGGACGAGCGCAATGCCTTCCTCCAGCTCGGTCGGGTTGAGGCCCGCCAGCCATTCGTCGAGCAAGAGGACGCGGGGGTCAGAGGCCAGCGTCCGGGCGAGCTCGACGCGCTTGGTGTCGATATAGGTGAGTTCACCGATATGGGCTTGGGCGCGGCGGGTGAGGCCGACGAGTTCCAGCATCCGCATCGCATGGCCATCGGCTTCAGCCCCCCAGCGCCGCCGATGCCCGAAGACGGCCCCGGCCTTGACGTTTTCCAGGACCGTCATCGAAGGCAGCAGGCGGACCAGCTGGAAGGTGCGGGCGACGCCCCGGCGGGCGATCTCCTGGGCCGGGAGGTGGCTGATCGGTGTGCCGCGCAGCGAGATCGAGCCGGAGGTCATCGGGAAGGCGCCGGAGATCAGGTTGAGCGTCGTGGACTTGCCCGAGCCGTTGGGGCCGATCAGGCCGAGGACCTCGTGCTCGGCGACGTCGAAATCGAGCTCGTTGACGGCGACAAGCCCGCCGAAGCGTTTGGTGGCCCCGCGCAGGGAGAGAACGGTTTCGGTCATGCGAAACCCTCGCGCGCGTTCATCTTCGTGCGGATGGTGGTCAGCAGACCGACGAAACCCTTCGGCAGCAGGTAGACGATGATGAGGAAGCTGCAGCCCAGAAGCAGCGTCGTCTGGTTGGGGAAGCTGGCCGAGATCGCCTCCCACAGCAGCGTGAACGGAATGACCCCCACGACCGGCCCCCAAAGCCGCCCGGTGCCGCCCAACAGCGCCATGATGACGACCTGGAAGGACAGCATCGGGGTGAAGGCCAGCGAGGGTTCGATATAGATGTAGCGCGGGGCCAGGATCGCGCCGGTGATGGCGGCGACCGAGCCCGACACCATGAACAGCAGCACCTTGGCCCGCGACGTGTTGATGCCGGAATGGCGCGCGACTTCCTCGTCATCGCCGATGATCCTCAGCGCAAAGCCCAGCCGCGACCGCCCGATCAGCCAGCCGGTGAGATAGACGAGACCGGCAAGCGCGACGAGTTGCCAGTAGATATGGATCTCGGTCAGTTCGGTGAGGACGTAGAGGCCCTTTTGCCCGGTCATGTTCTGCACCCAGGTGAGGACCTGTCGGACGAGTTCGGCCAATCCAAGCGTGAAGATGACGAAATAGACCCCCGACAGGCGCAGGGTGGCGAGGCCGACGAGGGCAGCCATGATGGCGCCGAGGATGCCGGCGATGGGGAGCAGGATCCAGTAGGGCACGGTCTCGATCCCGATGCCGACGGTGTAGGTGCCGACGCCGTAGAAGGCGGCGGTGGCGAGCGAGATGTAGTGGGTGGGGCCGGAGAAGAGGGCCCAGCTGGTGGCGAGCACCGTATACATGGCGATGGTGACCCCGATGGTCAGCAGATAGGCGCCGCCGACCCAGGGCAGGCAGGCGGCAGCCGCCAGGGCGAGGATGGTCAGGGTGACGTTTCGGGTCTCGATTCTGGTCATGTTTGGCCGGGTCATGTCTGGCTCCGGCCGAACAGGCCCTGGGGGCGGATGAGAAGGATGAGGATGAACAAGAGATACGCGGCGGCGAGGGTCAGGCCGGGGTCGATCACGGTGGCGACGAAGGTCTCGAGGATGCCGAGCAGCAGGGCGGCGACGATGGTGCCCCTTACGTCGCCAACCCCGCCCATGATGACGATCACGAGCGCCTTGAGGGTGAAGATGACGCCGGTGGAGGCGTCGAGGGTCAGGAAGGTCGAGATCAGCGATCCGCCGATGGCGGTGACGGCACCGCCCAGCGCGAAGGCCAGCGCCGAAAGGCGTGGGACGTTGATGCCGACGAGCCGGGCGCTGTCAGGGGAAACGGCGATGGCGCGGATCGACATGCCGGCGCGGGAATGGTTGAGCCAGAGATAGAGCAACCCGCAGATGATGACGGCGGCGAAAAAGGCGGTGAGACGGTTGAGCGCATAGGTCTCGCCGAGGAACTCGACCGGGGTCAGAAGGTAGGTGTAGCTGAAATAGTCGCCGCCGAAACTCGCCAGCATCAGGCCGACGCCGACGAAGGACAGGCCGAATGTGGTGAGGATGGCGTCGACTTCCAATTGACCGCGTGATTTGGCGCGGCGCACGAGCGGGCGCAGGATGACGACATAGATCAGCCAGTTGACCGCGAAGGCGATGGGGGCGACGAGGAAAATGGTCAAAAGCGGGCTCACCTGCGCCGAGGTCCAGAACCAGAAGGCGGCGAAAGCGCCGGCGACCAGCATCTCGCCATTGGCGAGGTTCATGATCCTCGACATGCCATATTGCAGGTTCAGCCCCATGGCGATCAGCGCATAGGTGCCGCCCAGAAGGAGGCCGGTAATCAGGATGTCCATTTACCTCACCAGAACAAGGATGGACCGGCCCCGGGACATTCCGGGGCCGGTTCCGTGCGTTATTCCCAACCGGTCTTGACCTGCACCTCGACGGCGCCTTCACGGCCCGTCGACGCCACGCCCTTGAACACGCCGCCCTGCCACTGACCGACGGTCCAGTAATGGGCGTTGTTGTTGTTCTCGTCCCAGGTGATGGTGCCCATCACGGTCTCGAAACTGTTATTGGCGATGTACTCGCTGACCACGGCCCGGTCGATGGAATCCGTGGCCTCGATCGCCTGCTCCAGGATCTGGAACGAGGCATAGGCCATGCCCGAGGCCCAGAAGTCGGGCTTCTCGCCGGTGACTTCCTCGTGGCGGGCGGCGTATTCCTGGAACGCCGCGCCATCGGCATAAACGCCCCCGGCACCGAGCACGCCTTCCGCCGAGGCACCATTGGCGCCGAGATAGGCCGGGAAGGCGGTGGCGACGGCTGTGTAGAAGGCCTTGACGTCGAGATTCTCGACCTTGGCCTGTGCGGTCAGCCCGAAGGTGTCGGGCGGATAGGACCAGGCGACGAAGGCATCCGGGTTGGCATCCTTGGCACCCTTCACGACAGGCGACAGGTCCTGAGTGCCGAGCGGATAGGAGGTGTCATAGACGATCTCGAACCCGGCCTCCTCGAACTGGGGCCTTGCGACCTCGGCCAGTTCGATGCCGAAGGCGTCGGCGACGTTGACCATGGCCACCCGGCTGCCGATCTCGCCGCGCTCGCGCAGGTCGCTCAGCACCTCGACCACGCCACCGGCAAGCCCGGTCGCGCCGCCGAGGGTGAAATACATGTTGGGGAATTTCTCGGACAGTTCCTCGATCTGGTCGGAAATCGCCGTATGGGTGATCATCGGATAGCCATAGCGGGCGAAGATCGGCGCGGCGGCGATGTTGAGGCCGGTCCCATAGGGCGCGAGGATGAAATCCGCCTCGTCCTGAGTCGCCAGCCGCTGCACCGCCTTGATGGTCTCGCCGGGATTGGTCTGGTCGTCATATTCGATGATCTCGACGGTGTACTTGACCCCGCCGACATCGAGCCCGCCACGCGCGTTCACGTCATGGGCCCAAAGCTGCACATTCGGCCAGAAAGTCACGACCGCCCCACCGGCCAGCGGCCCGGTCTTGGGCGCGACGGCACCGATTTTCAACACTTCGGCACTGGCGGCCGACGCCATCGAGAACGCCCCGGCAGCGACGAGCGCTGTGGTCAGCTTGGCAAAGGTTCTGCGTTTCATTCTATTCCTCCCTGGGTACTGCGTTGACTGCGCGGGCCTCCTGCCCGAACAGGATATCCGCGGGCTCCGCCCGCTCGGTGATCCACTGGATCTCGGTAAACTCTTCGACGACCGCCCGGCCTCCGAACCGCCCATAGCCCGAGGCCTTGACCCCGCCCAAGGGCATCATCGGGTCGTCATAGACGGTCGAGCCGTTGATATGCACCATCCCCGCCTCGATCTGCCCGGCGATGCGGCGCGCCCGGTCGAGATCGCGGCTGAACACCGCCGCCACCAGCCCGTAATCGGTGTCATTGGCGATGGTGACCGCTTCTTCGGCGTCGGCGACACGGATGATCCCGGCCAGCGGCCCGAAGGCCTCCTCGTCGTAAAGCCGCATCCCGTAGGACACCCGGTCAAGGATGGTCGGCTGCATCGCGGTACCGAAGACCTCGCCGCCGGTGACCAGGTCGGCGCCGCGGCTGAGGGCATCGTCGATCAGTCCCTCGATCCGCATCGCGGCCTCGGGCGAGATGATCGCTCCCAGGGGGCCGTCGTCGCTGCCCGGTTGCGGCGCGCGCAGGCGCTCCGCTTCGGCGCGGAAGAGGGTTACGAAATCGTCGGCCACCCGCTCATCGATCACGATCCGGTCGGCGGACATACAGATCTGGCCCTGGTTGAAGAACGCCGCATGGGCGGCGGCGCGGGCGGCGGCCTCGATGTCGGCATCGTCGAGGACAAGGATCGTGCCCTTGCCGCTGAGTTCCAGCAGGCAGCGTTTGCAATGACGCGCCGCGATCTCGGCCACTTCGCGGCCGACACGGGTCGAGCCGGTGAAGTTGATGCGGCGGATGGCGGGGTGGGAAATCAGCGTTGTGACAACGTCGCTTGCAGCGTCCGGGGCGTTGGTGATGAAATTCAGGACCCCGGCGGGCAGCCCCGCCTCGGCGAAGATATCCGCGACCGTCTCGTGGGTCTTGGGGCAAAGCTCGGAGGCCTTCAGGACCACGGTATTGCCCAGCGCCAGCGGGGCGGCGACGGCGCGGACGGCCAGGGTCACCGGCGCGTTCCACGGCGCGATGCCAAGGACGACCCCCGCGGGCTTGCGGATCACCGAATAGCGCATGCCCTTGGGGGCGGCGGCGGTGGCCTCGGACGGGTCCTCGCCCAACAGACCAGTCAGCCCGGCGGCCTGTTTCAACATGTCCTGCGCGATGGTGATATTGAACCGGATCCATTCCGGCGCGGCGCCGGTCTCGTGACAGGCAATGTCGATCAGCTGGTCGGATTTCTCGTCGAACAACCCGATCGCCCGGGTCAGGATATCGGCCCTGAGGGCGGGATCGGCGGCGGACCAGTCGGGAAAGGCCGCGGCGGCCGCGTCGACCGCAGCCATCGCCGCCCCGGCGTCGCAGGCGGCGGCCCGGGTGACCACGGTACCGGTGCGCCGGCCGACTCGCTGGAACGTGTGCCCGTCCGAGGCGCCGACATGACGGCCATTGATGATCAGGTTCGCAACGAACACCGAAGGTTCCTCCCAGGGGCGTCTCCAGACGGTCGGCACGACCTCTGCCGCCCGCCGTCTCCCAAGACCGGCATGTAGGATTGCTTGACTGGCGGCGAAGTAAATGCTGTTTTGCGGGGAATTATTATCATTTTGCGGGGAATCCGCGCATGATCTCCCATGTTACCGATACCAGCGAGCCACCGGTCCGCGCCGAAAGCTTTTCCAGCGCCCTGCAACCTCGGACAATCGGAGGAGCCGGGCTGTGGGGCGCGCGCAATGTCCGCGTGCTGTTTCTGGAGCGGGGGGAGGCGCGTTTCCAAAGCGACGTGGCCGAACACCGGCTGGACGGCCCGATGGTCGCCTGGGTTCCCTGGACCCGCGAGATGCGGCTGCGCCTGGCGGCCGGGTCGCACAGTACCCATCTCCTGCTCGGGCCCCAGGCGCTCAGCCAGGCGCTGAGGCACATTCCCGAGGCGGCGGAGCTGACCTTTCTGGCGGAACGGCTGGCCTTCCTGCCGCTGACCGGTGACCGCGAGCTTGCCGAGGCGGTCTCGGCCTGTTTCCGGGCCATTCTCGCCGAGACACGGCAGCCGGGGCAGATGTCGGCTTCGGTAATCAATGCGCAGCTTGGGTTGCTGCTGGTTCATCTCTTCCGGGCGCAGGCGGCGGCCTCTTTCAGCGATATGTCGGCCCTGTCGCAGCCACTGGCGCGCCGCTTCGTCACCCTCGTCGAAGCCAATTTCCGCGACCGCTGGACGGTGGCGCGCTATGCGACGGCCCTCGACATGTCGCGGGACCGGCTGGGCGATGTCTGCACCCGCGAATTCGGGCGTGGTCCGGGGGCGCTGATCCGCGCGCGGCTGATGCTGGAGGCGCGGCGGCTGCTGGAAAGCTCGGCCCTTTCGGTGGACCAGATCGGCGGGCTCCTGGGGTTTGCCTCCGCCCCGCAGTTCAACCGGTTCTTCAAGACCCTCGAAGGCGTGCCGCCCGGGCGCTTCCGGGCGCTGCGCCGTGACCGCAGCGAGCCGGGGCACGAGGCGGCGAACACGGCCTATGACTGGCCTTAGGGTTAAAGAAATGAATTCAACGAATTATGCGTCACTTGTCCGTCATTCCCTCTCCGCCATCGGCGGGTTCGGCCTGCTATCGGTGGACAAGGCAAGGCGGCCTCTCTAAAATTGCCCGCAATCGGAAGGAAGGCAAAGGCCGGAAATGCTGAAGACGCAGGCGAAATTCCAGTTGGGTCAGGTGGTCCGCCACCGGGTTCACCCGTTTCGCGGGGTGATCTTCGACGTCGATCCGGAATTCGCCAATACCGAGGAATGGTACAATTCCATCCCCGAGGCCAACCGGCCGCGCAAGGACCAGCCCTTCTACCATCTTCTGGCCGAGAACGAGACCTCCTATTACGTGGCCTATGTCTCGGAGCAGAACCTGGTGCGCGACGAAACAGGCGACCCGGTCGATCATCCCGAGGTCTCGGAAATGTTCGGCCATCTCGAAGACGGGCAATACGCGCTGGGTGGTCAACTGCACTGAAGCGGATCGGGGACGGACCGTCCGAACGCATCATGCCGCGCAAGCGCCATCCCGGGCGGCGCGGCCAGTGCCCGTGACGCGACAAGGTCGCAAATAGCCGAAGACGGCCGTCTTGCCGACCATGCCGATAGCGGCGTGACATTCGGATACCCGCCCGCTTATCCATGATCTCGGCCTGGGACGAATCGCCATGGCGCCGGAATGGGGCGGGGTGTGACACGACCCCGCCAGGGCTCACGGCACCGGTTCAAGCATTCCGGGTGCCCGTTTCCACTGCAATTCCGGGGCTCCGATCAGGAACCCCTGCAGACAGTCGATCCCCAGCCGCCTGGCCTCTGCCGCCATATCGGAGGTTTCCACGAATTCCGCCACCGTCGCCATCTTGAATTCCCGCGCCGCCTTGATCATCGACCGGGCGCGCACCGCGTTTTCCTGGCCGGCATCACCGTCGCAAAACAGGCGGCCGTCGAATTTCACCAGATCGAAGCGGAAATTATGCAGCCGCGACATCCAGATCTCGTTCGCCGCGAACCGGTCGAGTGCCAGGGCCACTCCGCGCCGGGCCAGCTGATCCATGAAGGCCTTCGTGCGGTCGAGATCGCGGAGCGCATCCGCTTCGGGAAATTCGACGACCATCCGCCGGGCGATATCGGGCAGGGAGCGCCCGGCCTCGTCGAGCAGCGACAGCCATTCCTCGCAGCCGAAGGACAGGGCGCTGACATTGACCGAGACCCGCAGGCTGAGATCGGCCTTCAGCGCCTGCAGGGAGCGCTTCAGCGCGGTATTATCGAGGATCTGGCCAAATTCGGGTTCGTGAAACAAGGGCAGGAACCGTGCCGCGGGGACCAGCGCACCGGTGTGATCGACCATGCGCAACAGCGCCTCGTGAAAGGCGATGCCCGGGGTCGCGCCCGCACCGGTGACAGGCTGAAAGGCGATGGTCAGCCGACCTTCGCGCACCGCGTCCGCCACCTCGGCACGCATGGCGTCGGTGCGGCTTTTTGTGAAGTCTTGCACGTCCTCGATAGCCGTATCTCCGGTAGCCAACTGGACCGGGGTCTCGGTGCCACGGATTTCCATGTCACGTTCCATTTCACTCTGACACGCCGATATTAGACTGGCACCCGTTAAGTGTTCGTGTATTGTGCCAAAATGTTCTAAAAATGTTCCAATCGCAACATGTTGAGGTAGGGCCGATGGAGAACCGCTGTCCGTGGTGTGGAAAGGATCAACTTTACGTCAACTACCACGACACCGAATGGGGGGTGCCCGAATATGATGGACGGGCGCTGTGGGAAAAATTGATCCTCGACGGGTTCCAGGCCGGACTGAGCTGGATCACGATCCTGAGAAAACGCGAGAATTTCCGCGCCGCCTTTGCCGGGTTCGATCCGGCCAGGGTGGCGGCGTTCACCGAGGCGGATGTCGTGCGCCTGCTCGACGATGCCGGGATCATCCGCCATCGCGGCAAGATCGAAGCAGCGATCCGCTCCGCCGCCGCCTGGCAGCAGATCGAGGCGCGGCAGGGCTTTTCCGACTGGATGTGGGCCTATGTCGACGGCAGACCGATCGTGAACACTTACAAGACCATGTCCGAAGTGCCGGGATTCACCGATCTGTCCACCCGCATCTCGAAGGACCTCAGGAAGGCCGGGTTCAATTTCTGCGGGCCGACCATCGTCTATGCCTTCATGCAGGCCACCGGCATGGTCAACGACCATCTCGTCACCTGCCCCCGCCACGCCGAGCTTGCCGGCTGATGGGCGACCGTCCGGTTCTTGGCATCCTCCTGATGCTGGGCTTCTGCCTGCTCGCGCCCCTCGGCGACGCGCTGGTCAAGCTTCTTGGCAGCGTGCCGGTGCTGATGATCCTGATGATCCGCTATGGGGTGCAGGCGCTGATCGCGCCGGTGCTGCTGCTGAGCGGGCGTCCTCTGGGAATGACCCCGCGCATCCTGAGGCTGACCGCGCTGCGCACGCTTCTCCATGTCACCGCCTTTGCGATCTTCGTCACCGCCCTGAGATACCTGCCGCTGGCCGACGCCATCGCCATCGCCTATGTGATGCCCTTCATCCTCCTGATCCTCGGCTCCACCTTTCTCGGCGAGGAGGTCGGCCCGCGCCGCATCGCCGCCTGTGCCGTCGGGTTCATCGGCACGCTCATGGTCATCCAGCCGAGCTTTGCCGAGGTGGGCCCTCCGGCGCTGCTGCCCGTCGTCGTCGCCGTGCTCTTCGCGGTTTTCATGCTGGTCACCCGCCGCATTGCCAAGGAGGCCGATCCCTTTGCCCTCCAAGGCGTCAGCGGCGTCATGGCGACGCTGCTTCTGACCGTGATCTGGCTCCTGCCGCTCGACCATGCGCAGGTGCAGCTCGTTGCGCCGGAGGCGGGCCAGTGGGTGCTGCTGATCGCGGCGGGGCTGCTCGGTACCGGCGCGCATCTCCTGATGACAGCGTCGCTGCGCTTCGCCCCCTCCGCGACGCTGGCACCGATGCAGTATCTGGAGATTCCCTTCGCTACCGCCATCGGATGGGCAATCTTCTCCGACCTTCCGAACACGCTGGCCGGTGCGGGGATCGCGGTGACGGTCGGGGCGGGCCTCTATATCCTGTGGCGCGAACATGTCACGGCCCGTGCCGACCGGAAAGCGGCCTGAAGCCGGTCCGGCGGGTTGTGAAAAGCGCGAATCACGTCAGCGCTGACCGGGATTTTCCTGCGGACCGGAAGCAGGGACGGTCTCGGACCTGTCAGCCTCGAGTTCCTCCATCGCCAGCGCGATCTCCGCGTCGCCGAGCATCTCGCTCAGCGTCGCCATGCCCTGAAGCGCGGAATAGGTTCTCAGCGCTTCCAGAATGCAGCGCATTTCTGCCGTATCTTTAGGAATATACACGCCCGTCCCCCGAAACTCGCCTAGCTTGACCATCTACTGAACGGCGCCAGTCCGCCGCCACATTTCTACCGCCGCCGCCTCGTTCCGGGCGGCTAATAAAATTAGTAATCCATAAATGCGTCTAAAACCAGACGGCGAACAGCGAAAGCATATTCTGCAATCTGGAATAGATTAATGTCATCGCCGCTCCATTATTAGGCATATTCACGCCGCTATCGGCCGCTTATCCACAGATGTGGATAGAATCAGGGAATTTTCTTGCCATCCCTTTAACTTTTGCCGCCCGCACCTACCTGCTTCGAACGCGCTCGAAAACGCTGTGGGCGGTGCGCTTGCCAATTCCCTGAGCGGGGTCTAGGGTCCGCGCCGGAATTCCGGGGCCCCGGCGACGGGGGCCGGCCGGACAGAGAAGGACGAGACATGTTTGTATCACCAGCCTTCGCCCAGGCGGGCGGGAGCGCCGCAGCCGGAGGCTTTTCGCTGATCCCGCTGATCCTGATCTTCGCGATCATGTATTTCCTGATGATCCGCCCGCAGCAGAAGAAGATGAAGGAACACCGCGAAATGGTGGCCGCCCTGCGGCGCGGCGATCAGGTGGTCACCCAGGGCGGGCTGATCGGCAAGGTGACCAAGGTCAAGGACGATGGCGAGGCCGAGGTCGAGATCGCGACAGGCGTCAAGGTGCGGGTGGTGCGTTCGACCATCGTGCAGGTGATGAACAAAACCGAACCAGCCGACGCCGCGAACTGACAGGCCCTCCATGCTGCAAACCTCGCTTTCCAAGACCGTTTCCATTCTTCTGGTCTGCTTTCTCGGCGTGTTCTTCACCCTGCCGAACGCGTTCTACTCCAAGGTCGAACAGGCCAATGACGCCCGCGCCAAGCTGGAAACCGGCGCTGTCCTGACCGGCGGGGAGCAGGCGGCGCTGGAGGCCTGGCCCGACTGGCTGCCCTCGCATCTGGTCAATCTGGGCCTCGATCTGCGCGGCGGGGCGCATCTGCTGGTCGAGGTGAAGCTGGAGGACGTGCATGCCAGCCGCGTCGCCGCGATGTGGCCGCCGGTGCGGGACGAATTGCGCGAGATGCGCGATCAGATCGGGACTTTCCGTCAAATCGAAGCCCCGGCAGGCGAGTTGCGGATTCGTATCGAGGACCCCGCGGGCATGCCCCTCGCGCTGGAAACCGTGAACGGGCTGACCCAACCGGTGGTGACCCTTACCGGTGCCGGAAGCCGGGATTTCGATGTGCGCAACGAGGGCGACACGATCGTCATCACCATGTCGGAGGCCGAGAAACTCGCCACCGACGAACGCACCATGCTGCAGACGCTGGAGATCATCCGCCGCCGCGTTGACGAGGCCGGGACCCGCGAACCGACGATCCAGCGGCAGGGCAATGACCGGGTGCTGGTGCAGGTGCCGGGGCTCGGCTCGGCCGAGGAGTTGAAGGAATTGCTTGGCACGACGGCGAAGCTGGAATTCAAGAACGTGGTCGGCACGACCTCGAACCCGAACGAGAATCCCGGCGTCGGACGCGAGATCGTCGTCGATGCCGAGACTCCGGAGCTTTACTATGTGCTCGACAGTGCGGCCATCGTCACCGGCGAGCAATTGGTGGACGCCAAACCGTCCTTCGACCAGAACGGTCGCCCGGCGGTCGCGTTCCGTTTCAACCCCGCCGGAGGCCGCGCCTTCGGGCAGCACACGGCAGAGAATGTCGGGCGGCAATTCGCGATCATTCTCGACAACAAGGTCGTTTCGGCCCCGACGATCATCCAGCATATCGCGGGCGGTGCCGGCCAGATCACCGGCAATTTCACCGTCGAGGAAAGCACCCACCTGGCCATCCTGCTGCGCGCCGGTGCCTTGCCCGCCGAACTTGTGATCCTCGAAGAACGCACCATCGGGCCGGAACTGGGGCAGGACTCTATCGATGCCGGGCGCATCGCCTGCCTCGTCGCCTTCGCCGCTGTCCTGATCTACATGGTGGTCAGCTACGGGCTGTTCGGAGTCTTCGCCGACCTCGCGCTTCTGTTCAATATCGGCCTTCTGTTCGGTCTGCTTAGCCAGCTTGGGGCGACGCTGACCCTGCCGGGGATCGCCGGGATCGTGCTGACGGTCGGGATGGCGGTGGATGCCAATGTATTGATCTTCGAACGCATCCGCGAGGAGATGCGGACCGCCAAGGGCCCGGCGCGGGCGATCGAGCTGGGCTACGAGAAGGCCTTCTCGGCGATCATCGATGCCAATATCACCACCATCATCGCCGCCGCGATTCTCTGGGCCGTCGGCTCGGGGCCGGTGCGCGGCTTCGCAACCACGCTTGGGCTGGGGATCTTCACCTCGGTCTTCACCGCGATCTTCGTCACCCGCCTGTTCGTGTCGCTTTGGTACAATGCCCGCCGTCCCAAGACGGTCGAGGTCTGAAGGAGAGCTGACCCATGCGTTTCAGACCGTTCAAGGATGACACGAATTTCGACTTCTTCGGCACGTCGAAAATCACGTTCGGCCTGTCGGTCCTTGCCGTCATCGCCTCGGTGATCCTGTTCTTCGTCCAGGGGCTGAATTACGGCATCGACTTCAAGGGCGGCACGATGATGACCGTCTCAACCCCGGACCATGTCGAGATCGGTGACTACCGCACGACGCTGAACGCGCTTGAACTCGGCGACGTCACCGTGACCGAGATTTCCGACGCGGCCGGCGAATTGACCGACGCTTCGCCGAACCAGGTCTCGATCCGCATTGCCCAGCAGGGCGACGGGGACGAGATCCAGAAAGAGGCTATCGCCGGTGCCAGGGCCGCGCTGACCGAGGCTTTCCCCGACATCACCTTCCTGCAGACCGACAGCGTCGGCGGCAAGGTCTCGGGCGAGTTGATCCAGGCAGGTATCCTGGCGGTGGTCCTGGCCATCGCGGCGGTGCTGTTCTACATCTGGCTGCGCTTCGAATGGCAGTTCGCGCTGGGGGCGGTGGCCGCCCTTGTCCATGACGTGGTCCTTACAATCGGGGTCTTCGCGCTGACCGGCATCGAGTTCAACCTGTCGATCATCGCCGCCATCCTGACCATCGTCGGCTATTCGCTGAACGATACCGTGGTGGTCTTCGACCGGGTGCGCGAGAATCTGCGCCGCTACAAGTCGCGCGAGTTGCAGGACGTCTTGAACCTCTCGATCAACGAGACCCTCAGCCGGACCTTCCAGACCTCCTTCACCACCCTGATCGCGCTGATCTCGCTGTTCGTGCTCGGCGGTTCGGTGATCCACGGTTTCGCCTTCGCGATGATCTGGGGCGTGGTGGTGGGGACCTATTCCTCGGTCTTCGTCGCCTCGGCGATCCTGCTGAAGCTGGGCGTCAAGCGCGACTGGTCCAAGCCCGATGGCGAGGCCGGGACACAGTTCGCGAACGTGGACGCCTGAGCCATGCCGGGCGCGGGCCGCAGAAGCTGGCCGCGCCGCCTGACCGGAGGGGCTTGAGACATGGCCCGCCACCCCGGACGAACGCGCGCCCGCAATACCCGCCGCGCCGGGACCTCCCGCCCCTTCCAGTCCCGCTCCGACCGCATGATCGCCATCCTCCTGCGCGTCTGGCACGCGCTGAAGATGGGGCTGCTGGTGGCTGGCGTGGCTATGGGAAGCGCGGCGCTCTGGTATCTCGTCAACGCTCCGGACGGGCGCGAGACCGAGGCGCTGTTGGAGGCGCTCGCCCGGGGGCCGGTCTATGCCAACGAGCTGGAAGTGCCGGACTGGCAGGTGATCTGCCTCACCGCCGAGGAGGCGAACCCCAACGCGATCCTGGCCGCCGAGGGCGCGGCACGGACCCGGGAGTGCGCCGGCTGGAACGGGTCGATGAAATACTTCCCCGGCTTTGGCGCCATCGCGGTGTCGGGGCCTTCAAGCTGCCGGATCATCCCGGTGCTGACCGAGTATGTCGTCCCGGCGGCAAAGGGCGAAAGCGCCTGTCTGCGCCGCGCCGGCCTCACCTCCCTGCACCGGACAGGCGCCGCGCCGCCATACGGGCTTGAACTCCGCCGCAATTGAGTGCATCGGGGGCCGGATCGCCGGAGACCCCGATGCCCGATCTTCTCGCCGACCATTTCGCCAGCCTGCCCGACGGCCTGCCCTGGCTCGCCCTGACCGTGATCCTCGCGGGGCTGGTGCGCGGCTTCACCGGTTTCGGCACCGCGCTGGTCTTCGTTCCCATCGCCGCCCAGTTCCTGACCCCGCCCGAGGTGGTGGTGACGCTGCTGGTCATGGACATCCTCGGGCCGATGCTGCTGGTCCCCGACGCGCTGCGAAAAGGCGAGCCGCGCGAGGTGGGGCTCCTGGGTCTCGGAGCGCTGATCGGCATTCCGGCGGGGGTGTTCCTCCTGACCCGGGTCGAGCCGCTGGCCTTCCGCTGGTTCGCCTCGGTGGCGATCTTCGCGCTTGTCGGCGTGATCGCCAGCGGCTGGCGCTATCAGGGACGGCCCGCGCGGCCCCTGACCGCCGGGATCGGCGGGCTGGCGGGGCTGATGGGCGGGTTCTCGGGAATGACCGGGCCGCCGATCATCCTGCTCTATCTCGGCGGCGGCGCGGCGCCTGCCAGGATACGGGCCAATGTCATCCTCTTTTTCACCCTGACCGAATTCATCAGCTTCGCCACCTTCTGGGCCAATGGTCTCCTGAGCTGGCGGCTGATCCTGCTCGGTCTCCTCCTCGCGCTGCCCTATACCGGTGCCACCCTCACCGGCAGCACCCTCTTTGCCCGTTTCGGCAAGGACCATTACCGGCCCGTCGCCTATCTGGTGATCGCCTGCGCCGCCCTGTCCGGCCTGCCGCTGTTCGACTGAGCGCCCGCCCAGCCCCGCCGTGGGTCCGACCGAACGGGCCTATCCAGCCCGGCGGGGCGCTACCGCGCCTTCCGCCTCCGCCCGAAAGGATTGTGGCGTGCCCCCGTATCGCCGCCGGAACATCCGGCTCAGATGTGACGAATCGCAAAAGCCGCAATCCACCGCGATCCGGGCGATGGATTTCCCGGTCCGTTCGATCAGATGCCTGGCCATATCCAGCCGCATGTCCAGAAACGCCGCCTGCGGCGAGGTGCCCAGCGCCGTGCGGAAATGCCGCTCGATCTGGCGCTTGCTCTTGCCCATGCGCTTGGCCACCTCCTGCACCGGGATCGGGGTGTCGATATTCTGCTGCATCAGCAAGAGCGCCCGCTGCACGATCGGATCCCGCGTCTTCAGGTCCAAAGGCAGCCCGGGCTGCGGCTGATCGGCCTGCAGCGCGTCGTCGATGATCATGATATGGAGGCTTTTCGAGGCCTGGGCCCGGCCGACATGCTTGTCGACCAGCCAGGCCGCCAGATGCGCGGAAGAGGCGCCGCCGGAACAGGTCAGCCGGTCCCGGTCGACGACGAAGATCTGGTCCGAAACCGGGTTGAGCCCCTCGAACTGTTCGAGGAAATCGGAATGGTGGAACCAGCTCACACAGCAGGAATACCCGTCCAGCAGCCCCGCCCGGTGCAAAAAGAAGGCGCCGGTGCAGACGCCGATCAGCGGCACCCCGACCTCGGCGGCCTTGTGCAGGTAGCGGTGATAGGCCTGGTCGAGCACCGGGGTTTCGTCCATCAGCCCGCCCACGACGACAATATAGTCGAAGCGCTGCGGGTCGCCGAGGCGCGCCGTCGGCTGCACGGTGACGCCGCTGCTCGACGGCACCGGGTCCATCGAATGCGACAGCACCGCCCAGTCGCAGAGAATCGGACGGCTGCGGTCGCCCTCATCGGCGGCGAGGCGCAGCACGTCGATGAAATTGGCAAAGGCGCAAAGGGTGAAGCGATGGGTCAGGATGAACCCGACGGTCAGGCGCGGACCCTCGGCATGGGCCTTGCGCGCCCGGAGCGCCGAGCGATGCGGATGGGTAAGGGACGAGTGGACCATGTCGCCTCCGGAAACTGGCGTGAATGTTCCTGTCGTAGCCATAATCCCGCTTTGACGCAAACATCCTGTATTCCGGCGCAAATCATCGGCAGCCTGCCCGGCACGGGGCCCCGGTCCTCCTCGATCGCCGGGCCCCGGGGCCCGGCTTCGGGACACGGCAACGGAATTGGGTATCGGGACAGGGCATCCGGAAACGGGCGCGCGCGTCCGGGTTCTGATTCCGGGCTGGCAATCGCGCCCGCCAGGCGCTCCAATGGCCCGAGAGGCATCGGCAGGAAAGGGTAAAGAGATGGCAGCGTTTCCCGACAAGGCCAATACCGTCATCGTCGGTCTCGGCGGCATCGTCGGCGCCGCGGTCGCCCACCATCTGGTCGAGAACGGCTGGGATGACATCGTCGGCATCGACATGTCCGGCATCCCGACCGATGTCGGCTCGACCGCCCATGCCTCGGATTTCTGCTTCGCCACCGGCCATGACAAGCTGGCGGCCTGGACGACGCTCTATTCGATGGATTTCTACGAAAAGCTCGGCCACTACCAGCGGATCGGCGGTATCGAGGTGGCGCGCGTCGACGATGACGAGCGGATGGAGGAACTGAAGCGCCGGGTCGACAGCGGCAAGGCCTTTGGCAGCCGGGTCACGATGATCTCCAGCGCCGAGGCCAAGGAGAAATTCCCGCTGATCGAGGAGGATGTGATCCAGGGCGCGCTCTGGGACCCCGATGCCGGGCTCGTCATCCCGCGCTCGCAGACCGTCGCCGGCAAGCTGGTGGACATGGCGGTGAAGGCCGGCAAGCTTCAGGCCTTCGCCAACACGCCGGCCCTCGGCCTCGTCACCGAAAACGGCCGCGTCACCGGGGTCCAGACCCATCGCGGCACGATCACCGCCAAACACGTCATCATCTGCACCGGTCTCTGGGGCCGTCTCATCGCCGAAATGGCCGGCGAGGACCTGCCCGTCATGCCCGTCGACCACCCGCTGACCTTCTTCGGGCCTTATGAGGAATTCGCCGGCACCGGTAAGGAAATCGGGCGGCCATTGCTGCGCGACCAGGGCAACTCGGCCTATCTGCGCGACACGGGTGACCCAAAAACCACCGAGGGCGGCCAGATCGAGTGGGGCTATTACTATGCCGACGAGCCCCGCCTCGTGCATCCCCGCGACCTTCAGTCCAAGGAAGAGGCGCGCCTGTCCCCCTCCCAGCGCGACCTGGAACTCGAAGACGTCATCGAGCCCCTCGAACGCGCCATGGAACTGACCCCGGTCCTCGGCGAACTGGGCTTCAACGAAAGCCACTCCTTCAACGGCCTGTTGCAGACCACCACCGATGGCGGCCCCTCCATCGGCGAAAGCCGCAAGCTCCGCGGCCTGTGGTACGCCGTCGCCATCTGGGTCAAGGACGCGCCCGGCATGGCCAAGCTGCTGGCCGACTGGATGACCAAGGGCCGCACCGGGATCGACCACCATTCCATCGACTATGCCCGTTTCAACGATTATCAGCTCGGGGCGGACTTCATCGAGGGCCGCTGTCGCGAGACGGCGGCCAAGATCTATACCCCACCCGTCCACCCCCGCGAGCCCTTCGCCAGCGGACGCGGCATCCGCCGCTCGCCCTTCCATGCCCGCGAGGTGGAGCTCGGCGGCTATTTCATGGAACTCGGCGGCTGGGAACGCGCCCATGGCTACGCCGCCAACGAGCACCTGCTGGAGAAATACGCCGATCAGGTGCCGGTGCGGGAAGATGAATGGGACAACCGGCATTTCTGGCGCGTCTCCAACGCCGAACAGCTGGAAATGAGCGCCGATTGCGGCCTCATCAACCTGTCGCATTTCCACATGACCGACCTTTCCGGGCCCGACCATGTGGCGCTGCTCGAATATCTCTGCGCCGCGCGGATCGGCGGGGATGCGCGGATCGGCACCGGCATCTACACCCATATGCTCGATGACGAGGGCATGGTGCGGGCGGATTTCACCATCCTGCGCGAGGCCGACAACTGCCGTCTCATCAACGGTGCCGATGCGGGCCCGCGCGACCTCAAGTACATGCAGCGCATGGCCGAGGACCGGGGGCTCGACGTCACCATCACCGATGTCACCGAGGCCAATATCACCATCGGCATCTGGGGTCCGAACGCGCGGGAGAATCTGAAGAAAGTCGTCGCCGATCCCGCCGCGCTCGACCCCGACGCCTTCCCCTTCGCCGCCATCCGCCCCATCGAGATCGCCGGGCGGCCCGTCACCGCCTTCCGCATCTCCTATGTCGGCGAACAGGGCTGGGAATTGCACATGGCCTATGAGGACGGTCTCGCCGTCTGGGATGCCTTGCGCGAGACCGGTATCATCGCGGTGGGTGTCGAGACCTATGCCAATTCGCGGCGGCTGGAAAAGTCGCTGCGCTTGCAGAATGCCGACCTGCTCACCGAATACAATCTCTACGAGGCCGGCCTTGCCCGGCCAAAAGTCAAGGAGGCCGATTTCCGCGGCAAGGCGAAGCATCTGGAATACCGCGCCCGCGACCACCAGCCTGCGATGCTGTGTACCCTGGTGATGACCGAAAATACCGACAGCAAGGGCGTGGCCCGCTATCCGCTGGGCAACCTGCCGGTGCTCGATCCCGAGACCGGCGATGTGCTGGTCGATGAGTTGGGGCGGCGCTCCTACACCACCTCCATTGCCTATGGGCCGAGCATCGGCAGGAACATCGCGCTGGCCTATCTGCCCTGGAGCCAAGCAAGCGAGGGACGCAGGCTCGAGATTTCCTATCTCGACGAACGCTTCCCGGTGGAGGTCGCGGCGGTCGGACAGAAACCGCTTTACGATCCCGAGAATTCCCGGCCCCGCAGCTAGCGCTGTCTGGCCCTGTTCCGCCTGGATGCTGCCACCCTCCCAGGTAGCGCAACGGGCGGCTTCGGACACGCCCCGGCATAATTCGCGGGGCCGGGAACGCTTTGTTTACCCTTGGGCGCAAGACTGTCGGGAAACCGCCCACCCGACCGGAGAGCGCCATGCGCCCGATCCTCGCCCTGATCCCGCTCGCCCTCGCCGCCCCGGCGCTGGCCCAGTCCTTCACCACCGCCGCCGAGGTACGGCCGATCCTCGACCTGACACGGGCGCAATGGATCGGGGTGCGGGAATACGAGGGCCAGGACCTGCTCTACTTCACCCATCTCGAAAGCTGGCGCTGCGGGCTGGAAAGCGTGGCCTTCGGGTTGAACGGCGACGCGGCGACGCAAGCCTATGACCTCCCCCCCTGCGACGAGGCGGCGGCCAATCCCAACGCCCTCGACCTCGAGAACCACCTGCCCTTCATCGCCCTGCCGGCCAAATCCGTCGGCTCGGTGAAGATCATGCTCACCTATGACGACGGCACCACCGATGAAGCCGAATACGAGCGCGGGGCCATCCTGATCCCGTAAGCACGCGGACCTTTGGCAAGGGAAGCAAGGGCAAACGGGGACTCCACAGGAGAACAAAACGGGAATATACTCCCGCCCATGCCCTTCGCCGAGCTCTGCGTCACGTCGAATTTCACCTTCCTGACCGGCGGCAGCCACGCCGAGGAATACATGCTGCGCGCCTCCGAGCTTGGCATGGCGGCCCTGGCCATCGCCGACCGTAATTCCGTCTCCGGCATCGTGCGCGCCCATGTCCAGGCCCGCGACATCGCCGAGGCGGTGGCGGAGGCGAAACGCCGCGCCGGGGGCGGGGACCTCCCCATATCGACACTCGGGCTCGACCTCCCGCCCGACGCCACCATCCCCCGCCTGATCCCGGCCACCCGCATCAGCCTCCGCGACGGGTTCGAGGCCACCATGCTGCCCCGCGACCGCGCCGCCTGGGGGAAGCTCTGCAAGCTCCTCTCCAAGGGCCGCCTCGCCGCCCCCAAGGGCGACTGCCATCTCGATCTGACCGACCTGATCGACCACGCCGCGAACCATACCCTTTTGATCCACCCACAGGCACCGGCCCCGAAGCGCGGCGCGGGCTGGTGGGCGCAACATGTCCGGGAGCTGACGCGCCGCTTCCCGGAAGTCGCCCTCGTCGCCGCCCCCCGCTACGATGGCCAGGACCCGGCCCGCTTCGACCGCCTGCACTCCCTCGCCGACAGCCTGAACATCCCCCTCGTCGCCTCCGCCGCGCCGATCATGCATCACGCCTCGCGCCGCCGCCTCGTCGACATCCTCACCTGCATCCGCGAGAAACGCCGCATCGACCAGATCGGCCGCGCCGCCCAGGCCAATGCCGAGCAGCGCCTCCGCCCCGAGGCCGACATGCTGCGCCTTTTTCAGGGCCATGAGGCCGCCGTCCACCGCGCCGGCGAGATCGCCGCCCGTTGCACCTTCTCCCTCGACGAACTCCGCTACGAGTACCCCGCCGAGATTTTCAACGGCGAAGAGCCGCAATCCCGCCTCACCCGCCTCACCGACGAGGGCCTGCGCTGGCGCTATCCGCAAGGCGTCCCCGACCGGGTCCGCAGGATGGCCGACCACGAACTGCAACTGATCGCCAAAAAGGACTACGCCCCCTTTTTCCTCACCGTCTCCGACGTCGTCGATTACGCGCGGTCCATCGGCATCCTCTGCCAGGGCCGCGGTTCCGCCGCCAATTCCGTCGTCTGCTACGCCCTCGGCGTCACCTCCGTTAGCCCGGAACTCGGCACCATGGTCTTCGAGCGCTTCGTCTCAGAGGCTCGCGACGAGCCCCCCGATATCGACGTCGATTTCGAACACGAGCGCCGCGAGGAGGTCATCCAGTACATCTATAACCGCTACGGCCGCCACCGCTCCGGCCTCTGCGCCACCGTCGTACACTATCGCGGCAAGCGGGCGATCCGCGAGGTCGGCAAGGCGATGGGGCTGTCCGCCGACACCATCTCGGCCATGTCCTCGCAGATCTGGGGCTGGGGATCGGGGGCGATGCCCGAGGAACGCCTCCGCGAACTCGGCCTCGACCCCACCGACCGCCGCCTCGCCCAGACCATGCAGCTGGTCCGCGACATCTCCGGCTTCCCCCGCCACCTGTCGCAGCATGTCGGCGGTTTCATCATCACCGAAGGCGATCTTGATGCCCTCGTGCCGATCGAAAACGCCACCATGGAGGACCGCACCGTCATCTGCTGGGACAAGGACGATATCGACGCGCTCGGCATCCTCAAGGTCGATGTCCTGGGCCTCGGCATGCTCACCTGCATCCGCAAGGCGTTCGAGTTGCTCACCCGACACCTGGGCGAAGACTTCACACTGGCCACCCTGCCCGCCGAAGACCCGCAAGTCTACGACATGCTCTGCGTCGCCGATTCAATCGGCGTCTTCCAGGTCGAAAGCCGGGCGCAGATGAACTTCCTGCCGCGCATGAAACCGCGCAGCTTCTACGATCTGGTCATCGAGGTCGCCATCGTCCGCCCCGGCCCGATCCAGGGCGACATGGTCCACCCGTATCTGCGCCGCCGCCGGGGCGAGGAAGTGGCGGAGCTGCCCAACGACGCCCTCGGCGAGGTCCTGAAACGCACCCTCGGCGTGCCGCTGTTTCAGGAACAGGCGATGCAGATCGCCATCATCGGCGCCGGCTTCGACCCCTCCGAGGCCGACCGCCTGCGCCGCGCCTTGGCCACCTTCAAGAAGAACGGCACCATCCACCTGTTCCGCGAACGCTTCCTCAACGGCATGGCCGCCAACGGCCACGACCCGGACTTCTCCGAACGCTGCTTTTCCCAGATCGAAGGCTTCGGCGAATACGGCTTCCCCGAAAGCCACGCCGCGTCCTTCGCCCTTCTCGTCTACGCCTCCGCCTGGCTGAAATGCCACCACCCCGGCATCTTCGCCTGCGCGCTTCTCAACTCCCAGCCCATGGGCTTCTACGCCCCGGCCCAGATCGTCCGCGACGTCCGCGCCCACGGGGTCGAGGTCCGCCCCATCGACGTCAACGCGTCTTATTGGAACAATTCCATGGAACCCGACGGGAAGGGCGGCCTGGCGCTGCGGCTCGGCTTCCGCCAGATCAAGGCCATGCGCGAGGACGAGGCCCACTGGATCGCCTCGGCGCGCGGCAACGGCTACCACACGGTCGAGGATGTCTGGCGCCGCGCCGGCACCCCGCCCCGACTTCTGGCCATCCTCGCCGAAGCCGACGCCTTCGCCACCCTCGGCCTGTCGCGGCGCGAGGCTCTGTGGCAGGCCAAGGCCATCAAGGGCACCGAACCCCTGCCGCTCTTCGCAGGCGACATCGACGGCGAAGGCATCATCGAGCCCAAGGTAACCCTCCCCGACATGACCCTCGGCGAGGAGGTGGTCGAGGATTACGTCGCCATGCGCCTGACGCTCCGTGCCCACCCGCTGGCGCTGCTCAGGCACCGGCTGACCCCGGGATGGAACCCGGCGGGAAACGGCGCCGCGCCGCCGCCTCGCTGAGCCAAAGCAGTGCCGGACCCTACCCGGTGATATGAAACCCAGGCCCCGTCGCCTCGCCGGACGTCGTCGTGGTCACATCCGCCACGATCGCCGCCGGAGGCCCGTCCTTCAGCGCCTCGACCAGGTCCCCGACCGCTCCCTCCGGCCCCGAGACCAGCACCGAGACCGATCGGTCCGGCTCGTTCTGCACCCGGCCTTCCAGCCCCAGCGTTTCGGCCTGTTCCTTGACCCAGAACCGGTACCCGACCCCCTGCACCCGGCCCGTCACCCGAGCCTCCATCGTGACAGTCCCCATGGCACATCCTCCCCTCGTTTCGCGCAATCATCGCATAAAAAGTCGGCGGCAGGCTAGTTTTCCGCGTCGTCCGTGCCAAAGCGGCGGTTCCAGAGGTCGCGCGCGCCGTCCAGCATGTCGCCCTCATCGCCGTCGCTGTCTGTCTCAGGCACACCCCCGGGCCGGAACGCCTCGGCCACGCCCCGGGCCATTTCCTCCCAGACCCCGGCGGCATCCAGCGAGGCGGTATTCTCGAACCGGTCGCGGTCGATGCGGGTCCTGAAGCCCAGCACCACGTCATCCTCGCGCCCGTTGACCACCTTGGCCAGCGCCTCGGCGGCCAGCTTTTCGGCAAACCCGGCCTCTGCCGGCACCCGGACCGAGGTCCCGGCCAGCGTCACCTGCCAGTCCATATCGACATACCTGTCCGCATCGTCATAGCGCCACTCGTCGGTCACCGTCGCCGAGAACTGCCCCCCCTCCATCCAGGTGAAGGGCGCGCGCGGCAGGTAGTCGGCAAACATCGCCAGGGGCACCGCGCCGATGGCCCATTCCGTATGCCGCCCGCCAAGGCCCCCATCGGTGATTTCCGCCGACGAGATCCGGAATTCCGCCCCGTTCACAGTCGCGTCGATATTCGAGCGGAAGAAGAAATCGAACACCGCCCAGTTGCTTCGAAGCGGTTCGCTGAGTGCCGAGGCGACCACGACCTCGACCGGCGGCACCTCCGCGCCTTCGCCGGTCAGCATCAGGTGGACATCGGCGATCTCCAGCCGCTCGATTTCGAAATCACGGCCACCGCCCATCTTGCGCCCGGCCTCCGGGGCAGGGGAGGGGCCCACGTCTATCGGCTCCGGGGGTCGGGTCACCGTCCCCGCCAGCCCGTGGACGCCCATTGTCTCGACCCGGACCGTCCCCGCCAGAACGCTCGGCATCGCCACATCGATATCGAACCGTGTCAGGGCAACATCGAACCCGATCCCGTCGCCAACCGGTCGCGCCGCTGTCAGCCCCTCGACCTCGAACCGCCCGGTGAAGATATTCCCCTCCAGCCGCTCGAAACCCATCTCCGTGCCCGATTTCTCGCCGATCCGGCCAAGTCCCCAACGCGCCACATCCTCCAGAAAGAACGCATTGACGACCACCAGCCCCAGCCCGATCACCACCGCCGGCACCAGAAGGATATGCCTCCACACCGGCGACGATCTCTTGCGCGGAGCGGGTTTCGGCACATCTGCAGGCCGCCCCTTTCTCCGCCGCTCAAAGCTGGCCCCCAGAACCGCCGCCAGAATTTCCCCGACGACGGAAACGATCCCGCCGGCAATCGCCGCCACGATCGCGAACAGCCCTGGAATGAGGTCCAGAACGAGAATAACCAGCAATTCCATGAAAATACCCTCGCCCGGACTGCAACGAGCGTCACCTAAGGGCGGCAAGCCCACATTTCAACGCAAATCCCGCCTCCCGGGACCACGTCGCCGCTTGACGACACCATCGTTTCCCCCACATATCCGAGCCCATGACAGACCTCGCCCATATCCGCAATTTCTCCATCGTCGCCCATATCGACCACGGAAAATCCACGCTCGCCGACCGGCTGATCCAGTCCACCGGCACCGTCTCCGACCGCGACATGAAAGAGCAGATCCTCGACAGCATGGATATCGAGCGCGAACGCGGCATCACCATCAAGGCCCAGACCGTCCGCATCGAATACAAGGCCCGCGACGGCGAGACCTACACCCTCAACCTCATCGACACCCCCGGCCACGTGGACTTCGCCTACGAAGTCTCGCGGAGCATGAAGGCCGTCGAAGGCTCCCTCCTCGTCGTCGATGCCTCCCAGGGCGTCGAGGCCCAGACCCTCGCCAATGTCTACCACGCCATCGACGCCAACCACGAGATCGTCCCCGTCCTCAACAAGATCGACCTTCCCGCCGCCGAACCCGCCCGCGTCCGCGAACAGATCGAGGACGTCATCGGCATCGACGCCTCGGACGCCGTCGAAATCTCCGCCAAGACCGGCCTCGGCATCCCGGACGTGCTCGAGGCCATCGTCCAGCGCCTCCCCGCCCCCAAGGGCAACCCCGACGCGCCGCTCAAGGCCCTCCTCGTCGACTCGTGGTACGACGCATACCTGGGCGTCGTCGTCCTCGTCCGCATCATCGACGGCTACCTGAAAAAGGGCGACCGCATCCGCATGATGAACACCGGTGCGATCTACCCCGTCGACCGCGTCGGCGTCTTCCGCCCCGCCATGGTCCAGACCGACCGCCTCGGTCCCGGCGAGCTCGGCTTCCTCACCGCCTCCATCAAGCAGGTCCGCGACACCAGGGTCGGCGACACCATCACCACCGAGAAAAAGGGCACCGACACCCCACTCCCCGGCTTCAACCCCTCCGTCCCCGTCGTCTTCTGCGGCCTCTTCCCCGTGGATGCCAACGACTTCGAGGACCTCCGCGACGCGATCGAGAAACTCCAGCTCAACGACGCCTCCTTCTCCGCCGAAATGGAGACCTCCGCCGCCCTTGGCTTCGGCTTCCGCTGCGGCTTCCTCGGCCTCCTGCATCTCGAGGTCATCCGCGACCGGCTCGAACGCGAATACGACATCGACCTCATCACCACCGCGCCCTCGGTGATCTACAACATCCACCTCACCGACGGCTCGACGCTCGAAATGCACAACCCCGCCGACATGCCCGACCCGGTCCGCATCGACCATATCGAGGAACCGCGCATCAAGGCGACCATCCTGGTCCCCGATGACTATCTCGGCGACGTCCTCAAACTCTGCCAGGACCGCCGCGGCATCCAGCTCGACCTCACCTATGCGGGGCAAAGGGCGATGGTCGTCTACGACCTGCCGCTCAACGAGGTGGTCTTCGACTTCTACGACCGCCTGAAATCGGTGACCAAGGGCTATGCGAGTTTCGACTACCAGATGCTCGGCTACCGCCAGGACCACCTGGTGAAAATGCAGATCCTCGTCAACGACGAGCCCGTCGACGCCCTCTCCACCATGGTCCACCGCGACCGCGCCGAGGCGAGGGGCCGTGCCATGTGCGAAAAGCTGAAGGACCTGATCCCCCAGCACATGTTCAAGATCCCCATCCAGGCTGCAATCGGCGGAAGAATTATTGCCCGCGAGACAATTTCCGCGCTAAGAAAGGACGTCACCGCCAAATGCTATGGCGGCGACGTGACGAGGAAGCGCAAGCTTCTGGAGAAACAGAAGGCCGGCAAGAAGCGCATGCGGCAGTTCGGGAAGGTGGATATTCCGCAGGAGGCGTTTATCAGTGCGTTGAAAATGGACGGGTAGTGTGGTATGCAGTCGGTACAACCTTAGGGGTGTATTGCTATGAAGTTATTGCCACCAATTGCAGCAATATCCGGATTTTGTATTTCGGCATTAACGGGATATTCAATTAAGGACTATTTGGATCGAGCAACAGTTCATCTTGAAATATCTGAAATGGGATATGTTGAGTTTGCGGATCCTAGTGTCTACCATAGGACTCCTTTGTCAGTAATAGATTCTTACAATAATGCGCCAATGGCAGTAGAGATTTTTGATGAAATTCTATCTGTTAGTGAGATTAGGAAGATAATATTCGAAGTCGAGCAGTGGATTGGTGTTACCGAAGGGATATATTCTGATATTGAGGAAATTGACTTGTTGTTAAGTGACTTGGATGCAACTAATCTCGTTGAGAGGCGGCAAAAGATCGCACAGATTGCCGCAGATTCAAGGGCAAACCTATTTGATCAGCAAATGGCCTATGCCCTTAGGCGAGGGAGGTTCATGCGTCGAATACAGGATGCGAAAGAGTCTGATCCATTGCATAAGTTTCAAACCCATCCTGTCGAATGGAAAAACACCTCAGTTGCGACGCTCCTACTAAACGCATCGTCATTTGATCTTTCTGAAGTACCTTTTAACGAAGCGATGACCAGTAGGGAGAAATACGATATATTTACTGAAAATGTTTCAAGAAGAATGTACATATATTTAGATTCATTTGTTTTTAAAGAACTATTGATATCCATGAAAAGCGAAACAGATTCGGATATTGAGAAGCTTAACCTGTTTTTGGGGGAATTGAAAAGCTGGCTTAGTGCCTTGGAGGAGAAGCGGATTGTTGCTGACATTGTTTTAAACAATATGGGTAAAAGACCAGCGACGTTGGACACGACGGCAATGTTAAGGGTTGCAATAGGAGACCATGAGGTAATATTTTCATCTTTTATTGTGGATTTTAATAACGTTACGATTGAATCGCCTACGATATTAAGTCCAAGCTCAACAACGTTACTACGACTTGTATCAGAGAATGTAACGAAAGATATAGTACTTACTTCTGGAGATACCTTAAGTGAATTAGAATCTGTCGGAGATTCCAAGATATTGAGTGGTAGCGCCGGCGTCTATGTTAGAAGTTCTGAGGGTGGAAGTGCAATTAAGAGCAGCAACGCATTTCCTATGGGCGCGTCGGCTCGTGAAGATCAATTTTCAAAGATTGAGCTTTTGCTCGCTAGGTAGTGCGGTACAAATTCTGTTAAAGCAATTGTAGAGTGGGCTATTTCACCCATCACCCTTGGCATTCAAACCGTAAAATCCCATGAAATTAACACACCGGAAACCATTATCCCGAGCAAAATCAATCCCATAACGATTTTTGCACGCGTGCAAAGCCCGCGACGCGGCCCCCTATGCCTCTTCGGCGAGGAATTTCTCCGCTTCCAGCGCCGCCATGCAGCCCATCCCGGCCGAGGTGACGGCCTGGCGGTAGATATGGTCGGTGAGGTCGCCCGCTGCGAAGACCCCCGGGATCGAGGTCGCCGTGCTGTCGGGCCTGGTGACGACATAGCCGCCCATATGGGTTTCAAGCTGGTCCTTGACCAACTCGCTCGACGGCGCGTGGCCGATGGCGACGAAGACGCCCTTGCAGGGGATCTCGGTAATCTCGCCGGTCTGGGTGTGTTTGACCCGGACGCCGGTGACGCCGAGCGGGTCGTCCTCGCCGATGACCTCGACCAGTTCGTGGAACCACAGCGGGTGGATCTTCTCGTGTTTGAGCAGGCGGTCCTGGAGGATCTTCTCGGCGCGCAGCTCGTCGCGGCGGTGGATCAGCGTCACCCTGGAGGCGAAGTTGGTCAGGAACAGCGCCTCTTCGACGGCGGTATTGCCGCCACCGATGACGACGATCTCCTCGCCCTTGTAGAAGAACCCGTCGCAGGTGGCACAAGCCGAGACGCCGAAGCCCTTGAAGCGCTCTTCGGTCGGCAATCCAAGCCATTTCGCCTGCGCCCCGGTGGCCAGGATCACCGCGTCGGCGGTGTAGGTCCCGGCCATGCCGGTGGCGGTGAAGGGACGTTTCGACAGGTCGAGGGCAGTGATGTGGTCGGAGACCATCTCGGTGCCCATGGCCGCCGCATGGGCCTGCATGCGGATCATGAGGTCGGGGCCCTGGACCTCGGTGTCGCCGGGCCAGTTCTCGACCTCGGTGGTGGTGGTCAGCTGACCGCCGGGTTCCATGCCCTGGATCAGCAGCGGTTCCAGCATGGCGCGGGAACCGTAGACGGCAGCGGTGTAGCCGGCCGGGCCGGAGCCGATGATCAGAAGGCGGGTGTGGCGGGTCTCGGCCATGGGGGTCCTCGTGGTTTCGGGCTGGAACTATATAGGGGGGGCGGGCCTTGGAGGAAAGAGCCCAGGAGCGGGAACGGAGTGTTCGGGCCGCGACCCAAGAGGGGGTGCCTCCGGGGAGGGGGTATCCCCCCTCCCCGGAGGCTCGCTCGCGCGGTGTGTCGAGATGGATCCCCGCTTCCGGGGGGCGGACCGGCGTGGAAACAGGTAGGGGAAGTGGGTTGCGATATTGCGCGAGGGGGAAATTTTATTGCCGGGTGTGGGTGTTGGGCATAAGGATGTTTGGCAGGAGGATTGGATAATGGCGCGACTGAAGCTTGATCCGATTGATCGGAAGATTCTGGCCGAATTGCAGGCGGACGGGCGGATGACGAATGTCGAACTGTCCTCGCGGGTGGGGATCTCGGCCCCGCCGTGTCTGAGACGGGTGCGAGCGCTGGAGGAGGCGGGGTTGATCAAGGGGTATCATGCCGATGTCGATGCCCGCGAGATGGGGTTCGAGGTTCAGGTCTTTGCCATGGTGTCGCTGAAGAGCCAGGCCGAGGCCGATCTGGTGGCATTCGAGGACGTGGCGCGGGGGCTCGATTACGTGCGGGAGTGCCACATGCTGAACGGCGAGATTGACTTCATCCTGAAATGCGTCGCCCCGGATCTGTCGAGTTTTCAGCAATTCCTGACCGGCAAGCTGACCTCGGCGGCCAATGTCGCCTCAGTGCGGACCTCGCTGGTGATCCGGACGGCGAAGGACGCGCCGGGGGTGCCGATCGGGCCGGGTGCCGGGGCCTGAGCGGCGCAATTCCCGCTGGACCGGGATGCGGGGCTCGGCTACACAATATCTATGTCCAAGACCACCGATGACCCCCAGATACCCGCCCCTCCCGCCGAAGTGACCGAGCCGCTTCGCCGCGCCCTGGGCGAGCGGTATCTGTCCTACGCGCTGTCGACGATCATGAACCGGGCCCTGCCGGATGCGCGGGACGGGCTGAAGCCGGTGCATCGGCGGATTCTCTATGCGATGCGGGAGTTGAGGCTGAGCGCCACCTCGGCCTTCCGGAAATCGGCGAAGATTTCCGGGGACGTGATGGGGAATTACCACCCGCATGGCAACCAGGCGATCTATGACGCGATGGCGCGGCTGGCGCAGGATTTCAACATGCGCTACCCGCTGGTCGACGGGCAGGGGAATTTCGGCAATATCGACGGGGATAACCCCGCCGCCGAGCGCTATACCGAGGCGCGGCTGACGGCGGTGGCCGAGGCGCTGATGGAAGGGCTCGGCGAGGATGCGGTCGATTTCCGGGACAATTACGACGGGACGCTGAAGGAGCCGGAAGTGCTTCCGGCGTCGCTGCCGAACCTGCTCGCCAACGGGGCGTCAGGGATCGCGGTCGGGATGGCGACGAATATTCCGCCGCATAATGTTGGCGAGTTGTGCGATGCCTGTATTCATCTGGCCAAGGCCGGAAATTCGGAACTGGTGCGCGACGACACGCTCTACGATCTGGTGAAGGCACCGGATTTTCCGACGGGCGGGGTGCTGGTCGAGCCGGTGGAGACGATGCGCGAAAGCTACAGGACCGGGCGCGGGGCGTTCCGGCTGCGGGCGAAATGGACGACGGAGGACCTGGGGCGCGGGCAGTGGCAGATCGTGGTCACCGAAATCCCGTTCCAGGTGCAGAAATCGAAGCTGATCGAAAAGATCGCCGAGCTTATCAATGCGAAGAAAATCCCGATCCTTGCCGATGTGCGGGACGAGAGTGCCGACGATATCCGCCTGATTTTGGAGCCGAAATCGCGTTCCGTCGATCCGGCGGTGCTGATGGAGACGCTGTTCCGGCAGTCGGATCTGGAGACCCGGTTCTCGATGAACCTCAATGTGCTGATCGATGGGCGGACGCCGAAGGTGTGTTCGCTGAAGGAAGTGCTCAGGGCCTTCCTCGACCACCGGCGCGAGGTGCTGGTGCGGCGGACGACGCACCGGCTGGAGAAGATCGACCACCGGCTGGAGGTGCTGGAGGGCTACATCATCGCCTTCCTCAACCTCGACCGGGTGATCGAGATCATCCGCACCGAGGACGAACCGCGCCCGGTGATGATGGCGGAGTTCAGCCTCACGGAAGTGCAGGCCGAGGCGATCCTGAACATGCGGCTGCGGTCCTTGCGGCGGCTGGAAGAGATGGCGTTGAAGCAGGAGCGCGATGCACTGGTGGCCGAGCGGGAGGGGCTGGCTTCTCTGCTGGGGTCCGAAGACCTACAGTGGAACAGCATCGCCGATCAGTTGCGCGAGACCCGGAAGAAGTTCGGGAAATCGGCGCCAGGCGGTGAGCGGCGGACGGTGATCGAGGACGCGCCCGAGATCGAGGAGGTGCCGCTCGATGCGATGATCGAACGGGAGCCGATCACGGTCGTGTGCTCGGCAATGGGCTGGATCCGGGCGATGAAGGGGCATGTGGCGCTGGACGGCGAGTTCAAGTTCAAGGACGGCGATACGGGGAGGTTTGCCTTCCATGCCGAGACGACGGACAAGCTCTTGATGTTCGGCTCGAATGGGCGGTTCTATACGCTGGCAGCTTCGGCCCTGCCCGGCGGGCGCGGCATGGGCGAGCCGGTGCGGCTGATGGTCGATCTGCCGAACGAGGCTGCGATTGTCGATCTGTTCCTGCATCGGGCCGAGGGGCGGCTCTTGGTGGCGTCAAGCGCCGGGGACGGGTTCGTGGTGCCCGAGGCGGATGTGATCGCCCAGACGCGGGCCGGTCGACAGGTGCTGAACGTGAAGGACGGGGTGACGGCGCGGGTCTGCCGGGCGGTCACTGGCGATCACGTCGCTTGCGTGGGCGAGAACCGCAAGGTGCTGGTCTTCCCGCTTGCCGAATTGCCCGAGATGGGGCGCGGCAAGGGTGTGCGGCTGCAGAAATACAAGGATGGCGGGCTGTCGGACGCCACCACCTTCAACCTGGCCGAAGGCCTGCAGTGGAAGGATGGCGGTGGGCGGACGCGGACCGAGCCGGACCTGTCGGAATGGCTTGGCAAGCGGGCGAGTGCCGGACGGATGGCCCCGCGCGGTTTTCCGCGCGACAACCGGTTTACCGAATTGGCGGGGTTGCGGGCTGGCGAATGACGCGCCACCGCTTCTGGACGGATAGGGGCTGAGGCGTGGGTCAGAAGGGCTATCCGTGATTTCACTGTATTTTCTGTGTGTTACAGCAGACCGCCGTTTCCTTGAACCCCCAATTGCGCGAGGAATTCCATCGATTTCAACGCGTGTTGGTGGAACGTGATCTATCGGGAAAAAGGCGGAACGCTGCAGACGCCGCCTAGAGCTTGTCGGGCGAATTGGCGGAATGCGGGTTCGTGGCCGGGGCAGGCGCTTTTTGTCAGCACTCCCAGTCGATGAGTGCTAAACCACTGAAAACGCTGTGAATTATTCAAATGTTAATTGCAAGACCATAGAGTCTGCGGCAAGATTTCAGCATGGCAACAATGAAGGAGCTTTGCATGGCGACACGCGGGTTGGAGTTGATGTTGGAAGGCCATGGGCTGACCACGGCCGAGATCTACTACCGGATGCCGGATTTTCAGTCAGTGCTGCAGACCTATATCTGGCAGGATTACGACCTGGCACCGGATTTCCCGAAACTGTTCGATTTCATCGAATTCTGGCAGGACAAGATCGAGGGTCCGCTGCATTCGATCAGGTTCTCCCACCAGAAGCTGCTACGCTCGGGCGAGTGGCGGAACGTGACCGGAGAATTCCGGCTGCATTGAGGCCGGGTGATCCGTGCCGGGGCCATGCGGGGCATATCCACGCCGCGCAAGTTCCCGCGCTACCTGCGGGGCCCCGGAGGCCCCAGCGATGCCGGTGCCACCGGTGGCCGAAACCGGCTATTTCCTGATCCCCTGGACGAGCAGCGCCTTGCGGTCGATCTTCAGGCCGTTGCCGGTGTCATAGGGCGCGTGGAGGGCGCGGAAATCCTCGCGGAAGGCCGCGAGGCGCTCGGGCGCGAGGGCATTGGCGGTCAGCTCCATCGGGCCGAAACCGTGGAGGTATTTCTCCCACAGCGTGTCGGCATCGGGGGCGTAAAGTGTGGTGGTGATTTCCCTGATATCGAGATCGAAGGCGTCCGACAGCGTGTCGCGCAGCCAATCGGGATCGCCCCAGTTCATCGGCGAGGGGTCGGGCGGCGGCGCGTCGCCATAGCTGCCGACCATGGCGAAGAAGGCCGGGATATAGGAGGCCGGGTCGGCGCGCCAAGTGGTGAGGACCATGCGGCCCCCGGGCCTCGTGACGCGGGCAAGTTCGGAGGCGGCCTGCTGCTGGTCGCCCGCGAAAATGACGCCGTAGGTCGAGATGGTGCCGTCGAAGGCGGCGTCCTCGAAGGGCAGGGCCTCGGCATCGGCATGGCGAAAGGTGATCGGCAGGTGGGCCGAAAGTTCTCGGGCTGCGTCGAGCAGAGGGTCGGCGATGTCGATGGCAGTGACGTCCGCTCCCTGGGCGGCGGCGAGGCGGGCGGTCCAGCCAGTACCGGTGGCGATGTCGAGGACTTTCCTGCCCGGGCGCGGCCAGAGGCACTGGACGGCGTACGACAGAGCGTCCGACAGGCCGAAGCTGATGAAATCATAGGCGGCACCGGAATGACCCCAGGCTTGGGCGGCGGCGGCGTTGTGCGGTTGTACCATGGGTGTCCCCTTGTTGCAGTGGTCGCGCGGACGATGCGGGTGACGGGTGACTCCATCCAGTACTGAATCTGTAGTATACACGCGGCAGGCTCGGGGTAGGGTCCGGGCAAGGGAGAACAAGCGGTGAGTTACGGTCAGTTCTGTCCGATCGCCAAGGCGGCGGAGTTGTTCTGCGAACGCTGGAACGCGCTGGTGATCCGCAATATCGGCGCCGGGGCGCATCGGTTCTCGGACATCCAGCGCGGGGTGCCGCACATGTCCTCAACGCTGCTGTCGAAGCGGCTGAAACTGCTGGAGGCCGAGGGGGTGCTGCGGCGGGAGAAAGCGGCGTCGGGGGGGTATTGGCTCTATCACCTGACCGAAGCCGGGGCGGAGTTCATGCCGATGGTCGGCGCGCTGGGCGTCTGGGGACGGCGTTGGACGCGGCGGGAACTGGCGGACGGGGAGCTCGATCTCGGGCTGCTGATCTGGGGGCTGGAGCATTGCGTGAAGCCGGAGGTCTATGCGCCGGGCCGCGTGGTGGTGCAACTGGATGTCACCGACGTGCCACGGCATCGGGCGGAATACTGGTTCGTGAACGAGGACGGGGCGCTGGATCTGTGTGTGAGCGATCCCGGGTTCGAGGTCGATCTCTATCTGGCCGGGACCTTGCGGGATATGACCCATCTTTATCGCGGGGATGTGGCGGTGGCGGCGGCCCTTGGCGACGGCCGGCTGGAAGCGATCGGGGCGACACGGCGGCTGCGGCGGCTGAAGGACTGGTTCAATTTCGGGCCGCTGGCAGAGGTTGCGGCGGCAAAGGGCGCGCCGGTGGGGAGATTGTGACCAGAGAGGGGGGGCGATTTCCGGGGGCATCGAGCCCCCGGAAATCGCTCGCTCTCGCGGGATGTCGGGATGGATCCCTGCTGCGGTGTTCGGGGCCAGCGCGGAGAGTCGCGGCGTTTGCTGAGAAGCGGTTGAGGGCGCATTCCGCGTCCTCAACACGCTTCGTCCATGGTGAGGCGATTCGCCCGGAAGTAAAGGACAAGCCCGCTGCGCGGGTCGCCCTCTCGGGCGATCCTTGACTTCCGGGCGAATCGCGGGCGGCGGTGGCGTCAGGCGAGGGCGACGTAGCCGCCGGGGAGGCGCTCGATGCGATTGTCGAGTTCGAGTTCCGTCAGGGTTTGGAGGACCTGCGGGACGGGAGCGCCGGATTCGCGGATGACGAGGTCTTCGGCGATGGGCGAGGGGCTGAGGAGCGACAGGATCAGCGCCGGGAGGTCGCCCTGAACGGTTGTCGACTGTCTGGGCGATGCCTGAACCGGTGGCGGGGCAGGTTGCGGCACCTCCGGTTTTGGTCGGGCCAGGGCGGCGATGACGTCGTCCGCGCCGCGCACAAGGGTGGCGCCGTCGCGGATCAGCATGTTGCAGCCCGACGCGCGGGCGTCGAACGGGTGGCCGGGGACGGCCATGACGTCGCGGCCCTGGTCGAGTGCGTCGCGGGCGGTGATCAGGGAGCCGGATTTGGAGGCGGCTTCGATGACGATGACCGCTTCGGCGAGGCCGGAGATCAGGCGGTTGCGGCGGGGGAAATGGCGGGCTTGCGGGCTGAGGCCGATGGGCATTTCCGACAGGCGGAGGCCCTGTTGGCCGATGGCGGTGCCCAATTCGGCGTTCTCGCGCGGATAGAGGTCATCGACGCCGCCGGCGAGGACCGCGATGGTGCCGGTGGCGAGGGACGCCTGATGGGCGGCGGCGTCGATGCCGCGGGCGAGGCCGGAGACGATGGTGTAGCCTTCCTCGCCGAGTTCGGCGGCCAGCTTGCGGGCCATGCGCAGGCCGAGGGAGGAGGCGTTGCGGGCGCCGACCATGGCGAGGCAGGGACGGGCGGCCAGCGCCGGGTCGCCGAGGGTCCAGATCAGCGGCGGGGCGTCGTCGATTTCGGCCAGTTTGGCCGGGTAGGCGGGATCGTCCTCCGTGAGGAGGCGGGCGCCGAGGGCGATGCCGGTTTCGATTTCGTGGAGGGCGGCGCCCAGGGCGAAGGGCTCGTAGTCCTTCACGCCAGCCTCAAGGGCGATCCCCGGCAGGGCGGCAAGGGCTGCGGCGGCACAGCCGTGTTCCGCCATCAGGCGGCGATAGGTGGCGGGGCCGACGCGGTGCGAGCGGATGAGGCGCAGGCGGTCGGGTAGGTCGGAGGCCTCGGCGGATGAGAACAGATCGGGGGCGGCGCTGGTCATGGGCCGAGACTTGGCCGGGATTGGTTAAGGGCGGCTTAAGCCGGTCAGTCGAAGGTCTTGGACAAGGGTAGGGCGGGGCGCGCCGGGGAGATCAGTTTCAGGAGCGTGAAGAGAGCCCATGTCAGCAGGACATAGGCGAAGGCGGCGAGCAGGAGGCTGGTGGTGTATTCGTGCAGGCTCTCGATGATCCGGGGGTTGTAGCTGAGGTAGAGGAAACCGAAGAACTGCGCCCCCATTGCGACGAGGCAGACGAGGAAATGGCGGGGCAGGCGGGGGCGGGCTCCGTGGATGAGGCGGCGGGCCGGGAGGAAGGCGAGGGTCAGAAGGAAGGTGAGGGGCGTGGTGCCGAAGACGAAGATGGCGAAGATCATCAGGCCGGTGATCTCGGGCATCAGGAAGTCGGGCCAGAAGCCGGGGGCGAGGGCACCGGCGGTGAAGCCGAGGCGGATGAAGGCCCAGGTGGTCAGCACCGTGGCGAGGAAGGCGGCGAGGGTGAAGAGGGGCCAGCAGGGTGGGGGGTGCCAGATATGGATTGCTCGGTGGACATTCAGCGTTAATTGCCGGTCAAGGGCGGAATGGCAAGGGGCCGATGCAGCGCGAGTAGATGGGGCGCAGGCCGTTGAGGAAGTTGGAGGCATGGCCGGGATAATTTCAGGAAGGCTTGAGCGAGCGTTCAGTTGAAAATTTCTTCGATTTTCAAAGTGCGTTGCCGTGGGATGAGTGCGTTTCCGATATGCCTTAGCAGCATGATAGATAGAGAATAAATCAATGAGGCGGACACGGCCCCGTATAGTGCGTACTTTAGGCCTTCTGCAGTCGTGGCGTTTGATACCCCTATTGCCATCGACAAAACGACTATCATTGTCGAAAAAAGTACTGCCGCTGTTATAACTAATACCTTCAAAAATCTAATCTTTTCACCAAACACTATCTTTCGAACAGGATGGAGCATGAGCAACCCAAAGAAAACGACAGGGGAATAGGATAACGGTTGAATAGCCTGCAACAGATAAGGCAACCGGGGTTCGGGAGGGCGAACAAGCGGGGATGACGGAACGTCTATCAGAATACTGCCCGCAATGCTCGACGCAGCAGGTCCAACTCCCGCGAGCACCAAAGCCCCGAGATAAAACAGCCACCACCTTTCAGTGGTTCCTTTGGGCAACGTCTCACTCATCGGCTCATGCCGCCGACCCGCCCACCGTCAGCCCGCCGATCATCACGGTCGGCAGTCCGACCCCCACCGGCACCCATTGGCCCTGTTTGCCGCAATTGCCGATGCCGGGGTCGAGTTTCATGTCGTTGCCGAGGGCGCGGATCTGTTGCAGTGCCGTGGCGCCGTCGCCGATCAGGGTGGCGCCCTTGACCGGGGCACCCACCACGCCGTTTTTCACGCGGTAGGCCTCAGTGCAGGAAAAGACGAACTTGCCGTTGGTGATGTCGACCTGGCCGCCTCCGAAGCCGACCGCGTAGATGCCGTCCTTGAGGTCGGAGACGATGGCGGCGGGGTCGGTGTCGCCCGACAGCATGTAGGTGTTGGTCATGCGGGGCATCGGGATGTGGGCGTAGCTTTGGCGGCGGCCGTTGCCGGTGGGGGCGACGCCCATCAGGCGGGCGTTCTGGCGGTCCTGCATGTAGCCGGTGAGGATGCCGTCCTCGATCAGGACATTGCGCTGCGAGGGCGTGCCTTCGTCGTCGAAGCTGATCGAGCCGCGGCGGTCGGGGATTGTGCCGTCATCGACCACGGTCACGCCCTTCGAGGCGATGCGCTGGCCCATGAGACCGGCGAAGGCCGAGGATTTCTTGCGGTTGAAATCGCCTTCGAGGCCGTGGCCGATGGCCTCGTGCAAGAGGATGCCGGGCCAGCCGGGGCCGAGGACCACGTCCATGACACCGGCGGGCGCGGGTTCGGCGGAGAGGTTGACGAGGGCGATCCTCAGGGCCTCCTTGGTGTGGGCGGCCCAGGTGTCCCTGTCGATGAGGAGGCCAAGCCCATGCCGTCCACCGCTGCCGGAATTGCCACTTTCGCGGCGGCCGTTTTCCTCGACGATGACCGAGACGTTGACCCGGGTCATCGGGCGGGCGTCGCGCAGGCGCTGGCCGTCGGGGCGGAGGATCTCGACCTCCTGCATGGAGGCGGCGAGCGACGCGGAGACCTGGACGACGCGGGGGTCGAGGTCTCGGGCGAAGGCATCGATCTCGCGCAGGGTCTCGACCTTGACCGGGAACGTGGCGTCGTCGAACGGGTCGGCGTCGGTGTAGAGGCGCTGGTTGGTGGGTTTGGGCGCGTCGGACATGGTGCCGCCGCCGTCACCGACGGCGAGGCGGGCGGTTTCGGCGGCGCGTTTGAGGGCGGCTTCGGAGATTTCGGTGGAATGGGCATAGCCGGCGGTCTCGCCCTTGACGGCACGCAGGCCGAATCCCTCGGCGGCGTTGTAGGAGGCGGTCTTCAGGCGGCCATCGTCGAAGGCGAGGCCCTCGGAGCGGGTGCGTTCGAGGAACAATTCCCCATCATCGGCCCCGTCTGTCGCCGATCTGAGGATACTCAGCGCCGCGCCCTCGTCCAGAGCCTCCTCGAAGGGGCGGAATCGGGTGGTGTCGTCAGGCATTTGTTTACCCTCCGGGGATTAGGACCTAAGGCCGGTATCGCATGGCGGCTGAATGCCGCGCTTCGGCTGCTTGTTCTCAAGTATGGTTCGTGTATTTTCCGATGCAAGCGTGAACCGGCCCGAAATGTTGACTTTCGGGCGGCATATCGGTCACAAGCGAGCGACATAGCCAGATGGGACTAGAAGAATGAAAATCGGCTCACTGATTTCGGGATTGGGTGCGACGGCACTTGGCGGCCTTGTGGCGACGATGGCGGCGGCGCAGGACGGCATCAACGACCTGGCGCGGATCGGCAAGCCGGTGGAAGGCGGGATCGGCTTCCAGCCGGCTGTGACACCGGTGGCGGAGGAACTGCATTTCCTCGACGGCATGGTTCTCATCATCATCACGCTGATCGTGGTTTTCGTGACCGGGCTGATTGCTTATGCGGTCTTCAAGTTCCGAGCCTCGAACGGCCACGCGCCCGCGACCTTCACCCACAACTCGTCCATCGAGGTGGCCTGGACGGTGATCCCGATCATCATCCTGATCACCATCGGCTCGTTCTCGCTGCCCACGCTGTTCAGGCAGCTGGAGGTCCCCGAGCCCGATCTGACCATCAAGATCACCGGCTATCAGTGGTTCTGGAGCTACGAATATCCCGATGACGGCATCATCTTCGACGCCTACATGCTGGCCGAGGACGATTTGGAAGACTACGGCTACCTGCCCGACGAGCATCTGCTCGCCACCGACAACGCGGTGGTGGTGCCGGTCGGCGCAACCGTGAAGCTGCTGATCACCGGTGGCGACGTGATCCATTCGTGGAAGATCCCCGCCTTCGGCGTGATGCAGGACGCGGTGCCGGGCCGTCTGGCGGAAAGCTGGTTCCGGGCCGATCAGGAAGGGCTTTATTTCGGGCAATGTTCGGAACTGTGCGGAAAGGACCATTCCTATATGCCGATCGTGGTCAAGGTGGTCTCCGAGGAGCAGTATGCCGCCTGGCATGACTACGCGATGGAAGAATTCGCCGCCGTGCCGCGGGATGTGACCGTGGCCGCAGCGGACTGAGATGAGCGACGCAAGCTGGACCGAAGGGGCCGCGCCTTACGAGGCGCAGCCCGAGGATTATCTGGAGCTCTTGAAGCCCCGGGTGATGCGGCTGGTGATCTTCACCGCCGCTGTCGGCATGCTTGCGGCCCCGGTGCCGGTGCATCCGGTCATCATCGTCGCTACGGTCCTGTGCATTGCCATCGGGGCCGGGGCCTCGGGGGCGCTGAACATGTGGTGGGATGCCGATATCGACGCGGTGATGGGGCGGACGCAGTCGCGGCCGATCCCGTCGGGCCGGGTAACCCGCGACGAGGCGCTGGCCATCGGGGTGACGCTGAGTGTCGGGTCGGTGGTGATGCTGGGGCTGTTCGGCAATATCCTCGCTGGGGCGCTGCTGGCCTTCACCATCTTCTTCTACGCTGTCATCTATTCGATGTGGCTGAAACGCGCGACCCCGCAGAATATCGTCATCGGCGGGGCCGCCGGGGCCTTCCCGCCGATGATCGGCTGGGCGGTGGCGACGGGGGGCGTGTCGGCCGAAAGCGTGCTGATGTTCGCCCTCATCTTCCTCTGGACCCCGCCGCATTTCTGGGCGCTGGCGCTGTTTCGCAATGACGATTACACACGGGCCGGCGTGCCGATGATGCCGGTGGTGGCGGGCGAAGTCTCGACCCGGCGGCAGATGTTCCTCTACACGCTGCTGGTGGCAGCGGTGGCCATCGTAACCGGGGTCAGCACCATCGGCGGGCCGGTCTACATGGCGGCGGCAATCGGGCTGAACGCGGTGTTCATCGCCGGAGCCTGGAAGCTGATGCACCGGCGCGAGGCCGAGGCACTGGCGGACGCGTACAAGCCCGAGAAGCGGTTCTTCCTGTTCTCGATCTGGTACCTGTTCCTGCATTTCGTGCTGATCCTAATTGAGACCGGCCTGCGCACCGCAGAGCTGACGCCGGCCTGGTGGCCGGTGGTGGAGATGTTCTGATGCGTCCCGACAGCCACGAGATCTATGCTCGCCGCAAGAGCCATAATATCTGGCTTGGGCTGATCCTCGGCGCCCTGGTGCTGCTGATTGGTGCTGTGACCATGGTCAAGATCTCCAACGGGCATCTGATGGAGGGCTATGACCACCAGCCGCGGGCCTCGCTGGGGGAGAAGACGGAATGAGCGAGACGCGCAACAACAGACTGGCCTATAGGCTGCTCGTCGTTGTCGGGTTCATGTGCGCGATGTCCTTCGCCGCCGTGCCTCTATACAACTGGTTCTGCAAGGTCACCGGCTATGGCGGCGAGACGCAGGTGGCGGCGAAGGCCTCGGACACCATCCTCGACCAGACGATCAAGATCCGCTTTGACGCCTCGCTGGAACGCGGCATGCCCTGGAAATTCCGCCCGGTCGAGAACCAGACGGAAATCCGCATCGGCGAGACCGGGCTGGCCTTTTATGAGGCCCATAACCCGACCGACCGGGTGATTGCCGGGACGGCGTCCTACAACGTCGCCCCTTACTCGGCGGGCGCCTATTTCACCAAGATCGCCTGTTTCTGCTTCACCGAACAGGTACTGCAGCCCGGCGAGACGGTGATGATGCCGGTGACCTACTATGTCGATCCCGAGATCATCGACGATCCCGAGGCCAAGCACGTCACCCAGATCACGCTATCCTATACATTCCACGAAACCGACTTGCCCGAAGAGGTCTCTTCGGTGCAGACAGACAACGAGGCGGCGGTCAACTGACCTTCAGTTCTCCGACCCACAAGACGAGGGACCCCATGGCGCACGAAAAGAACCACGATTACCACATCATCCCGCCAAGCCCCTGGCCCTTCATCGGCGCGGTCGGTGCCTTCACGATGCTGTTCGGCCTGGTCATGTGGATGAAGGACATCACGCCCTTCATCTTCGTCATCGGCCTGTTGCTGGTCCTTTACACCATGTTCATGTGGTGGTCCGACATCGCCCGCGAGGGCGAGACCGGGGACCATACGCCGGTGGTGCAGATCGGGCTGCGCGAAGGGGTGATGATGTTCATCATCTCCGAGGTGATGTTCTTCTCGGCCTGGTTCTGGTCCTTCTTCAAACACGCCATCTACCCGATGGACCCCGAGGGCAACTCGCCCGCCGTTGACGGCGTCTGGCCGCCTGCAGGGATCGAGACCTTCGACCCCTGGCACCTGCCGCTGATCAACACCCTGATCCTGCTCCTGTCGGGCTGTGCCGCCACCTGGGCCCACCACGCCATCGCCCATGACAATGACCGCGAGGCGCTGAAAAAGGGCCTGTGGATCGCCATCGGTCTCGGCATCCTGTTCACTGTGTTCCAGGCCTATGAATACAGCCACGCGGGTTTCGGCTTCGCCGGCAACATCTATGGCGCCAACTTCTTCATGGCCACCGGGTTCCACGGTTTCCACGTCATCATCGGAACCATCTTCCTGTCGGTCTGCCTGGCCCGCGCCTATGCCGGGCACTTCACGCCCGAGCACCATATCGGCTTCGAGGCGGCGGCCTGGTACTGGCACTTCGTCGATGTGGTCTGGTTGTTCCTCTTCCTCGCCGTCTATATCTGGGGCGGCTGAGCCGGGCCGAATACCGAAACACTGACACCCCGGCCGGCCCGGGGTGTTTTCGTTTCAGGCCGAAGCGAATTGAGGACCAGATGGCGCGGATGATCTTTCTCATCGTTTTCTGCCTCGGAGGCGCGGCGGTCCTCATCTCGCTTTGTATCTGGCAGGTGCAGCGCCTGTCCTGGAAGGAGGCCCTGATCGCCGAGATCGAGACGATGGCTGCCGCCGCACCCGGTTCCCTGCCCGACAGGCCCGAAGCGGCGGCGGACCGGTTCCGGCCGGTGGAGGTTTCCGGACGGTTCGGCGAAGGTGCCTTGCATGTCCTGACCTCGCAACCGGCACGCGGGCCGGGCTACCGGGTGATCGCGCCCTTCGAAACCGGGGGGCGCCGGGTGCTCGTTGACCGGGGCTTCATCCCGCAGGCCGACAAGGCGGCGGCGCTGGATATGGGCCCGGTGACCCTGCGCGGCAATCTGGACTGGCCGCGCGAGACCGACGGTTTCACCCCCGATCCCGACCTCGAGACGAATATCTGGTTTGCCCGCGACGTTGCGGCCATGGCCGCGCATCTGGGCACCGAGCCGGTGCTGATCGTGGCCTCCGCCCCGACCGGGGATCCATCGCCGGTCCCGTCGCCGATCACCGTGCGGCTGCGCAACGATCATCTGGAATATGCCATCACCTGGGGTCTGATGGCCGCGGCCTGGTTGGCGATGAGCGGATATCTGATCCTGCGGATCAAACGCGGCACCGACTGAAACAGATCCTTTCCTTTTTGCCAACTGGTGCGGGATTCCCGCATCCATTAGGGTTCGCGACCTGCCCTGGCCCCGGACGGACCGGGCTGCCGGCAGTTTTTTTCAAAGAGGATCCCATGAAGCTTCACGTCATCAAGCCGAGCGTCAACAATCTTGCCGCGCGGGTATTCCTGCGCGCGGCCGGTCTGGAGGCGGAAGAGATCGACGCCTATGGCCAGACCCGCTCGGAGGCGTTTCTCGCCGCCAATCCCGCCCATCTCACCCCGATGCTCGAAGCCGAGGGGCTGCCGGGCGGCGTGGTCTGGGAAAGCTGTGCGATCATGCAATACCTGTGCAACAAGCACGGCCTGACCCGGTTCTACCCAGCCGAGCCCGAAGCCCGGGCCCGCCAGGACAGTGCGATGTTCTACATCACCGGTACCCTTTATCCGCTCATCGCCCGCGCCGCCTATCCGCGCCTCGGCTTCCCGCTCTATCCCGGCGAGGTCGGGGCCAGCGATGCCGACGACGCCGCCAAGGAAGCGGCGCGTCAGGCGGCCGAGGCGGCGCTGGGCGAGGTGCTGGGCGTGTTCCGGGCGCATTTCCTTGACGGCGCCTTCATTGGCGGCGCCGCGCCCTCGATTGCCGATATCCGACTGGCGGCCTCGCTGGAATTCCTGCGCATAACCGATTTCGCGTTCCCCGACTGGCTGGAGAGCTACAGCAAGGCGGTGGCAGACGCCCTTGGCGACGCCTGGTCCGAGCCGGTGGCGGATGTTCACGGCTACATCGCCTATGTGAAGTCGCAATAGGACCACGGACCCGCGACCGGCCACCCGCCACTTCTCCGGTCCCCGCCATTGCGCCCGGACCGGACTCCCCTCCCCCTGTCAGGAGGAGGGGCCGGGGGAGGGGGCTGGCCACCCCGCGCCAGACCGCCGGACCCCGGCAACAGTACCTGCAAAGCCGGGGCGACACGGCTTGTCGCCCGCGAATATCCGTTTATAGGTATCTGGCGCAAAATTCCCGAGACGGAGCAGGATGCGGTACATATCGACGCGCGGCTCAGGCCCCGAACTGTCCTTCGAAGACGCCATGCTGACCGGCCTCGCCCGCGACGGCGGGCTCTATGTGCCCGCCGAATGGCCTCAGATGAGCGCTGCCGAGATCGCCGCCCTCGCCGGACTGCCCTACGAAGAGGCCGCCTTCCGCGTCATGCGGCCCTTCATCGGTGACACCTTCACCGACGATGAATTCCGCGCCATCCTCGCCCGTGCCTATGCCGGTTTCGGCCACGCCGCCCGCTGCCCGCTGGTGCAGCTGGAACCCGGCCTGTTCCTGCTGGAGCTGTTCCACGGGCCGACGCTGGCCTTCAAGGACGTGGCCATGCAGCTGATCGGCCAGATGTTCGAGGTGGCCCTGAAACGCCGCGGCCAGCGGGTGACCATCGTCGGGGCCACCTCGGGCGATACCGGATCGGCGGCCATCGAGGCGTTCCGGGGGCTGGATGCGGTGGACGTCTTCATCCTTTATCCCCATGGGCGGGTCTCGGACGTCCAGCGCCGCCAGATGACCACGCCTTCGGAGGCCAATGTCCATGCGCTGGCGGTGGACGGCGATTTCGACACCTGTCAGGCGCTGTTGAAGGACATGTTCAACGATTTCGATTTCCGCGACGAGGTCGGCCTTGCCGGAGTCAACTCGATCAACTGGGCGCGGGTGCTCGCACAAGTCGTCTATTATTTCACCTCCGCCGTGGCCCTCGGTGCGCCACACCGCCCCGTCAGCTTCTGTGTGCCGACCGGCAATTTCGGCGACATCTTCGCCGGTTACGTCGCCAAGCGCATGGGCCTGCCGATCGAACGGCTGGTGATCGCCACCAACCAGAACGACATCCTGCACCGCACGCTTCAGACCGGGGCACACACCAAGGAAGGGGTGACGCCGTCGATTTCTCCCTCGATGGATATTCAGGTGAGTTCCAATTTCGAACGGTTGATCTTCGATCTTTATGACCGCGAGGGGGCGGCAGTGGCGCAGCTGATGGAAAGCCTCAAGAGTGACGGTGGCTTTGCCTTGTCGCAGGGGGCACTGGCGCGGCTGAAGGATGAATTCGACAGTGGCCGCTGTTCGGAGGACGAGACGCTGGCGACGATCACCGCCGCCCATGCCAATTATGCCGAGACCGTCTGCCCCCATACCGCCACCGGCATCAAGGTGGCGCGTGAACGGAATGGTAACCCCGCGACCCCCATGATCGCGCTCGCCACCGCGCATCCGGCCAAGTTCCCGGATGCGGTGGAACAGGCCACCGGCCACCGCCCACCCTTGCCCGACCGCATGGCCGACCTCTTCGAGCGGCCCGAGCGGGTGACGCGGCTGGCTGGCGACCTCGAAGCCATCGAAACCCATATCAGAAAGACCCGCCGCCCATGAGCCTCCGCACCCACACCTTCCCCAACGGCCTGCGCATCGTCACCGAAAAGATGCTCAGCCTCGCCTCGGCCTCGGTGGGTATCTGGGTCAATGCCGGGGGGCGGCACGAGACGGTGGCCCAGAACGGTATCGCGCATTTCCTCGAACACATGGCCTTTAAGGGCACCGAAAGCCGTTCGGCCCTGCAGATCGCCGAAGAGATCGAGAATGTCGGCGGCTATATCAACGCCTATACTTCCCGCGAGATGACCGCCTATTATGCCCGGGTGCTGGAAGAGGACGTGCCGCTGGCCGTCGATGTGATTTCCGACATCCTGCTGAAACCGGTCTTCGACCCACGCGAGATCGAGGTCGAGCGCGGGGTGATCCTGTCCGAGATCGGCCAGAGCCTCGACACCCCCGACGACGTGATCTTCGACTGGCTGCAGGGGGTTTCGTATCCCGACCAGCCGATGGGCCGGACGATTCTCGGCCCTACCGAGCGGGTCAGGGGGTTTTCCGAAGGTGACCTGCGCGAATTCGTCGCCCAGCATTACGGCCCCGAACAGATGATCCTCGCTGCCGCAGGCGCTGTGGATCATGACGCCATCGTCGCCCAGGTCAGCGAGATATTTGGCGACATCGCCCGCCGCACCGCACCTGAGGCCGAGGCGGCGCGTTTTGCCGGTGGCGAGCGGCGGGAAGTGAAAGAGCTGGAACAGGCGCATTTCACCCTGGCGCTGGAGGCGCCGGGCTACCGCGACGAATATATCTACACCTCGCAGATTTTTGCCACCGCACTTGGCGGCGGCATGTCCTCGCGCCTCTTCCAGGAGGCGCGCGAGAAACGCGGGCTTTGCTATACCATCTTCGCCCAGCCGGCGGCCTATTCCGATACCGGCTCGCTGACCGTCTATGCCGGCACATCGGGGGACCAGATCGGCGAACTGGCCAATGTCACCGTCTCCGAAATCGCCCGTGCCGCCGCCGACATGTCCGACGAAGAGGTCGACCGCGCCCGTGCCCAGATGAAGGCGGGTCTCCTGATGGGCCTCGAAAGCCCCTCGGCCCGCTGCGAAAGGCTGGCCCGCATGGTGGCGATCTGGGACCGTGTGCCGCCGCTCGAGGAAACCATCGCCCGCATCGACGCCGTCGATGCGGCGCGGGTCCGGGACTTCGCCGTCAGACTCGCCAAGAGCGACCCGGCGATGGCGCTTTACGGGCCGGTGGCCGACGCGCCCGATATCGCGGCCCTGAAGTCGCGCCTGGCCGCCTGATGTTCTTCCGCCGCGCGAGTGTCGAGATCCCGACCGCGCGCATGGTGATGCGCCTGCCGCTATTGGCCGACCATTCCCAATGGGCCAATCTGAGGCGCGACAGCGACGCCTTCCTCAAGGCCTGGGAACCGGTCCGCGCCCCCGACCATTTTTCGCGCCGCGCCTTCCGCAACCGGGTCTACTGGTCGCAGCAATCGGTCGACAAGGGCACGGCGCTGCCGGTCTTCCTGATCCGCCGCGAGGACATGCGGCTGATCGGCGCCATCACGCTGGACAACATCCGCCGCGGACCGGCCCAGGCAGGCACGCTCGGCTACTGGATCGGCGAGCCCTATGCGCGGCAGGGCTACATGCGCGAGGGGGTCACGGCGATGGTGGCCTATGCCTTCGAGATGCTCGACCTAAGCCGGATCGAGGCCGCTTGCCTGCCCGAGAACGCGCCCTCGCGGGGGCTGCTGGAGAAATGCGGCTTCAAATACGAAGGTGTCGCACAAAGCTATCTGCAGATCGCCGGTCGCTGGCGGAACCACGTGCTTTATGCGAATCTGCGCGGCGACCGGCGCGGCAAGACCGACGCGGGTTAAGGGGAAAAATGGCCGCAGGTCAATTGGATTGTCCGAATGCCCCGACCCCGGGGAGAACCCGATTGTGGAGCGTTTACCACGGCAACAGGATCAGAATTGAAGGTGGAGTAATAAAATGGACCCTAAAAATGCGCGAATTGCGCTGTTTTTTTGCGTAGCAGCCATTCTTGGCCAGCAAGCCTATTCGTTTTTTCAGAACAGCTCTCGACAGGATCATGCAGCCCAGGCTGGTGCTGTTGAGAATGCGGACGGAGTTCTCCGTCGATTTGTGCTCAGTTGTTGGGTACCGGACGGAAATATATTAAAGCGTGCTGATGAATTATATGAAATTGTGCCTGATACTCAATTGAACGCTAATGGAAGAAGCACCGCAACTTACAATCTGCCGGGAAACACGGGATCGGTTGTCATAACTCATGACAGCAACCTGTCCGGTTGTACGGTAATATCCAATGTGCCTTTTCCTGAAATGGTAGAGGCCGCTCAGGACTACTTTATTTCTGATCCTAAAATACCGGGTGGCACCTTGTTTGACAGTGAGGATATCGACGCACAAAAGGCTGCGGGGCACGTAAGCTGGGCCGCCGATATGGCGTCAGGTGCAAGGCGCGAAGGCGTGTCTGTAACGTCGCATCCCTCGGCTACGGGCTTTCCAGTTGGCGTATTGACCTGGACCTATGTAGATTTGTCCTGAGGCGACGACACCCGCGTTCATCCTTATAGGTGCGGGTTTGTGTATAACCATGGACCGCAGGAACCGAATGTTCACAGCCATTCATCATGTACAGATGGCCATGCCTCGCGACGGCGAGGACCGGGCCCGGGCCTTCTATGCCGACATTCTCGGCCTGACCGAGACGCCAAAGCCCGCGGCGCTGGCCGCACGCGGCGGCTGCTGGTTCGCGGCGGGCGGCGTGCGGCTGCATCTCGGGGTCGAGAAAGGATTTCAACCTGCCAGGAAGGCGCATCCGGGGTTGCTGACCGGCGATCTCGACGCGCTGGTGGCGCGGCTGGCCAAGGCCGGGATCGAGGTCAGGCCGGATGCCGACCTGCCAGGCTTCCGGCGGGTCTATGTCGACGATCCCTTCGGCAACCGGATCGAACTGATGCAGGAAGTCGGCGGGGCCTGAACTTCGCGGTTCCGCTCGCGGCGCGGCTGGGCTAGCGTCGGGGCATGAACGAGCCGCGTTACATCCATCTCCGTGTCCATTCCGAATATTCGCTGCTGGAAGGCGCTGTGCCGGTGAAAAAGCTGCCGGGGATGTGTGCCGCCGACGGCATGCCCGCCGTGGCGCTGACCGACACCGGCAACATGTTTGCCGCCCTGGAGTTCTCCGAAGGCGCCGCCGGGGCCGGGGTGCAGCCGATCCTCGGGTGCCAGTTCGATCTGGCCTACGGCCCGCCCGCAAGCCCCGGCGACAAGGCGGCGAAGCCTTTGCCGGTGGTGCTGCTGGCGCAATCCGAGGCGGGCTATCTGAACCTTCTGAAGCTCAATTCCTGCAACTTTCTGGAATGCGGCGAGGCCTTGCCCCATGTCACCCTCGATCAGGTGGCCGCCCATGCCGAGGGCGTCATCTGCCTGACCGGAGGGGCGCTCGGCCCGCTGGGGCAGCTGATCCGGGACGGGCAAGGCGACAAGGCGACGGCGCTGGCCGGGCGGCTGCAGGCGATGTTCGGCGACCGGCTCTATGTCGAGCTGCAACGCCATCCCGTCGATGGCGCAACCCGGACCGCCGAGGAAGAGGCGTGCGAACGCGGGCTTGTTGAACTGGCCTATGCGCTCGACCTGCCGCTGGTGGCGACCAACGACGTCTATTTCCCCAAGCCCGACATGTACGAGGCCCATGACGCGCTGATTTGCATCGCCGAGGGCGCCTATGTCGATCAGCAGACCCCGCGCCGGGTGCTGACCCCGGAGCATTATTTCAAGTCTCAGTCGCAGATGGTGGAACTGTTCGCCGATCTGCCGGAAGCGGTGGAGAACACTGTCGAAATAGCGAAACGCTGTGCCTTCAAGGCCGAGATCCGCGACCCGATCCTGCCGCGTTTCGCTGATGACGAGGTCGAGGAGCTGCGTCGTCAGGCGCAGGAAGGGCTGAAGGCGCGGCTGGCGGTCATCCCTCATGCGGCTTCGGTCGAGGAGTATGAAAAGCGCCTCGATTTCGAGCTTGGCATCATCGAAGGCATGGGCTTTCCGGGCTATTTCCTGATCGTGGCCGATTTCATCAAATGGGCCAAGGACCGGGATATTCCGGTGGGGCCGGGCAGGGGCTCGGGTGCAGGGTCGCTGGTGGCCTATGCGCTGACGATCACCGATCTGGACCCCTTGCGGTACTCGCTGCTGTTCGAGCGGTTCCTGAACCCTGAGCGCGTCTCGATGCCCGACTTTGACATCGACTTCTGCATGGATCGCCGCGAGGAGGTGATCCAGTACGTTCAGGAGAAATACGGGCGCGACAAGGTGGCGCAAATCATCACCTTCGGTGCGCTGCTGTCCAAGGCTGCGGTGCGCGATGTGGGGCGCGTCCTGCAGATGCCTTACGGGCAGGTGGACCGGCTGTCGAAACTGATCCCGGTCGAAGGGGTCAAGCCGGTGAGCATCGAAAAGGCGCTGGCAGACGAGCCGCGCCTGCGCGAGGAGGCGAAGGCCGAGGAAGTGGTCGCGCGGATGCTCGACTATGCGGGCAAGGTCGAGGGGCTCTTGAGGAACGCCTCGACCCACGCGGCGGGCGTGGTGATCGGGGACCGTCCGCTGGACGAACTGGTGCCGCTCTACAAAGACCCGCGCTCGGACATGCCGGCGACGCAGTTCAACATGAAATGGGTCGAACAGGCGGGGTTGGTAAAATTCGACTTTCTGGGCCTGAAGACCCTGACGGTGATCCAGAATGCGCTTGATATCCTGAAGGCGCGCGGCATCGAGATTGACATCGGCGCCATCCCGCTGGACGACGAAAAGACCTACGAGCTCTATGCCAGTGCCAAGACCGTCGCGGTGTTCCAGGTGGAAAGCTCGGGCATGATGGACGCGCTGCGCCAGATGAAGCCGACCTGCATCGAGGATATCGTCGCCCTGGTGGCGCTCTACCGCCCCGGCCCGATGGAGAACATCCCGAAATACTGCAACGTCAAGAACGGCCGCGAGGATCGCGAGGGCCTGCATCCGCTGATCGACCATATTCTCGACGAGACGCAAGGCATCATCGTCTACCAGGAACAGGTGATGCAGATCGCGCAGGAAATGGCGGGCTACAGCCTCGGTGGCGCGGACCTGTTGCGCCGGGCAATGGGCAAAAAGATCCAGGAGGCGATGGATGCCGAACGGCCGAAATTCCTCGAGGGTGCTGCGGCGAACGGAGTGGACAAGAAGAAGGCGATGGAGGTCTGGAACCTTCTCGACAAGTTCGCCAATTACGGTTTCAACAAGTCGCACGCGGCGGCCTATGCGGTGGTCAGCTACCAGACGGGCTGGCTGAAGGCGAATTACCCGGTGGAGTTCATGGCTGCGGCGATGAACTGCGATATTCATCTCACCGACAAGCTGAATGTCTACAAGCGCGAGGTCGACCGGCTGGAGATCGAAGTCGTGCCGCCTTGCGTGAACCGGTCCGAGGCGACGTTCTCGGTCCATGAGGGCAAGCTGGTCTACGGGCTTGGCGCGCTGAAGAATGTCGGGGTCGAGGCGATGCGGCTGATCGTCGCGGCGCGCCAGGCGGGGCCGTTCAGCGACCTGTTCGATTTCGCCCGGCGGGTCGATCTGAAACGCATCGGCAAGCGGCCTCTGGAGATGCTGGCCCGCGCCGGGGCCTTCGACCTTCTGGACGCGAACCGTCGCAAGGTCTTTGCTTCGCTCGACCCGCTGGTCGCCTATTCGGCGGCGACCCATGACGAGAAGAACTCGGCCCAGGTGTCGCTGTTCGGCGAGGCCGGCGAGGACCTGCCCGCCCCCCGCCTGCCGATGCCCGAAGACTGGCTGCCGACCGAACGGCTGGGCGAAGAGCATCAGGCGGTGGGTTTTTATCTGTCTGGCCATCCGCTGGACGACTACCAGGGACCGCTGAAACGCCAGCGGGTGCTGACCCTGGCCGAGCTGACCCAGAAGGCTGGCGGCGGGGCGGTGGCGGCCAAGATCGCCGGGGCCGTGTCCGGCATCCAGATGCGCAAATCCGCACGCGGCAACCGCTTCGCCTTCGTTCAGCTGTCCGATCCGACGGGGCTTTACGAGGTGACGGTTTTTTCCGATGCGCTGGAGCAGTACCGCGACCTGTTGGAGCCGGGAAAGAACATCGTCCTGGCCGTCGAGGCCAATGTCGAAGGCGAGCAGCTGAAGCTGCTGGCACGCTCGGTGCAGCCGGTGGATGTGGCGGTCGAAGGGGCTGCGGCGGCGGGGCTGCGGGTGTTCGTCAACGACGTCGCCGCCCCGGCCTCGGTCCGCGAATTGCTGACCAAGGGCGAGGGCCGGGCGCGGAGCCCGGTCAACATCATGCTGCACGCGCCGGACCTGCCCGGCGAGGTCGAGATCCCGCTACCGGAACAGTATGCGGTGACGCCGCAGATTATTTCCGCAATCAAGCATGTGGCGGGGGTGAGCCATGTGGAGGAGTTCTGAAGCAGCCGTCTGCCTTCAGCCGCTTGCGCCCCCGACCAGGGCATGGAAACGCCGGAACGGGAACTCCGGCCGGCCGCGGTCTTTTTCTTCCGGCGACTGACGCGTTTTTTCAACTGCTTCGGACGCTCGCGGAAAGTCGCGATACGGGGTGCGCGACCGGATAGTGTAACAGGGAAGCGGCCAGTCAAAGCCGTGCAGGCGGCTCAGAACCTCGTGGGGCTGCGTTGCGACCAGTTCCCAATAGCCGTCCCTGGCCTCGATCCAGGCAAGACCGTTCTGCACCGGGATCGTGATCTCCTGCCCGCCGCTTCTATAGAGCTGCCGCTCTAGCCACCCAAGGCGCTCGACCTCGCTTGCCGGGGCCGGACCCAGACTTTCGACCTTCCCCGGTTCTGCCAGTCCAAGCTGACCGAGGGCCGCGAACAGGGCTTGGGCTGCCTGATCCGCTTCCTGGCGTGTCGTGATGGCGACAAAGGGCTTGAGCAGAAGAAACGGAATTGCGGCCTCTGGCCATTCTGGATGCGCGGCGATCCTTTGGCTCAGATCAAGCGCTTCGCTGAGCCGAAGGCAATAGGGATGTGCGTGACAGTCGATCCAGCCCAGAAGCGCAACGGGGTGACCGTCCTGGCGCAGGAAAAGGCTGCGTTCGTCGTCGGTTGAAGCGGCGTCACAGCTCCAGACCAGGGCCGTGTCCGAGGTGACCGGCAGGACGATCTCGACCTCGCGGATACGCAAGGTCTCGTCCGGGGGGCTGGTCGGATCATCCGGTCTCACCACCCGCTCGGGCAGGCCATAACAGGCAAAAAGCGCCTCGCGCCACGCCCTGCGCCTTTGCTGGTCATCCGCTGGCAGCGTTTCGGGCAGCCAGAAGGCAAGGTCCGAGAATGCCGTGCATGTCATGAATCGTCGGCCCGTCTGTTTACATTCCTGTTTCACATGGAATCTATAGACCGTGTACCCGGTTCGCCATCGCCGGTTCGAAGGCGCCCGGTTCTGAGCCGCCGACCGCCAAAGGAGATATCCCATGTCCGACATGTCTGGAAAAACCGTCCTGATCACAGGCGCCAGCCGGGGCATCGGCGAGGCGGCGGCGCGGATCTTCGCGGCGGAGGGTGCGAATGTGGTGCTGGCCGCCCGCAGCGAGGACCGGATTGGCGAGATTGCAGGCGAGATCGAGGCGGCAGGCGGGCGGGCGCTGGCGGTGGCTTGTGATGTGGCGGAACATGCCTCGGTGGCGCGGGCGGTGCAGATGGCGGTGGAGGCATACGGCGCGCTCGATGTGCTGATCAACAATGCCGGGATGATCGATCCCATCGGGCATCTGGCCGAGATCGATTCCGACGCTTGGGGGCGAGTGATCGATGTCAACGTCAAGGGGGTGTTCAATGGCCTCCATGCCGCCTTGCCGGTGATGGTGCGGCAGGGGGCGGGGACGGTGATCAATATCAGTTCGGGGGCGGCGACCAGCGCGCTGGAGGGGTGGAGCCATTATTGCGCCTCCAAGGCCGCTGTCCTGATGCTGACGCAGAGCGCTGACATGGAATACCGCGACAAGGGCGTGACGGTGCTGGGATATTCGCCTGGGACGGTGGCGACCGGGATGCAGGTCGAGATCAAGGCCTCGGGGATCAACCCGGTCTCGAGGCTGGAGGTCTCGGACCATTACCCGCCCGAGATGCCGGCCAAAGCGCTGGTCCATCTTGCCGGAGATGGCGGCAGGCGCTGGGCGGGGACGGATTGCCGTCACAAGGACGAGGATTTCCGCGCGATCATGGGCTGGGACTGAGCCGCGATTTCGCGTTTCGGCGGGATGCTGCCTGTCGGCGGCGATTCCCGGTGGCGTTAACGTTTCCCGACGCGCTTTCAGACAGTCTCGGAGACCTCGAATCTGCGAGGCATCTTAGAGGTTCGCTTAGCGAGTCGTTCAGGTTCTTCTGGAAAATGTGATTATAATCAGTTGGTTAACGATAACATGCCGGGCGAGTGAATAATCAGCGCTCCGGGCTCGTTAGCCTTGCAGTCATCACTGGAACCACGGGAGCCACCCCATGATGAAAGCCTTCTTCCCCATCGTCTTCGCCGCAAATGCCATGGTCGCCATCCACGTAATTGCCGCCCTTGCCGGCGGCGGCGCCCTGACCGCCTTTGGCGGCTGACCTCTGTCCCGGAACAGGCCTTGCGGCATTGATCGGGATTGCGTTCCGCCGGCGTGTGGTGCGTTCATCGGCCCACGCGCCGCGCGCTGCAACCCCGGGGTCCCCGCGTTTGAGACGCTAGAAACCGGTGCCCGGTATTGCGCAGTACGTTCCACTTCAAACGGCGTTGCCGCCCTGCCTTCCCCGGCTTGGCGGCCGCGGGAAATATGATTGCGTCCGGCGCGGCAAACCGGCAATGCTGGGGCCTGTTCCATTGCTGACCGGAGGACCGCAATGACCGGACGAATCGAAGCCAGGCTGGCCGAACTCGGCCTGTCCGTCGAAACCCCGCCCGCTCCCGCCGCCAATTACGTGCCATATGTGCGGAGCGGCGACCTGGTCTTCGTTTCCGGCCAGATCGCCATGGATGGCGACGGCATGCGCATCGGCACGCTCGGCGGCGGGGCCACGCTGGCGGACGGTGTCGCGGCGGCGCGGCTTTGTGCGCTCAATCTGATCGCGCAGCTCAAGGCGGCCTGCGGAGGTGATCTCGACAGGCTGGTGCGGGTGGTCAAGCTGACGGGTTTTGTCAACGCAACCCCGGACTTCACGGACCACCCCAAGGTCGTCAACGGCGCTTCCGACCTGATGGTCGAGGTCTTCGGCGAGGCGGGGCGGCATGCGCGGGCCGCCGTCGGCTCTTCGTCACTGCCTTTCGGGGTGATGGTGGAGGTCGAGGGGATATTCGAGATTGTCTGACACGCGGCTGCCGGAGCCTTTCCTGACCCGACCGCTCGCGCATCGCGCGCTTCATGACTTGGGGGAAGGACGGCCGGAAAACTCGGCCGCAGCGGTCCGGGCGGCCATCGGCGCGGGCTACGGGATCGAGATCGACATTCAGCCCTCGCGCGAGGGGATGCCGATGGTGTTCCACGATTACGACCTGAAGCGGCTGACCGGCGCGCCCGGTGCCGTGGCGCGGACCCCGGCGGCGGTGCTGACCGCGACAACACTGATCGGCAGTTCGGAACCCATTCCGACCCTGGCCGATATCCTGACGCTGATCGCCGGGCGGGTGCCGCTGCTGATCGAGGTCAAGGATCAGGACGGGGCGCTGGGCCCGGAGGTGGGTCCGCTGGAAGAGCGGGTCGCCGGGTTGCTGAACGAATATGTCGGCCCGGTCGCGGTCATGTCCTTCAACCCGCATTCCGTGGCGGCGCTGGCCGAAATGGCCCCCGATATCCCGCGCGGCCTGACCACCTGCGCCTTCGCCGAAAGCGCCTGGGGGACGGTTCCGGCCGCGCGCCGCCGCGAATTGCGGGCCATTCCGGATTTCGGGCGGGTGGGGGCGTCGTTCATTTCCCATGACAAGGCCGATCTCGGCTCGCCCCATGTCGCCCGGGTCGCCGCGACGGCTCCGGTGCTGACCTGGACCATCCGCAGCCCCGAAGAGGAGGCGCGCGCCCGCCGGGTTGCCGATAACGTGACTTTCGAATCCTACCGCCCCCCGCTTGACGCTGCCGCCGAATCCTCCGAGTCTTGAGCCTCCGCGGGAGAGCAGGCATGGATGATGGCGAACTGATCGAGGTGACGGTCCTGTCGGAGATTTCCGCCATCTCTGCCGCCGACTGGGATGCCTGCGCCGCCCCCGGGCCCGGGCGGCCCGAAGACCCGTTCACCACGCACCGGTTTCTGTCGGCGCTGGAGGAAAGCGGCTCGGTCGGGGCCGGGACCGGCTGGATGCCGCGGCATCTGGTGGCGCGTCAGGGCGGTCAGGTGATCGCGGCGATGCCGCTTTACGCCAAGGGGCATTCCCAGGGCGAGTACATGTTCGACCACAACTGGGCCCATGCCTATGAACGGGCCGGGGGGGATTATTATCCCAAGCTGCAAGGGGCCGTGCCCTTCACCCCGGCGACCGGGCGGCGGTTTCTGACGAGGCCCGGCTACCACGAGCCGGGCATGGCTGCTCTGGTTCAGGGGGCCGTCGAGCTGACCGCGCAGGGGTTCTCGTCGCTGCATGTCACTTTCTGCACGCGGAGCGAATGGGAGGAAGGCGGCAGGATGGGGCTGTTGCAGCGCACCGGGCAGCAGTTTCACTGGGACAACGGCGGTTACGCGGATTTCGACGCCTTCCTTGGCGCCCTGGCCTCGCGCAAGCGCAAGGCGATCCGCAAGGAGCGGCGGGAGGCCGCTGCCTTTGGCGGGGAGATACGGGAGTATACGGGCGACAGGCTCCGCCCAGAGCATTGGGACGCGTTCTGGATGTTCTATCAGGATACCGGGTCGCGGAAGTGGGGTCGGCCTTACCTGACACGTGGCTTTTTCGACATCATCCACGAGACGATGCCCGACGATATCCTGCTGGTGCTGGCTGAGCGGCACGGGCGGCCGATAGCCGGGGCGCTGAACTTCATCGGGCGGGACACGCTTTATGGCCGCTACTGGGGCTGTATCGAGGATCACCGCTGCCTGCATTTCGAATTGTGCTACTACCGGGCCATCGACTACGCGATCCGTGAGGGTCTGGGTCGGGTCGAAGCCGGGGCGCAGGGCGAGCACAAGCTGGCCCGCGGCTATCTGCCGGTGGAGACCTATGCTTTGCACTGGGTGGCGGATCCGGGTTTTGCCAAGGCGATCGCGCAATACCTGCAGGCAGAGCGGAACGCCATCGGTGAAGAGATCGAGGTGCTCACCGAATACGGGCCGTTCCGCAAGGTTCAGGAGGGCAAGGATGGAGAAGCTGAGTAAGGAGGAGCGCGACCGGCTGTTGCCGGAGCTGCTGGCGGCGGGTTGGGTGCTGGATGAGGCGCGGGACGCGCTGGGCAAGGTGTTTCGCTTTGCCGATTTCACCGGGGCGTTCGGGTTCATGACCATGGTGGCGCTCAGGGCGGAGAAGATGAACCACCATCCCGAATGGTGCAATGTCTACAATCGGGTCGAGGTAAAGCTCACCACCCATGATGCCGGGGGGCTGACCGAGCTGGATGTGAAACTGGCGCGGAAGATGGACAAGCTGGCGGGATAGGGGCCAGGGATTTCGCCCCGCCTTCGGCGGGCCGACACGCGGGGGGCTCCGCCCCGTCGCCATTGTCGCTCGGACCAATGGCGCAGACAATGGCGACCCCCCGGAGGTATTAGTAAGAAGGAGGAAGGGGCTTTTGGGCTGTCTTCGTCAGAGGGACTTTGCGATTTTGCGCAGGGGCACTTTCTGGATCTTGCCGGTGGAGGTTTTGGGAAGGTCCCGGAACACCACCGTGCGGGGGCATTTGAAATGGGCGAGGTTGGCGCGGGCGAAGGCGATGAGCTCGGCTTCGGTGGTGGTGGCACCCGGTTTCAATTCCACGAAGGCGCACGGGGTCTCGCCCCATTTGTCGTCCGGGCGGGCGACCACGGCCACCGCCATGACGTCGGGATGTTTGAAGAGCGCGCCTTCGACTTCGATCGAGGAGATGTTCTCGCCGCCCGAGATGATGATGTCCTTCGAGCGGTCACGGATCTGGATATAGCCGTCGGGCTGGACCACGGCGAGGTCGCCGGAGTGAAAATAGCCGCCCTTGAAGGCCTCGGACGTGGCATCCGGATTGGCCAGATAGCCCTTCATCACGATATTGCCCCGGAACATGATCTCGCCCATGGTCTCGCCGTCATGGGGGACCGGTGCCATGGTCTCGGGGTCGGCGACCATGACCTCCTCCTCCATCAGGTAGGCCACACCCTGGCGGGATTTGAGGCAGGCCTGTTCCTCGATGGGCAGGGCGTTCCAGTCCTGGTTCCAGGCGCAGACGACCGCCGGGCCGTAGGTCTCGGTGAGCCCGTAGACATGGGTGACGTCGAAGCCCTGTTCCTGCATCTTCTGCAGCACCGCCGCCGGAGGCGGGGCGGCGGCGGTCATGACCTTGCAGGCATGGGAGAAGGCGCGGCGCTCAGCCTCGGCGGCATTGATCATGAAGCCTAGCACGATGGGGGCGCCGCAGATATGGTCGACGCCGTGATCGGCGATGGCGTCGTAGATGGCGGCCGGGGTGACCTTCCTGAGGCAGATATTGGTCCCGGCCTTCGCCGCCACTGTCCAGGGAAAACACCAGCCGTTGCAATGGAACATCGGCAGGGTCCAGAGATAGACGGGATGCATCGGCATCGACCATTCCATGGCGTTGTTGACGGCATTCAGGTATGCGCCGCGATAGTGGTAGGCGACCCCCTTGGGGTTGCCGGTGGTGCCGGAGGTATAGTTGATGCTGATCGTGTCCCATTCGTCGCCGGGCTGTTCCCAGGCAAACTCTGGGTCGCCACGGGCAATGAAGGCCTCGTAGTCCTCCGCCCCCAGCCGCTCGCCGCCTGGTCCCTCGGCGTCGAGAATGTCGATCACCGGCAGATCGCGCCCCAGCGAAGCCAGCGCCTCGGTCACGGCGGGGGCGAATTCGGTGTCGGTGATCAGCAGCTTCGCGTCGGCATGATCGAGGATATAGGCCAGCCCCGCCCCGTCCAGCCGCGTGTTCAGCGTGTTCAGCACACAGCCGGCCATCGGCACTCCGAAATGCGCCTCGTAGATTTCCGGCGTGTTCACCGCCATGATCGCCACCGTGTCACCCTTGCCGAGCCCCGCCTGCCTGAGCGCCGAGGCCAGGCGGCGGCAGCGGGTATAGGTCTCGGACCAGGTGTAGCGGCGGGGGCCGTAGATGACCGAGGTCCTGGACGGGAAGACCGAGGCCGATCGCCTGAGGAAGGACAAGGGCGAAAGCACCGTGTGATTGGCGGCGTTCCGGGCCAATGGATCGGGATTGTTCATGGCGGTTCTCCCCACAACACGCGGAATCGATGGCCATGATGGACCCATAGCGCCCTGTGGCTCAATCCAGAAGAAGGTCGTGGCCCGCGAAATCACCTATCCCGATCAAGGCGCGGCAGACAGCGGCTTACGATATCGCCGCGCCGTTCGGTCGCTTCCGGCGGGAAGATGTCCGCGCGGCGCTTGTCCGGTTGGAGGGGCGGCCCGGACGGCGGGGGCTGACGATACGTGGTCGGGACAGGGGCGGACCTACAGCAAGATCAGCCCGCGCGACATGGCCGCCGCGACGGCATGGGTAGTGTTCAGCGCCCCGAGCTTGTGGCGGGCAGTGTCCACATAGACCCGGAACGTGTGCTCGGAAATCTTCAGCTTGTCCGAAGCCTGTCCCCGCGACATGCCAAGCCCCAGCAGCGTCAGCACATCGCGTTCGCGCGGGGAGAGTTCGATGGTTTCGTCTTCGAACAAGGCGCCGCGGATATCCTCGGCGCAGAGATGGATGTAATGCGAGATCAAGAGCATGTCCCGGACATTGCTTCTGGTGAACCTTTCCCATTCCTCGTCGCTAGCCCTATCGTTGATCGAAAACAGCGCGAACTGCCCGTTCGGGCCGCGGATCGGTACGGAATAGCCCTGGTTTCCGACCCCGGTATCAGCCGCCTCGCCCAGAAAATTGCGGCGGACCGGCGTGGACCAGTCAAGCTCTTTCCAGTCCATCGGGTGGAAGCGGCGAAGCGCGCCGAGAACGACCGGATCGACCCGTTGGTATTGCTCTTCGATATAGTGATCCACCCATTCGGGTGTGTATGTCAGCGCGGCATATTGATCGCCGCCGGAGCCGACGAAATGATAGACGGCGTGTTCGATCTGGTAGATGTCGCGGAGATTTTCGATCAGGAACTGGAGGTCTTCAAACGAGCTCGTGCTCTGCAGCCGGTCTATGAAACTCTCCAGTCGCGTCGTCATGGCCACTCAGTGCGTCACTACTCACGGTGGCGGTCTTAAGTTCATGCGCGGCGACGAAGATCGCGTCGTCGAGATGTTCTGCCAACTCCAGCATCGCGTTTTTTTGCGCGTATTGCCGGATGTCCGTCAGTATGTCTATCATCCAGTCTTGTGCCATGATCACTCTCTACACGAAGGGTTAATGAATCGTTAATACAACTCTAGCACTTCTAATTTTATCACCATACTCGCAAATTGACATTCCCCCGAAACTGCGAGGCCCCCGCCACAAGGGTCTGTATTCCCTGAGGTCAGGCGGCACGATTTATCCACAGAAACCTTAACGAATTCCTGCGAATTATCCTCGATTCGCAAGGGGGATGGCCGCTCACCTGACCCCTTCATGGCAATGGGCGGGACCTTCCGATCCCGCCCATTCCCCCGCTCGCGCAGGCCCCCACGTTCTCGTCAGGCCGGGACAGGTTTCCGCCGCCAGTCCTCGTTCCGGGTCTTGACCATGGTCACCGCGACGGTGGCGAAGGCGAGGATGGAGCCGGCGAGCAGGGCGTAGTCTTCGCTTTTCACTATCAGGAACATGGTCCCGTAGAGCAGCGCCAGCGTGAGGGTGAGCATCCAGCCGCCGCGCCCGAGCCGCAGCGCCGCAAAGCCATAATAGCTGAGCAGGGTTACGGTGGCGGCGGCGGCAGCCAGGTAGGCCAGGGCAAAGCCGATCTGTTCGGACAGGGCGATCAGCAGCAGGAAGAACACCGACTGCGCGAGGCCGATCAGGATGAACTGTGCCGGATGGGTGGGGGTGCGGGCGGCTCCTTCGGTCAGAAATACGGTCAAGAAGGTCAGCGCGATGAAGAGGATGCCGTATTTGGCGGCGCGTTCGGCGAGGAGATAGAAATTCACCGGCTCGACGAAATCGACGCCGAAGCCGGTCTGGGCCAGTTGCGCCAGAATTGCCGGTTCGCGCATGGTCTGGGGCACGCTGCGCATCAGGTGCGGCACGTCCCATTGCGCGGTGAAGCCGGTCTCGGAAATGTCACGGGTCCGGGGCAGCATGTCGCCGGAAAAGCTCGGATGCGGCCAGTCCGAGGAAAGGCTGAGCCTGGTCAGCCGGGCCGAGGGCGACAGCGAGAAACGCTGGGCACCGCCAAGGGTCATGCGCAGGGCATAGCCGTCCTTGCCGCGCGGATCGCCAAGGGCAGCCTGGATACCGGGGAGGTCACCGGCGGGCGCGCCCGGCTCAAGCCGCAGGGTCTCGGCAGCACGGGTCAGGGCGGCTTCGCCGCGGAAGGAACGGGAATTGGGCAGCATGACCAGAAGCGATGCCTGATCCCAGAGCAGACGTTCATTGTCGGGCAGGTCGCCGCCGGCCTCGGAGGTGTCGAAATCGAAATCCAGCTCGATGGCGGCGTCATATACCGGGACCTCGAATACCCCGCGCGCCCGGCGGGAACTGGCGAGGTCGGCGGTGGCGTCGAGGGTGGCAGGCAGAAGGATCAGCGGGTTGCCGGGGCCGGTGCGGGCGATGGTGGTCTGGTTGCCGTCGTCGTCCTTGGTGCGTTCGGTCCAGGAGCGTTCCACCGGGATCACCATGGCGATGGCACCGATCGAAACCTCGCCGCCCCAGGTCTGGGAGATTTCGCGGACGGCTGTGGAGTGATACCAGCCGCGCTCGGCGATCACCGAGGCGACGAGGCCGATGGGGATGAGCATCACGAGGGTAAGGATCATCAGGATGACCAGCCGGGCGAAGCGGCTGGAAAAAAGGTTACCGGGCATTTTCGGCAGGTCGGACATGGGAACTCCTTGAGGGTTTCCCGTGGGTTCTAGCCTGATGGGAGGTATGCGCGGTTGGGAGGTTTTGCCGGGATTGAAGGGGGCTTGGGGGGATTTCGTGCAGGATTGGTGCAAGGACTGAAATCCGGGGCCGATTTCAAGCCGGCACGCGGACCGGTTCCCGTGCGACTCAAGGGCGGGTTCAAGGGCCGGATACCCGTTAAGGACAGCGGAGCCGACGGTCGATACGGTGCCCCGCCCCCCGGATTTACCGGAATTTAATTAAATTGTGTAAACTTCCGGGTCGCCGTGCGGATGGGGTTTCGTGTGGTATTTCCGAGAAATTTGCAGGCCCTGGCGACCGGAGACGCGGTCGGAGGGCCGTTATTGAAGAGGTTTTTTCCATGACCAATCCTTTTTCGCGGCGCTCGGCCACCCTCAACGGGCCGGGGATCGACTATTTTCCGGTGACGCCGGATGACGGCACCGACCTGCCCGATATCGCCGCCTCGCTGTTCATCGAGGGCGCGGGGGCGGTCGCCTTCACGTCGGTCAAGGGGCAGAGCCGGGTGGTGGCGGTGCCGGATTTCGGCTGGATCATCTGCGGTGTGCGCCGGGTGCTGGCGACCGGCACGACGGCGACGGGCATCCATGCCGTGGTGGTTTCATGATCATCGGGCCCTCCTTGAGACCTGCGTCCGTCGCAGCGCTCGCGAGGGCCGGCGGCGGGGCGGTAGCGGAACAAAAGAGCCTGCCTGCGGGTCTTTTCGACGCGGCGACGGCCGGGTTCGACGACATGACAGACTGGACGCTCGATCCCGACTGGTCGGCGATCACCAGCGCGGTACAGAAGGTGGCGGGCACGACCTCGCGCTTCGTGACCTCGGCGGATCTGACCATTCCTTCGGGCGATATCTGGGCCTCGTTCACGGTCCGCGACGCCACCGCAGGGACGGTGGGCGTGCAGCTGCAGGGACCGTTTGCCAATAACCCGTTCTCGACGCGGCTGGCGGCGCAGCATGTGGCGCGGTTCGCTTCGGCGGGGCATATCCGGACACGGCTGAACGCGAACTCCACCTTCGATGGCACGATCGACGATTACCAGCTTGTGGATATGAGCGCGATCCTCGCCCAGCCGGCGGATATCTATATCGCGGCCGGTCAGTCGCAGATCGCCTGCGAAAGCAGCGGTGGCGATATCGATCCTGACAAGGATTTCTGGGTGGATCGGTGCCTCTACATGCCTGGCTCGACCAATTCTGCGCTTGGGGCGGTGTTCGGCGAGGTTCATGCCTGCGTGGCACCGCTGCAGATGGGTGCGGTATCGACCGGGGTCAGCCCGGCGACCACATTCGCCCGAGAGATCGAGAAATCGACGGCTGCCGGGCGGTCGGTGATGATCCTGGCCTGTGCGCAGGGCGGGACGCGGCTGATCGGGGCGGATGCGGAATGGAACCCGGCGGGTTCGACCGGGGCCGGGGCGACGCTTTACAACAAGATGGTGTCGATGGCGGGAACGGCGCTGGCGCTGAATGCCGGGAACCAGATCAAGGCGCTGATCTGGGGGCAGGGCGAAAGCGACCGGGGGCCGTCGATGGACACGACCTATCCGCCGGCCTTTACCAGCCTGTTGTCGAATCTCAGGAGCGACCTGTCGCTGCCGGGTCTGCCGGTGATCCTGATCGGGCCTGAGCCGGATGACACCAATACCAACCAGGCGCTGTTCATCGACACCCAGGAGAAGCTCGACGAGGACAGCGGCGATGCGACAGCGCTGACCGGGGTGCACTACGTGGCGCGGCCTTCGGGATATCTCTCGGGCGATGGGACCCATCCGGTTGCCGAGGGGCACCGGATCGCCGGGCGGCTGGCGGCGGCGCGCTATGTGGCCGAAGGCTACAGCTGACCGGGATGGTGGCGGATCGCGAGGCCTGCTGAGGGGCCGGGTGGATATCCGGCCCTTTTGCTTTGGCGCAGGAGCAATTGCAATGCCCTTGCCCGATATCCTATATCGGGAGGGAACCATGAGAGATGCGCGATGCAAAACTATCTCGACTTTGAAAAGGGCCTCGCCGAGATCGAGGGCAAGGCGGCCGAGCTTCGGGCCATGGCCGAGAAGGACAAGGCCGTCGACCTCAAGCAGGAGGCGGCGGCGCTCGACCAGAAGGCCAAGGCGCTTTTGGAGCAGCTCTATGCCAATCTGACGCCCTGGCAGAAATGCCTGGTGGCCCGGCATCAAGACCGGCCGCATTGCAAGGATTATATCGAGGGGCTCTTTACCGAATTCACCCCGCTGGCCGGGGACCGGAACTTTGCCGACGATCACGCGGTGATGGGCGGTCTGGCGCGGTTCAATGACGCACCGGTGATGGTGATCGGCCACGAGAAGGGCAACGACACCAAGACCCGCATCGAACGCAATTTCGGCATGGCCCGGCCCGAGGGCTACCGAAAGGCGATCCGGCTGATGGACCTTGCCGACCGGTTCGGCATCCCCATCGTGACACTGGTGGATACGCCCGGCGCCTATCCCGGCAAGGGGGCCGAGGAGCGCGGCCAGTCCGAGGCCATCGCGCGTGGCACCGAGAAATGCCTGCAGGTCAAGGTGCCGCTGGTCTCGGTGGTGATCGGCGAGGGGGGCTCGGGCGGGGCGGTGGCCTTTGCGACGGCGGACAAGCTGGCGATGCTGGAGCATTCAATCTACACGGTGATCTCGCCCGAGGGCTGCGCCTCGATCCTGTGGAAGGATGCCGAGAAGATGCGCGAGGCCGCCGAGGCGCTGCGCCTGACCGCGCAGGATCTCAAGATGCTCGGCGTGGCCGACCGGCTGATCACCGAACCCGTGGGTGGGGCGCAGCGGAACCGGGCCGAGACGGTCAGCCGGGTCGGCAAGGCCATCGAAGCGATGCTGGGTGAACTGAAGGACCTGAAGCCCGACGCCTTGCGCAAGGCGCGGCGCGACAAGTATCTGGCCATGGGCCGGGTGGCGCTGGCGGCTTGACGGTTTCTGGTCCGGATTTCAGATCCGGCCGGTTTCCAGATCCTCGAGGAAGTCCAGAAATCCTTCCGGCAGCAGTGCGGGTTCCAGCGGACCGCCGGGGACGAAGGGGGTTTCGCGGATCACCAGGCCTGCGAGGCGTTCCGGGGTCAGCAGGACCTCGCGCAGCGTCAGTTGGTGCAGCACGCAGGAAACCGGGCCTGACAGAAGCGGGGCCGCGCGGGTAGCCTCGGCGGCGCGGAGCCGGGCGATAGCGGCCTCGGTCAGGCTCTCGCCCGATTGCCGCAGGCGCCAGGCCTCGAATTGCCAGCCGCCGCTGAGCAGGAAGACCGCCGCATTCTTGTCCCCGGCGATAAAGGGGAGCATCCATTCGCCGTCCTCGGCCCCGAGGAGGAAAGCCTGGAAACAATCGGGACGCGACCGGATCAGGTTCATCAGGAACTGCACCTGATCGTAGTCCCGCATTTCCGCCCGGTCGGTCAGCCCGCCTGGCGCCGACTGCTCGCCGCCCGCGAGCGCGGCCCGGTCGGGATGGTAAAGCTCTCCGTGGCAGATGGCCTCCTCCGTCGCGCCGATCCAGTCCGGCAGGCCCGGGAATTGCCGCGCGAAATCGACGAATACCGCATAGGGCAGGGTGGTGACATACTGGCGATGGCGCGCGCGATGGGGGAAGCGTCCGGCCATCAGAAGACCGTCGCGCCCCTCTGCGCCGCGCCGGTCGGCGGCATCGAGAAGGGCCGACAGGCCGGGGCGCGGAGCGACGGGCTCGCCGCCGAGGAAGCGCCGGTAAAGCCCGTCTGCTCCACGCCAGATCTTGCGGGCGAAGAAGGCATCGAGACCGGCGAGATACTCGGCATGGTCGTCATAGAAGACAAAGGGCCGGCCGGCGGCGTCGAAGCGGTGAAAGGTGACGGGTTTCGAGACCAGATTGCGGCTGTGCTTGCGCGCCAGGGTGGCGAAATAGCTTTCGTCGGGGATCCAGGTGGAGCGGAAATAGCGATCATAGGTCGCGCGCATCGGATCGGCGAGGATCGCTTCCAGCGTCGCGCGGCTGAGGCACCACCATTGCGCCCCGAGATGCGGCTCGATCCCCTCGGGCAGCCTGCGCTTGATGCCGAGCTTGCGTTGCAGGGTCACGAAGCGGTCGAAGAGCCAGCGTTGGCGCTGCCAGGAAAACGGGAAATGCAAGGTGAAGCGCTCGTCCGACAGGCCCGACTTGACCCAGGAATCCGGCGTGGCGGGCACGCTTTCGACGAAATCGGACTCCGGGGACGCGTCCAGATGCGCGAAGAAGTCCGCCAGCGGCTTCACCGGCAGGCAGGAGCCTGACAGGAGGCAGACATGCCCCGCTTCGGGCCATTTCGCCAGCGCCGTCTCTGCCCCGGCCAGCGCCGCCTCGACCAGCGAGAACGCGCCCCATTCGCAGGCCCGCCTTGGGGTGAAGACCACTTTCGGGCTCGAGACCGCCTGGCCAAGGGCAACCAGATCGGCCTCCGGTACCCTGGCATCGACATGGATCGCCACCACGCCGCCGGCGGCGACCAGCGCCTTTGTCAGCTCGGCGACCCGGGCGAAATTCTCGTGGACCAGAAGGACGAAGGCCGCGCTCATGCCCAGTTCCCCGCGGACATCAGCCCCAGCGCCTCAAGCTGCCGCCAGCTCTCGTAGCGTTGCGAATGCGGGGTCCAGAGGGCACGTTTCTCGGCCAGGATATCGCGGTAGACCTCGTATTCGCGCCCTTGCGCGTAATGCTCACCCCTCTCGGCCTCCTCGCGGGCCTTGTCGACGAAGAGGTCGAGGAATTTCGCATGCAGAAGGCAGCCGCTGATCCGCTCGCCGCCTGTCGCGTCATAGACCTCGTTCAACCCTCGCGGCAAAAGATTGTGGGTCGAAGAGACATAGACCTGGCCCTTGGCCCAGCGCACCAGAGGGATCTTGTTCAGCGCCGGACCATGGGAGGGCCAGTCGGGGAAGAACACCCGCTGGCGCACCCCGCCCTGGATCCACAGATTGCCGTAGCGGGGATTGCGGGACATGACGTAATTGCCGCTGTCGAAATATTGCAGGGTCTCGAACGGGTCCGCCCCCTCGACATAGGCCGCATCATGGACCGGGTCCCTGGAATACATGTCCAAAAGGAGCGTGCCGAAACTGCGGATATGGCTCGCATCGAGCCAGTCGGTCAGCGCCCCGAGGGGCCGCGCATCAATATGCGGATAGACCAGGAACTCGTCGACATCGACCACCAGCGCCCAATGGCCGAGGGCGTATTTCCGCTTCAGCCCGTTCAGCCAGGTCGCGCCGTATTTGGCCCGCTTGTAGCTTTCCTCCGTCCCCCATACCGAACAATCGGGCTGGCTGGCGAGATATTCCCGCGTCCCGTCGGTCGAGCCATTGTCGACGAAGAAAAAATGTCGCACCCCGATCTCCCGGTAGTAGTGCAGGAAATAGGCCAGCCGCACCCGCTCGTTGCGTACCGTCGAGAAGGCGAGGATATCGTCCGGGCGGATCTTGTCGGTCTTGTCCGAGACCTGGTCCAGCCGCTCGCGCGCCTTGTAGGCCTTCCAGACTTTCAGCAGCCGCTCGCGGCGCAGCAGATATCGCCTTGCCGGGTTCATCGGCGGTCACGAGGCTTCGCGGCCGCGACGGTCTCGGCGATCCGCGCGAAGACCGTCTCGAAATGCGCCGGCCAATGCGGGACCGGGCGCGGGTGCCGGGGGCGGAGAGGGGCGGCGGCGGCCTCGGAGACGACGCGGAACCAGGCCTCGGTGTCCATCGGGTCGAGATAGGTGGGATAATCGCCGCCGATCTCGCGGAGCGTGCCGATATCCGAACAGATCACCGGACAGCCCGACGCCATCGCCTCGGTCAGCGGCATGCCGAAACCCTCGGCGAAGCTGGGAAACAAATGGGCGCGGGCACCGGTCAGAAGCGCGGCGATCTCGGCATCGGGGGCGCGGTGCTCGAAGACCAGTTCGCCCATGAAGGGTTCGGTGTCGAGCCGGTGGAAAAACTCGGCATTGTGCCAGCCGCGCCGCCCGATCAGGTGCAGTTCGGGCCGGGGACCATCGGGATTGTCCCAGAACCGCCGCCAGATATCGAGCAGCAACCCGTGGTTCTTGCGGGGTTCGATGGTCGAGACATAGAGGAAATAGGGCCGGGCGGGCGGGGTCCGGTCACCGGGCTCCATGGGTGGGGTGCCGAGATGAACGGCAAGCCCCGGGACAGAAATGCCGCGTCCGGCGAACCAGGCTTCGGCGCGGGTCCTGGTGTCGGTGGAATTGTAGAGCAGCAGATCGGCGGCGCGGCCGGTGCGTTCCAGCATCCCGGCGAAGCTTCTCCGCCCGGACTGCGAGGCGAATTCCGGGGTTTCGATGGTGATGAGATCGTGGATCATGAACACCATCGCCCGCGCCCCGGCCCGCCTTATCGCCCCGAGCCGCCACGCGGTGCGGCTGTTATGGCTGACATTGAGGTAGACGAAATCCCCGCCGGTTGCCCGCCGCAGCATCCAGCCGAGTGCCCTTGTCGGCACTGTGTGTCTGGCCAGCCGCCGCATCGCCGCCTGGGCCCGGCGCTGGCCGGGCTGCAGGCGGCGGGCCAGGAGCCCGATCAGGTCAGGTCGTCCAAGCGGCACCGCGCCGCGCACATGATCCATCAGGCCCGCCATGCCCCGCCGGTCGAGAAGGGCAAAACCACCGGTGCCGCGCGACAGGAACCAGACCGGGCCCTCCGCTTCCATCAGATGGTCGATATAGGCCTGTTCGACCCGGTCGATGCCCGAGAAATATCCAAGCCCCAAATGGTTCACCGTGCGGGTGACATCCAGAACGACGGGCGGAAGATCGGGGCTCATGGCCTCGCGTTATGCCTTTCGCGCGGTTCCGGTCAAGCGGGCAGTGGCGGTGGCGGGGTTACTCGGCAGCCTTGGCCTGGGCGACGACATCGTGCAGGAAGCCCATGAACTCGTCGCGCAGATCGTCGCGGGCGAGCGCGAAGGCAACCGTCGCCTGAAGGAACCCGCCCTTGGAGCCGCAATCATAGCGCTGGCCGGAAAAGCGGAAACCGTAGACATCGTCTGTAGCCGCGATCTCGCGGGCGATGGCGTCGGTCAGTTGGATCTCGCCGCCCGCTCCGGTTTCGGTCGAGGCGAGATTGTCGAGGATGTTCGGCGTCAGGATGTAGCGCCCGATCACCGCGAGCGTCGAGGGGGCCTCGTCGACGGGCGGTTTCTCGACCATGCCCTTCACCGAGACGACCGAGCCCATATCCTCGCCGATATCGAGAATGCCGTAGGCCGACAGCTTGTCGCGCGGGACTTCCATCGCCGCGACCATGTTGCCGCCGGTGTTTTCATAGGCCTCGACCATCTGGGCGAGGCAGGATTTCTGCCCCGCGATCACGTCATCGGGCAGCAGCACGGCAAAGGGTTCGTCGCCGATCAGCCGTCTGGCGCAGAGCACCGCATGCCCCAGCCCCTTGGCCTCGTGCTGGCGGACATAGGCGATGGCACCCGAATCCATGTCGGTGCGGCCGAGTTCCTCCAGAAGGGCGGTCTTGTTCTTGCGGCGGAGATTGCTTTCCAGCTCCGGCGAGCGGTCGAAATAGTCTTCCAGCGCGCTCTTGCCACGCGAGGTGACGAAGATGAACTCCTCGATCCCGGCCTCGCGGGCCTCGTCGATGGCGTATTGGATCAGCGGGCGATCGACCAGCGACAGGATTTCCTTGGGGATGGATTTGGTCGCCGGCAGGAACCGCGTGCCCAGCCCCGCGACCGGGAAAACCGCCTTGGTGATCTTCTTGCTCATCTGCCGCCCTCTCGTCTTTTCGACCCGCCGACTATAGCCGCGCCGGGTCCCAAATTCGCGTTTTGCCGAAGCGTTATCGGCCACTGTGTGCCCTCGAGGTGTCAAAATTAAGACGCCGCGTCGGCTTTTCTCCGGAAACGCGGGCCGGTCTGCCTGCCGAGACACCGCTTCGGGATGCACCTACACCAATCACGACGGAATGACTCAATCGTTAAGCGCGCGGTTTTTTGAGATTGCAATCTGCGAACGCCCCCTGCCGCAGTGCAGCGTAATCCGGTTGGGGCCTGACGTTCAACGCAAATTCACCCGCTCGGTGCTTTCGTGCGACAATCCGCGCTGGGCCTCGATCCGCCGCATCTCGCGCCTGGTCCGCGCCTCGGGACGGCCGGGGACCCACTTGCCCTCGCGGTAGTCCTTGCCGAAGCAGCCGATTCGGTGAATCCAGAAGCCGCGCGGATCGAACCAAACCTTCAGGGGCCGCGCGGTATAATCGATCATGAACAGGGTCACCTCCCGCCCCGCTGCCGCCGCCTCGGCGGCCCGTGCATGGGCGCTGCGCCGCTTTAGGGGGCGCGAGACGATCAGCAGCCTTGGCCTCTCCATCCGCCGGGCCGGGGGCAGGCCGGTCGCGACTTTCGGAAACGCCGCCAGCTGCCGCTGCCGGGTCTTGCCCTCGGCGATGCCGTCGCGGAGCCGCGCCGACAGCCGGGCAATCGCGGGTCCTTCGATGAGGCCGTAGTGGAAAAGGGTCCGCAGCCGTACCGCCTGTTCCTCAAGGAAATCGGGCATCAGGGTGTCGATATCGGCCACCCGTGCGTGCTGCTGGCAGAAATGCGCCTTCGAGGCGCCGATCTCGAACAGGTCGGTCGGCACCCGCCGCGCGCTGCGCCGCTGGCTGGCGGCAAACCCGTGATGGACCTCGGCCTCCGGCACGATTGCGGTCTGCAGCCCGGCATCCGACAGGCGCAGGTTCACATCCGCCTCGTCCATGAAGAACCGGAAGGCCTCGTCGAAGCCGCCGATATGGGTCAGGTCGGCGCGGCGGAAGGCACAATTGGTGCCGACGGTCTTGGGCACGCTGTCCTTCTCGGGCGGAAAGATATGCGTCTCCTGGCCGAGCCCGTATTGCGGCCAGTCGCGGCCATAGCGGTCAATGAGGGTGGTCCGCGACTGGTAACTGACCCCGTTCCGCCCCCGCACATGCCCGCCCGCCGCCGCCACGCCCCGGAACGAGAAGGCCGGAACCAGGGCCTCCAGCCAGCCGAATTCCGGCACCGCGTCATCGTCGCAGAAGGCCACGATCTCGCCCCGCGCCGCCGCGATCCCGGCATTCCGGGCCGCCGAGATGCCGCCCTCGGGTGCTGCGATCCAGGTGATGTCGAGGGGGCTTTCGGGGCGGTCCGCCTCGGGCAGGTTGGTCACGACGATGATCTCGGACGGCATCAGCCGCTGGAACCGCAGCGCCGAGACCAGCCGGGCCAGTTCCGCCTTCCGGTCCTGGTTGGCCACGATCAGGCTGACCGAGGGGGCGTCGCTCATGCCATCCCCTGCGCGGCCAGCACCTTCTCGATCCGCGCCACGTCCACGGGATTGTTCAGTTCCCAGAAGACCCGGTCCCGCGCCTCGACCTCGACGCAATGGACCGGCACGCCGTTTTCAATGAACCGGAGTTGTTCGAGCCCCTCCCAGCGCTCCAGCCGCCCCACCGGCCATTCGGCATAGCGGGTGAGCGCCGCCGGCCTGTAGGCATAGACGCCGACATGGTGAAAGACCGGCACATCCTCGCCCTCGGCGAAGCTGCGTCCGGTATAGGGCATGACCTCCTTGGAGAAATAAAGCGCCCGCCCCGCATTGTCGAATACCGCCGTCGTGCCGCCGACCCGGCCCGCCTTGCGGTCCTCGACAAATCCGTTCAGCGCCGCCGCGTCGCAGCGCAGCACAGGCGTGGCGACCTCGATCCCGGGGTTGGCCTGCATCGCGTCGATCAGCGCTTCGACGAACCAGGGCGGGGTCAGGGGCGCGTCGCCCTGCAGGTTGACCACGATCCCGGTGCCGCCCAGTGCAGGGAGCGCCGCCGCGCAGCGCTCGGTGCCGTTGCGGCAGGTCTCGGGGGTCATCGCGACCTCGCCGCCGAAGCCCCGGGCCTCGGTCGCGATCCGGTCGTCATCGGTGGCGATCAGCACCCGGTCCGCTCCCTTGACCTGCATCGCCGCCTCCCAGCTGCGCCGGATCAGCGTCTTGGCTTCGCCTGTGGCACCTTTCAGGGCCACCAACGGCTTGCCGGGATAGCGGGACGAGGCGTAGCGGGCCGGGATGACGATGGCGGCGGACATCAGCCGAGCTTCAGTGCGACGCCGGGGGCATGGGCGATGAAGAACGGGTTCTCGTAGCCGTCCTTGCCATAGGTCAGCGGCGTGTGGTCGTCAAAACGCACCACCTCCCCGCCCGCGCCCGCGAGCACCGCATGACCGGCGGCGGTGTCCCATTCCATGGTCCGCCCGAGCCTGGGATAGAGATCTGCCTCGCCGGCGGCGACGAGGCAGAATTTCAGCGACGATCCGGCGGCGGCACTGTCGCGGACCCTGTATTTGCCGATATAGGTGTCGGTCGCGGCATCCCGGTGCGATTTCGAGGCGACGACGACCAGCGCGTCATTGTCGGGTTCCGAGACCCGCATCGGGCGGGTGGAACCCGGCATGTCCCTGGCGAAGGGGCCGGTTTCCTCGACGCTCCGGCCATCGGAATCGGTATAGAAGAGGCGGCCCTTGGCCGGGGCATAGACGATGCCGCGGATGGGCGCGCCGTTCTCGACCAGCGCGATATTGACGGTGAAATCGCCGCGCCGCTGCACGAATTCCTTGGTACCGTCCAGCGGATCGACGATGAAGAAGCGGCTGGCGGTCAGCGCATGACTGGCGGCCTGTTCCTCGGTAACGATGGTCTCGCCGGGAAAGGCGGCGGCAAGGCCCCTGTGGATCAGCGCGTCGGCCCGCTGATCGGCGATGGTGACGGGGCTGTCGTCGGACTTTCGCTCGACGGTGAAATCCTCCTGGCCATAGACCTCCATGATGGCGTCTCCGGCTTCGAGCGCCAGTCTGCGGAAGTGTCGGGAGACTTCGCCCATGTCCATATGTCTTGTCCAATTGCTATTTCAGGTATCGCTACGGAGGCTGTCTTATCTCAGCCAGCCAGGCTGCGCAGCACAAAAAAGGTGGATGCCGGGGCAGGGCGCGGTCGCCTTCGCCGAACGTGCCGGTTCGACACGCTCATACCGGTGCCGGACGGTTCTTTCATGGATTTTCAAGAAGCCGGGGGATAACATGCCGAAAATCATCCACCTCCGCGAGGAGATACAGCGCCTTGGCTTACCAGAAATCCCGCGTTTCGCACACGCCAATGCAGGCCGCCATGGCGTCGGTGGATCTCATTTATCACGCCATTGTCAAAGGCATGAACGACCGCAGCGGCGGGGCCCTTCTCGGCATCGTCTTCGCGATGATGCAAACCATGGTCATGTTCGTATTCTTCTTTTTGATGTTTTCCCTGCTCGGTATGAAGAGCGTCCCGATCCGGGGCGATTTTGTGATTTTTCTTTTGTCGGGAATCAGCTTGTTCCTGATCCACAATTCGGCGATTTCCGCGACGGTTGGCGGGATCAATCCGCTCAATCCTCTCTTGAAACACGCGCCGATGACGCTGCTGGTCACCCTGGTATCCGCCAACTTCTCGTCGCTCTATATCCAGGGCGTTTCGATGGCGCTGGTCTTCAGCTTTACACTGCTGATCCGGCCCGAGGTCACAATCATGGATCCGGTCGGGCTGGTCGCCATGGCGCTGCTGGCCTGGGGGTCCGGGATCGGGGTGGGGCTGATATTCAGCGTCATATCGCCCATCGCACCGAAGCTTTTCGGTCTGGTCAGAACCCTCTACATGCGCCTCAACATGATAACGAGCGGCAAGATGTTCGTGGCCAACGTCATACCAGCGATGTATTTGCCCTTCTTTGCTTGGAATCCTCTGTTTCACACGATCGACCAGGCCCGGGGCTTTGCTTTCGTGAACTATTTTCCACGGAACACCAATATCGACTATCCGATCTACTTCACGATCGTTTGCTGTATCTTTGGGCTCATGGGCAACCACTGGCGGCGGCGGACCGCGAGCGCCAGCGACAGTGCCCGCGAAACCTTTTAGGGCAGCTCCGATCACGACAGAATTGACCTGTTTCCCCGGACGCGCCCGCCGTCCGAAAGGCGTTGCCGTGCAATCTCACCTGTACGAAAGCGTGATTGTGGAGAATCGCCCGCTTCTCTATCCTTTTGTCGTATCAGGGTGCGGAGTGATGATCAGCCCATAGTCAACAATTCCAATATTTGAACAATCGAGGACGCGCCCGCCTGAGGAGGAGACACCCAATGGCCAGCCCGTCGCCGTTCGATCCGACACGGCACTATTCCACCGCCCCCGCAATCAAGGAAATCGCCCCCGGCGGCGATACCCATATCCCGCTCTGGAAGCCGCTCAACATGTCGCGCCGCAACTTCCTGCGCGGCGTGGTCTGTTCCGGCACCATCATTGCCGGGTCCGCCTATATCTTCACCTCCCCCTCGCCCGCCCGCGCCGATACCCGTGCCGTCGAGCGGATGATCCGGCTGACGGTCAATGGCCGCGAACACACCGTGGAGGTCGCCCCGAACGAGACGCTGGCAACGACGCTGCGCTACCGCCTGGGCCTCACCGGCACCAAGATCGGCTGCAACAAGGCCGAATGCGGCGCCTGCACGGTCATTCAGGACGGCACCACCATCTACTCGTGCTCGACCCTCACCCACCGGGTCCGGGACAAGGCGATCACCACCATCGAGGGGATCGAAGGCGCGGACGGCACGCTGCATCCCGTCCAGCAGGCCTTCATCGACGAACTGGCGCCGCAATGCGGCTTCTGCACCCCGGGGCAGGTGATGTCGGCGGTCGCCCTTCTGCAGAAGAACCCCAACCCCACCCAGGACGAGGCGCGGCTGGCGCTGTCGGGCAATCTCTGCCGCTGCGGGGCTTATGACCATTATCTCAAGGGCGTGATGCGCGCCGCAGGGGAGGCTTGAACCATGGCTTACACCCATATCGGCAAGAACTTCACCCCGCCCGATGTCGAGGCCAAGGTGCGCGGATCGGCGAAATACGCCGAGGATTTCCGCGCCGAGGGCATGGCCCATATCAAGATCCTCACCTCGCCGATGCCCCATGCACGGGTCAACGGCATCGACCTGTCACGGGCCGAGCAGGTGCCGGGCTTCCTTGCAGCGCTCACACCCGAAGAGGTCAAGCAGCCCGCCGGTGGCGGCGAGGCGATCCTGTCTTCGGAACCTGCCTATGTCGGCCAGCCCATCGTGGCAATCGCCGCAGAGACCGAACAAGCGGCGGCGGATGCGATTGCCGCCGTACAGCTGGACCTCGAACGCCTGCCCTTCGTGGTCGATCCTCTGGAAAGCCTCAAGCCCGACGGGCCGAACGCGCTGGAAATTGGTAACGTCATGTTCGGCAACCCCTTCGCAGGCAATGCCGAGCTGAAGGAGCTGAAATGGTCGGCCAAGGACTTCGCGCTCGCCGGTGAGGGCAAGCTGCCGCAGGGCACCGCCCCGACCGAATGGGCCTTTGGCGATGTCGAGGCGGCCTTTGCCGGGGCGGCGGTGATCGTCGAGGAAAGCATGGTCCACGCCTCCAACGCCCACCACGCGCTGGAGCCGCGCTCGGCGGCGGCCTATTGGGAAGGCTCGAAATGTCATGTCTGGGGCTCGACCCAGTCGACCTCGTTCGCATGGCCCGGCCTCGCCGGTCTGATCGGCATCCCGCCCAGCGAACTGGTCTTCGTCGCCGAATTCTGCGGCGGCGGTTTCGGCGGCAAGGGCGCTGCCTATCCGCTGATGGCGCTGCCTGCCCTCCTGTCGAAAAAGATGGGTGGACGCCCCGCGCTTTACCGCGCCACCCGCGACGAGGAATACCTCAACGGCTACGCCCGCGCCGGTTTCCAGGCCTTCGCCAAGTTCGGCTTCCGCGAGGATGGCCGCATGGTCGCGGCGGACGTGATGGTCGTGCAGGATGTCGGCTCCACCATGGGCTTCCCGGATTTCGGCAATGTCGGCTCGGCAGTCACCATCTGCTTCCAGCCCGAAACCATGCGCTTCCGCGCCGTGCCGGTCCTGACCAACACGGTGCCGAAGGGCCCGCAGCGCGGACCGGGCGAGAACCAGGCGGCGAACATGTTCGAACCGCTCCTCGACAAGGCCGCCCGCGAACTCGGCATCGACCGGCTGGCACTGAGGCTCGCCAACGCGCCGGGGGCGGAGACCGATGCCAAATACAACTACAACCAGGGCCCGGTCACCTCGGCCTATCTGAACGAGGCGCTCCAGCAGGGTGCCGAAAAATTCAACTGGGCCGAACGCTCGCAGGCGTCGGGGCAGAGGAACGGCTCCAAGGTCCGGGGCTTCGGCATCGGGCAGGCCTATCACACCGCCGGTTTCAACGGCTTTGACGGGCTGGTCCGGATCACGCCGGACGGCAAACTGCATATCCATACCGGGGTCGGCAATCTCGGCACCTATTCCTACGCCTCGACCTCGCGCGTGGCGGCGGAGGTGCTGCAGGTGGACTGGGAAAACTGCATCATCGAAAGGGGGGGCACGCAAAAGCACATCCCGTTCAATATCGGCCAGTTCGGGTCCAACACCAACTACACCATGACCCGCACCAACTGGGTCGCGGCGCAGGACGCGGTCACCAAGCTGAAGGAAATCGCCGCGATCACGCTGGGCGGTGAGCCTGCCGAGTACGAGATCGGCGGCGAGGCGGTGACCCATACCGAAGACGCCACCAAGACCATGACCTACGCCGAATGCGCCCAGAGGGCGATCGAGATGGGCGGCAAATATGCCGGTCACGTCACACCCGAGGACATCAACCCGCTGACCGGCATGGCCGTGGCAGGCATCGCCGGGACCGGGCTGATCGGGGTCGCCAAGGACAATCTCAAAAAGACCGCGACGGTGGTCGCACTGGCTGCCGGGTTCATGGAGGTCGAGGTCGATACCGAGACCGGCAAGGTCGACATCATCGACTATATCGGCGTCGGTGACTGCGGCACGGTGATCCACCCTCAGGGGCTGGCCGCCCAGATGCGCTCGGGCGCGATCATGGGCTTCTCTCTGGCGACGACTGAGCGGCATATCTACGACCCCGAATACGGCATCCCCAATGCCAAGTCGCTGCATGCCTCGAAACCGGCCACCTATCTCGATGTCCCGGCCGAGCAGGACTGGGGCGCAGTCGATCAGCCCGACCACCAGAACCCCATCGGGGCCAAGGGGATCGGCGAGCCGATCGAGGGGGCGGCGTCCTCGGCGCTGATCTGCGCCATCTCGGACGCGCTTGGCGGGCATCTGTTCAACCGCACGCCGGTGGTGACCGACATGATCCTCAACGCCGCGAACGGGCAGGCGCAAAGCCACCGCCCGCTGGCGACCAACACGGTATAGGGAGAGAGACATGCCTGACGTAATGCACTCCTTCGAGCTCTTCCAGCCGACGACGCTGGCAGATGCCCAGACGCTTCTCGACGACAATGACGATGCCTGGCTGATCGCCGGGGGCAAGGACTCGCTCGACTGGTTCAAGGACCGGGTCAAGCAGCCCGCGGCCCTGATCGACATCACCGGCATCGAGGAACTGCACGGGATCAACGAGGACGTGGACGGGGGCCTCTTCATCGGCGCCGCCGTGACCCTGACCGAGATCGCCGAAAGCGAGGCGGTAAAGCAGCTGTTCCCGATCCTCGCCCAGGCGGCCGAAAAGGTCGCCAGCCCGCAGATCCGCAACGCCGGAACCATCGGCGGCAACCTCAGCCAGGACACCCGCTGCCTTTACTACCGCGACGGGTTCCCCTGCTATCGGGCCGGAGGCAACACCTGCTACGCCAACACGCCGACGGCGATGAACCGCGAACACACCCTGTTCGAAGCCTCGCGCTGCGTGGCGGTGACACCTTCGGACACCGCCCCGGTGATGGTCGCACTCGAAGCCGAGATGATGGTCGACCGCGGCGGCTCGCGACGGATGATCCCGGCCGAAGACTTCTTCATCGGGCCCGAGATCGACATCACCCGGATGACGGTGCTGGAAAAGGGCGACATCCTCGTCGGCATCCAGATCCCCGGCAAATGGGCCGGGGCCAGTCACTATTTCGAAAAGGTCGCCGACCGCAACGTCTGGGACTTCCCGCTGACCAACATCGCCATGGTGGCGCGCACGGATGGCGGCACGATCTCCGACCTGCGGGTGGTCTGCGGGGCGGTGCAGTGCACCCCGCGCCGCCTGACCGATGTTGAGGACCTCGCCAAGGGCGAAGCGCCGGGGGCCGAACTTGAGGAACTGGTGGGACGGGTGGCGGCCTCGGGTGCCAAGCCCTTGAACTACAACCACTTCAAGGTGCCCCTGATGCAGAACCTCGCCAAGCGGGCCATCCGCTCGCTGGCCTGATGGAGCTCTTGCGCTTTCAGTCCGACATGTTCGGGCAGCGGATGCTGGTCGGCGTCAACTGGGACTATCTCTGGGTCCCGGTCGCCGCCGCCTTTGCGGTGATGGCGGTGCATTTCGCGTGGCGGCTGGTGCGGCGGCGCGGCAAGGCGCCGGAGTGAATCTTTTTGCGGGCGGCGTTCGAGCCGGGATGCAGGTGTGGTTTCCGTGAGGGACGATGGGTGCGGAGCCCCCATCCTACGCCCAAAAGCGAGCCTCACGCTTCCTCCGCCACCCTCTCACCCTGAAACCGCAGCCCGTCCTTCGCCTTTTCCATCCGCCAGCTGCGCGGCGGGTCCAGCCGCGCCCGCAGCCGCTCCAGCCGCCAGGCGGGCCGTTTCGCGGGCGTCGTCCAGCCGGGAAGCGGGCTCAGCTTCCAGCGGCTCTCGACGCCCTGGGCCCCACCGTCGCCGGGGGTCAGCAACAGCGCCAGCGGTGCCATCCCGTGTTTCGCCCCTTCCTCGGCGGCGAGATGAATCCGGCGGATCGGGGTCAGGGGCGGCGGCTCGGACATCTCGGCGACCACCAGGGGCACGGCGCCCGAACGCAGCGTCTCCTCGACCCCCCAGAGCAGGTCCAGCGAGCGGTGGGTGGCGGCGAAGGTCAGGCGACCGGGCTGCAGCCAGCGGACCACGCCGTCGGGCATCAGCCGCCCGGAGCCAGAGGCGGGAGAGAGCCAGACCACCGGACCCTGCATCTGCCCGGCCAGCGCCAGGGCGAAGACATGGCGGGCGGGTCCGCAAGCCTCGTGGGCGCGCAGGAGCGGCAGCGCGATATCCCCGGCAAGGCGGGCGGCGCCGACGGGGCGGGGCTTGCGGAAGGGGTCGAGGGTGACGGGCATGGGACCGGGCGGGCAGATGTTCGCTTAATGTTCTCATATCGAAGCCTTCTGGGCAAGCCCCGGGGGTCGCATTCGGCTTGAAGAGCGGGGGGTGAAGGCGATATCAGCGGCCCGAACGGCAACGGAGGGTCGGAACATGGCGGTGGGCGACACCAAGCTCGGCGCGCTCCTGGCGCGGAATTCCAACTGGTCGCAAGGTGTCCGGGACCGCGAGCCGGGCTACTTCCCGCGGCTGGCCCAACAGCAGACACCGGATTTCTTCTGGATCGGCTGCGCTGACAGCCGGGTGCCGGCAAATGTGGTCGCGGGGCTCGATCCCGGCGAGGTCTTCGTGCATCGCAATGTCGCCAATGTGGTGCATTCGGCCGATACCAACCTTCTGAGCGCGCTGGAATTCGCCATCGAGGCGCTGAAGATCCGCGAGATCATTGTCTGCGGCCACTACGGCTGCGGCGGCGTCGAGGCGGCGGCGATGGCGGAACCGGCGGGGCTGTCGGGGCACTGGCTGACCCCGATCCGGCGGCTGGCCAAGCAGCATGAGGCGGAACTGCTGGCGATTGCAGATCCCGAAACGCGGCTGGAGCGGCTGGCGGAACTGAATGTGATGAACGGCGTGCGCCGGGTCGCAGAGACGCCGGTGCTGCGCCGGGCCTGGCTGCGCGGCGACCGGATCGAGATTCATGGGCTGATCTACGGGCTGAAGGACGGGCTCTTACGCAATCTCGACTGTACCGTGACCGGTCTGGGACAGGAAGACACGCTGCTCGGAGACAGTTGAAAGCGGAACCTGCGGCAGCCCGCTTTCTTGCAAAGAAAGCGACCGAATTCTTTGAAAGAATTCGGGGCCTTACGGAAAGCGCCGGGCCGATACCGGCTTACAGGAACGGGGCCGGATCCACCGCCGCCGAGCCGCGCCGCACCTCGAAATGCACGTTCGGATTGTCGTTCGGCGCCACTTTCCCGATCGTGTCCCCGGCCTTGACCCGCTGACCCTTGGTCAGGGTCACGCCGGTGATCCGGGAATAGACCGTGATCAGGTCATTCGACGAATCGCTGTCGCCATCGGGATGCCGCACCAGCACGATCGTGTCATCGCCGTTGAGCGATTCGGAGACCAGCGCCACCTCGCCGTCCGCCGCCGCCCGCACGGTCGTGCCAGCCGCCGCCGCAATATCGATCCCGTCATTGCGGGCTGCCCCGCTGGCCCGGGAGAACGGCTTGATGATCCGTCCCGAAACAGGTGGCAGGAATTTCGTCGCCGTGGTCACCCGCTGCGCCCCGAGATTGGGCGATTCCGGACGGCTGGCGCCTTCGATATCCTCATTTTCCGGCAGAGGCCGGCTTGCCGAGGGTGGGGCGCCAACGGCGGCGGTTCGGGTCTCGGTGACGATGGGAATCAGCAGTTCCTGGTTCTCGCGCACCGCCAGATCGCTGCTCAGCCCGTTCCAGGAGGCCAGCGCCGTGACCGACACCCCGTGCAGCCGCGCGATGGAATAGGCGGTCTCTCCGGGCTTCACCCGGTGGCGCACCGGATCGACCACCGTGGTGGACTGACCGTTGCTGAACGGCGATCTGATCGTCGAGGTCGCCTGGCCGGGCTGGACATTGTCGAGCGCGGTAACCGCCACGTCGGGCGTCCAGACCGATTGCGGGGTCCAGTTGTTGTCGGCGGGCGAGCCACCGACATTCTGCGGCAGGGCGATCACTTCGCCGGGCCGTGGGCGGTATCCCGCCGGCAGACCGTTGTGATTGGCCAGCTTCGCGGGCGAAAGCCCTACTCTTTCGGCCATTGTCTCGATCGTATCGCCCGAACGGGCCACCATCACCTGATAGGTGTTGTAGGTGATCACGCCGCGCGCATCCGGATTCGGACGGTCCAGCGTCTGCGCCGCCGAGCCGCGCGTGCCGCCGAAGCCGGTCCCGGCTCCCTCGCCGAAACAGCCCGCCAGCAGCAGCGCTGCCGCGCCAATTGTTGCCCCACGCACAGATAATCCAAGCGTACGCATGTAAATGTTCCCGAAATCAACCATGATCTACCACCCGCATCCTGCTCGTCCGTCCCCCTTTGGCGAGGGAACTTGTCAGTGCGCGTCCTCGGCCATTCCCTCGACCAGCGGGACGAAACGCACGTCTGCAAGGGGCAAGTAATCATACCCCTCGTCGGATTTTACCACCTTGATCAGCGTTTGCACAGTGTCGGTTTGACCCACCGGCAGCACCATGATCCCGCCGGGTCGAAGCTGCTCCAGCAGGGGCCCTGGCGGGTCCTCTGCCGCCGCCGTCAGGATGATCCGGTCAAACGGCGCCTGTTCCGGCCAGCCGAGCGTGCCGTCGCCCTCGATCACGGTGACATTATGCATGTCCAGCCGCTCGAACAGCGCCTTGGCGCGGCGGGCCAGAGGGCGGTGGCGCTCCAGCGTGTAGACCCGCCTTGCCAGATGCGACAGCACCGCCGCCTGATAGCCCGAGCCGGTGCCGATCTCCAGCACCTTGTCGCGCCGCCCGACATGCAGCGCCTGGGTCATCAGCCCGACGATCGAGGGCTGCGAGATGGTCTGGCCGCAGGAAATCGGCAAGGCGGTGTCCTCATAGGCGCGGGCCTGGAAGATGCCTTCGAGGAATTCGCGGCGCGGTGTGGCCTCCATCGCCTTCAGGGTCGCCTCATCCGTGACCCCGCGCGAGCGCAGGGTATAGATGAACTGCATGCGGTCCTCTTCAGGCGTCATCGAAGACCTCTCTGAGTGCACCCACGACGTCGTGCGCCGTCAGATCGGCACGGAGCGGCGTGACAGTCGCCCAGCCCGTCATGGTCTCATGGGCGTCCGTCCCAGGTGCTGTCTTCTCGTTCCCCGGCCCGTGGCCGAGCCAGAGATAGCGCCGGGAATTGGGGGCAATCTGCGGTACCGCCGCGAAGGTCGGGTGCGGCCGGTGACCCTGCACCGTGGTCTTCACGCCCCTGATCCTGCCGGGTGCGACGGGCGGGTAGTTGATATTGTAGAAGACCTCGTAATCGGCATCGTGCCAGCGGGCCCTTTCGACCAGCGCACGACAGATGTCGGGGCCCCTGGCGCGGGCAGCGGCGAAGGGATCGTCGAACGCGGCATTCTCTTCGGTGAAATACTGCGACATGGCGATGGATTTCACCTTCTGCAGCGCCCCTTCCATCGCCGCGCCGATGGTGCCGGAATATAGCGTGTCCTCGGCGACATTATACCCCCGGTTCACCCCAGACAGGATCAGGTCCGGCGGGGTGTCGTTGAGAATATCGAACAGTCCCGCCAGCACGCAATCCGCCGGCGAGCCCTCGACGGTAAACCGTCTTTCCCCCAGTTTCTGGATCCGCATCGGGCGCACATAGGAGATGCAGTGCGACACGCCTGACTGCTCGAAGGCCGGGGCCACCGTCCAGACCTCGCCGTCGGCTCCGGCCAGATCCCGGGCGATATCCTCTGCCGCCGCCAGGCCGGGGGCGGAGATGCCGTCGTCGTTTGTGACCAGAATACGCATGCGGAACCCTTCGGGACTTCGGCCCCGTTATTGCGCTTATATTGTGGACGGGCAAGGCGGGAACACCACAAGAGGGAGAAAACTTTCGAAATCCGATCCTTCCGGATCGTCTCGCGGCAGTAGCGCGGGTCGTCGCCTGTAAGTGAAGCCTCGTCGCGCGATATGCGAATGCGGGTGAATTCCCGGGCGGGAAGGGTCATATTGGGAACATGCGACTCGCTTTGACAGTCTGGCTGCTCTGTACAGCTCCCGTCCTGGCGCAGGAGGCCGGGGAGGATCCCGCCGTGCCAGAGGGCTGGCTGTTCGAGGAATTCAGCGAGGAGATGCGTGAAGCGCTCGATGGGCTCCTGGGCGAGCTGCGGCCGGAACTGGATCGGCTCATTGACCGGCTGGGTGTGATCGGCGAATATGAAGCCCCCGAAATCCTGCCCAATGGCGATATCCTGATCCGACGCAAGCGGGATATTCCGCACGCGCCCGACACCGACACACCCATTGATATCTGACACATAGTCCGGAGACCCGAGATGAAGGCCCTTGACCGACCCGTATTTGACGCCGCCGAGCCCGGGACCGCCCTCGGCGATCTGCCCGAATGGGATCTGTCTGATCTCTATTCCGGCGAGGACGCGCCGGAACTGGCGCGCGACCTGGCCTGGATCGAGACGGAATGCGCCGCCTTCGCACGGGATTACGAGGGCCGGCTCGCCGCGCTTGACAGCAAGGGGATGCTCGACTGCGTCAGGCGCTATGAGCGGCTGCAGCAGGTCGAGGGGCGGGTCGGATCCTATGCGGGGCTGCGCTACTACCAGAAGACCACCGATGCGGGGCGGGCGAAGTTCTTTTCCGACTGCCAGGCCAGGCTGACGGATTTCTCGACGCCGATGGTGTTCTTCTCGCTGGAACTGAACCGGATCGACGATGCCGCCCTCGATGCGGTGCTTGCGGGCGATCCGGACCTCGCCCGCTATCGGCCGATCTTCGAACGGCTCAGGGCGATGAAACCCTATCAGCTCTCCGACGAGCTGGAGAAATTCCTGCACGACCAGTCGGTTGTCGGGGCCGCCGCCTGGAACCGCCTCTTCGACGAGACCATGGCGGGGCTGAGTTTCGAGGTCGACGGCGAGACGCTGCCGCTGGAGGCGACGCTGAACCTGCTGACCGATCAGAAACGCGACCGCCGCGAGAACGGGGCGCGGGCGCTGGCGGCGGTGTTTGTCGAGAAATTGCCGCTGTTCGCGCGGATCACAAACACCCTGGCCAAGGAAAAGGAAATCGAGGACCGCTGGCGCAAGATGCCGACCCCGCAGACCGCCCGGCACCTGTCGAACCATGTGGAACCGGAGGTGGTCGCGGCGCTGCGCGATGCCGTGGTCGCGGCCTATCCGCGTCTGTCGCACCGTTATTACGCGCTGAAGGCGAAATGGCTGGGGCTGGAGAAGCTGGAGATCTGGGACCGCAACGCGCCCCTGCCGAAGGACGAGGAGAAACTCGTCGGCTGGGACGAGGCGCAGGAGATCGTCATGGGGGCCTATGGCGATTTCGACCCAAGGATGGCCGATCTTGCCAAGCCGTTCTTCGGTTCGGGCTGGATCGATGCCGGGGTGAAGCCGGGCAAGGCCCCGGGGGCCTTCGCCCATCCCACGGTGACGGACGCGCATCCCTATGTGATGCTGAATTATCTGGGGAAACAGCGCGACGTGATGACGCTCGCCCATGAACTGGGCCATGGGGTGCATCAGCGACTGGCCGCGGGGCAGGGGGAGCTTCTGTCCTCGACGCCGCTGACCCTGGCCGAAACCGCCTCGGTCTTCGGCGAGATGCTGACTTTCCGGCGGCTGCTCGACGCAGCGCTGGACCAGCGGGCGAAAAAGGAAATGCTGGCGGGCAAGGTCGAGGACATGATCAACACCGTGGTGCGCCAGATCGCCTTTTACGATTTCGAATGCCGGGTACATGCCGCAAGGCGCGACGGCGAGCTGACGCCTGACCAGATCAACGCCATCTGGATGGAGGTCAGCCATGAAAGCCTCGGGCCGGTGTTCAATTTCATGGATGGCTACGAGACCTTCTGGACCTATGTCCCGCATTTCATCCATTCGCCCTTCTACGTCTATGCCTACGCTTTCGGCGACGGGCTGGTGAACGCGCTTTACGCGGTCTACGAGGAGGGTGCGCCAGGGTTCCAGGACAAGTATTTCGACATGCTGAAGGCCGGCGGGTCGAAGCATCACAAGGAGTTGCTGGCCCCCTTCGGGCTCGACGCCTCGGACCCGCGCTTTTGGGACAAGGGCATCGGGCTGATTTCGTCGATGATCGACGAACTGGAGGCGATGGAGGGCTGATGGGCCTCGCCGACGAACTCCCCGAGCTTATCAGACGGGCAGAGGAATTCGAAAGGGAGAACCCGGAGAAGGCGGGCCGAAACCTGGCAAATGCGGAGATATTCCTCGTCGTCGACCTTGATGCAGCAAAAGTTCAACCGATTCATTGGTTGTTCCACGTTCGCGGCAAGGGTTCATTTCTAGACAACAAGCGGAGCAATCAAGACTTGGGAAGGTTCCGGCCAATTCTTGCAACGATGGGCTATATGGAACTCAGCGAAGGCGACGACGGTTTCGATGCTGTCTGGCGGGCGCTGATGACCGCCTGCGCCCGATTTGGACTGAGCCCGTCGATGCGCGCAGGAAAGGTCGCTCCGACCGGTCGGAGCTTCTTCGTTAAAGCCGAACTGCCCGCTGTTGATCGTGTGAAAGTTCTGGCCGCATTCGACGAGTACGACCGTACAGGTATGCCAGACGGCTTCAGGGATGCTCGGAAGTGGTACGTCCTTCACCCCATGACCGGCAGCCTCTATCCAGCCAAGATTGTCTGGGGCATCGCATCCGGAGGGAAGGGACGCGAGTTTACCGCCCATGAAGCCAGAAATTGGCTCCGGAAGCTGGAATTTGAGTGCGTGAACCTTGACGATCTGGATGAGGCCCTGTCGCCTGAAAACGTTCCAGCCTACTTCGAAGGCGCGGAGCGCCAGATAACCCGCAACGTCAGGGAACGCGATCCGAAAGCGCGGGCTGCCTGCATCGAACACTACCGGCAGCGGGATGGCGGCAGCCTGCGTTGCCTTATCTGCCGGATGGACTTCGAAGAAACCTACGGCCCCCTGGGCGCAGGTTTCATCCATGTCCACCATCTCGATCCCCTGGCGGAGTCGGGTGGAGTACGCGAGGTGTCGCCGGAACATGACCTTGTGCTCGTCTGCCCGAACTGTCACGCGATGCTTCATCGTCAATCTCCGCCACTGATGGCTTCCAAACTTGTCGGGCTGATGCGCGAGGCTTCAAAAACTTGACCGGCCGGACGGAGTACCCCGTCGGGTCATGTGGGGCGCTCCCGTGCTGGAAAGTACCTAAAATGCTCGGCTTAACCTTGTAAGTTAGCCGAAATTCAAGACCCCGACCCTAGGCTCTTCGCGGGATTTACGTGGAGAGTGAGCGATGCCGTTACCGAGATTTGCCGCCGCCCTGGCGGGGGTTGTCATGGGGCTGGGCCTGTCCGCGGCCGCCGCCGGAACCCTGGTCCTCGGCAGCGTCAACGACAATGTCCGCAAGCATCTGGACAGGTTCGCACCGCTGGCGGCCTATCTGCAGGAGGAACTGGCCGGGCACGGGATCGACCGGGTCGAAATCTCGGTCCTGCCGACCTCGGATGCGATGATCACGGCACTAGGCAACGGCGCGGTCGACCTCTATTTCGACAGTCCGCTGGTCGCCGGGCGCGTCGCCCGCGAGGCTGGGGCGGTGCCGTTTCTGCGGCGCTGGAAACAGGGGGTGGCGACCTATCACTCGGTGATCCTGGTGCCCTCGGACAGCCCGATCACCGAAATCGGCCAGCTGCGCGGCGCGCGAATCGGCTTTCAGGAACCGGATTCGACGTCCGGCTTCCTGTTGCCGATGGGACTGCTCCGAGCCGAGAATCTCACATTGCGCGAACTGGACGGCCACGAGATCATCCCCGGTCCGGACGAGATCGGCTATGTCTTCACCGGCGATGACAAGAATTCCATCACCTGGCTGGTCAAGGGCTGGGTGGAGGCGGTGGCCACCGATCCGCGCGGCTTCGAAATCCTCGAAAACGCCCGGCCCGGCCAGTTCCGCGCCATCGCCCGATCCGAGGACGTGCCGCGCCAGGTGGTGATCCGCCGCGCCGGGATGGACGAGGCCCTTGTTGCCAGGATCGCGGAGGTGCTCACCACGATGCACGAGACCGACCATGGGCTGGAGGTGATGGCGAAATTCCACGACACCACCCGCTTCGACGCCTTCCCCGACGGGGTCGAGGCCACGTTCGGGCGCATCTACGCGCTGCTCGACCGACTGGAAGACCTGGAAATCTTCTGAATTCCGGGGCAGGGACATGCGGCTTTTGAAATCGATCCTCCGACGCGCCTACAGGGCGGCAACCTTTGGCCTCGGCCGTCGGTTGTCCTTCCTGTTCGGCACGCTGATCGCGGTTTTCGTCGCCGCCGCCCTTCTCAACAATCTCATCATCCAGCTGGAATTGGTCAGCGATCGGCGCGAGATGCGGGCCGCCCATCTCGGCAAGCTGGCGGTCGAGGTCTCGCTGCCCTATCTCGTCGAACTGCGCCCTGCAGAGCTGGACATCATCTATGAGGAACTCTATGGCCAGCCGGATGTCGATTACATCTATTTCCTCGACGAGGCCGGGGTCGAGCTGGTCAATGGCGGGTCCAACGCGTCGTCGTCCTTCCTGACCATCGTCGAGGACCCGCTGGCCGAGCGGGCCCGCGCCTCGGACCGGACCGAAACCCGTCGCGAAGGAGCTGTGGAGCATTACGCCGTGCCGATAAGGATCGGCACCGAGTATTTCGGCACTGTCCGTTTCGGGCTGCTCGTGGCGCCCTTCGATCACGAAATCGACACGGTCTGGAGGCGCAACCTCCTGCTCGGCGCGCTGTTCGGGATCGGCGGGATCCTTTGGGCGGTGGTGGTCGGGCGGCGAGTCTCGAAACCGCTGAAGGCACTGACGCGGGCCACCGAAGAGGCCGCGCTGGGCAATCTCGACCAGGTGATCGAACTGAAATCCAATGACGAGTTGGAGGTGCTGGCGCGGTCCTTCTCGATCATGCTCGACAAGCTGCAGACCAATATGCGCGAGGTGCATACTCTAGCCTATGTGGACGGGCTGACCGGGCTGCCGAACAGGGTCTGGTTCACCGAATATCTCGGCCTGATGCTGGAAGAGACCCGTCGCAAGGACCGGCATCTGGCGCTGATGTTCCTCGATCTCGACAATTTCAAACGGACCAATGACACGTTCGGCCATCATATGGGCGACCGGTTGCTGAGCGGGTTTGCCGACCGGTTGCGCGACCGGCTCAAGGCCTCGGGCCGGAGCCTGCCGGGCGCCGATCTCGACCGGCCCGAGCGCAGCGTTCGGGCTGGATTCGATGCGGTGGTCGCCCGGCTTGGCGGCGACGAATTCACCATCATCCTGCCCGACATAGCCCTGACCGAAGAAGCCGAACTGATCGCCGAAAGCATCGTCGAGGCCATGGTGGCGCCCTTCTCCCTCGACCGGCGCGAGATCAGGACCTCGACCAGCGTCGGGGTCGCCCTCTTCCCCTGCCATGCCGAAACCCAGCCCGATCTCCTGAAACTCGCCGATATCGCCATGTACCAGGCCAAGGAGGCGGGGCGGAACACCTACCGGTTCTTCGACGCCAATATCCACCAGATCGAGGCGCAGCGGACGCTTCTGGAGCGCGAACTGCATCTGGCGGTGGAAAAGGACCAGTTCGAGCTCTATTTCCAGCCGCAATTCGACGTCCGCTCCGGGCAGATGAGCGGGGCCGAGACCCTGGTCCGCTGGCGCCATCCCGAGCGTGGGCTGCTGAACCCGGGTGACTTCCTGCCGGTAGCCGAACAGATCGGACTGATGCCGCAGATCGGTCGGCTGATCCTGCGCCGTACCCTTGTCAGCATGGCCCAGATCCCGCAGATGCAGCGGCGGCGGCAATGTATTGCGGTCAACGTCTCGGTGGACGAGGTCGAGAATCCGGGCTTTGCCGCCTGGCTTCGCGACGTGGTGAAGGAGACCGGCTTCGATCCGCGGCTTCTGGAACTGGAGATCACCGAGAACACCGCCATGTCCGACAACGAGGCCTTCGGCGCCCAGTTGCGCAAGCTGCGCGGCATGGGGATATCCTTCGCGGTGGACGATTTTGGCATGGGCTACTCCAATCTCGACCGGCTGAAGCGGCTGGAGTTCCAGACCCTGAAGATCGACAAGAGCCTTCTCGACGGGATCGGCAGCGATCCCCATGCCGAAAGCCTTCTGTCAACGATCATGGACATGGCGCTGGCGCTGCATCTCGACGTGGTGGCCGAAGGGATCGAGACCCCCGACCAATGGGCCTTCCTCAAGGCCAGCCGCTGCACTTCGGCCCAGGGCTTCCTGATGGCGCGGCCCATGCCGTTCGACAGGTTCAAGGCCTGGCTGGACGGGCCCGAGACCGAGTTCCAGCTTGGCGAACCGGCCCCATACCAGGCGCATGGCTGATGTGAAACGCGGCCTGTGACAAGGACGAGTCCCGGCAGGGACCCCACAGCGCGCACCGGTGCCGCCTTGCCTGAAACGGCGGGCGAGGCGCCGGCGCTGCCTCCAGCCCGCGCCTATTCGTCGATGAAGAGGTTCTCCCAGGCGCGGTCGACCAGCGGGATGGTCATCTTGCGCTCAAGCCCTTCATATTCGGCGATGGACAGCATCTGGTCGATCAGAAACGGCGCATGATACGAGGCGAACTGGTTGTCGACCGACGGATATTTGGTCTTCAACAGATGCGTCATCACGTCCTCTTCCGGGCGCAGCTTGTAGTGGCGCGCGGTCTTGACGAAGACCTTGATGAAATCCTCCCGGTTCGGATTGTCGACCTTGATCTTGTAGTAGATACGACGCAGCGCCGCGCCGTCGAACATTTCCGAAGGCGCGAAGTTGGTCGAAAAGATCACCAGCGTGTCGAAGGGCACCATGAATTTCTGGCCCGACTGCAACGAGAGAATGTCGAAGGAGCTTTCCATCGGCACGATCCAGCGGTTGATCAGCGCCTGCGGCGGTTCCTGCTGACGGCCAAGGTCGTCGACGATGAACACGCCACCGGTGGCCTTCAGCTGCAACGGCGCCTGGTAGGTGCGCGAGACCTTGTTGTAGTTGAGGTCGAGCATGTCGAGGGTCAATTCACCGCCGGTCATCACCGAGGGACGGCGGCAGAGCACATAGCGCTCGTCGAAATTGGCCCCCTCGCGGCGGAGCGCACCGGTGTTCTTCTTGCCCATATTGGTCAGCGTGTGGACGATCGGGTCATAGACCGAAATCACCTGACCGCCATATTCAAGAAAGAGCGGTACATAGATACTGTCGCCCAGCGCATCGCGGATCCCGTTCGAGATCGAGGATTTCCCGTTCCCCGGCGGACCGTAAAGCAGCACCGACCGGCCCGAGTTCACCGCCGGTCCCAACGCGTCCAGCATGCCCGCAGGCAGCACCAGATGCGACATCGCCTCCTCCAGCCGCTGCTGGGTGATGACGGCGTCGCCGATGGATTGGCGCGCGGTCTGTTTCCAGTAATCCTCCAGCGGGACCGGCAGGGCGCCGTAATATTCCGACTGGGTCAGCGCATCGAGGGCCCGCTGCTTGCCGCTGTCGGTCAGCTGGTAGCGCAGTTCGGAATTCTCCGAGCCGGTCAACAGCCCGAGCGTTTCCAGAAGGTTGTTGCCCCGGCAGATCTCGATCAGCTCCTGGGCGATGGGCGGGTTGATGCAGAGCGCCTTGGCGATCTCGGACAGGGTGGTGAGCGAACGACGGAAGATGGTCTTGAGAAGAATGTCGCGCATCAGCACGATTTCAAGACCGGTCTCCTCGATCCGCAGGGGGGCAACCGGCGCGAAATCGGATGGGGGGGGGGACGCCATGTCGTTCATGAATGACCTCGGGTTATGGTTTTACGCACACTAAGCGCCGAATTCCGGCCAAAAAAGGGTGTTGAGCCTTCCTTCGGACACTGCACCGTGCATTGTGCTCCGAGCACAATCCGTTATCGCGCGCAGTATGACCCGTTCCGACCTCAATTTCACGCTTTTTCTTTTGGGCCTCAGCGGGATCTATGCCCTGTTGCATCTGCTGTCGCCCGGGCTGGTGATCGCGACCTATGTCGGCGACACGATCCACGCCATCGACCTTGCCTTCCGGATGCACGCGGGAGATGCGCCGGGGCGGGACTTCTCCACGCCGCTCGGGGTGCTGAGCATCCTGCCCGCGTCGCTCCTGCTCGATGCCGGACTGGGGCCGGGCCGGGCCTTCCTGCTTGGCCAGGTTCTGGTGCTGGCGACGCTCGCGCCGGCGATCCTCTGGGTCAGCCTCAGCCGCCTGTCGGGATGGCCGCGCTACGGGTTTGCCCTCTATGTGGCGGGCCTAATCTGCGCCCTGGTCTATGGTGGCAGCGATCCCACAAGCTCGATCTTCATGTATTACAACCGTTGGGGCTGGGCACTGACATTCCTGATTGCCGTGCAGGTCATGCTGCCCCCGAGCGAAGCCCGTCGGCGCCCGCTGCTCGACGGGGTAGTCCTCGGGGCGATGATGGGCCTGCTCGTGGGCATCAAGGTGACATTCTTCCTTGGGCTGGCACCTTTCGTGCTGCTGGCGCTGCTGGTCGACCGGAAATTCGGCACTCTGGCCGCCGCCGCAGTCTCGGGGCTCGTAACCCTTGCCCTGATCACGGCGGCGGCGGGGTATCCGGGATACCTGCTCGACTACGCAAACGACCTGCTTCTGGTTGCCGGCAGCGCGATCCGTCCACGACCGGGGCTTGGGTTATCCGAGATGATTGCAACCCCGGCGATGGTTCCGGGCACCCTGCTCCTGTTCGCGACGATCGTTCTATGGCGCAAATCCGGGGCGCATCGCGAGGGGCTTTTGGGCATTGTTCTCGGTGCGGGGCTTGTCTATGTCACCTACCAGAACTGGGGCAACGACCCGAAATGGGCGCTCCTCTTTGCACTCCTCGCCAGCGTGGTCGCCATGCGGAGCGACGGCACCGAAACCCCGCATCGGCAGGCCGGGCTGCTTCTGGCCGCCGGTCTCGCGGTCTTTGCGGCACCGAGCGCGCTCAATATCCTCAAAAGCCCGCTTAGGCCGGTTACGGCGGGTCAGGCCAGACTGGCGCCGCTTTTTCCCCCGGAGGTCGGTCGCGACGTTCTGATCCTGTCCGGCATGCTCGACGAGCCGATGGGGGCCATGCCGATCCGGGCACCAGGCCTGTCGGGGACGCCGGCAAACGGGGCCGCCGCCGACACGCCCGCACCGCTTCCCGGCGAGATCTCGTTCGGTGGGGTCGCGTTTCCTTCCTGCCGGCTCTACCAGGGGGCGGTGACCGAGATGTTGCTGATCGTCAGCGATCTCGCAGCCATGCCGGAACTGGAGGGTCAGGAGGTGATACTGGCGGATTTCGGCCAGTATCTGTGGCTCTTCGGCGATTTCAGCCGGTCGAAAAACGGCGTACAGCCATGGTATTACGGCGGTGATATCGCCTCGGTCGGTGCCGGGTATCTGGCCGTGCCGGCCTGTCCGGTCAAGCTGAACACCCGAAAGGCGATGCTGACGGCGATAGAGGACAGCGGCCAGAATGCGCGGCTGGTCGGCCAGACCTCGAGCGTTACAGTCTTCCGCCTGGAATGACCCCGACGGCATTGGCGCCGAGATAGACCAGCATGGTGACGGCGATCGGCAGGCCCATGGGGAATTTTCGCCCGGCGGAGAAGGATTTCCAGTCCTGGAGGATGCCCCGCCGTTGGGCGACGAACTGTAGCAGTCTCAGGAAGACGAAACAGACCAGGATCGAGGCGAGATAGGCCATCAGCAGGTAGATATACTGTCCCGGCGTCACGAAGGGCGCCATGACAGTGGCGAATTTCGCGTCGCCGCCGCCCAGAAGGCCCAATGCGTTGAGGATGAATCCCGCGACCAGAACCCAGCCGCCGACAGCAACGCGGAAACCGTAGCTTTCGAAGGAGAGGAAGAAGGGCATCGCCAGGATGAAGACGAGACCGGCATAGACGCTGATCTCGTTGGGGATGCGCATGGTGCGGACATCGCACCACGCCGCCCAGAGTGTGAACGGCGCGGCAAGGCCCAGAAGGGCGACGGGGGCGTAGGCTTCCATTGCCCCGGCCACGTCAGCGAGCGACACCCTGTTCCAGGGCGGCCAGCTTGTCGGCCGCTTCGGGGAAGTGGCGCGGATGGGTGTCCACCGCCTCTTCCAGCAGCCCGCGGGCTTCGTCGATATCGCCGTTGCGGATCGCCTGCAGCGCGATATTGTGCAAAAGCTGCGCGCGCTCCTCGGAGGACATCGGCACCACTGGCAGGACATAGTTTCCGCGCTTGGCCCGGGCGATGGCCATGTTGTTCTTGGCCGAGAAGAAATCCGGGTCGTTGGCGATCGCCTGACGGAATTTCTCTTCCGCCCCGGTCTCGTCGCCGCGCGTCAGTTTCGAGATGCCCCAGTTGTTGTAGATCGCCGCCGGGCGGGTGGTCAGGTTGCGGGCGGTGTCGTAGAAACTGTCGGCCTTTTCCCACTCGTGCTGGTAGTCAGCGATCATCGCCTCCAGCCGGTAACGGTCGAAATTCTCGACCGTTGGCGGGATCTGATCGAGCTGCTGCTTGGCCCGCTGCCATTCGTTCGCCTGGATAAGCGCCTCGGCGAATTTCAGCCGATCGTCGGGTTCGAGTTCCCCGGCCTGCTCCATTCCGGTGTAGACGCCGACAGCTTCGTCGGCGCGCCTGGCCCGCAAAAGCGAACTGCCGAGGCCGCGTTTCAGATCGACGCGCTCGGGATTGGCGAGCAGCGAGCGGTGGAAATAGGCGACGGCTTCGTTGGGGTCGGCGAAATCGAGCATCAGTTCGGTCAGCCCGCTTTCGTCAAGAACATTAAGCTCATCAAGCGCCATTGCGGCCTCTCGGTCGCGGTCGTAGTCGGCCTGGCATCCGGCGAGCGTCACAACGCCCATGACCATCAGCCCGCTGAGGGCGGAATTCCTGTAATTCATTGGCTTGTTACCTCTGCTCGGTTTTTTTATTCGCCAAGGAGAAGATAGCGCCCCGAGCCACGTCTTACCAAGCGGAAATTCGCGGTATCTTCGATTTCGGGCTCTATATTTGCCAGTTTTCGCTCGGCCAACAGCAAATTGTCGCGTATTTCGGTGGATTCCCCACGGTCGAGCCCATAGGCGACCCGGAAGGTCTCGCGGGCTTCGGACAGTTCTCCGCGGCTGATGAGAATGACGCCGAGATTGTTCCAGGCCGGCACGAAACTTGCGTCCACCTCGATCGCCTGGCGCAGATAGGTCTCGGCCTGTCCCAGCCTGCCCAGCTTGAGATTGGCCGAGCCGATGGCGCTGAGCACATCCACGGTCGGGCCGAGCGTGGGGATGGTACGGGTATAGCTCCTCAGCGCCAGTTCGTATTCGCCGGATTCCATCAGCCGGTGCCCGACGATCAACCCGTCAATGTCGTTTCCGGCCACACCCGTCCTCTCATTGGGGGACAGGTCGGACTGGTCAAGGCTCAGGCCGTCTCCGCAGGCGGCCACAGATGCCACAAGGATCCCCGCGAGAGCCAGCCGGATGGCAGCACCCCGTCCCCAGGTGAGTTCCGCGATGCGCGCACGCCTTGCCGAGGGCCGAACCGGTACCGCGCCCCCGCAGGGGCAACGGCCGATTTCATCTGGGACAAGCCCTTTTCCGGACTTACTGATTGAGGTTGGCGAGCGAAGTCGAGATTTCATAAATCGAGGGCCCAATGAGGATGATCAGCAACGGCGGAACCGTGAACATCATTGTCCCAAGAGTGAGCTTGGTTGGCAAGAGGTTGGCCTTTTCCTCGGCCCGCATGACCCGCTTGTCACGCATTTCCGACGCATAGACCCTGAGCGCGTCCGAAATCGAGGTCCCGAAGGTCGCCGACTGGATCAACACGGTGACGAAGGCCGACACGTCCGACACCCCGCAGCGTTCCGCCATGTCGCGCAGCACCGAGACACGGTCCTTGCCGGCGCGCATCTCGTTGGAGACAATCTCGAATTCCTCCGCAAGGGTCGGATAGGCGTTCTGCACCTCGGCCGACACGCGCAGGATCGCCTGGTCGAGGGACTGACCGGCCTCGACGCAGACCAGCATCAGATCAAGCGCGTCGGGGAAGCCGTTGGTCACGTCCTCCTGGCGTAGCTGGCGGCGGCGTTCGACCCAGTAGTTGGGCAGGAAATAGCCCGCCAGCCCCGGGACCAGAACGGTCAGGACGATGGACACCAGGTTCGGCTCGCCGGGGCGGATGAACACGATCAGCGTGCCGAAGGCCAGAAGGCCGACACCCAGAATGAAACGGGTCAGGTGGAAGGTGCCGACCGCGGATTTGGCGCGGTACCCGGCCTGGACCAGTTTCAGTCTGGTCTCGGAGAATTCCTTCTGGTTGGTCGGGGCCATCTTTTCCGACCAACGCTCCATCGTCTGTGAGCCGGAGGAATAGCGCAGCTGCGTTGGCTGCCCGCCACGCTCGCTTCCGCCGCTGGCGAAACCAGACACCGCCGAACCCTTCAGGCGATTGAGAGGATCGGGCTTTTTCTTGAAGGCCAGCGGCGCGGACATCAGGATCATCACCGTGCCGAAGAACCCAAGCACGTAGAACAACGTCAGAGGACCGAAGGCGGCGTTGAGGAAGGCCCAGCTTTGTGCAAGCATTTCCATGGCGGTCTCCTCCTCAAACCTTGATGTTGACCATCATCCGCATGAAGATGATGTTCACAAAGAGGAAAATGGCCACGACGATCGCCGCCGGCACGAAGGCCGCCGTGTCTTTCACGTCATCGTAGTAATCGGGCTGCAACAGCTGGATCGCCACCAGGGCCACGATCGGGAAGATCGACAGGAACCAGCCGGACCAGCGTGCCTCGGCGGTGATCGCCTTGACGCGGCGGAACAGCTTGAAGCGGGCGCGGACCACCTTGGCCAGACCGTCGAGGATCTCGGCGAGGTTACCCCCTGTACCGCTCTGGATAGACACGGCGACAGCAAGGAACTTCACGTCCTGGATGTCGATCCGCGCCGCCATCTTGTCGAGAGATTCAGTCACCGGCATGCCGTAGGTCGCTTCGTCGGCAATCATGCCGAACTCGGTGCCAAGCGGATCGGGCATTTCCTGCGCCACGATGTTGATCGCGGACGAGAACGGGTGTCCGACACGCAAGGAGCGCACGATCAGTTCCACGGCGTCGGGCAGCTGTTCCTCGAACAGCGCCATCCGCTTTTTCGCCTTGTTGTTCAGCCACATATAGACCGCGCCATAGCCCATCACCACCGCAACGGCGAGCCGGACTACCAGCGAGGACGACGTCAGGATGGTCAGAAGGATGAAGGCGGTGAAGCCGATCACCGCCATCACCACCACGAGCGCTGGGGGCGAGAAGGCGATATTGGCCTTGGCCGCCCGGTCGGACAGCGGTGCCATCAGAGGCAAGCCCTTGGTCTCGTTATGCTGCTCGCGTTCCTTGCGGAGCGTGTTCAGCACGTCTTCGGGGTCTTCGCCCTTTTCCAGCAGCTCCAGCCGCCGGTTGACGCGGGATTCCAGCCGCACCGACTTGCCGAACACCACAAGATAGATGCCTTCGACCATGAACAGGACGCCGACAAAGATCAGGGCGTAAATCAGTGGTTCAACACTCATGTCTCTTCCTTATCCTCCTCGCTGGCGCCTACTCGCCCGGCACGGCCGAGTAGATGCTGTTCGGCAGATCGTATCCCCACTGCTTGAACCGTTCGGAGAAGAACGAGCGCAGACCCGTGGGCTCGAAGCCCCCGATGATCTTGCCGTTCTCGCCGATACCCCTGCGGGCAAACTTGAAAATCTCCTGCATCGAGATGATGTCGCCTTCCATCCCGGTGATCTCGGTGATCGACACCATGCGGCGCGAGCCGTCCTGAAGGCGCGACACCTGCACGACGACGTTCACTGCCGAGGCGATCTGGGCGCGGACCGCCTTGATCGGCATCTCGACGCCGGCCATGGCGATCATGTTTTCCAGACGCGACAGCGCATCACGGGCCGAGTTGGCGTGGATCGTGGTCATCGAGCCGTCATGGCCGGTGTTCATGGCCTGCAGCATGTCGATGACCTCGTCGCCGCGCGTCTCGCCGACGATGATGCGGTCGGGACGCATCCTCAGGGCGTTTCGCAGCAGGTCGCGCTGGCTGACCTCGCCGCGGCCTTCGACGTTCGGCGGGCGGCTTTCCATCCGGCCGATATGCACCTGCTGCAACTGCAGCTCGGCGGTGTCCTCGATCGTGACGATCCGCTCGGCATCGTCGATGAAGCTCGACAGGGCATTGAGGTTGGTGGTCTTGCCTGAACCGGTCCCGCCGGAAACGATGATGTTGAGGCGTGTCGCCACCGCGGCCTGAAGATAGGCCGCCATTTCCTCGGTGAAGGCCCCGTAGTCGATCAACTCGTCGATCGACAATTTATCCTTTGAAAACTTACGGATAGAGACAAGCGAGCCGTCCACGGCGCAGGGCGGGACCATGGCGTTGAAGCGCGAGCCGTCGGCCAGGCGGGCGTCGACATATGGGTGGCTTTCATCCACGCGGCGGCCCACGGCCGAGACGATCTTGTCGATGACCCGCAAGAGGTGGCGCTCGTCCTTGAACTGGGTCGTGGTCAATTCCAGTTTCCCGCCCCGTTCGATAAACACCTGCTTGGCGCCATTGACGAGAATATCGTTGATCGTCGGGTCCTTAAGCAGCGGTTCGAGCGGGCCGAGACCGGTCACCTCGTCGAACAGGTCCTGGTTCAGCTGTTCGGACTCGCTCCGGTTCAGAACGATGCCCATCTGCTGGAGGCCCTCACGGGTGATTTCCTGGATTTCCCGCCGGAGATCGCCCTCGGTCGCCTTGTCGAGAACCGCGAGGTTCAGGGTTTCCAGCAGCCGCTTGTGCAGCTCCATGCGGATATCGAGCAGCCGCTCGCGGCGCTTGGCATCGCGGGCGGCCTCGGCCGGATCCTCGGCCTTCGCGGCGCCGCGGGCGCCTTGGGCTTTCTGTCTTGCCTGCTTCGATTCATCCGCCTTGGGCGGCTCGATCGAAGGGGGGGTCGGCATATCTTGTTTGCGTTGCTGGTAGCGTCCAAACATGTGGTGTCGTCCTTACTGCACGACGGCGGCTTTCTGTGCCTCCATCGCTTCAAAGATTGACGTTGCAATATTGCGGATTTCCTTGCGAAGAGCGTTCTTCGGCGCGGAATCCGCCAGCGGCACGCCTTCGTCGCACGCCGCCAATACTGCCTTTCCCCCTTCGGGCAGCATAATACCGATGTCGATGCCGAGACTCTCGGCCAACCGCTTGACCCGGGCCTTGCCGTTGATGTCGGTAAAGCCGGGTGCGCGGTTCAGTGCGAACTGCACTTTCTCATACGGAAGATCCTCGGATTTGAGCGCCCGCAGGAACCTCAGCGCGTTCTGGGCCGAGCGCATGTCGACCTCGAGTATGGCGAAATAGGTCTCGGCCATGCGTAGCACGTCCTCGGACCAGTGGACAAGGGCCTGCGGCATGTCGACGACCACGAAATCATAGGCCGATTGCGCGATTTCCAGCAGCTTCTGGACATCCTCGGGCGCGACGATATCCAGCGGAAGCGCATCCATGGGTGCCGTCAGCACCGCCAGCCGGGTCTTGTAGGAGGTGAGCGCCTGGGCCATCGTGTCATGGTCGATGGCCGACGGGTCCGAAATCAGCTCGTAGATCGCCTCGCGGCGCGGCAGGTCGAGATAGGTCGAGACCGAGCCGAACTGGAAGTTGAAATCCAGCAACGCCACGCGCTTGTCTGTCTTCCTGGTCAGCTGCGACAGTTCCCAGGCCAGGTTGACGGCAAAGGTGCTGGCGCCGACGCCGCCGGCCACGGCATAGACCGGCAGAATGATGCCGCGTTTGCGCTTGGCCACGCCCCCGCCGGTTTCCTGGGACATCATCCCGGTGGAGCGCAGTTTGGCAATCGATTCCGACAGCGACCCCTCGGGCAGCGGGTAGGGCGTGAAATCATCGGCGCCGGTGCGCATCAGCTGGTGCAGGGCGACCGGCGAGACATCCTTGGCGACAAGAAGCACCTTGAGACCCAGTTCGCGCGCGGTCTTGATGATTTTCTGGACCTGGGTCAGGTCGCCTTCTTCCTGGTCGGTGACCGCGACGATGACGAATTCCAGATCGGGTCCGATCCCGGCCTTCATGGCGGTTTCGGCATTGTCCAGTTCGACAGGGGCCCAGCGACCGGACAGCTCGTTGTCAAGTCCGGATGTCAGCAACTCAAAGCCCGAGATATCCCTCGAGATCACAAAGGCTTCGGCGTCATCGGCCTTGGCTTTACGCAAACCCATTAACTGTCCTCACTTTGGCTGTTCCAGCGGCCTTGTGGTCCGCGCGACCCAGCCCCGACCAAAGGGTCAGAGACGAATCCGACGATACCACGGAAAAGGATACACTTCTCAAGACTCTGAAGCCCAATAAATCGTAAAATTGTTAAAAAAAGTGGCGATATTGTGGCTCTATCGCACAGGGCACACGCCATCACGGACCTCTCTCCGTATTGGTTACCCCAACCACTTTAACAGTTTGTAAATTCGAATCTTCTCGATTGCAAGACAACAAAAAAGCCGCGGGACGGACCCGCGGCAATTTTGAGTGGTTTTCAACGTCTCCCCCTTTGGCGGGGGAGCTTCTTATTACTCGACGCCGGCGTCGTCGATGGAGATCTCGGTTGTATCGCCCTGCCAGTATTCGGTGTAGATCCGGTTGGCATATTTGCCGTCCAGGTCGGTCCCGACATAGCCGGAGGCAAAACCGATCACCTCGGTCACGGTGCGCCGGTTCAGACGCTCGGGATCGCCGGTATCGATAAGCGGCCGGGTTTCGCCGAAGGACGAGACCGCTTCCAGCTTCGAGCGCGGCACGCCGCGGGCGACCATGTAGTTCACCGCCGCCTGGGCGCGACGCAGGCCGAGCCTCTGGTTGTAGGCGTTCGAGCCCACGAGGTCGGTATGGCCGTAGACCCGGAACTTGATCGACGGGTTGGCGATGATCCACGAAGCCTGCTGGTCCAGGATCCCGCGCGCCTCGGCATCAAGATCGGCACGGTTGAACTCGAAGTTGATCGTGTCGGGCACCGCGGCGCGGAACTTGGCGGCCAGATCGGCCAGAAGCCCGCCCCTGAGATACGCCGACTGGGCGATCGTGTTGTTGGTGTTGCTGGCACCGAAGGCGGAACTCGTCGAGATGTCCCCGGCTTCCTGCACGCACCCTGCCAGGATCAGGGCGATCGAGGCAGTCGTCAGTTTGAGTGAGAGTGCTTTCATCGTCCTTACTCCATCACGTAGCCATAGGAGCCCGAGAAGTCCTGGCGTGCGATATCCTGCACGACGGGCGCTCCCTCGACATTGCCGTTCAGGAACAGCTCTGCCTCGGTCGGGATCCGGATGCGATCGGTGGGCAGCGCCAGAAGGTCGCCGTCAACCGGGGTGACAAGATGCGCGGTCACGATAATGACCAGTTCGCTCTGCCGACGCACGAAGCTCGATGAGCGGAACAGCGCGCCCAGCACCGGCACGTCGCCGATCCAGGGTACCTGGCTGGCGGTGTCGGTGAACTCGTCGGACAGAAGTCCGGCAATCGCAAAGCTCTGACCGTCGCGCAGTTCGACATTGGTCGACGTACTGCGGATATCGACCGTCGGGAACTCACCGACCGTCACCTCGAAGTTCAGCTGGCTGACCGAGGCCCCCAGTTCGAGATTGATCAGATCACCGTCGACAACGGTCGGGGAAAAGTCGAGCGCGACACCGAAGGGCCGGAACTCGATGGTGACGTCGCCGTCGCCGTCCACAACCGCAATCGGGAACTCGCCACCGGCGAGGAACTCGGCGGTCTGGCCCGAGAGAGCCACCAGGTTAGGCTCGGCCAGCGTGCGCACGATCCCTTTGTTTTCAAGCGCCTCGATCAGAAGCTCGATGCCGACATTACCGATGTCGAAATCCAGACCGATTGAACCATACTGGTTTCCGCTTGCGCCGTTCCCGATGCCGGTGCCTCCATCGATCGCGCCGGGAATGAGATCCACTTCGCCGATATTACCGGAGAATGCAGCATGGGCCCCGATCGCCTTGGCGACTTCGCGGGTCATTTCGGCGAAACGTACCTGCAGGTTCACCTGCTGCGTGCCGCCGACAACCATGAGGTTGGTGACCCGGCCCGGCGCATAGCGTTCGGCCAGTTCCAGGGCGCGGGAGACCTTGCGGGCGCCGGAGACGCGGCCCGACAGGACGATCCCGTCATTGGCGGTGCGCACGTCGATCGGCTCGCGCGGAAGGATGTCGCGCAGACGCTCCTTGAATTCCGCCACATCCGGCGAAACCTGCACGTCGACGTTGGTGATCAGCTCACCCTCTTCGCCCAGGATGGTCAGGGTCGTGCGACCCGGAGCCTTGCCGAGAACGTAGATGGTGCGCTCGCCCAGCGTGGCGATGTCGGCGATACCGGGGTTGGCCACCGACAGTTCCGCGAACGGACGGTCGCTTTCCATGACGATCGCCTTGTTGACGGCCACCTGGATGTTGTTGGAGGTCGCCCCCCTCAGTACTTGCAGAACACTCTGCGCGCTCGATTGCGTCGCATAGGGTCCTGCCAGAACCAGTCCGACAAGACTGGCCTGAATCATTCGTTTCAAGGTCATGTGATCCTGCCTCTCAAAACCACTCGATTTAGATTATCGGGCGGTTTTTCCACCCGAAGTTTAGGCGGTCAGGATGGGGCCGATTTCAAAAAAACTCAAGAATCAAGGTGTTATAGGTTGGAATTGATGTGGATAAGTCACAGTGGGGCCAATTTGCCAATATTTTAAGGCAGATCGCCCCCACTTCGATACGGGCTCAGTTACCGGTGCAGGGCACCTCGATCTCGACGATTTCGACGCCCCGCCGTTCGCGCTGGAAGCATTTCTGCTCTTCCTCAACCACGACCTCCTCGATCCCGAGAAGCGTCTGCTGGGTCTCGATGACCTCCGCTTCCGGATCGATGCCGCTATCGGCGGCAACCGCGCCGCGGAGCGACAGCGACAGCGTGCCCGAGGACTGGGCCTGTTGCAAACGCGCCGCGTCCTGTGGCGAGACCTGTGCGGTCACCGTCCGGGCCAGGGTCGGTTTGGTCGTGTCTTCATCAAAGTTCTGGTCAATGGCGATCAGCTGGATGTTGGGGAACATCAGTCGCGTCGTGAGCTTGCCGTTGACATTGCCGGCCCAATAGACGTCGACATAGGAACCCGGCTTGAGGAATCCCGAGACACCGGACTGCGAATCCACCTTGATGGTGAAGGCCCGCATGCCAGGCTGCAGCCGCGAGGTGATCCCGGCATCCTTGCCGAATTCGGTCACTTTCGAAGCCATGATCACCTCGTCGGCGACCATCGACCGCAGGATCGTGCGCGGTTCGGTGCCCGGAGGTCCGAAGAGCTCGTCAACGGTGTTGAACGAGGATTGCGGGATGGCGTTCTCCGGGAACAGAACCTCCCGTACGTCCTCGCGTTTCAGAGGGACCCCATAGACCAGATCCTTTGCCGCGACGATCACCGGCACCGAATCCTCGATATTTTCGGTCAGTCTTGTGAGTTCGGCATTCTGGGCCTGGAGGTCGGCGACATGCTCCTTGAAAAAGTAGACGGCGGTCCCGGCAAGGCCGATGCCGACAACGAAGATAAGAGCGAAGATCAGGCGCATGTGGTCCTCTTAGGGTCTGGGTATTAAAAAAACACTGACACGGGAAGCGTCAGTGTTACATATACCATCGGCCATTTCCACCGCAATCGCGGCTGGACGTGAGTTCCTGGTTCTAACTGGTGCGTTTCCGCCGGGGAATTCGGATCAGTTGAGAAAATCGTCTATTCCGCTGGAAATCTGCGTCGGGATCGTCTCGGCAACCGTCGAGGTGCCTTCCCAGACGAATGGCAACACCAGTGTCGCAAGGAGAACCGCCACCGAGGTCAACACGACCCAATCCACGGTAACCGCGCCGGTGTCATCGCGGAGAAATGGGGCCGTTCGGGCCCTGACATACTCAAACACCATTGCACCAACTCCCATCCTGACTTGTCGTTACGCAACCACCTATTTCTGAGAATGAGACTCCGAAACTAAACAATTGCGACTTGCTGGGTTGAAGGCGGCGCTGTGGGGGAGCGCGCCGCTTTCAGTGTCAATTCCTGTCGATCCGCCATACAGCGGATCAGCCATCAGGTGCTGGTGGCGAAGTCGATCGCGTTGTTGAGGTTGTCCTCGATCGCCTGACCGGCGGTGTTCAGACCGTCGCGGACGAAGGTGAGGACCAGAAGGGCCAGGCCGACAACGGCAGCGGTCAGCACGACCCAGTCAACGGTCACGGCACCGGATTCGTCTTTTGCGAAAGCTTTCTGCAGCTTGAACAGTTTCATTTTGTTTCCCTCCAAGGAAATTTAGAAGCACACTTGTTCGGTTCGGTTCCGACTGGCGCCGGAGGTTCATCACTCTCCAGTAAAACCAAAGCCAGCACACACACATGCCGTTCCGATCCGGTTCGTACCTAGCGAACGACGGCAGTACACATTTGAAATCGGGCAGAAATGAGACAAAATATGAAGCATTTGCCCTATTTCATTGGAATGGGACAGAAATCGCCAATTATCTTAATTAAAATATGTGGTTAACGTGCTCGGCAGAAACTCGCCATCCGTTAAGGATGGGTGACGTATCCCTGACAGCTTTTTCATTTCACACGAATAGCTGCCTATTTCCCGCCAATTGCTTGCTTGAATCCGCAGGAGTGTTAGAATCGCCCGTGGCAAATCGAGCAGTCGGCAAAGAGCAAAAAAATTGAAAATTCGAGTGATTCCCCCGATCATCACCGCCGGTCTCATTCTGGTGTCGACTCCGGTGCTGGCGCAGGGGGTTGCCGACTTCACCTTCAAGCGCCTGACGCCGCCGCAAGACGGCCAGGACGGGCTGTTGAACATTCAGGTGGAGCCTCAGCCCGAAATCCAGCCGGTGCTGTCGGGGCGCGTCGATCCCGACAAGGATCTTTCCCTTGCGCCAGAGTTGGTGCGGACAGAGGCACCATGGTTCTGGCACCGTTTTGCCACCGGACTTCAAGACGGTGCGCCGCACAGGCTGGAGCTTGCGCGGACGATATTGGAGGAAAACCCGACCGAGCGGGCAGCGTTCGGCGAGAACCCTGTCCGCATTGCCACCATCGCCCGTGACTTCGGGGCCGATATCCTGCGGGCCAGCGTCGAGGCCCAGGTATCCCCCGCCTTGCTGCTCGCGGTCATCGAGGTGGAATCCGGCGGTAATCCCGGCAAGGGTGCGCCGACGGGACCCGCCGGGCTGATGCAGCTCAAACCGGCGGTGGCCCACCAGTTCGGGATCGGAAATGTCATGGACCCGCTGGAGAACATCATCGGCGGGGCGCGCTATCTCGAATGGCTGCTCGACCGTTTCGACGGCGACGCGCTGCTGGCGCTTGCGGCCTTCCATACCGCCGAGCCTGTGGTGCGCGGCGCCGGAGGTATTCCCAACAATCCCGAAACCCGGCTCTATATCCCGCGTGTCATCGCCGCCTGGAGACTGGCGCGGGACCTCTGCATAACGCCACCGGTAAAGGCGACGGATGGCTGCGTCTTCAAGGATATGGGCGTTTCGGGCTGATGACCGGTGACAAGGACATCCCGCTGGTCGTCGATCTCGACGGCAGCCTCCTGAAGACGGACCTGCTCTTCGAGAGCTTCTGGAACGGGCTTTCCCGCCACCCGGCCGGGACGATCCGCAGCGCGCTGCGGCATCTTGGGCACAAACCGTCCCTGAAGGTCGCGCTGACCGGAGGCGGGCGGGTCGACATTTCCCTTCTACCGGTCAACGCCGAGGTGCTGTCCCTCTGCCGCGACGCCGCCGAGGCGGGACGGGCGGTCTATATCGCCACCGGCGCCGCCGGCTCAGGGGCCAATGCGGTGGCGGATTACCATGGCGGCTTTGCCGGCGTGTTTGCCACCGATGGCGAAACCAATCTCACGGGGGCCCGCAAGGCAGCGCGTCTGGAAGCGGAATTCGGCGCCGGTGGCTTCGACTATGTCGGGGATACCGCGACCGATATTCCGATCTGGCGGATCGCTCGCAAATGCTTTGTCGCCCGGCCCGCCTCGGGTCTGAGCGAGACGCTGGCCGCGAAGGGGATCGACGCCGAGCCGCTGGGCTATCGCTGGCGGATGCGCGATCTCGCCCGGGGGTTGCGGGCGCACCAATGGGTCAAGAACGTGCTCCTGTTTCTGCCGCTGATCACGGCGCACGCCTTCACGGCGCAGAACATTCTGGCCGTCATCCTGGGCATCATCTGCTTCTCGGCGGCGGCCTCGGCGATCTATGTGGTCAACGACCTGCTCGATCTCGATGCCGACCGGCGGCATCCGAGCAAGCACCGCCGGGTCTTCGCCTCGGGCGCGGTGCCGATCCGCATCGGCATGGCGGCCAGTGCGCTGCTGGGAATTTTCGCGCTGGTCCTTGCCGCCGCCATCAGCCTGGACATGCTGTCGGTGATCGTGAGCTACATTGCCATTACGCTCGCCTATTCCCTGTCGCTCAAGCGCCGCCGCTGGATCGATATCGCGACACTGGCCGCGCTCTATACGATGCGTGTCCTGGCAGGGGCGGTGGTGACCGGGCTAGCAGTCTCGGGCTGGCTGATCGCGTTCGTCTTCCCGGCCTTCCTGACGCTCGCCTGCGTCAAGCGCATGACCGAACTGTCCCGCGCCCAAAGCTATGCCCGCATCCCTGGCCGCGCCTATGCCAAGGCCGACCGCGAGGATCTTTTGAACGTCTCGCTCATCGCCGGCGTCGCTTCGGTGGCGGTCTTTGTCGGCTATGCCGCCTCCTCGGCCGCCGCGGCTCTCTATGCCAATCCCTGGCAACTCAACCTCGTGGCGCTGCCGCTCTCGGGATGGTTCTACCACATGATCCGTACCGGCTGGACCGGCAAGCAGGTCTATGACCCGATCGCCTTTGCCCTGAGGGACCGTGTCAGCCTGGTGATGCTGCTGCTGACCCTGCTCTGCATTGCCTTCGCCACCGGGTTCTGACGCGAAACGCCGGGACCGCAAGCGCCAACCCATTCCGCTCCTAAACTGATCCCCCCATCGCCGCGAGGAAACCCGCCGGTTTCAACGCGGGTTGGTGATGGGTGATGTATCCCGGAAAAGGCGGAACGTTGTAGCGGGTGGACGCCGACGCAGGTCTGGTTCCACCCGATGCGTGGGTGCAAGGATGGCGCGGTCTTGCGGAGGTAAGGCTCAGCGCGCTTCGAGGCAGACGACATCCAGTGGCGGGAAGCCGTTGAAGCCGACCGAGGAATAGCTCGAAGTGTAGGCGCCGCAGGCGAGGATCAGAACCCGGTCGCCGGGCGAAAGCGCCATCGGCAGCTCGATCGGGCGCTTTTCGTAGAGCACATCCGCACTGTCGCAGGACGGTCCGGCAAGGATGCAGGGGCCGGTCGAAGTGCCGTCCCATTCGGTTTCGAACTGGTAGCGGATCGCCTCGTCCATGGTCTCGGCGAGGCCGGAGAACTTGCCGATATCGAGATAGACCCAGCGGACCTCGTCCTCGGGGCGCTTCTTCGAGACCAGCATCACCTCGGCGACGATCATCCCGGCTTCGGCAACAAGGCCGCGGCCCGGTTCGGCCATGATGCGCGGCACGTCGCCGAAGAGGTCGCGGACCTGGTCCATGACGCGGGAGGCGTAGGATTCCGGATCCATCATCGCTTCGCCGTAGAAGGCCGGGAAACCGCCGCCAAGGTTGAGGAGGTCGAGGTCGTGACCGGCCTCACGGGCGGCGTGCCAGACACCGGCGGCGAAGCGCAGCGGCTTGTTCCACATCATCGGATCGCGGGTCTGCGAGCCGACATGGAAGGAGATGCCGACAGGTTTCAGGCCCAGATCGCTTGCCACACCCATCAGGCGGATCGCCTCGTCGCCAGTGGTGCCGAATTTGCGCGACAGCGGCCAGTCGGCCTCGGACTCCTCGATCAGCAGGCGGATATAGACCTGCGCACCCGGCGCGTTGCGGGAAATCTTGACCAGCTCGCCGTCGCTGTCGGCGGCGAAAAGTTCGATCCCGGCGCGGTGGGCATAGGCGATATCGGCGGCGCGTTTGACGGTGTTGCCGAAGGAGATCTCGTGGGGCAGGACGCCGAGCGAAAGGCAAAGCTCGATCTCGCCGCGCGAGGCGGCGTCGAAGCGGGAACCTTCGGCGGACAGGCGGGTGATGACCTCGCGGGCCGGGTTGGCCTTGACGGCATAGTGGACGGCGACCTTGCCGAGACCGCGCGACAGGGCGTGAAAACGGCCGGCGACGGCGTCGATATCCATGACGAGGGTCGGGCGCTCGAACTGGCGCGAAGCGACATAGTCCGACAGGGTGCGGCGGGCGAAGGTCGGGGTAGCGGTATCAAACGCCGCGAGGCGCATGTTCACGTTCATGGAGCATCTCCAAAAGACGGGTGGCAGGCTACCACCCAGGTTCCAAAGGAGACGTTACCGTCGCTACGTAAACACGCAGGTTTGTTAGCGAAGTCCTAACAACCGGGCCAGAGGCGCGTGCGTTGGCGTCTATGTTTCGCGCATATGGGGCCAATCGCCGACTCGCGCAAGAGAAAATTTCGAGCTGGGTAAAATTGTTTGAAAGCGGCGGAAACTGTTGTGGAATTTCCGCCTTTTCCAGAGGGTCAGAGCTCTTCGAGGATTTCGCTCGCCTCGACCGCGCCCCAGACCTGGTTCCCGCCTTCCCAGATCATCTTCAGCGAGACGATGAGGATGATGATCAGCCCGACATAGGCGATCCAGCGGTGGGTGCGCAGCAGTTTGGCGATCCAGTTGGCGGCGACCCCCATCAGGAGGATCGACAGGGCCAGGCCGAAGACCAGCACCCAGGGGTGGTCGCGAGCGGCACCGGCGACGGCGAGGACATTGTCCAGCGACATCGAGATGTCAGCGACGATGATCTGGGTGACGGCGTCGCGCATGGATTTGCGCGGCATTTCGACGTTTTCGCCGGAAATCGTCTGCACCCCAACCATCATGTCGGCGCCGTAGCGCAGTTCGCGCCACATCTTCCACGAGACCCACAGCAGCAGGATGCCGCCGGCCAGCAGCAGGCCGATGATGGCCAGCAACTGCACGGCGACGGCGGCAAAGGCGATGCGCAGGACCGTGGCGGCGAGGATGCCGATCATGATGGCCTTGCGACGCTGTTCGACCGGCAATCCGGCAGCAGCGAGGCCGATGACGACCGCGTTGTCCCCGGCAAGCGTGAGGTCGATCATCACGACCTCGAAAAAGGACTTCAGCATGAGGGGATCGAACAAGGGAGCCTCGAACGGTACGGGTTCGCGGCGCTATAGCGCAGCCCGACGGATATGGGAAGGCGCAGGCCGGATTAAAGCCCTCTATGCGACCGAAACTCTATATCGGCCGGATGATAGCTGTTGGGTGCGGCGGCGATGTGGCGTCCGGCTGCTGCGGGACATCGGGTCGTGGCGGAATGACCCAGTGCGGCTCTGGAAACAATAAGGGCCCCGCGAGGGGGCCCTGTTCGGAATGTCCGGCGGCTCAGGCGGCTTCGTCGGCCAGCATCGCGGCGGCTGCGGCCTGGCGCTCGCTTTCCTCGCGGCTCAGCGCCACCGAGGTGCGGACCCCGCGCGAGACGAATTCGACCATGCCATGCACGCAGCGCTCGTTCGGGTCGATCCCGGCGCACATCAGCACTTCGCGACCGTCGCGAGAACGGGCCCAGCGGGCAATGGATTCCGCCCCGTTGCCGTATTTCTTGTCATCGGCGATGGCATCGTCGAGAGCAGCGAGAACGACGGCGGCGAAGAGTTTCTGCGCCCGCGCGCCCTGATCGTTCTGAAACGCCGTGGCGTCAACAAAATCAAACATATTCCAACCCTGCGGTTTGTTCCCCCGTTGCGCTGCAATATGACGTTTTTTTGGCGCTTTGGTAGTGCGGCGGGCGCATGGCAGCCATGTCAAAAGCGCATGGCTGAGCGGCGGAGCACCTGATTTTCAGGCGCGCCTTGCGGTTGCGGGGGGCTGTGCTGCGACTGGTATATGGCGGAAATGGGGCCGCAAAGTCTGTGTTATTACTCACTAAATCGCGCCGAGCGGGCTTCAAATGTTTCGGGCGATCAGGTATGGTCGCACCGGTAAAGTCAAGAGGCGGTCAGCATCATGGTCTTGGTAAAATTCTTCCGATATTTCGTGGCGATGGTAACTTTTCTGGCAATATCTGGGACGACAGCGGTGTCACAGAGCCCGAATGAGAAACTGATTCTCGTCCTCGACGCCTCGGGCTCGATGTGGGGCCAGATCGACGGGGTGAACAAGATCGTGATCGCCAAACAGGCGGTCAACGACCTTCTCGACACTCTGCCCGAGAGCCAGGAAATCGGTCTTTCGGCCTACGGCCACCGCGAAAAGGGCTCCTGCGCGGATATCGAGCTTCTGGTGCCACCTGCGGCAAATTCGCATAGCGCCATCCGCGCCGCCGTCGACGCGATCAATCCAAAGGGCAAGACGCCGCTCTCGGCCGCCGTGATCGCCGCCGCCCGCGAGCTGCGCTTCGAGGAAGACCCCGCGACGGTCATCCTGATCTCGGACGGGCGCGAGACCTGCGATCTCGATCCCTGCGCCGTCGGGGCCGAACTGGAGGCGACCGGCATTGGCTTCACCGCCCATGTGATCGGCTTCGACGTCACCGGGGCCGAGGACCGCGCCCAGCTCGCCTGTCTGGCCGAAGAGACCGGGGGTCGGTTCCTGTCAGCCTCGAACGCCACCGAACTGGTGGCCGCGCTCGAAGAAGTCGTGGTCGAAACCGCCCCTGCGCCGCCCGCCCAGAGCGATATCCTTCTCGAAGCAACCGACGGGCCGGACGGGCCGGTGATCGGCAACGGGCTGGTCTGGTGGCTGGAACCCGAGGCCGGGGACGGCACGAGGCTGGAAAATTTCGAGATCGGCGCGGTGCGGATGACCGCGAAACCAGGCAGATATTCCGTCCGGGTGGCGCGACCGGCGACGGCGGACACCGCCGAACGCGTGGTCGAGATCGTGGCTGGGGGCGACAATCATGTGGTGCTGGCGCTGGGCGCGGGACGGCCCGAGGCGACGATTTCCGCCCCGGCGACGGCGGTGGCGGGATCGACGATCCTGGTGACCTGGGACGGGCCGGATGCCGAGAACGACCAGCTGGTGGTCGGCGACCCGAAGCTGAACGAGGGGCTCTATATCAATTTCGCCTTCACCCGCGACGGCGCCCCCGCGCAGTTGCAGATGCCGCCGCGCCCCGGGACCTTTGAGATCCGCTATATCCTGGCTTCCGACAGCCGCCGCATCCTCGCGCGGGTGCCGATCGAGGTGACGCCGGTCGCGGCCTCGGTCTCGGGACCCGCGACGGCCGATGTGGCCTCGGAGATTCTCGTCGATTGGGAAGGTCCGGCCTATGAAAGCGATCTGGTGACGATCGCCAGGCCGGATGTCGATGGCGGCTATCACGAAAGCTACGGCCTGACCCGGGACGGGTCGCCGGTGACGCTTACGATGCCGTCGGAGCCAGGGACCTATGAACTGCGCTATGTGATGGCCCAGGACCGGACGGTGATCGCCACGCAACCCATCGAGGTGACAGCGGTCAGCGCCACGGTCGAAGGGCCGGCCGTGGCGGCAATGGGTTCGGAAGTGCTGGTCGGCTGGACCGGACCGGCGGCGCAGAACGACTATATCTCGGTGGCCAGGCCCGGCGAGCCGGGGAACCGCTACGAGAACTACACCTATGTCCGTGAAGGCTCGCCGCTGAAACTGCGGATGCCGTCGGAGGCGGGCGGATACGAGATCCGCTACGTGCTGGGCCAGGACCATGTGATCCTGGCCACGCAAACGGTGACCGTGGAACCGGTTGCGGCGTCGCTGGAGGCCCCGGAGGCGGCCGAGATCGGTGCAGAGGTGCTGGTGACCTGGGACGGGCCGGACGCGCAGAACGACTATATCTCGGTGGCGCGGACCGATGCAGACGGCAATCGCTACGAGAATTACACCTATACCCGCGAGGGCTCGCCCCTGACCCTGACCATGCCGTCCGAGCCCGGGGGTTACGAGATCCGCTATGTGCTGAACCAGGATCACCGGGTGCTGGCACGGAAGTCGGTCACGGTCGAGGACGCGGTGGTCACACTTGAGGCCCCGGCGACGGCTGGTGTCGGCGCGACGATCGTGGTCGGCTGGGTCGGACCGAATGCGCGCAATGACTATATTTCCGTGGCGCGGCTGGATGCGGATGGCAACCGCTACGAGAACTACACCTATACTCGCGAGGGCACGCCGCTGAAACTGCGGATGCCGTCGGAGCCCGGCGACTACGAGATCCGCTATGTGCTGAACCAGGACAACCGGATCCTGGCGCGCGCGCCGGTGACGGTGGAGGCGGTGCAGGTCTTTCTCGATACTCCGTCGCGGGCCTCGGTCGGATCGACCGTGGTCGTGGACTGGGTCGGGCCGGATGCCCAGAACGACTATATCTCGGTGGCGAGGCCGGGAGATCCCGGCAATGGCTACGAGAACTACACCTATACCCGCGAAGGTACGCCGCTGAAACTGCGGATGCCCGCCGAACCGGGGGAGTACGAAATCCGTTATGTGCTGAACCAGGACAACACGGTGCTGGAACGCGTGGCGGTCACGGTGGAAGAGGCCGAGGTTTCGGTCTCGGCCCCATCCAGCGCTGAGGCCGGGTCGAGCGTGGTGGTGGACTGGGTGGGTCCCGACGCGCAGAACGACTATATCTCGGTGGCGGCGGTCGGCGCGGCCGGGAACGGCTATGAGACCTACACCTATACGCGCGAAGGTTCGCCACTGCGTCTGAAAATGCCCGCGGAGCCGGGGGAGTACGAGATCCGCTATGTTCTGAACCAGGGCAATACCGTTCTGGCCGCGCAGGCGGTGACGGTGACGGCCGTCGCGGGTTCGGTCTCGGTGCCGTCGGAGGCGGCGGCGGGCTCGGACGTGGTCGTGACCTGGGAAGGGCCGGGCTATGAGCGGGATTACCTGACCGTGGTGCCGGTAGGGGCCGGGCCGGGCGAGTATCGCGACTACGCCTATGTCTCCGAGGGCTCGCCCCTGACCCTGAAGATGCCGATCGAGGCGGGTGACTACGAGATCCGCTACGTGCTCGACCAGGGACCGAAAGTGCTGGCGCGCGCGCCGATCCGCCTGACCGCAGTGACCGCCCGGCTCAGCGCACCCGCCGAGGCCGCGGCGGGCTCGAACGTGCTGGTCCAATGGGAAGGACCGGGCTATCAGCGGGACTTCATCACCGTGGTGGCGGTGGGCGAGCCGGATGGCGCCTACCGCGACTACGAATACACGCCTGCTGGCAACCCGGTGACCCTGACCATGCCGGACGCGCCGGGATCCTACGAGATCCGCTATGTCGTGGAAGGCGAGAACAAGGTACTGGCCCGGGTGCCGATCACCTTGAAATAGCTGTTTCGCCCCGCTGGCGCGGGCCGATCCGCGAGGGGCTCCGCCCCCGTCGCCATTGGTCTCTCGGACCGATGGCGAATCCAATGGCGACCCCCCGGGAGTATTTGTAAGAAGGAGGAAGGGGGTGTTGCCGATACGGGTCACCCGGACCGTCGGGACCTCACTCGAATGCGGCAACGCCGTTGATCTTCACGACCCGGCCGATGATGGCCTCGAGAGGCACAGGTCCGATACCTCCGGCGGACAGGGGAACGCGGCTGTCCTGAGAGTTGTCGCGATGATCGCCGAGGACGAAGACATGGGCGTCGGGCACCCGGGTTTCGGGCAGGTTGTCGAGACGGGACGGGCCGATATCGAGCACATCATAGGCGGCGCCGTTGGCAAGGGTCTCGCGGAAGCGGGAGGTTCGGCAGATCCCGTCGTCAATTTCGCCGCAGGCAGGTCTGCCGCCACCGGGATAGGCCGCGAAGGGCTGCGCATGCGCGGGAAGCGCTGCGACCCGGGCGGGCGCTCCATCGATGACAGGATGGCCGTTCTCCAAAGCGACCGCCTGGCCCGCAAGGGCAACGACGCGCTTGATGAACGGGACCCCGTTGGCCGGATGATGAAAGACAATGATATCGCCCGGCTCGGGCGGTGTCGCGGCGGGATCGATACGCTCGGCGATCACGCAGTCTCCAACATTGACCGCCGGTTTCATGCTCTCGCCCCCGGGGAGGAACGAGCTGTGTGTCAGCAAGGCGCATTGCAGGCAAATACAGAGCGGCGCGGCCGCTGCGGGAAGGGCAAAAAGCGCCAGTGCCGAGGTGAGAACAGCGCCTCCCCGATGCCGTCGCCGCGACCGGGGAGGTGGGAGCGTCATCCCCCGTAGCCCTGGCGGGCGGCGTTGGCTTCGGCATCCTTCTTCGACTTGTAGCCTTCGGTGGAGGCACCGATGATATTGCCGTTCGAAGCCGTTCGGCGCCACCGGTGCTCGCCGCGCTTGTCCTTGTAGAATTCCCATTTGTCCGACGGGTTCGGGCCGCGGTTCATGTTCTCTTCGCAGGCTTTCTTTGAGGAATAGCCCTCGGACGAGGCGCCGACGATCTGGCCGTTGGGCGCGGTGCGGCGCCAGCGGAATTCGCCCTTCTTGTCCTTGTATACCTCGAACTTGTCGTCTTCTCCAGCCATTCCGGGATCCCTCTCTGCCTTGCCGCTCCGAATATCTTGGGCGGTCGTTGATGTTGCCGGCCCGACACGGTCGGGACGCGGTATGGCCAGCTTGCCGCATAAACCGGCCCTGGGGCAAGCCCCGGCGGGCCAAGACGGCGGTTGCGTGCTATCGACGCTGCGTCAGGAGGGCGAGGGCGACGCCGCCGAGAACGCATACCGCGGCAAGCCAGAAGGCCGGGGTCGGGCGCTCGGCCAGGAACACCATGCCCCCGGCAAGGGCAATGAGCGGCACAGTAAGCTGGGCGATGGCGGCCAGGGTGGCGCCGAGGGCGGGCAGGACCGAATACCAGATGGCGTAGCCGAGGCCGGAGGCGAGAGCCCCGGAGGCGATGGCGAGCCCCGCGCCCGGCAGGGACAGGCCGGTACCGGCGGCAGCCCAGATGAGGGCGGCGGCGGGGGCGGCGCGCAGAAAATTCCCGGAAGTGGTGGTCAGGGGGTCCGAGGCCCGGCGGCCCCTCAGCGAGTAGACGCCCCATGCGGCAGCGGCGAGGAGCATGAGCGCAGCGGAGGCGGCGGGTGGGGCGGCGGCGGCGGGCAGGAACAGGATGGCGAGGCCGGTGAGGCCGAGGACGGACCCGAGCCACCGGAAAAGCCCGGGACGGTCCCCGTCAATCAGGGCTCCGGCGAACATGGTGATCTGGACCCCGCCGAAAAGGATCAGCGCCCCGAGCCCGGCATCGAGATGCAGATAGGCGAAGGAAAAGGCGACGGCATAAACCAGAAGCGCGATCGCGGAAGGCCAGTCTCCGGCCCGCACCAGAACTGCGGGGCCGGCGCGAAGGGCGACGAGGAGCGCCAGCATGGCCGCGCCCGATAACATCCGCAGCCCCATAAAGGCAGCCGGATCGGTGGCCTCGGAGACCAGGGCGGCACGGTTCAGGAGCGAATTGGCGGCGAAGGCGACGAGGGCGACGAGGGTGAGAAGGACGAGGCGCATCGCGCGACTATGGGCGCAGGCGGGACCGGCGGCAATGGGCCCTTCGTGCTGGCAAGGCACCGCGCGGCAGGGCACGGGAAACGGGACAGGAGACCGGCGACGGCGCGGCGCATTTGCGCGACCGTGAAAATCGGGTAGGAAACAGCCTCAGTAAGCTGACCGGAAAGGGCGGATGCAATGGACATGATGCGGGTCGTGGCGGTGCCGGTGCACCGCGAGGGATGGAAATTCATCGCCATTTTCGGGCTGGTGACGCTGATTCTGACCCAGATCTGGGCGCCGCTTTTCTGGCCCGGACTGGGGCTGACCGTCTGGTGCTACTATTTTTTCCGCGACCCCGAACGCATGGTGCCGCAGAGGCCGGGACTGGTGCTGTCCCCAGCGGACGGAATCGTCAGCCATGTGGTCGATGTCAGCCCGCCAGAAGGGCTGGATCTGGAACCGGGATCTTACACCCGCGTATCGATTTTCATGAATGTTTTCAACTGCCACGTGAACCGGATGCCCGTGGGCGGCACCATCACCCGTATCCAGTATCATGCGGGAAAATTCGTCAATGCCTCGCTCGACAAGGCCTCCGAGGACAACGAGCGCAACGCCCTGACCATCGAGACCGAGGCCGGGGTGAAGATCGGGGTCGTACAGATCGCGGGGCTTGTCGCGCGGCGCATCCTGTGCCTTGTTGAGACCGGAGAAAGCCGCGCCGCCGGGGAACGTTTCGGTCTGATCCGCTTCGGCTCGCGGCTGGATGTCTACCTGCCCGAAGGGATCGCGCCCCTGGTCAGCGTCGGGCAGACGGCCGTGGCAGGCGAGACGGTGCTGGCCGATCTCGACGGGTCCCAGGAAGAACGCGCATGCAGGATGATCTGAAGGTCACACAGCTGGAAAAACGCCGTCGGCGGCAGTTCGTGTCGCTGATCCCCAATCTGGTGACGGTCTTCGTGATCTGTGCCGGGCTGACCTCGATGCGTTTCGCCATCGACGGGCGCTACGGCTTCGCGATGCTGCTGATCGTGCTGGCGGCGGTGCTCGATGCGATGGACGGGCGAATCGCACGGGCGCTCGACAGCGTGTCGGATATCGGGGCGGAACTGGATTCCCTGGCCGATTTCTTCAATTTCGGCATCGCGCCGGGGATCCTGATCTACTACGCGATCTTCGCCGGAGGGCCCCATGCCAATCTCGGCTGGTTCGCGGTGCTGACGCTGGCGGTCTGCTGCGCGCTCAGGCTGGCGCGGTTCAACGTGGCGCTGAACGAGTCCGAAGTGGCGCGGCCGGCCTGGAAGAAGGAATTTTTTGTCGGCGTCCCGGCCCCGGCCATGGGCTGCACGGCGATGCTGCCGATGTTCTTCCTCATGCTGGGTTCGGGCTTTTTCCGCGACTATCCCTTTGTCACCTTCGTCTATCTGGTGGTGATCGGTTTGCTGGCGGCGAGCCGGCTTCCCACCTTCTCGGTCAAGCATTTCCGGCTGACCCCGGACACCTTCCTGCCGGTTCTGCTGGCCTGTGCCGCCTCCATCGCCATGCTGGTGGTGTTCACCTGGGAGGCAATGATCGCCGGGACGGTGCTCTATCTTCTGTCGGTGCCGGTCGCGGGCTGGCAATACCGGCAACGGGCGCTGAAGGCGGCGGAGCGGGACACGAAAAAGGCTGACGCAGCGGGCCGGAGCGGATAGGCTGCGCACCGTGGGGGGCTGATCGGAGGCGCTTGCGGGAGCGCCACAGGTAAAGGACGGAGTATTGAAGAGATTTCTTTTCTGGCTGCTTCTGGCAGCGCTTCCGCTTTCAGGACAGGCTCAGGACACGCGCCTTCGCCCGCTTGATCGGGCCGACGAGGCCAGCGCGTGGTGGGCTGTGGGGCGGGTCAATATCGGCGATGACGGCTATTGTACCGGGACACTGATCGAGGTGAATGTGGTGCTGACCGCGGCCCATTGCTTTTTCGACCCCTATACCAACCGCCGCGTGCCCGACAGCAGTATCCGCTTCGTCGCGGGGTTCAGCGACGGGGCGGCGCAATCGATCCGGGGGGCACGGAAAGTCGTCATCGACCCCGGCTATGACCCCCGCGAAAGCGTGACGACGCGCAATATCGCCCATGACGTGGCGTTGTTCGAACTGGACCAGCCGATCCTTGACAGTGTCATCGCGCCGATCGCCACCGGGCCGCGGCCCGAGATCGGTTCGGATGTGGCCATCGTCTCCTATGGGCGGGGGCGCGACACCCGCCCCTCGATCCAGGATGTCTGCACCGTGACCGACAGTCGCGGCGTCGGCGACACGCGGCACGCGGTGTTCTCGCTGACCTGCGATATCACCTTCGGCTCGTCGGGCTCGGCGGTGCTGGACCTCTCGGGCGCCGCGCCGCGGGTGGTCTCGGTGATCTCGTCGATGCGTGTCACGCCGTATTCCAAGACCGCCTTTTCGATGAACCTCGCCGGGTCGCTCAGCCTCCTCAGGCCGCAATTGTCGATCGGCGTGCCCGACCGCAAATTGATCGGCGCCGGGAGCGGCGGGCTGCCGCAGGCAGGATCGGGTCTGCCACAGGCCGGCTCGGGACTGCCCCGGACCGCCGGCGGACTGAACGAGACCCGTTCGGGCTTGCCGGAGGTCCGCGAGGGCCTGCCAGCCACACGGGAAGGGCTGCCGCAAATTGGCAACTAGGCAGAGCAGGATTTCGGTGCAATAGTGTCGGCAAAACGCGCACGGGACAGAGGCTGACCCCAAATGATGCGACTGCTCTTGCAGACTGTTCTGGCCCCGCGTTCGGCCGTGTGTCTGGCCCACTGTCTGGCCGTGTGTCTTGCCCTTTCACTCGGACTGACCAGGGCGCAGGCCTCCGAAGACGCACCCTTGCGGACAATGCACAACGCGGACGAGGCGCGCGACTGGGAGGGCGTGGGCCGGATCGACATGGCCGGGGTCGGGTTCTGCACCGGGGCGCTGATCTCGCCGCGCCATGTGCTGACGGCGGCCCACTGCCTCTTCGACCGGCGGACCGGACAGGCGATCCCGCTGGAGCGGATTTCTTTCCAGGCCGGACTGCGCGAGGGGCGGGCGGTAGCTCATCGCGAGGCGCGGCGCACCATCGTGCACCGGGACTACGACTTCTCGACCTCCGACAGCATGACCCGGGTCGCCGCCGATATCGCGCTGATCGAACTTGACCGCCCGATCCGCGAAAGCGTCATCCGGCCCTTCGAACGCTTCCATCAGCCGAAGGCCGGGGACGAGGTGATGGTGGTCTCCTATGCCCGCGAACGCGAAAACGCCCCCACGATGCAGGAGAAGTGCCACATGCTGGCGCGCGAGAACCAGGTGCTGGTCTATTCCTGTGCCGTGGATTTCGGCGCCTCGGGCTCGCCGATCTTCGTGATGTCGGATGCGCGGCCCAAGATCGCCTCGGTGATCTCGGCCATGGCGCAATGGCAGGAGCAGGACGTCGCGCTCGGAGCGGCGCTGGGCAAGCCGCTGGACGAATTGCTGACCCAGCTGGCGCAGACCGATCCGGTCTTCCGCGCCGTGCCGGTCCGCCCCGAGCGGGCGGATGGCAGTTGGGTCTCGATCAGCGAGCAGCTCGGTCGCAATCGCGCCACCGTGCGCAACGTGATCCTGCCGCAGGTCGGCGACTGACAGCCGCCCGATCCAGGTCGCACACCCGGAAGGCAGGCGATCGCCTTTCCCCCGAATTCGGGGTCTTGAAACCGCGAAATCCCATCCCAAATTAGGCCTGTCGGACGCCGCTATCCCGGGTCCGGCGGCAAACTCAAGGGCCTGTCCGTTGCGGAAGGCCCGCCTGAACAGACATCGCTTCTATGGAGGATGACCCATGCGTACCTATGACTTTTCCCCGCTCTATCGTTCGAGTGTCGGCTTTGACCGCATCGCCAACATGCTCGACAGCGTTCTGACCGCCGAAACCGGCCAGAACACCTATCCGCCCTACAATATCGAAAAGACCGACGAGGATGCCTACCGCATCACCGTCGCCGTCGCCGGCTTCACCGAGGACGAGCTGCATATCGAGGCCCGCGAGGGCCAGCTGCTGATCTCGGGCAAGAAGGCTGAGGATGAGGGCGACGAGCGCAACTATCTCCATCGCGGCATCGCCACCCGCGCCTTCGAGCGCCGGTTCCAGCTCGCCGATCATGTCCGCGCCACCGGTGCGGTGACCGAAAACGGCCTTCTGCATGTCGACCTCGTGCGCGAAGTGCCCGAGGCGCTGAAGCCGCGGATGATCGAGATCTCGACCAAGCCGGCCATCGAGGGCAAGGCGAAACGCAAATCCGACGCGTAACGTCCGGATTCCCCCAGAAAATTACTGGCCCGCCCGTCAAGGCGGGCCTTTCTGTTTCCCGCCGCTTGCTCCATAGTCCTCATGCAAATTCCGGGGCTGCGGTCCGCCTCCCCGGGTCCAGCAACTGGGAGTTCGACATGAAAAAGCTGATTGCCCTGACCTGTCTGATTGCGAGTGCCCTGCCGGCGTATTCCGGCGAAACCCCGGCCCCCGACGGCGCTGCGGTCTATTTCATCGGGCTGGAAGACGGGGCGACCGTCTCCTCCCCGCTGACCATCCGCTTCGGCCTGTCCGGTATGGGCGTGGCGCCCGCCGGGACCGAGAAGGAAAACACCGGCCACCATCACCTCTTGATCGACGCCACGCTCGAAGGCGAGGCGCTGAACGAGCCGGTTCCGGCCGACGACAACCACAAGCATTTCGGCGGTGGGCAGACCGAGGTCACCATCGAGCTGGCCCCGGGCAGCCACACGCTGCAACTGGTCCTTGGCGACTGGTCGCATATCCCGCACAACCCTCCGGTGATGTCGGACCGGATCACGGTGACCGTCGAATGAACGTCGCGCCCCGCAAGGCCAGGGCCTGATGCGGGGCGCGCTGTCCCGTCTTTGGCGCGACCACAAGGCGCTGACCGCCGGGTTCGGACTGGCGGTGGCGCTGTGCCTGTTCCTGGCCTTCCGGACGGTCTTTTCCTTCAGCTACTGGATGAGCCACCGCGATGCCTCGATCGAGGGCTGGATGACGGTGGGCTATGTCGCGCGCTCCTATGACGTGCCGCGCGAGGCGCTGGCCGGCAGCCTTGGTCTGATCCCCGGCACACGGAACCGGATCACGCTTGAAGACCTTGCCGCCGAGCGGGGCGTGCCCCTGGCCGAGCTGGAAGCCACGCTGCAGGCCGCCATCGAGGCTGAACGGGCCCGGCAATGACCACCGACCTCCTGTCGCTTGTCGCCGTCTACGGGCTGCCGCTGATTTTCGCCTCGGTGTTCCTGTCCTGCCTCGGGGTCCCTGTCCCTGGCTCGCTGGCACTGATCGCCGGCGGGGCCTTCGCGGCCAGCGGCGATCTGGCGCTGCCGCTGGTGCTGACGACCGGGCTCGCCGGAGCGATGGCGGGCGACCAGACCGGATTCGGGCTCGGCCGTTTCGGCGGCCAGGCGCTGGACCGTTACGCCGCGACGCATCCCGGCCTCGCCGCCCGCGCCGCGAAAGCCCGCGCCTTCGCCGAGCGCTGGGGCGGCACCGGGGTCTTCTTCAGCCGCTGGCTGGTCAGCCCGCTCGGCCCCTGGATCAACCTCGCCACCGGGGCGGGCGGGTTCGCGTGGGGGCGCTTCGCGCTTTGGGACCTCGCGGGCGAGGCGGTCTGGGTCGGGCTCTATGTCGGGGCCGGGCTGGTCTTCGGCCAGTCGATCCCGGCGCTGATGGATTTCCTCGGCAATCTCAGCTGGTTCCTCGCTGCCCTTGCCGTGGCGGGACTGCTGGGCTGGCGGCTGAAAGCGGTTCTGACCCGGGGAGGCGCAAGCGAAGAGGCCCCGGCGGAGAACCGGGGCCAATCCTGAAAGAGGCGGCTCAGCGCGCGGTCTTGGCCAGTTGCACCAGCCGCTGGAACTCGGCGCGGTAGCCGAACGGATCCTCGCCCCGGCTGGCGGCGGCCAGTGCGGCGACGTCGTCGAAATCGAAGCCGTGGACCTGCTTCGAGCCGCGCAGCAGCTCGCCAAACCCCGCGACGGCGGCGGCGAACTGCGTCTCGGAGGCCGCGATATCGGCGCGGTCCATGAAGACCGGGGTCTCGATCAGGGTCGAAACCTCCTCGCCGGGCCGCTTGTAGCGCAGTTTCAGATAGCCGATCTCGCCATGGGGTTCGGTCACCGGCAGCGGTTCGTTCTCTTCGGCGGCATAGCGCAGGGGATCGACCGAGACGGCGGGCGAGCCGACCGGGGTGATCTCGTAGATCGCCGTCACCGTGTGGCCAGCCCCGATCTCGCCGGCATCCACCGCGTCATTGTTGAAATCCTCGCGCGCCAGCGCCCGGGTCTCGTAGCCCAGAAGCCGGTATTCGGCGATCATCGCGGGGTTGAACTCGACCTGGATCTTGACGTCATTGGCGATGGGAAAGAGGGCGCCGCCGACCTGTTCGACCAGCACCTTCTGCGCCTCGGCCAGGGTGTCGATATAGGCCGCCGTGCCGTTACCGTTCTGCGCCAGCGCCTGCATGGTCGCGTCCTGGTAGTTGCCGCGCCCGAAGCCGAGCACCGAGAGGTAAGTGCCGCTGTCGCGCTTGTCCTCGATGAAGCGCTTCAGCGCCTCGGGATCGGATATCCCCACGTTGAAATCACCGTCGGTGGCCAGGATCACCCGGGAAATTTCGCCCTCCGCGCTCATGTCCTCGGCCAGTGCATAGGCCTGCTGCAGCCCGTCCTGCCCGGCGGTGGACCCGCCCGCGTGCAGGTTCTCAAGGGCAGCGAGGATCTTCGATGTCTCCGACGCAGGGGTCGGCTCCAGTGCCATGCCCGCCGAACCGGCATAGGTGACGATGGCGACGCTGTCGTCGTCCTGCAGCGTGCCCAGAAGCAGCCGGAAGGACTGGATCAGCAGGGGCAGCTTGTTGGCGTCCTGCATCGAGCCCGAAGTGTCGATCAGGAACACCAGATTGACCGGCGGACGGTTCTCCACAGGGATTTCATAGCCCTGAATGCCGATATGCATCAGCTTGGTGCCCTCGTTCCACGGCGTGTCGATCACCGAGACCGAGGTCTGGAACGGCGTGTCGATGCGGTCGGGGGCGGGGTAGTCATAGTCGAAATAATTCACCATCTCCTCGATCCGTACCGAGGCCGGAGGCGGCAATTGCCCACCCATCAGCGCCGAGCGGATATAGGAATAGGAGGCGGTATCGACATCGATCGAGAAGGTCGAGACCGGCTCGTCGCTGACTGCCTTGATCGGGTTGGGTGCTGCTTCGGCGAAACGTTCGGTGTTCTGCTCGGGCGGCGGCGGCGATACCAAGTCATCGCCAGATGTGAGCCCGGAATCACCTCCCGGGACGCCATTTTGGATGATCACCCTGTTTCTGGAAGTCGAAGCGGCTTCGTCGGCTGAATCTTCATAAAGAAGGCCCAAACGGGCTTCGCCGGTTGTTGTAACCCCTCCCCCAGCTGACCGAGCCGCTTCGGTATTCATTTCGGACGGCGCGGCTGCAATACTAGGAACCGCTTCGCTACTCGGGGTGGGGCGGGGTTCGGGAGCACGTCGGGGTTCGATCTCGGATTGAGGCGCGGCGTCTGCGAAATCGGCGGGCTCCTCCTCGACAATGACGACTTCTTCCTGGGAATCCATGATGCCGGCGAGCTCTTGCGCCGGCCGGTTTTCATCGACACGCGCGGCCTCGTTATCCCCCATGACCTCCTGCGCCAGCTCCGTTGTCGCACTCTGGGTGCGGCCATCGAGGCCGGTATCGGTCCCCGCACCGGCATCGGCTTCGGTGCGCCGATAGAACCCATCCGCCTCGCCACCCTCGGGGGCGACCAGCGTCGGATACTGCACCGAGGCGGCGTCTTCGTGCAACCCGGGGGCCTCAGGCGCGTTTTCGTCAGCCGCGGCGGCCTTCAGTTGCGAGGTTTCCTCGGCGGTCTCGGGGGCCTCCTGTTCCGGCTGCTGCCAGCTGAGGTCCTGGGTCAGGACGACGGCCAGCGCAATCGTGGCGACGGAGGTGGTGGCCAGAAGGCCCTGTCTGGTGGTCAGCTTGGCGAACATCTCGGACAATCCTTTCAAGAACCCGGCCGCCCCTTGCGGCTGGTCCTTGGTGGGACGTGCGCCCGCCTCCGATCCTTGGAATTTTTCTTCGAACGCCACCCGGGCGGCGGCCAGGGCCTTCGCCTTCGCCTCGGCATCCGGGGCAGGGGTGGCCCGTTCGAGGGCGGTTTTCAGCTTGTCGAGATCGTCGGTCATCCGAACATCTCCTCATCCTCGGCCATCGCGCGGAGGGCCTTTTTGACCTGGCTCATCCGCCAGGAAACCGTGCCTTCCGAGATATTCAGCACCTCGGCGGCGGCGGCATGTGTCATCTCTTCGCCCAGAACCAGGGCCACGGTTTCGCGCAAGTCGCCCTCAAGCCGCGCCATCGCCGTTTGCAGCCAGTCGAGCCCTTCGCCCGTCTCGGCGGCTTCGGCGCGGCGCATCACCTCGACCTCGCCCCAGCCTTCGGCGGCGCGAGCCCGGGTGCTCATCCGCCGGAGCCGGTCGCGGGCGGCGTTCACGACAACGCGGTAGAGCCACGAGGTGAACTTCGCCTCCGCCCGGTACGAGCCGAGCTTGCCGGGCAGAGCCACGCAGACATCCTGCGCCAGGTCCTCGGCCTCGGCCCTGCGACCGAGGATACGGAAGGCCACGCGAAAGATCAGGTCATAATGGCGTGAAAGGAGCAGGCTGAAGGCCTGTCCGTCGCCCTGTCCGGCTGCCGCCGCGAGGTTTTCGTCGCTGGTTTCCATGCGCATCCTGAGACTGTGACGCGAGCCGCAGGCCTATCCTTGGCAAGGACGGTAGAAAAAGACCAGAACATTCCCGGACCGGGCGATGCCGTGGCAAGTGGACAAGGCGGGCGGGGAAGCCGCCATAGCCGCCAGAGCCGGGGTCGCAACACCACCATCAGGTCGAAAGGAGAGGTTCCGAACCTGAGTTCTTGACGCCTTCCCCGGGGCAGGACACTTGCATCTGGTGCGATTTGAGGCGCTCCGAACCCGCGACGGGGGTTTCCTCATTCAGGTCAACCTTCAGCCGCCTCTCACAGCACGGGGCTCGCCGTCCCCATCGCGCGCGCCGCGCACTCCATGCCCCCGGTGTGGCCGGCGACCCCGCGCCAAGCCTTACGGTCGGCTCGTCCCGCCCCACCGGGGCGACGATCCTGCTTCACCACCCCAGGGGGCGGGCGCGCTGCACCCATCTGATGTGAGAGCGCCGCAACAAAATGGTTGCGCCACAAAGCACCCCGCGGCGAACGCCGGGCAGCGCCCATCCCGGGCCGGGCTTTACCCTCATTTCCGAGCCGGAGCAGCGTAAAGCCGGCAGTTACGATTTGCCGCATCGGGGCGCAACCGAGGCGCGCAGGGTCATGGTCATGGATGCCGATATCTGGTAGGCAACGACCTCCCCTGCCGGAGCGGTCCAACGGGACCGCGAAAAACGGACCGGGCCGTCTCTCCCGCTCACACGCCGGTCAGAAATCCCCGCACCGCCGCTTCGAAATCCCGGGGCTTGTCGGCGTGCAGCCAATGCCCGGCACCCGGTACAGGCAAATGCCGCGCACCGGGAAACAACCGCATGATCTTCGCCCGATGCTCGGCACGCACATAGTCCGAGGTCCCACCGGTCACGAACCCCGCCGGCCCCTCGAACACGCCGGAAAGGTCCGGAAAGCCCATGATCCGCGCCATCTCCGCCGCCAGAGTATCGAGATTGAGTTTCCAGCGCGCGCCGTTTTCGTCCACCACGAGGCTTTGCAGCAGAAACGCCCGAAGCCCGGCATCCTCCAGATGCGCTGCCAGCCGCGGATCGGCCTCCGAGCGCCGGGTCACCCCGTCAAGATCCGTGACCCGCATCGCCTCCAGCACCGGCATCTGCGTATGCCCATAGGATACCGGCGCGATATCGGCCACCACCAGCCGGTCCACCAGGTCGGGGCGCAACAGGGCCAGCGCCATCGCCGCCTTGCCGCCCATCGAATGCCCCAGCAGATCGGCCCGCCCGCCAAGCGTGCCGATCACCCCGGCAAGATCACCGGCCATCTCCTCATATCCGTTCGCGTCGTCCCAGGGACTGTCGCCGTGGTTGCGCATATCCACCGAGACCACGTGCCGGATATCGCTCAGCCGCTTCGCGATCACCCCCCAGTTCCGCGCCGAACCGAACAGTCCATGGGCAATCACCAGAGGCGGCAGATCCGCCGAGCCATATTCCAGCCGGTTCAGCCGCACCACGCCGCCGCTCCCATCGCCGCGGCATCGCCCGCCCTGACCGCCCGGGACCCGTCCATGTTGCGCAGCGCCCGGCTCATCGCCGTCCCCGCCATTTCGCGATGCACAACCGCGCGCAAACGACCCGTCGCCCGCAACCTCTGCCCATTCACCCTGTCGAACCAATGCGCCCGCATCGGGCCTCCTTCCTGCCGCCATCCCCGCGGACCATATGGCATTTGTCCGGACCCGCAAGACCCGTCCCGGGACCGCTGTTCCCCGTCCCGGCCGTTAACCAATCTTAAGGATTAGCGGCGCCAAACTGGCCGCACGCGTGTGAATCGCCACAGACAGCGTAAACCGAATGCGGTTCTGGTGCGTTCAAGGAGCATGATGATGGAAACCGCCTTTGTAATCTTCCTCGCCGGCTGCTCGCACGATCTTTCGCTCTGCGAGCCCATCGAGACCTATCACCTGACCGCCTCGGACCGGTCGGTCTGCGAAGAGATCCTCGCCGAGCGCGTCATGGAAACCACCGCCCCCTGGCCGGTCTACCACGGCAGCTGCGAACCCGTCCTCGTCGGCACCGCCGCCGTTCCCCCCGAATGGTGGCCCCGCAACGAAGCCGTGGTCGCCCTGGCCGACCTGGCAGGCTAAGGCCCTTCCCCCGGAGACCCTTTCCGGAAACCCTTCGCCAGAGACCCTTCGCCAGAGATCCTTCCCCAGAGATCTCGCCCCAGGAAACCTCCCCAGGGCCCGTCTCCGAGCCCAGAGACCCGACGCGCCGTTTTCTTCCCGAAGGTCCGGTAAACTTTCTGTGATCATGGACGCGGTAAGTGACATTTGTCACATTGCCGACTCACCTGTGGCGTTAGCCCAAAAAGACTGCCCCCACGGGGGCTGGGTGTTGCGGCGTTCCCGGTCGCATTTATCGGAACCGCCCTGCACCGTGACCGGCCCAACCGGACACATGCGTAATTGTCAGCGGTGCGTATTGCCGCAAATTTGTAGATCAGGTGCCAGGGGTGGGGAGTTTTCCCGGCTTACGTCCCGTACCTATCGGGCCCGGAGCGCGGCCTCACCCGCCCGTTCCGGGCTCCGTGCATTCCAGCCCCTCCGCCTGCCACCTTGCCCCCTGCCGCGAAACCCGCTAATCCCCGCCCCGTCCAGCACGGAGCAACGCCCCATGTCCGCCCCCAAGAAAGTCGTCCTCGCCTATTCCGGCGGCCTCGACACCTCGATCATCCTGAAATGGCTGCAGACCGAATATGGCTGCGAGGTCGTCACCTTCACCGCCGATCTCGGCCAGGGCGAGGAACTGGACCCGGCCCGCAAAAAGGCCGAACTCCTCGGGATCAAGCCCGAAAACATCTACATCGAAGACGTCCGCGAGGAATTCACCCGCGATTTCGTCTTCCCCATGTTCCGCGCCAACGCGCTCTACGAGGGCCAATACCTCCTTGGCACCTCCATCGCCCGGCCCCTGATCTCCAAACGCCTCGTCGAAATCGCCGCCGAGACCGGCGCCGACGCCGTCGCCCACGGCGCCACCGGCAAAGGCAACGACCAGGTCCGGTTCGAGCTTTCCGCCTACGCCCTCAACCCCGAAATCAAGGTCATCGCCCCCTGGCGCGAATGGGACCTCACCTCGCGCACCCGCCTCATCGACTTCGCCGAACAACACCAGATCCCCATCGCCAAAGACAAGCGCGGCGAGGCCCCCTTCTCCGTCGACGCCAACCTCCTGCACACCTCGTCCGAGGGCAAAGTCCTCGAAGACCCGTCGCAAGAGGCCCCCGATTACGTCCTCCAGCGCATTACCCGCCCCGAGGACGCCCCCGACACGCCCGAATACATCGAAATCACCTTCGAGCGCGGCGACGCCACCGCCATCAACGGCGAGCCCCTCTCCCCCGCCACCCTGCTGACCCGCCTCAACGACTACGGCTCGAAACACGGCATCGGCATCCTCGACCTCGTCGAGGGCCGCTTCGTCGGCATGAAGTCCCGCGGCATCTACGAGACCCCCGGCGGCACCATCCTGCTCGAAGCCCACCGCGGCATCGAGTCCATCACCCTCGACCGCGGCGCCGCCCACCTCAAGGACGAGCTCATGCCCCGCTACGCCGAGCTCATCTACAACGGCTTCTGGTTCTCCCCCGAACGCGAGATGCTCCAGGCCCTGATCGACCACAGCCAGACCCACGTCACCGGCACCGTCCGCCTCAAACTCTACAAGGGCCGCGCTTCGGTCGTCGGCCGCTGGTCCGACCACTCCCTCTACTCCGAACAGCACGTCACTTTTGAGGAGGACGCCGGCGCCTACGACCAGAAAGACGCCGCCGGCTTCATCAAGATCAACGCGCTGAGGCTGAAGCTGCTGGCGGCGCGGGATAAGAGGATTGAGTCAGAATAGTGACTCGGTCCAAAATACAATTGGACTACGCGGCCTCATTGCCTCCCAGTTTTCTCTCTTCAATGTCTTCCCGAAAATCAAATAGCATTCGAATTGGTCGGTGGAGTGCATTAATAGCGTTAAAAGCATCGACATCGGTGCTTAACTGTGCGCAATCTCCAACTATTTGCTCTCGACGTTGTATGAAAGCCTTTTGCATGTGCTCTCGCGATGCATCTTTCATAATTGCCCAGAAAGTATATTGGACTCCGCCTTTCGTGACTCGAACAGCGTGATTTACTCGATACCGCCTTCCACTGTTGATTTCCGCTGAGAAGTGACCCGGTATTTTCACCGAGATTTGACCCACCCTTGCTTATGTCTCAGCGGTCATGTTGTGGTCAATGCGGGCGTCTCCTTTCTCTTTTTCTTGGCGGCCTCGGAGCTGGCTTTGTAGCGGTAGCTGTCGTTGCCGGTTTCGAGGATGTGGAAGCGGTGTGTGAGCCGGTCGAGCAGCGCGGTGGTCATTTTTGCGTCGCCGAAGACCTGCGCCCATTCCGAGAAGCTGAGGTTGGTGGTGATGATCACGCTGGTGCGTTCATAGAGTTTGCTCAGGAGGTGGAACAGCAATGCGCCGCCGGACGAGCTGAACGGCAGGTAGCCGAGCTCGTCGAGGATGACCAAGTCGATCTTGGTCAACATCTCGGCCAATTTGCCGGCCTTTCCGAGCGCCTTTTCCTGCTCTAGGGCGTTGACAAGTTCCACGGTCGAATATGCGGCGCCTGACATCGCCGCGATGAGATGCAAGGGCAAAAGTGAGTGATGATGATCAAGCGAAACCGCTGCCGGGACACCCCGAGGTGTTGTCTGGACATTAAAGTCCGATCCTCTGATCGGGACCCGGCACGCGGACTTCATCAGGGCCAGCGGTCACATGCACTGCGCAAACAGGCCGGACACATGACCGCACCCCGCAACGATCGCCATCAGATCAAATCAACCCTTGCACAAAAAGGAGCCGTCCACACATGACAATCCTGGGTCCGGATGCCGGAAACGGTGTCCGGACCCGACCAGGTTTTCTTCCCCCAAATCCAAGGCATTGACCCGCGACATCCCGCCGGGCTGTCCAGGCCGTGTCCATAGGCCGCGCGGCGGTGCTGGCGTCGTCCCGCGACCAGCGGCCAGCCGTTTCCATCGCGGTCTCCGGACCATCCTTCCGTGGGCTGTCCGAACCGAGCGTCACAATCCCTGCTTTGGGCCCTGTACGTCACGGGACCGATAAAATTTTACCAGTTTTCAGGTCCCCGGCGGCCATTGATTAAAGTCTTTTGAAACTTTCCTCCGGCTAAAAGCGCCGCAATGATCGGCGGGTTAGGCCGGTTTCCAACTCGGAGTGTAACGATGACCGGCGTAACAGGCCGCCTTGGCGGGGGCGACAGATTTGGCGGGGAGCTGGACCGGGAGGGGGCGCATGTCTGAGGACAGCACCGCCATCGTGATCCCGCGCAAGACCCGTCTGCCCGAGGCCGAGGCCCTGGTGAAGATCCTGCTCGACCTTCCCTCGGACCAGCCCCTGGTATTCGACTGTTCGCAGGTCGAGGAAATCGGCGCGCCCTACATCATCGCGATGATCGCAGCCCTGCATAGTCGTGAAGGTTTGACACCGCCGGCGGTGGCGATCAACCCGCCAACACAGTTTGTCGATGCATTCTCGGACCTCGGATTGTTCCAGGACCTGATGAAGATGGAGTTCCAGACATGAGCAAGGTTCTTGCCGTAGACGATACCCGCGCGCTCAGGAACATGCTGGCCGCCTGTCTCAAGAAGGGCGGACACGAAGTCTTCGTAGCCTGCGACGGCGAAGAGGCGATGCAGGCGCTGATGGATCATCGCCCCGACATGGTGATCACCGATCTCAACATGCCGAAGATGAACGGCCTCGAATTCATCGAGGCCGCCCGCAAGGTGCCCGAAGGGCAAAGCCTACCGATGCTCTTGCTGACCACCGAGACCGCCCAGGCGCTGAAGGACCGCGCCAAGGAGGTCAAGGCGACCGGCTGGCTGACCAAGCCCTTCGATCCCAACCAGATTCTGAGCCTGGTCCAGCAGCTCGCCTGACGCGCCCACCCGGAGGATCCACATGGACGACGACGACGAGGATTTCGAGGCCCTGTTCTTCACTGAATGCGGTGAATTGCTGGAGGACCTGCAGGAACATCTCCAGCTGCTCTCGGACGGCGAAGGCGATGACGAGACGGTCAACGCCGCATTCCGGGCCGTGCATTCTGTCAAGGGTGGTGCCGCGGCCTTCGGGTTCAATGCTCTAATCAGCTTTGCCCATGTCTTCGAGACGGTCATGGATAAGGTCCGCTCGCACGCGCTGGACCTGACGGATGACGTCTCGGACGCGCTGTTACGGGCCGGGGATGTCATGGTGGTCCTCGTCGAACGTGCCCAGGCCGGCAGCGACGAAGTGGTCGATTCGATGCAGCGGGTGCTGGACGAATTGCAGGCCTATGTCGATGGCGGTGCGCCCTGTGGCGTCGGGGAACCCCCTGCCGCCGACGCCCCTGCAGAGGCTGCGCCCGACAGCGGGACGGCGAATGCCGCGGGCGACGCTTCGGTCGGAGCCGGGACTGTTGCCGAGGATGTAATCGACGACGTCGGGGACGAAAACCTTCGCAGTTACGAATTCTCCTTCGCGCCCGACGAGGACTTCTTTGCCTCCGGACATGATCCGGTCCGGCTGATCCGGGCTGCGCGGGATCTCGGGCTGGTCGGTGTCGAACTCACCGGCACGATCCCGTCGATTGAGAATCTCAACGTCGCCAAATGCCCGCTTTCCTGGCTGCTGCGGTTCGAGACCGCGGACGGCCAGGACAAGCTGTGGGATTTCTTTGCGATCTACACGTCTTCTGCCGACATCGAACTTCTGGAAGCCGACGAGGAAGAGGACCCCCAGGACGCGGTCGACGAAACAGCAGCCGCACCGGCAGAGGCCGCCGTCGAAGCATCTACAGATGCCGCCGCGACCGACACGGCGGGGACGGTTGCGGAGGACAATCCAGACTTGCCGGACGCGGCGGAATCCGAAGCCTCTCCGCCCCCGAAACCGGGCTCGGCCGCCAAGGCCGATACCGCGCCCCCGCCCCCGCCCCGGAAACCTCCCGCAAAGGCGCCGCCGAAGGAACCGGCGGGACGCGCGGTGCAGTCGTCGAAATCGCTCCGGGTGGAGCTGGCGCGGGTGGACCGGCTGGTCAACCTTGTCGGCGAGATGCTGATCACCCAGGCAGGTCTGGCGCAGAAGCTGGATGTCGGTACCTCCGAGGACGAGTTGGAGCTTGGCCATTCGGTCGAGACCCTGTCGCGGCAGCTGCGCGAGCTGCAGGAAAACGTCATGGCGATCCGTGCCCAGCCGGTGAAGCTGGTCTTCAGCCGGATGCCGCGCGTCGTCCGCGACCTGTCGGACAAGCTCGGCAAGAAGGTGCGGTTGGAAATGTTCGGCGAGGGTACCGAGATCGACACCACGGTGATCGAGGAACTCGCCGAGCCGCTGGTTCACATGATCCGCAACTCGATGGATCACGGGCTTGAGGACGAGGAGGACCGGGTCGCCGCCGGCAAGACGCCGACCGGCACCATCCGCCTCAGCGCCGAGCATCGTGGCGAGCGGGTGATCATCATCGTCGAGGATGATGGCAGGGGCATCAATCGCGAGGTCGTGCTGAGAAAGGCCATCGAACGTGGCTTGGTCTCGGAAGACGACACGCTCAGCCCTCAGGATATCGACGGGCTGATCTTCCATCCCGGCTTTTCGACCGCGCAGGAGGTCTCGTCGGTATCGGGCCGCGGGGTCGGCATGGATGTGGTCAAGAAGAAAATCCAGTCCCTCGGCGGACGCTGCCTTCTGACCTCCAATCCAGGCAAGGGTACGCGTTTCGTGATCACGCTGCCGCTGACCCTGGCGGTGATGGACGGCATGACCGTTTCGATCGGCAACCAGCATTTCATCCTGCCACTCTCGGCCGTGATCGAGGCGGTGCGGCTGCAGGAAGGCGACGCGAAATACATGCCCGACGGAAGCACCATCATCAACCGCCGCGGCGAATATCTGCGCCTGATCGAGCTTCGCACGACGCTGAACATGGAAGACGGCGATGGCGCCTCCGACATGGCGATCATCGTCGACAGCGAGACCGACGGCCAGATCGCCCTGCGCGTCGATGATCTGATCGGCCAGCGCCAGGTTGTGCTTAAGAGCCTGGAAGCCAACTACAAGCGCATTGACGGGATATCAGGGGCGACGATCCTCGGCGACGGCCAGGTGGCGCTGATCCTCGATATTCCCTCCGTCATGCGCATGGACAACCACAAGTCACGTCAAGAGGAACTCGTCTCATGAACGACCTTGCTATCGCCGATCCCGCCAGTTCCGCCGACGGATCCGCGCAGAATTTCGCCACGGTGAAACAGTTCGTCACCTTTCTGGTCGATGACCGCTCCTACGGGCTCGACATCAACGTGGTGCGCGAGATCAAGCAATGGTCTCCGACGACCCAGCTTCCGAACCAGGAGGTCTATATCCGCGGCGTGCTGAACCTGCGCGGAACCATCGTACCGGTGCATGATCTCCGGGCGCGGTTCTCGGGCGTGCTGACGGAGGCGACGGAAAACCACGTGGTGGTGATCGTCTGGATCGGCACCAAGACTGTCGGCATCCTCGTCGACGCCGTGTCGGACATCATTTCGGTGACAACCGACGAGATCAAGCCGGTACCGACCGAGAAATCCTCCGGAGAGCCTTCGATCATCTCCGGCCTGGTCAAGAGCGACGAGGACATGACAGCGCTGCTCGATATCAACGTTCTGATCCCGGTTGACGAGCAGAGTTCCGAAAACTGATTTCAGAAAGAGATGTGGGTGCGCAATGCAAGGCTCCACCACCGTTAGAGACAGCGAACTGGCCCTGAGCGACGCTGAATTCGAAAGGATCGTCGGCAGGGTCTATTCGATGACCGGGATTGTGCTGCAGGAGCACAAGCGGCAAATGATCTATTCGCGGCTGTCGAAGCGGCTGCGCGAGTTGCGCATGACTTCGTTCGCGCATTATCTCGACTTCCTCGACTCGCCGAAAGGGATCGAGGAAATAGAGAAATTCACCAATTCCGTGACGACCAACATTACCGGCTTCTTCCGCGAAGCCCACCATTTCGAACATCTGGCCCTGCGTGTAAAGGCAATGCGGGCCGCCGATCCCGGACGGAGCCTGAAAATCTGGTCCGCCGGCTGTTCCTCGGGCCAGGAACCCTATTCAATCGCCATGACCCTGCTCGCAGCCGATCCCGGGCTCGCGAATTCACTCAGAATCCTGGCCACCGATCTCGACACCGCGATGCTGGAGAGGGCGAAGACCGGTATCTATCCCGACAAACTGGTCAAGGATATCAATCCGGCCTACGCCAAGTACTTCAGGCGAGAAGGCAGCGACGTGACCATGGATCGCAGCATCAGGAACTGCATCTCCTTCAAGCGGCTGAACCTGTTCGAGAATTGGCCCTTTAACTGGACATTCGATTTCATTTTCTGCCGCAACGTCCTGATCTATTTTGATATCGACAACAAAAACAAAGTCGTCTCACGCCTGACCAGTCGACTGATTTCCGGCGGCTTCCTCTATCTCGGCCATTCCGAGTCTCTGTTCGAGACCAACAAAGACCTCAAGTCCTGCGGCCAGACCATTTATGAAAAGGTAACCTGATGGCGCAGACAGCCTGCCAGCCTGATCCCGATATCGAGACAATCTCGGTCCTGCCCGGCGATTACAAGGTCGTCGGCCCTGAGAATGTCTTCGTCTCGACCCTACTGGGCTCTTGCGTGGCCGCCTGTATCCGCGACACGCGGCTGGGCTGCGGCGGGCTGAATCATTTTCTTTTGCCCGAGGAAAAGGGTGCCAGCGCGTCCGGCTATTCGGCGCGCTACGGGGTGCATGCAATGGAGGTGCTGATCAACTCCATCCTCAGCCTTGGTGCCCACAAGGAAGATCTGGAAGCCAAGGTCTTCGGCGGTGGTGCGATCATTGAAACCTCTGCCCGCGATCATGTCGGCGAGCGGAACGCCGCGTTCGTGCTGGATTATCTCAGGTCCGAACGGATCAAAGTCGTCGCCTCCGATCTCGGCGGCACCAAGGCGCGGCGGATATTCTTTCAGCCTCGCACAGGTCTGGTGCATGTCAACCGCCTGCCGGGCCTCGATGCCAAGAAAGCCGGCCTACGCGAGAACACCTTGCTCAAGTCCATTTCGACCGAACCGAAAGCAGGTGGGGTGGAACTGTTTTGAGCGGTCTCCTGACAAACTCCATCCGCGTCGTCGTCGTGGACGACAGCCCGCTAATGCGCAGCTTGGTCGCCAAGGGCCTGGCCAGGGACGGGGATATCGATGTCGTCGCCACCTGTGCCAACAGTCAGGAGGCCCGGTCGGCGATCAAGGAACTCGACCCTGACCTCGTGACCCTCGATGTCGAGATGCCGGGGATGAACGGAATAGAATTCCTGAGCAAGATCATGGAGTTGCGACCGATGCCGGTAGTCATGGTCTCGACCAGGACCCAAAAGGGCACCGAGACCTCGATCGAAGCACTGGAAATCGGTGCTGCGGATGTGATCTCCAAGCCCAGCGGCAAGCAGGATATCGACCGGTTTCACGATAACTTGCGCAATGTCGTGCGCTCCTGCGTAAAGTCGCGGCAGCCGTCCGCGTCACCGCTGCGCCCCGCCACAGTGCCAAGGATCTTCCCCGGCACCACCACCCGGTCGGGCGGGGTCAAGCTGATCGCGGTTGGCTCTTCCACGGGCGGTGTCGCAGCGCTGAAGACCCTCCTGGATGGCCTGCCAGTCAACCTGCCGCCCATTGCCGTTACCCAGCATATGCCGGACGAATTCATCGCCCGGTTCGCAACAAGGTTGGACAGCCAGCTTGGGTTCAAGGTCGGCGTGGCCGAGGACGGACAGGAACTGAAGAACGGCCATGTCTATATCGCGCCCGGACACAAGCATCTGGAGGTGGTGACCCGGCAGAATCAACTCTTCTCGCGCCTCACAGCGTCGCCGCCGGTTTCGGGCCACCGCCCGTCTGTGGATGTGCTCTTCGGATCGGTCGCCAACGCCGTTGGACAGTTTGCTGTGGGGGTGATCCTGACCGGAATGGGCCGGGACGGCGCCGTGGGATTGCGCTCGATGCGCAGCTCGGGCGCGCTCTGTCTGGGGCAGGACAAGGCAAGCTGCGTGGTCTACGGAATGCCGCGCGCCGCCTATGAAATCGGTGCCGTCGAAGAGGAGTTGAACTTGGTGAAGATTCCCGATCGCATTTGTCGTTTCATTAACGAATTCACGTTATCACCTAGTCCAAGAAAGTTGGAGTCGCGAGATGCCTGACGCGAAGTCATTGAAAATACTTGTTGTTGACGACCAGCAGACCATGCGCGGCCTGGCACGCCAGTGCCTCAAGAAACTTGGCGTTCTGGACGTCTCCCTGGCCGCTTCCGGCGAGGCAGCACTTGAGGCGATGAACCAGAAGAAATTCGACGCGGTGATCTCGGACCTGAACATGCCGGGCCTGAGCGGTGTCGAACTTGCCCAGAAAATCAAGGCGCATCCGGTGCTGAAATCCGTCCCGGTCTTCCTTGCCACCTCGGATGCCTATCGCGATCGCGCCACCGACGAAACCGTCGACCATTTCGTCGCCAAGCCCTTTAGCGTCGCAGACATGCGAAACGCCATCGAAACCCATCTCGGGGCGCTGAACTGACCCAGCACGCCCTTATTGCTACCCAGCATCGCACCTAAAGCAAATCCGGATCAGATTGAACCAATCTGATCCCAGGATTTTGCTCAAGCCTACGTCTCTGGACCAAAATTCTTTGGGGCTGTCCTAGATAACTAGCCCATTTCTCTCTTAACCCATTGACGCAGAACCCTTAACTGCTCCCTCGGGTCGCGGGCGTTGAAACGCCACTCGCACTCCTTGATATAGAGCCACAGATTCTGCTTGGGAACCCCATTGAACCTGCGCAGGTGGCGCTTCGCCTGTGACCAGAAATTCTCGATACCGTTGATGTGGTTCCGGGCCTCCACAAACCGTTCCTTGTGGTTGATCCGCACATGGCTGAACCCCGAGATATCCAGCGCGTTGTAGCCCGCCCAGGTGTCGGAATAGACGACGCTGTCAGGCACAAGTTTGCGGGTAATGATCGGCATCAGCGTCCCGCCCGAGGCGTCGGGAATGATGCAGGCATAGACCCTGCCGCCTCGCTTAAGTAGTCCGAATACAGGGGTTTTTCCCGCTGCTCCGCGACCGCGCCTGCCCTTGCGATGGCCGCCGATATAGCTCTCGTCAACCTCGATCTCGCCGCCAAAGACCGCCTCGCTTTCGCCCTCGAGCGCGTCCGCGATGATCTGGCGCAGGCGATGAAAGTAGAGCGCTGCACTGTTGCGATGCACCCCCACCAGGCTGGCGGCCGTCCGCGCTGTCGTGCCGGCAACGAAATGCTCCTGAAGACGGAGCTGCTTGATCTGAGGAATACGGCTCTTTCGCATGCTGTCCTGGATAACTCCTATTACGTTGTCTAGGACAGCCCCAATCCTTTTTCAGACTGGGACAGTCCACACTACACGACTCTCTCCCAATTTGTTCTGCTGCCGAGCAATCTCCACCACGGTCGCACGGCTTCGAGCGGGTCAGTACGCAGGAGTTGGCGGATGCGGTCGAAACCGGTGCGGAACCAGGATTTCTGGTAGTAGCCGTGGGATTTGCGCTTCGGAGCCTTTGGGCCAAGCAGGTCGGTTGCGATGCGTCCTGCCCAAACCATGGCCAGGGCGACCAGGCCGAGCAGGAGGTCCAGTTTGCGGGGATCGGTGAGGCGGGTGTCCTCGATGTCCAGCCCGCGGGTCTTGGCGTCGCCGAACAGGTTTTCGATGCGCCAGCGCCGCCGGTATGCCAGACACGGTTCGCGCCCGGGCCGGTTGGCGGCGACGATCAGCCACGCGCCGCCGGCAAGCCGTTTGGCGGTGATCCAGACCGCGGGGCCCTCGCCCGACCCGAGCCGGGCCGTGAAGCGGTGCGTCCTGCCGCGGCCCCTGAGGCGCGCCGCGAGCAATAGGTCGTGACCCTCGGGCGTGAAGGTGCGCAGGTCCTCGCAGGCGGATCGCGAAGGGAATATTGTTTTCATTGAGGAAATCCATCCATTCCGCGCCGACGAACTCCCTGTCGGCCAAAAGAACCCGGATCGAACCGGCCCCGAACCGCGCCAGGTAGCGGCGCATCAGGGCGATCCTTTCGGCGGTGGAAGAGTTGCCCCGGCCCTGCAGAACGCTCCACATCAAAGGCACCCGATAGCGCGGCGTGATCACCGCCAGAACCAGGTAATTGACGTCCCGATCGCCCACCTGCCAACTCGAGCGCTTTGCGCCTGATTGGATTCACTTATTCATTCCGATCCGCGAGACAGCGTTTGCGTAGCAAATGCGTTCGCGGTTTGGAATGAATTCGATTTGGCGCAAAATGCTATAGTCCGGTCCAGCGCCAGGTCCCAGTTCCGCGCCCCTTTGAGCATCGCGCCGATCAGCGGCGCCGCCCAATCCTCAGGCAGGCGCACGTACTGGAAGAAGCGCTGCAGCCGCCGGTAGGTGGAGGCCACCTGCACCTCGCCGGGCCGCTCGCAGGCCAGATGACTGAGGTTCACGGTGCGCGCGCTGATCATGCCAATGACGATCAGGCACAAAGTCTCCAGCCGGGAATTGCCGAGCGCGAAATGCGGAGATAGCACCGACTGGAGGGCGGCGATGGCCGGCTGAGACATGGTGTTGACCCTGTTTGCAGACAAGAGTCCGCACCTAAATCACACCTCACCGCCCTCAGCCAGTCATTGTGTCGTGTAGTGTGGATTCAGTCTGAAACGATTTTGGTCTAGGCCCCGCAGTCAGTTGCGGGCCTTGTGTTATTCCCGAACGGGACCGCCGGAAACCGGCGGTATGTCCCGACCCGGCTGTGCCGGTTTCCCGAAGGACCGCGGCCGGGGCGTTCACTTGGGGGGCGCTGGAAAACTCCGCCGCAACACCGCAATATCGGATCTGTGGTCTCTTGCGTCAGGTTGCCTCTCACCGAAAGAGGCTTACGAGCGTTTGGCCAATAATGATCAAGCTGGTGCACTTCAGGCGTAAAGGGCAGATTTTCGACTCGGACATCGCGTAATTTCAACGACTTGGAACATCGCCTGTGATTCAGATAACACGGACGATGTTGTAAATCGAATGCAACTCAACCCGCGAACGTATTTGCAGAGCTTGCGCTGCCTCGTGGAAGGGGCTGAATGCATTACTCCGATCAGCCGCAAAACGCTCCGACAACGCAATCCTGGCTCCCAATTGTGGCTTGCCATCCCGGCTACCAGTTCCGATCCCGTCCGACACCACCCCCGGGGGCTGGCGGCAGGCCGGGATCAGGATTCGACATGCCTGTTCTCGCCCAGCGGCCCCCGCTGCTGGGATCGGGTCACCTCGACCGCGTCGCGCCGCCAGCGCAGTTCAACGATCGCGCCGGTCGGTCTCCGGAGCCGTGTCATCTCGTCCGGGCGGCGCCTGCCGGACCCGGAAGCGAAGGTCAGCGTGGCCCCGGAGCGTTCCAGAAGGGTCTTGGCAATGAACAGCCCCAGCCCCATTCCGTCATAACCGGGTCGGGCGGGCTTCTGACGGCGCTCGGCGTCGGAGCGCAGGAAAGGGTCGCCGAGACGGCTGACCAGTTCGGGCGGGAATCCCGGCCCGTCATCGCCAACGGTGACCCGCAGTTCGATGTCGGTCCAATCGATATCGATCCACACCGTGCTCTCGGCGAAATCCACCGCGTTCTGGACCAGATTCCTCAGCCCGTGGATCATCTCGGGCTGGCGCGGGACCAGGGGCTGGTCGGTGGCCTCCTCCAGCCGTTCCGATCCGCCGGCCCTCAGAACGACCTCGATCCCGCGATCGAGATGCGGCTCGGCGGCCTCGCGCACCACGGTCGAGAAAGGCGCCGAGCGCAGATGCAGGTCCTCCTTGCCGGCACGACCCATATCGGCAAGGATCTCGGCGCAACGCTGGGCCTGGGCGCGGATCAGCTCGGCATCCTCGCGGGGCCCCGGCAAATCCGACAAATCGTCTGCCAGTTCCGACGAGACCAGCTTGATCGTCGCCAGAGGCGTGCCCAGCTCATGGGCCGCCGCCGCGACAACACCACCAAGTGCCGTCAGCTTGCGCTCCCGCTCCAGTGCCAGTTGCGTCGCCGACAGGGCCTGGGACATGCCGAAGGTCTCGGAACTGACCCGGCGGGCATAGATGCCGAGAAACGCCACCCCCACCACCAGAGCGGCCCACATGCCGTAGATCAGCGTCTGCGGCATCGCCAGAACCTCGCCGCCGCTCGTGTGCAGCGGCAGGAAAAACCGGGTCAGCAGCGACACGATCGCCAACGTGCCCAGACCCAGACCTATGGTCGAGCGCAGGGTCAGAACCGTCGCCGAAATGATCGACGGCGCCAGCAGCAGAACGGCGAAGGGATTGTTCAGCCCGCCGCTGAGATAGAGCAGCAGACCGAGCTGCACCAGATCGAAGCCCAGCATCCATGTCGCCGCCAGATGGCCGAGCCGCTTGGTCGGCGGATAGATCAGCCGGGTCGCGAGATTGAACGCCGCCGAAGCGGCCACGACGAGGAAACACAGATCCAGCCGCAATTCGATATCCATCACCCTTGTAGCGAAGAGCAGCGCCAGCGACTGTCCGGCAATGGCCAGCCAGCGCAGATAATTCAGCGTCCTCAGCCGTATCCAGTCGGCGCGGGCATCCGGTGTGAGAACGGGAAGGGTCACGGTGCTCATGACCCTGCCTAGCGCGCGCGGCCAATCCTGCCAAGCCGGATGTCCCCGGCCAGGGCGCCCCCGGGGCCCCGGGACAGGCGGTTGGTGACAAGTCTCCGGTTTTCGGGCAATAAGGCGCCAGTTGATATGGCGAGGAATGGAATATGGTCGAATTTCTGCTCAGATGGCTCGCGGCACTTGTCCTGGTGCTCGCCACCTTCAATCCGACCGACTACAATTTCATCCGATGGGCGTCCGAGCGTGGCGGCGGGCAGTTTCCCCTGGTGCTGCTGGTCGGGCTGATCCTGCTGATCGGCTATATCATCTATCTCCGGGCCACCTTCCGCTCGATCGGCCCCGTTGGCGTCGTTCTGGTCGCCGCGCTGATCGGCACCCTGGTCTGGGTGCTGGTCGATTTCGGCATCCTCAGCCTCGAGAACCCCACCGCCATCACCTGGATCGGGCTGGTCGGCCTGTCATTCATCCTCGGCATCGGGCTGAGCTGGTCGCATGTCCGGCGGCGCCTCTCTGGTCAGTCTGACATGGATGACGTGGACGAATAGATGGCGGACGACCCCCTGGCGCTGGACAGGCGCGACGGCCTGCCCGAGCATCTGCGGGTGCTGGCCGACAAATACCCGCGCGGCGACTGGACCGGCCACGGCAATTTCGACGGACTGACCCGGTTCTGGCTCGACCGCCACCTGATGTTCCGCGACTGCCTTGCCCGGTTGCAGTCCGAGACCGAGACCTTCCTAGACCAGAATCGCGACCGGAACGCCTATGGCCACCAGCTGTCGCGGCTGGGCGGGTTCTTCATCAACCAGCTCCTGACCCATCACCATATTGAGGATCAGCATTACTTCCCGATTCTCGAAGCCAAGGACACCCGCCTGAAGGCGGCATTCGAACTTCTCGACAACGACCATCACGCGCTGGATGCGCATCTGCACGCGCTCGCAGACGATACCAACGCCGTCCTGCACAAGCTCCAGGAACGCGAAAAGGCGGATCGCCAGGCCGAGACCTACCGCCAGACCCTCACCGGCTTCGCGCGGTTCCTCGACCGGCATCTCTGCGACGAGGAAGAGGTCGTGGTCCCGGTGATCCTCGAACATGGCTCGGGCGGCCTGCACGCCTAGCTGTCCCGCCAAACGCCAGGGAGGCCCAATGCCGCACGCCACCGTCAACGCCCTCGTCCTCGCACTTGCGTTGTGTCTCGTTGCCCCGGTGGCGGCTCAGACCGTCCCCACCGACCCCGACCCGGTGCTGCCGGAGCTTTATGCCGTGTCCGGGGTCGCAGCGGACGACACGCTCAACATTCGCACGCGGCCCGGCACCGATGGTGCGATTATCGGTGAACTGGCCCCCGACGCGGCGAATATCGAGGTTGTCCGCCTGTCCGATGACGGACGCTGGGCCCGGATCAACCGCGGTGAGCAGGCGGGCTGGGTCTCCTTGCGGTTCCTCCGTCGGCAGGAACAGGCGATATCCGACGACCTTCTCGACCGCCCGCTCGCCTGTCACGGCAACGAACCTTTCTGGGATCTCGGCCTCGACGGGATCGGGCAGGCGGCCTTTTCGGATTTCAACGTCACCGACGCGCCCGTCACCCTCAGGCGGAACTGGTTCACGCGCGAGCCGTTTACCGCGGGCGGGATGGAGATGGCGGAATTTTCTGACGGGAATTTCCGGTTCAATATCGGCCTGCGGCGGGTCTATTGCTCGGACACGATGTCGGATTTCGACTTCGGCATCAAACTGATCGGCATCCTGACCACCCCGACCGGGCCGGTTCACTATTCCGGCTGCTGCACCCTGGAGACCCGTCCCTGACCTGGGCGCGAAACGGGGTGCAATCCGAAGTGCCTTTCCGGCGGATCAGCGGGCTTCGGCCCCGATCGGCAGGCAATCGGTGCCGTTCTCGACCGGGCCCAATCTTGCATTGCGGGACCCGGGCGGCTGCCGATATGGTGCGCCGGCAATGACAGCCGAACTTCCGAGATGATCGCGTTTTGGGCCTTGAGCCTGTTCCTGAGCCTGGGCGTCGCCGCCCTTGTCTGCCTGCCGCTCCTGAAGGGGCAGGCGGCGGCAGCCTCGCGCGCCGAACACGACGCCCAGGTCTACCGCGACCAATTGGCCGAACTGGACCGCGATCTGACCCGCGGGCTGTTGGACCAGCCTGCCTATGAGACGACAAGGATCGAGATCTCGCGGCGGTTGTTGGCGGCAGCGGACGAAGCCGGGCAGCAGAGGCCGGGTGCCGTGACCACCGGCCGGTCGCGGGCTCTGGCACTGCTATTGATGGCAGGGCTGCTGACCGGCAGCGGGCTGCTCTACGGGCTGATCGGCACGCCAGGCGCCCCGGACCGCCCGCTGGCGCTACGGCTGGCCGAAGCCGAGGCGGCACGGCAAAACCGGCCCTCGCAGGAAGAGGCCGAGGCGATTGCCGCCGGGCTGGACCTGGGAAGGCCCGAGGTTTCGCAGGACTATCTCGCCCTCGTCGACCGATTGCGCAGCGCGATGGCCGAACGGCCGGACGAAATCGATGGCCTGCGCCTCCTGGCGCTGCATCTTCCCCGGATCGGGGAATGGGCCGAGGCCGCCCGGGTTCAGGACCGGCTGGTCGCAGCCCTCGGCGCTTCCGCGACCGGCGCGGATTACGCCGATCTGGCCGAGAACCTGATCATCGCGGCCGGTGGCTATGTCTCGCCCCGGGCCGAGGACGTGTTGGAGGCCGGAATGCGGCTGGACCCGGCAAACCCGCGCCTGCGCTTCTATGCCGGCCATGCGCTCCTGCAATCGGGTCGGCCCGATCTCACCTACAATCTCTGGATTCGCCTGCTAGAGGAGGGTCCGCCGGACGCACCATGGGTCGCGGCCATTGAGGCGCAGATCGGCGAGGTGGCGGCAGCCATGGGCGCGCCGGTGCCAGGCGGCTCCCAAAATGAACCACGGGACGGACCTCAGGGCGGGCCGACGACGACGGATATCGAGGCGGCCGGGGATATGTCCCCCGAGGACCGCCAGGCGATGATAGAAGGCATGGTGGCCGGGCTTGCGGACCGGCTGGCGCGCGAGGGCGGCCCGGCGGAGGATTGGGCAAGGCTGATCCGGGCCTACGGGGTCCTCGGCGAAACCGCACGGGCCTCGGCGGTCTGGAACGAGGCGCAGGCGGTGTTCGGCGACGACCCAAGTGCCCTTTCCCTGCTCAGGGAGGCGGCGCGCGAGGCCGAGGTGGCGCAATGATCTGCGCCACGGCGGAGGCCTTTGCCGAGGCGGTGCCCGAGGGGCCGCTGATGGGGCTCGATCTGGGGGACAAGACCATCGGCATCGCGGTTTCGGACACGATGCGCAGCGTCGCGAGCCCTCTGAAGACGCTCCGGCGGGGAAAGTTCACCTCCAATGCGACGGCGCTTCTGGAAATCGCCTCGGCGCGGGAAATCTCGGGGATCGTGCTGGGTCTTCCGCTGAACATGGACGGCAGCGAGGGGCCGCGCTGTCAGGCGACCCGGGCCTTTGCGCGCAACCTCGAGACCCGAACCCCGCTACCGATCACATTCTGGGACGAACGCCTGTCGACGGTGGCCGCCGAACGGGCGCTGCTCGAAGCGGATGCTTCGCGGGCACGGCGGGCGCAGGTGATCGACCATGTGGCGGCGGGCTATATCCTCCAGGGCCTGCTGGACCGGTTGCGGCATCTGGGGTAGCGCCACCTCGCGCGGCCTGCCGCCGCCCGGCGGGTCCGAGAGCAGAACCAACAGGTTCGCTGAGGGCGGCGCCTCGAACAGGACGGCTGGCAGGCGCTACTGTTCGATCCGGCCGCGAGGCTCCTCGGCGAGGCTGGAAACGGGACCATCGGAAACGTCGGTTTCGACCATGGGATTGCGGCCTTGCCGGGTATCGGTGGCGGGTCGATATGGGGCGGGATCGGACTATGCCGCGTCCTCTTCCTGCTCCGGGTCCGTCCGAGCTTCTTTGGGAAGGGGCTGGCAGCACCGGCCCGACAAAACCTGTAGGACGCACCGTTGAACGGGCATCTTCGGGACAAGACGGGGCGGATTGCGTTTCGGCCCTTTGGATGCGGCAGAACCTGACGTAGGGTTTGATCGAATGGCAGTTTGGAGCAGGCAGTCGAAAAATGCGCGATTTGAATGAGATGCGGGCCGAGGATTTCGAACGGTACCATGGCGAGGATTTCGTCATAACGTCAACGGAGCCTCCGGTGTGCCTCACGCTGGTGGAGGTCAAGAAACTGGGCGCAGGCGAGCGCGCGGGCGGTGCGTTTTCGCTCTTGTGGCAGGGGCCGGCCGATCCGGCTCTCGGGCAGGCGACCTATCGCGTGTCCCAGGACGAGATCGGGGCGCATGACATATTCCTGGTGCCGGTCGCGAAGACCAAGGCCGGGTTTCAGTATGAGGCGATCTTTACCTGAACCGGGTCAGCCCCCGGCCTGTTCGCTGTTTACGGGCAGCATCCAGTGCAGGAGGTCGTAGACACCCTTGTCCCCGGTCACCGTGAAGCCGAGGCGCCGGTAGAGCGTCATGGCCGGGTTCGCCTTCTCGACATGGATGCCGATGGGCTTGCCGACCGCCGCCGCGGCATCCTGCAGATCACTCAGGATCGCGTGGCCGATACCCCTGCTGCGGGTCTCGGGCATCAGGGCGATGTCGATGATCCGGCGCTCCTCCGGCCAGTCTTCGAGGTAAAGCCGGCCCACCGGGGCTTCGTGCTGTTCGATGATCAGCCAGAGCGCATCGGGGTAGTGGGCCTGGTAGTGGCTGTGCTGCGCGGTGAACTGCATGTCGATGAAGGCCTGTTTTTCGGCCTCGCTCCAGGGCACGCGGTCCAGTTCGGCCTCGCGGGTCGAGCGGTAGAGCCGGGAGAGAAACGGCATGTCCGCCTCGGTCATGTCGCGATAGCCAACGGCGAAGCGCGCGGCCTGACGGATCGGCGGGCGCGCGGTCACCTTAGCTGTTTCCAACCAGTCTCAGGCTCGGGTTGGGGGTCACGTCCTGGGTGACGGAGAAACTCGCGAGTTTTTCGCCGACCGGCTTCCAGCCCGACAGCCAGAACCCGTCCGCCGATTGCCGCGTGTAGTTCAGATCATGAGACCTTGTGTTGAGGACGAACATGCTGAGCTCGGTATCGGCGTTCGGGAACAGCTCGATATCGACGGGCCCCGGTTCGCGCATGAAGGTGGCGATGCGCGGAGCCGTCCAGTGGCGGGTGGAATTGTCGATCTGATGGGTCGAATAGATCGGGCTTTCCATCCCCTCGCCGACATGGGCCGCGACATAGAGGCCGCCATCGTCGTTATTGGCGACGGCTATGGTCTGGATCGGGTGATCGAAGACCGCGAACAGCACCCAGTCCGTGAAGCTCTCGCTGCTGACCTCGGTCTGGACCTTCATGTAGATGCGCGACCCGTGGCGGGCGAAGATATGGACAAGGGCATTGGCGTCCATCGCCATTTCCAGCTGGTCGAAGGACACGACGCTGCCATCGACCAGCGACCGCCACCCGGTCCAGTGTTCGGCGGTGGAAGGGTTGTCGCTGGTCTGCATGTTCAGAAACGGCCCGCCGCTGGCGTTGAGCCCGGCCAGGATGAGACGGCCATCGGCGTTGTTGGTCGCGGTGACCTGCTTCAGACCGCCCGCAAGATCCACCCAGTCGGACCAGGGCTTGGTCGGGGGAACGCGCACCTCGACGGTCACCTCGATCGGCGTGTCGGTGCCCGGTGGCGTGACGGTCTCGGTCCGGGTCTCGGTGCCCGGCGGATTGTGATATTTCCACCAGACCGCACCGGCGCTTCCGCTGTCCAGCGCAAAGACATTCGCTAGCCCGTTCAGCCCCATGCAAAGCAGTGCGGTGGAGGCGGAGGACATCCCGGCAGGTTTGCCGAGATCGATCTCCTCGGCGAACCGCTTGCCTTCCTCTCCCAGCTTGCGTTCGGCGAAATAGATCAGCTCGTGGCTGCCCTGCGCTTGAGCCACCAGCGACACGTAACCGTCTATGGTGGTCGAGGCGCTGAGGCCCTGGCCGGTGAATTTCCGGTCCGACAGCACGGTCGCATTGCCGGAAAACGGCCCGTTCTCGCTGACCTGATCGGTATAGACCAGCCAGCCGTCATTCAGGATGGACGCCACGAAAATCCGGTAATAGGCAGGAGATGCGTTCGGGACGACCGGTGCGTCATCCTCTTTGACGAGTTCTTCAGACATGGTATCGCCCCCTTACGTGGACTTGAAAAATTGCTGGCCTCTTTGCCCGGTTCCCGGTCTTCGGGGCAGATCCGGGCGCAGCCAAGAAAGCAGCCGACTAGCTGCGTGACGGATAAAGCCCCACAAGTGCGATGATGAAGTGCATGGCGAGGAAGGGCTGCATGTTTTCATGTGGCTGGCTGCCGCCTGTCGTGGAGACCGCCTCGGAGGCCATATCAACCAGATTTGCGCTCGTGTCCGTATGGTAAAGCTTGTCGCGAACCGACGGCGTGGCGATCGAACTGGTATTGGTTGGCGCGTCAGCACCCCCCGCGGTTGTCGTGCCCCGCACCGTATGTCCGTGCGACGGGATCTGAGCCTCGCTGAGCGTCACGGTTTCGACCCCGACCTTTTCGCCAAGCCGACGCGAGGTCAGCCCGGGCCCGCGTCCGGGATGCATCGGGGCGCGTCCTTGCAGGTTCGGCAGTGCCGTGGTCGTCCGGCCATCACCGCCATAAATCGTTCCGATCAGCGAAAACAGTGCGGTGTTGTTGGAAATCGGCAAGAGCTGCCCGTCGCAAAAGGCCCAGCCGCGCGGTGCGAAGTTACCGGCAAAAATCCGGATTTCAGCGATAAATGGTTCTGACATCTCGGCCTCCTAATGACGGCTTGGGTAAATGCCGACGAGTGCGACGATGAAGTGGACGCAGAGCGTGGGCATCAGATTGGTGTGAGGTTGGCTGCCGCCGGTATTTGATATCGTGTTGGATGCCAAATTCGTGTCTTGTGCAACCGCAGCAAAGGTATTCACACCAACGCCATGGGCCACGACTTTGCCCGCCGGCGCGACATCGGTCGCAACTGCAGTATTGGCATTGAAGTCATGGTTATGGCTGGCCAGTTGGTTGACCGTCAGCGTCTCCTTCTCGGCCCCGCCTTTCAATCCGAGACGCCGCGGCGACAGTCCCGGACCCGTGCCCTGATGCAAGGGGATCCGACCTCGCAGGTCCGGCAGACCGAAGGTTGTCCTGCCGTCGCCGCCGTAAATGGTCCCAAGAAGGGAAAACAGCGCGTCATTCTGCGAAACAGCCAGCAGCTGACCGTCGCAGAAGGCCCAGCCCCTGGGGGCAAAGTTACCGGCAAACATCCGAATTTCACCTACGAAGGGTTCCGACATCTAAATGTTCTCCACGAATTAATTGCGCGACGGAAAGAGGCCCTGCAGAGCAATGCAGAAAGTCACCGCAAGATAAGGCTGCATGTTGCTATGCGCCTGACTGCCGCCGGCGTTGGTTATGGTGCCACTGCGCAACGCCGTCGTGGTCGCGGCTTCCGGATCCCGGTACACCAGATCGGGCGCGACCTCGGCTGCGAAGAGCCGATCTGTCGGGACATTGCTGTCACCCGCGGCAGAGGACGCTTTCACCGAATGGGAGTGCGCGGCGATCTCGGAGGTGGTGAGCGTAACCGTCTCCGCCCCGGACTTCTGTCCATTCGTGTGCCCGTCGCCGACATGAATAGGGGTGCGCCCGCGCAGATCCGGCAGCGCAAAAGACGTCCGTCCATCGCCGCCATAGGTTGTCCCAAGCAGGGAATAAAGCGACTGGTTCTGGTTGATCGGCAGGATCTGACCATCCAGAAAGGCCCATCCTCGTGGGGCAAAATTGAACCCCATCATTCGTACTTCTGCCAGAAATGGCTCGGACATGGCCTCCCCCCGAAATTGCGACATTCCATCATTGCCGGAGACTTCGAATCAGGTCTCCTCGACCGATACTAGGGGTAAGTAATTTCTACTTACAGGATTCCCTCGCCCAAGTGTCGCATATGCGCTAATTTATTAATTCTGCGTCATATAGTGCAGGCAAATATGGTCCAACATGAGCGTTTCCGACATGAATTCAGGTCAGTTTAATCGCGTTAATTCAATCGCTTCCATTGCGGCAGCCCTCAGGTCCGCGCGCGGGTCCGTGGTGCCGCTGATCCTGCTCCTCGCAAGCATTCTGGCTACGGCCGCCCCCGATCCGGCCCATGCAGACGCCCCTGACTGCACGGGCGTAGCGATTGTCGTGACCGAGAACCTCACGCTCGATTTCACGCTGGACAACTGCTTCAACTACGATACCGATCCCACATTTGGCGGTCATGATGACACCCAGGATTTCATCAATATCCAGTCCGCAAACACCGCGGGGACGACAAATATCGACCTGTTCGATCAGGGATTCGATACCAACACCCTGACAATGTCCGTGAACGGCACTCCGACATCATCGACAGTGGTGAATTGCTCGGCCGGTTGTCTGATCGAAGGGACATATAACGGAACCCCCTACAGTTTTACCTTTAACAATTCCAGCGGCACAGGCACGGTTGCCTCGCCTGCCGCGCCGGAGATCAACATCCAGGGTAACGGCACAAGCATTACCGATGGTGACACGACGCCGTCGGTTGCCGATGACACGGATTTCGGCAGCGTCGACGTCACTTCGGGAAGCAATGCCAACACCTTCACGATCCAGAATACGGGGACCGCCGATCTGACCCTGACAAACGTCACCTCTTCAGACAGCGGCCAGTTCGCGATCAGCGGCACGACCAACGGCACCATCGCGTCCAGCGGATCGGTGACGTTCAACGTGACCTTTGATCCCAGCTCGGCCGGGTCGCACACCGCGACGATCACCGTGAGCTCGGACGATGCGGACGAGGGCACCTACACGTTCGATGTCACCGGCGTCGGGACCACCGCGCCGGGCTTCTCGCAGGTCTTCGCGCCGGATGCGATCACGACCGGCGGCACGTCCACCATCACGTTCACAATCGACAATTCGGCCAATGTTGTCGCCGCCGACAGCCTCGATTTCACCGACAATCTGCCGGCGGGACTGGTCATTGCGACGCCGGCCAATGCTTCCACTACCTGCACGGGCGGCACCCTGACGGCGGTCGCCGGCACGGGCACGCTGTCCTATACCGGCGGAAGCGTCAGCGCGGGGGCGAGTTGTACGGTTTCGGCGGATGTGACCGCCAATACCAGTGGCAGCCTCGTCAACACCACTGGCGACCTGACCTCGAGTCTGGGCAATTCCGGCACCTCCAGCGACACATTGACCGCGACAGGCGCGCCGGAGATCAGCGTCTCGGCCTCGATCGGCGGCGCGGTCGCCGATGGCGGCACCAATGCGCAGGGGACGCAGGCGGCGGGGACGCCGGTGACGGTGACCTACACCGTAACCAATTCGGGTACGGGTGACCTGACGATTGCCACCGCAAACGCCTCGACGCTGGACAATGTCACGGTGAATTCCATCGGTGCGCCGGGCTCGACGACGGTGGCGCCGGGCGGCGGGACGACGACGTTCACCGTGCAATACACGCCGACACTGGCCGGGAGTTTCAGCTTCGATCTGAGCTTCGACAATGACGACGCCGACGAAGACCCGTTCAACTTCACCGTCTCGGGGACGGGGACGGGCGCGCCCGAGATCAGTGTTTCGGCCTCGATCGGCGGCGCGGTCAGTGACGGCGGAACCAATGCGCAGGGGGCGCAAGCCGCTGGTACACCGGTGACGGTGACCTATACGGTGACCAATTCCGGCACCGACGATCTGACCCTTGCCAGCGCCACGTCCTCGACACTGTCCAACGTCACCGTCAACTCGATCACCGCCCCGGGCTCGACCACGGTCGCGCCGTCAGGTGGGACGACGACCTTCGCCGTGCAATACACCCCGACAGTCGCGGGGGCCTTTTCGTTCAATCTCAGCTTCACCAATGACGATGCCGACGAGAACCCGTTCAACTTCACCGTCTCAGGCACCGCGACCGGTGCGCCGGAGATCAGCGTCTCGGCCTCGATCGGCGGCGCGGTCAGTGACGGCGGAACCAATGCGCAGGGGACGCAAGCCGCTGGTACACCGGTGACGGTGACCTATACGGTGACCAATAGCGGGACCGCCGACCTGACCATTGCCAGCGCCACGTCCTCGACACTGTCCAACGTCACCGTCAACTCGATCACCGCCCCGGGCTCGACCACGGTCGCGCCGTCAGGTGGGACGACCACGTTCCAGGTGCAATACACCCCCACAGTCGCGGGGGCTTTCAGTTTCGATCTCAGCTTCACCAATGACGATGCCGACGAGAACCCGTTCAACTTCACCGTCTCAGGCACCGCGACCGGGGAGGCCGAGATCGCTGTCACCTCTTCGGCGAGCGGCAGTCTGACCGATGGCGGGACGGATGCGCAAGGGACGCAGACGACGGGGACCCCGGTGACCGTGACCTATACCATCACCAATACCGGGTTCGACACCCTTGACATCGAAACGGCGACGGCTTCGGCGCTGAGCAATGTCACGGTGTCGTCGATCACCGTTCCGGGCAGCCTCAGCGTCGCCCCCGCTGGCGGCACGACCAGTTTCGAGGTCACCTACACGCCGTCCAATGCCGGGGCGTTCTCCTTCGATCTGTCGATGGTGACCAGCGATGCAGACGAGAACCCGTTCAATGTCACCGTTTCGGGCGATGCAGATGGTGCCTCGGTGGCGGCGATCCAAAACCAGATCGCCGGTTTCATGCTGGCGCGGAACAACCACCTGATCAACGCGCAGCCGGACCTGCTCGGCTTTCTGTCGGGGTCGGCCGGGGGGCATTTCAACGCCGATATCACAAGAGGCAACGGCACGTTCTCGGTCGGGACCTCGGCCGATCTGCCGGTCTGGGGGCGGCTGGAAGGATCCTGGTCCGAGCAGGACGACACCGATAACAGCTATATCTTCGGTGCGGTCGGCACCCATTGGACCCTCTCGCCGGACGCATTGGTCGGCGTCATGGTCGAGTTCGACCGTCTGAGCCAAAGCGAGGGCGACGACCGGACCGATGGCACGGGCTATCTTGCGGGCCCGTATTTTGTCGCCAGACTGCCCGAGCAGCCGCTGTATCTGGAAGGCCGGGTGCTGTTCGGAAAGTCGCGCAACACGCTTGATGTCGACGGATCGGAAGGAATCGAGTTTGACACCCGGCGCCTGCTGGCCCAGTTGAAGGCCGCCGGGCGCCTCGAATACGGCACCACGATCGTCACGCCGAGCCTTTCAGCGATCCACGTCTCCGATACGCAACTGGAATTCGACACCGGCACCGGCACGGTGCCAGAGCAAAGCGTCGAGACAACGGATGTGATGCTCGGCCTCGATATCGAGCACCCTTTCACCCTGGCCGGCGGCGAACTGATCCTGAATGGCGGCATCTCGGGCATCTGGTCGCGCAGCGGCGGAACCGGTTTCGCCAGTACCGTCGTTCCCGCCTACGAAGGTCAGCGGGCCCGTATCCACCTGGGTGCGAGCCACGATCTGGGCGGTTCCGGACGCCTGTCGGTGGGCGCTTTCTATGACGGGATCGGCGTGGACGATTACCAGAGCTATGGACTGGACCTGACCGTCGAGGCACGTTTCTAGAGCGGAATCCGAACTGATTGAATCGAAGGGATTCCCATTCGGTCGGAATTCTGATTCATGCTTCCGACCGGATAGGAGGCCGGTCAGAATTTTGGTCCAGAGACGTAGGCTTGAGCAAAATCCTGGGATCAGATTGGTTCAATCTGATCCCAGGATTTTGCTCACATCTAGAGGGCTCTCATGCCGCTCTGTATCCGTTCAGGCCTCATGCGAAGACGGTGGCCGATCTCACTGTAAAACGGTCCTTCGTGACCAAGCCTTTGACGATCCGACCACCGCCTCAGCACGCAATAAATGGCGTGGCGTGCTGAGGCTCCACTTTCGCAGAGAGCCACGGAAAATCATAAGACAAGCGTGTCGCGCCTGACCGGATTCAGGTATTCACGCCGGCCCGCGAGGCAGCGTTTGCGTAGCAAATGTGTTCGCGGATCGGCGTGAATACGATTTGGCGCAAAATGCTATAGCCTGCTCCCCGCCGTGGCATTCGGATGTCACGAAATGAGGAATATGTCTCACCAGAACCCGGCTTGCCACGCGAGGTGTTCGTCGCATTCACGCGCACAAAGAGGCGAGGGCTGAACATTGCGGCACTGGCAGGGGTTGAGGGACTCGAACCCACGACCTACGGTTTTGGAGACCGTCGCTCTACCAACTGAGCTAAACCCCTGTGGCCGGTGCGAAGCGGTGATTACGGGGAATCGGCGACTATTGCAATACAATGCGTGACGGAGAGCCTGGCAAACCTCTCCCCCGACCCCTCTCCCAGGGGGAGAGGGGGGCGCCGGTGGGCGCCGCCCGCACGACATGACGCGGTCCGGGACGGTGGCAGGCTCCGTTTCGGCTGCGGAACAGCTGCTGGCCAAGGCCCGCCCCATGCAGTATAGCCCGGTCGGACGACGACATTCCGGGTTCCCATGGCACGCATCCTCATCACCTCCGCCCTGCCCTATATCAACGGCATCAAGCATCTGGGTACGCTGATCGGCTCGCAGCTGCCCTCGGACGTCTATGCCCGCTACATGCGGGCGCGGGGGCACGAGGTGATGCATATCTGTGCAACCGACGAGCACGGCACCCCGGCCGAGATTGCCGCCACCAAGGCCGGCAAGCCGGTGGCCGAGTATTGCGCCGAGATGTGGAAGGTCCAGAAGGACCTCGTCGATGGGTTCCGGCTGAATTTCGACCATTTCGGGCGCTCGTCTTCGACCCGCAACCACCGCCTGACCCAGCATTTCGCCGGGAAACTGGCCGAGGCCGGGCTGATCCGCGAAGTCACCGACAAGATGATCTATTCCAAGGCCGACGGGCGCTTCCTGCCCGACCGCTATGTCGAGGGCACCTGTCCGAATTGCGGCTATGACAGCGCCCGCGGCGACCAGTGCGAGAACTGCACCAAGCAGCTCGACCCCACCGACCTCATCAATCCGCGCTCGGCGATCTCGGGCTCGACCGATCTGGAGGTGCGCGAGACCAAGCATCTTTACCTCTGCCAGTCAGTGCTGAAGGACCGTCTGGATCAGTGGATCGACAGCCAGAAGGGCTGGCCGATCCTGACCACCTCGATCGCCAAGAAATGGCTGCATGACGGCGACGGGCTGCAGGATCGGGGGATCACCCGCGATCTGGACTGGGGGATCCCGGTGAAGAGGGGCGATCAGGACTGGCCTGGTATGGAGGGCAAGGTCTTCTATGTCTGGTTCGATGCGCCCATCGAATATATCTCGGCAACGGCGGAATGGGCCGATGCGAACGGGCTTGGGGATGATGCCTGGGAACGCTGGTGGCGCACCGACAAGGGCGCGGAGGACGTGCGCTACGTGCAGTTCATGGGCAAGGACAATGTGCCGTTCCACACGCTCAGTTTCCCCGCGACGCTGATCGGGTCGGGCGAGCCGTGGAAGCTGGTCGATTACATCAAGTCGTTCAATTACCTCAACTATCAGGGCGGCCAGTTCTCGACCTCGAAGGGGCGCGGGGTGTTTCTGGATCAGGCGCTGGAGATCCTTCCGGCGGATTACTGGCGCTGGTGGCTCCTGGCCAACTGCCCCGAAAGCAGCGATACCGATTTCAACTGGGAGCTGTTTCAGGGCGGCGTCAACAAGGACCTTGCCGATGTGCTGGGGAATTTCGTCTCGCGGGTCACCAAGTTCTGCCGCTCGAAATGGGGCGAGGTGGTACCGGAAGGCGGGCAATACGGCGAGGACGAGACCGCCGTCACAGAAGCCCTTGCCACCCGCCTCGCCGCCTTCGAGGCTGCCATGGAGGCCATGGAGCTGCGCAAGTCCGCCGCTGAGCTTCGGGCGATCTGGGTGCTCGGCAATGAATACTTGCAGGAAGCCGCACCCTGGTCCGTCTACAAGACCGACCCGGACCGCGCCGCCGCCATCGTGCGGTTTGCTCTGAACCTGATCCGTCTCTATGCGGTGCTCTCGCAGCCCTTCATCCCGGATGCCTCCGAAAAGATGCTGGCAACGCTGAAACTCGACGCTGCGGACTGGCCCACTGACGTCGCAACCGCCCTCAACTCACTCGTTCCCGGGGCCGCGATAGAGGTGCCGGACGTGCTGTTCGCCAAAATCCCCGACGAGCGCCGCGACGAGCTGGAAGCCCGCTTCGCGGGAAGTTGACCGGCGGAAGGCTTGACCGGTCCCTGGGATCGGGCATGGTGGGAGCATGCGTATCCTTGCCCTCCTGATCCTCCTCGCCGCTTCCCCGGGCCTCGCCCGGGCCGGGGATTGCCCGGCCTCTCCAGACATAGCCGCCGAACGCGATCCCTTGCTCGACCGTCTGGCCGAAAGCGCCTCTCCCGGTGAGGCGCGGCCGTTGGCAGACGCGCTCTGGCTGCTCTGGCGGACCGCCCCCGACGCGGAAGCGCAAGCGCTGCTCGACCGGGGGATTGCCCGGCGAGAGGCCTATGATTTCGAGGATTCCGAGCGCATCCTCGACGACCTTGTCACCTATTGCCCCGACTATGCCGAGGGCTATAACCAGCGGGCCTTCACCCGTTTCCTGCGGCAGAACTACGGCGATGCGCTGACCGATCTCGACCGGACCCTCGCCCTGGAACCGCGCCATTTCGGCGCCCTGTCGGGCCGGGGGCTGGTGCTGATGAACATGGGAAGGATGATCCTTGGCCAGACCAGCCTGAAGGCGGCGCTCGAGGTCCACCCCTGGCTGAACGAGCGCGCCCTGCTGCTGCCCGATACATCCATCGAGCTATAGGCCGGAGCCCCTGCGCTGTTGCGATGCACCCCCACCAGGCTGGCGGCCGTCCGCGCTGTCGTGCCGGCAACGAAATGCTCCTGAAGACGGAGCTGCTTGTTCTGAGGAATACGGCTCTTTCGCATGCTATCCTGGATAACTCCAACCACGTTATCTAGGACAGCCCCAATTCTTTTTCAGACTGCGACAGTCTGAAACGATTTTGGTCCAGCTTTCCCTCAGGACTGGAAATACGCCGGATGGCGTTGCGGGCTGGCAGTCCGGTGGAAGTGGTGTAAAAGCGGGGACGAAGCTATGGAAAGGCACGTGCATGGCCAATTACCTGCATAAGGGCGACTTGCCCGACGGGCTCGACCTCGGGCCAGTGGTGGCCATCGACAGCGAGACGATGGGGCTCAGGCCGCATCGCGACCGGCTGTGTGTGGTGCAGCTGTCGGCAGGCGACGGCGACGCGCATGTGGTGCAGATCGCCCAGGGCCAGACCGAGGCGCCGAACCTCTGCGCGATGCTGGCCAATCCCGTTCAGCTGAAGCTATTTCATTTCGGACGGTTCGATATCGCGGTGCTCCTGCACCGGTTCGGTGTGCTGACGGCACCGGTCTATTGCACCAAGATCGCCTCGAAACTGGTCCGGACCTATACCGACCGGCACGGGCTGAAATATCTGATTCAGGAGATCCTCGGCACCGATATCTCGAAACAGCAGCAAAGCTCGGACTGGGGCGCGGAGGAGCTGACCCAGGCGCAGGCGGAATACGCGGCGTCGGATGTGCTTTATCTGCACCGGCTGAAGGCAGCGCTCGACACGATGCTTGAACGCGAGGGCCGGACCGCGCTGGCTGCGGCTTGCTTTGAGTTTCTGCCGCATCGGGCCGCGCTCGATCTTGCCGGGTGGCCCGATGAGGACATATTTGCGCATTAGGTCCTGATGGCAGGGGCGGAAGTCTCCGGCGGGGATATTTGCAACAGGATGAAAGGGGCCGGGATTGGCCGAAGCGGTGAAGGACCAGGACGGGCGGGCGGCGATCATAGCCGCAGGTGCCGAGGTGCTGGCGACGGAGGCAGCGGCACTGGACGCCTTCTCGCGGCAGTTGGGTGAGAGCTTTGCCGAGGCCGTGGAGGTCATGCTGACCGTCAGGGGCCGGATCGTGGTCTCGGGCATGGGCAAGTCGGGGCATGTGGCGCGGAAGGTGGCGGCGACGCTGGCCTCGACCGGCACGCCGGCGCAGTTCGTGCATCCGGGCGAGGCGAGCCATGGCGACATGGGCATGATCACGCCCGAGGACGTGGTGCTGCTCCTGTCGAACTCGGGCGAGACGCCGGAACTGGCCGATATCATCCGCTATACGCGGCGGTTCAAGATCCCGATGATCGGGGTGGCGAGCAATCCGGGCAGCACGCTCCTGAAACGCTCGGATATCGCCATCATGCTGCCGAAGGCCGAGGAGGCCTGTCCGAACGGGCTCGCGCCGACGACCTCGACGACGATGACGCTGGCCCTCGGCGATGCGCTGGCGATCGCGCTGATGCGGCAGCGGCGTTTCTCGCCCGAGCGGTTCCGGGATCTGCATCCGGGTGGCAAGCTGGGCGCGCAGCTTCAGACGGTGGCCGATCTCATGCATGCCGGTGCCGAGATGCCGCTGGCCCCACCCGACATGCCGATGTCGGAGGCGATCCTGGTCATGAGTTCGAAGGGATTCGGTACCGTCGGGATCGTCGATGGCGACGGACGTCTGATCGGGGTGGTGACCGATGGCGACCTCCGGCGGCATATGGAGGGGCTTCTGGACCGGGTGACACGCGAGGTTATGACCGCCGCGCCGAAGGTGGTCGCCCCCGAAACCCTTGCCTCGAAAGCACTGGGGATCATGGACGGATCGATCACCACACTCTTTGCCGTCGATCCGCAAGGCCGGCCCCTGGGCATCCTCCATGTCCATGACTGCCTCCGCGCCGGCGTCGCGTAGCCTGGCATGGCGGGGGGTCTCTATTCGCGCACCGTCCGCTGGTTGAAACTGGCGCTGCCGGTGCTGGCTCTGGGATTGGTGGCGGCGGTGTTTCTGGTGAACCAGAAGGAGACCTTCGAGGGCGGGATCAGTTTCACGAGGGCCGATCTCGATGCGATGGGCGAGGGGCTGAAAGTGTCGAACCCCAATCTGTCAGGCATGACCCGCGACGGGGACGCCTATAATTTCCATGCCGACGAGGCCTTCCCCAGCGATCTGGAACTGACGCGGGTCGCGATCTCGAGGCTGACCGGCAGCGTGCAACTCAAGGAGGGTCCGCGCATCTATGTGAGCGCGCCCGAGGCCGGGTTCGATCTGGAGGCTCAGCGAATGCAGATGCCAGGCGGCGTGAACCTGACCACCTCGGACGGCTATTCCTTCCGGGTCGACTGGCTGGAGGCTGATCTGGCTTCGGCGGAGATGCGGGGCGAGGGCTCGGTCCGGGCGGCGGGGCCGATGGGGGATATCGTGGCCGACCGATTGCGGATCGGACGCGACCAGACCTTGACGGGTGCCCGGGTGATCTGGTTGGAAGGCGGGGTGAAACTGGTCTACGATCCGGCCCTCGAAGGCCAGAAACAGGGGGACTGACGTGCGCGGGGTATTGCGGATCGGCGTGATGATGGCGGCCCTGGGACTGGCCGCGGGGCCCGTTCTGGGCCAGGGAGCCGAAGTGGCCTTCGGCGGGCTCTCCCATGACAATACCCTGCCGGTCGAGGTGACGGCGGATAGTCTCAGGATCGAACAGGCGACCGGGATCGCGGTGTTTTCGGGCTCGGTGCTTGTCGGTCAGGGCGAGATGCGGCTTCAGGCCGATGAGGTCGAGGTCACTTATGGGCGCGAGGGCGAGGCCAGCGGGCGGATCCAGCGGGTGAAGGCGGCCGGCAACGTGACCCTGACCAACGGGGCCGAGGCCGCCGAGGCCGCCGCCGCCGAATACGACATCTCCACCGGGCTGGTGCTGATGGAGGGCGATGTCCTGCTGACCCAGGGACCGAACGCGCTGTCGGGACAGAAACTGCGGATCGACCTGACCACCGGCGTGGCGCAGATGGAAGGCCGCGTGCAGACGATCTTCCGCCCCGAGGGCAGTGAATGAGCGGGATCGGGAGCGAGGATGCGACACGCGGCGGGACCGACGGCGGCGGCGGCGTTGAGGCCCAACCCGAACTGACGGTCACCGACGGCTCATCGGGGCTGGTGGCCCGCAATCTCGGCAAGAGCTACAAGAAACGCCCGATCCTGCGCGACGTCTCCATCGACGTGCATCGCGGCGAGGTGGTGGCGCTCCTGGGGCCGAACGGCGCCGGCAAGACCACATGTTTCTACTGCATCGCCGGGCTGATCGCACCCGAGGCCGGGACGGTGACCATTGATGGTGAGGACGTCACGCTGCTGCCGATGTACCGCCGGGCGAAAATGGGGATCGGCTATTTGCCGCAGGAAGCCTCGATCTTTCGTGGCCTGTCGGTGGAGGACAATATCCGCGCCGTGCTGGAATTGCAGGAAAAGGACCATGTCAGCCGCGAGACCATGCTGGACGAGCTCTTGGCCGAGTTCTCGATCACCCATCTGCGCCGCGCCCCCGCCGTGGCCCTGTCGGGCGGTGAAAGGCGGCGGGTCGAGATCGCGCGTTGCCTGGCCGGACAGCCGAGTTTCGTGCTCCTCGACGAGCCCTTCGCCGGGGTGGACCCGATCGCTGTCGGCGAGATCCGCTCGCTGGTCTCGCATCTGAAGGATCGCGGCATCGGGGTGCTGATCACCGACCACAATGTCCGCGAGACCCTGGAGATCGTCGACCGGGCCTGTATCCTGCATGACGGCACCGTGCTGATGAGCGGCAAGCCTCAGGACGTGGTGCAGGACGACAATGTCCGGCGTGTCTATCTGGGCGAGAAATTCCGCATCTGACCGACGCGCCCTAGGGCTATTTCAGGATCGCGTCCATCTCCGGCCCGCATCCCTCGGACGTCTGTCCCTCGGCCTGTTTGTAGCTGGCGAGTTTCCACCGGTATTGTTGCTGGTAGGAGGCCACCTCGGGGCTCAAGGGTGGCACGAGGTCGATCCTTTCCTGCGCCCAGTGCCCCAACGCCACGCCGCAGGCCCAGTCGCCCTTGGCCATCTCGAATTGCGCCCATTCGAAGGCGGTGTTTGAGACCTGCATGTTGGCATAGTCGGAATTCACACCGGCAAGGGCCGTAATCGCGGCTCCGAAATAGTCGCGAACGAGGGTCCGGTCGGTGCCGGCAAAGCTTCCGATCTGCGCCATTGCCTTCAGCCGGTAGATATCCGCGATCATCGGCACATTGCCGGCCGCCTCGGATTTCGCCAGCGCTTCTTCATAGAGCAGGTCCGCCACGGGCTGGTTTCCCGCCTGTGCATAGGACGCCGCCAGCAGCGTCAGTTCCGGCGCATCCAGACCGTCGGCATGGGCCATGACCCGGGGCGACATGCGGGTCAGCAGGGTGAATTTCTTCGCCCCGACCGCCCGCGAGTAAAAATTCCGGATTTCGGGATCCTCGATCTCCGAGGCCGTGGCCCCGAAGCTGATATCCAGCTCCGCCAGTTCCAGAACCGCATCTCTGAGTGCCGCCACCTCGGCGGCGCGCTGCGCCTGCGGGGTCAGGTGAAACCGGTCCCAGACACCCAGCGGGAATGTATAGAGCAGCGCCACCACCAGCGTCGCCACGCCGCCCCATTCCTTGAGATGGCCGATCAGCGTCCGGGGCTGCGGCGATATCCGTGCTTCCAGAACCGCGATCCGAGCCTCCAGCGTGGCGGGATTTCCGGCGTTGGGCCCTCGAGGGGGCAGAGACTGGAGGTCATTGTCAGACATGGGCCCATGCGGGTCTTTGATCGCGCCGGGATTGTGGCTGCCCTTGCGACGCTCGGTCAACGCTTCGGGACTGTCAGTGACTATTCGCACCCAAGTTCCACGACCGGCATCGGCGCAGTTGAGTGGGTGTCGGCCTCACTTCACCGGTGCCCGGGTCGCGCCGTCGACCCCCTTCACCATGCCGGCGGACTCAGAGACCACGTCCCGGCGGGCCAGAAAAGCATCGGGCGCAGCGGCAGAGGTCGCTGCGCCCGGATACAGGTGGGAAGGCTCGGAAGGTTCTCGAGCCCGGGTACCGATCAGCTTTTCTTCACCCAGACTTCCACCCGGCGGTTCAACCGCTGTCCGGCGAAATTGTCGTTACAGCCCACGGGATGCAGTTCGCCGTAGCCCTTGGTCGTGAACCTCACATTGCTCAGCGCCTCGGCCCCGACATAGTTCTCGATCAGGTCCTGCACCGCGGCTGCCCGGCCTTGCGCCAGACCGCGATTGGCCTCGAAGCTGCCATCGGAATCGGTGAACCCGACCAGGGACACTTCGGTGCCGTCTGGGAGCTTGCCAAGATACTCGGCCAGACGGACCAGATCGGACTGGGAGAGGTTGTCGAGACTGGACGAGCCGGTGGCGAAGCGGAATGTCGTCGATAGCCGTTCGTGATCAAGAAGATCGATATAGAGCTCGCGCGCCACATTAGCCTCGTTAGCGCTGGTGAGTTGATCCATCTCGGCCCGGACCGCCGCGGCCACCTCTTCCTGATCCCGTTTGGAGATGCCGAAGGAAATGAACCCGGCTTTCTCGACCAGACCGTTGGCCTCTTGCGAAACCGAAAAGTTCAGAAGATCCACGGCGTCGCTCGAAAGCTCCTTGTTGGTGGTGTAGAGATAGAGCATCCGCTGCAGCGGATATTCCCCGGCCTTGGCATTGAACGCCGTCGGCGCCACCTTCAGCCCGCATTCCTGGACGATGGTCACCGGCTTGACATCGTCACCATAGGCATAGCCGATATAGCCGATCGCGCCCGGGTCCGAAGTAACGGCCGAGGCCATCTGTTCGTTGTCCGCGACGATCTGAGCGTCAGGCGACAGTTCCAGGCCCCGAAGCCTGAGAAAGCGGTCGTTGACAGTGGCAAATGTGCCCGAATTGGTATCGCGCGAATAGATTTTGACCGGCAGATCCGGTCCGCCCAGTTCAGCCCAGTTGCTGATGTCACCCGACAGGAGGTCGGTGATCTCAGATTCGTAGAGCTCTCCCACGGGATTGTCGGGATGGACCGTGATCAGCAGCCCGTCCACCGCCAGCGTGTGTTCGTGCGCGAAATCCTGCGGGTCGCCCAGACCGGCGGCGAGCAGCGCGGCGGCCTCTTCGCGGGTCACCTTCCGCGAGGACATGGCGATATCGGCGCGGTTCTCCAGCAGGGCCTCGAACCCGGTCGACGAGCCCCTGTCCTCGATCATCACCTTGAAGGCCTCCTCGCCGAACCCGTCATCGGCGATGGCATCCAGCACCACCTGATGATCGCCGGTCTTGGAGGTGCTGGCGATGACGATCCCCTGGCGTTCGGAGAAGCCCTTGACCAGGAGCGGCATCAGCTCGCCGCCGATCGTGTCGGAGCCGATGATCGCGAAGTCGGCCCTGATATCGGCCTCCTCCTTGGGGCAGCTCTCGCCCTTGCAGACCACCGAGGCGGCCGAGATGTTGAATTCGCCAAGCGTCGTCGCCACCTTGAAGAAGCCGTTTTCGTAGGACAGGAGATCGCCCTCGATGGTGATCCCGCCCCCGGTGCCCTCCAGCACCACGCTTTGCGCAATCAGGGGTTGAGCAGCCCCTAGCAGGCCGGCGAGGAAAGCCGCTGAAAGGAACCGGGCGGGTCGCTGGCTTGTGAAAATATTCGGATAGGACATTACTGTCACTCCTATGTTCATGACATGGTCGTGGGGGATACAAGAACTGGTGACGGTAGTATTCGACATGCGCCATTCAAAACCAGCAATGACAAGCCCCGCACCTGGCCGCTCACGGACTGGGTCTCTCTCGTCTCGGTCCACGAGAAAACAGATCAGGAAAACACTGGGAACAATGCGAACTGGTCAACGCAAGGTAAATACTGAAACCAATGGATTAACGGGAAGTTAATTCACCATCTCAATTCCGTAACTCTTTTCCGGATATCGTCAATACACGGTCGGCACTCGGCTTGGTCCAGGGGGGAACCGCGTTTCGATTCACTCAAAAACAACGCCAATTCAAGTATTTGTGAGGCAACCTCCGGCAAGAGGCCTTGAACGTCACATTGTCGTCCAAAAGAACTACGAACAACCAATAGACGAATTTGATCCACCTCGATTGATCCCTTGCAAGTGATTTCGCGGCGGTTGAATACTGGTTATCGACTAATTTGACCGGCGCTTTGCGAGACGTGCGGCAGGTCTGGAGGAATGGCATGCGTATTTCGAGGGTCCTTTTCATCGGCTTCGCCGGTCTGCTTGCCGCCCCCGCCCTGGCCGAGGAGACCGGCACGGCGCTGAACGGGCCCGGATCGGCCCGCGAGCGCCTGTTCAAGCGGCCCTCGGATCTGTCGCTCAGCCGGTTCTCGCGGACCGGGGACAGTCTGGCCCTGTTTGCCGACGAGGCCTGGCGACGGGTGCTGGAAGATGCCGGTCTTTCGGTTTCGGACGCGGGCGACCGGACCTATCGGGTCAATCTCGACAGTGCCGGTCTGGAAATGCCAAAAAGGGACCATGCGGCCCTCGCCATCGCCGGCCTGCCAACGCGGCTGGACGATGTGGTGCTCGACATGGTCCTGTCGCTGAGCAAGGACCCGGCTCCCGAAGCGCTGGCGAACGGCGCCGTAACCAGGATCGATCTTGCCCGGATCGAGCTCGGCCTCGGGCCCGTGTCGCTTTCGGGCGAGGGCCAGGCCAGGGCGGATGAAGACGGCAGGCTGCAGGGCGAGATAGGACTGTCGGTTGAGAACTGGCGCGAAGCGCTGGCGCTTCCGGCCTTTGCCGGGGTCAATGCCGGCGGGCAGCTGGAAAGCGCGCTGGAGGGCTTTGCCAGCGGCGACACACTGAATGTCACGCTGCGTCTCGTCGATGGCAGCCTGAAACTCGGACCGCTCGAACTGGCCCGGCTACCCAAGGCCTTGGGTGGGATCTGAGCCAGCCGGCCTGCAACCAAAGACTACCCTTTCGCGACGCGGCGCCGATTTCGGGCCGGGAGCACCGTCAGGAAGTCCCGCCATGGGCTTCCCCACCCGCCGGACCTTCCAATAGGCGCGATCCGTTTGGCTTTGAAACCGGCGCCATTCGTCGGTAAGAGGCTGGCAACGGGCTTGCGGAACGTCGGATGTCAGACGGTGCAAATTCGAAACCCGGCACCGCGCCGTGACACCCCGTTGCCATGACCGGGACGTACCCGTCCCAATGCCAAGCGGAGTTTTCCGCGCCCAGGAAACCACAGGCCCGGAGGGTGCCACCCATGCAAATCACGTCCCGTTTCGCCGATGCGATCGCGCGGGCCGAACGCCTCACCGCGGATGGCCCGCCGCCACGTCCCTCGAACCCGTTCTTCGGCGTCGGCCCGATCACCGACATGACCGAGGGACCCGAGGACAGGACGGCGCTGTCGGCAGAATTTTCCGAATGGGTCACAACCCGATACCGCAAGCTTTCGGACACCGGCGCCGATCTCGGCGGCTTCACGGTCGGGGAGCTGGCGCGGTCGATGCATCGGGGCTACCCGGCGGACGCGATCCTTCTCGACATGGCCCGCAGGATCCATACCTATTTCGGCTATCCGAAGACTCACCGCATGGCTATCGGCCTCGGCGGCGGGCATTCGGGGTTCACGTCCGCCATCCTCCACATGCTCGCCCCCGCCGATCCCGAGCAGAGGGTCTATGTCGACACGCCCGAGCCCGAAAGCGCGGCGGCGCGGCAGGGCGGGTTCTTCCGCCAGTCCTGGGGGGCGCAGATCGTCGAGATGGTCCGCACCTGCCGTAACGGGGACGAAAGCAAGCTGCATTTCGCCGCCTCGGACGGCGCGATCCCGTCGGCCGAGGCGCTGACCGGCATGGGGGTGAGGCTCTTCGTCGGCGTCGGCCACGAAACAACGGGGGCGACCACCTATACCGAAGCGGAAATCCGGTCGCTGCTCGACTGGCTCGCTGCCGATCCCGAGCATCACCACGCGATCATGGATGCGACCTCGCTTCTGGGCGCGATGACGTGGTCGCCCGAGACCCGGGCCGGGTTCAACGCCCGCACCTGCCAGTTCATGCCCTTCCAGAAGGCCATCGGCGGCGTCTCGGGTTATTTCGCCATCGTGCTGACCCCGGCCGCACTTGCCCATATCGATCGCAACATGGAGAATCCGGCCTGGGCGATCCCGCGCCAACTGAAGATCGCCGTACCCGTTGACGGCCAGCGCCTCCTGACCTCGCCGCGCAGCACCGCCACCGGGCCGTTCTACGATCCCGAGGCCGACCGCATGACGGGCGGGATCATCAACACATACCACGCGCTCGCCTTCGCCGAGACCACTTTCGGGCTGGAACGGACCGAGCGCATGGTCGGCTCGGTCGAGGAGATGACGGCACGCTCCGTCGCCAATCGCGACGCGGTGAATGCCTGGATCGCGGGAAACCCGATCTTCGACCTCGCCGTTCCCGACCCCGAGCGTCGCGGGGCCGCCGTGACCCTGATCAAGGTCAACGATCCCGACATCACGGACACCGATTTCCACGCGACGATTGTCGCACGGTCCAAGCAGCTTGTGGGCTATGAAGGGCTGACCCGCCGCGACGGCACCTACGAGCCCGGTCTCGACGCCGCGCGCTATGTCAACGCCTTCCCCGGCACGCCTGGCGATTACCGCGCCTGGATCGGCGGCATCCGGCCCGCCGAGGACGTCACCCGCCTTCTCGACTGCCTCTACTATGCCTGGCTTCGCGCCAAGATCGACACGCTCGAACGCGCCGGAGCCGGGTGAGCGTGCCCATGCTGCGCTTTTCCGCCAGCCTCGATTTCCTCTTCCCCGACCTGCCGCTGCCCGATGCCATCCGCGCCGCCAGGGAAACCGGCTTCGACGCTGTCGAATGTCACTGGCCCTACGACACTGACCGGGAGGATATCAGTGCAGCCCTGGCCGAGACCGGCCTACCGATGCTGGGCCTCAACACCTCCAAGGGCAACATCGCCGCCGGGGATTTCGGCCTCTCAGCCTTGCCACACCGCCGCGCCGAAGCGCGGGACGCCATCGAAGAGGCCGTCTCCTTCGCCGCCGCCATTTCCTGCCGCGCCGTTCATGTCATGGCGGGCCGGGCGGCTGGCGCCGCTGCCCGTGCCGTCTTTACCGACAATCTCGCTCATGCTTGCAGCCACGCCGCCCCGCATGGCATTACCATCCTGATCGAGCCCCTGAGCACACGGACCGCGCCCGGCTATCACCTCACCTCCACCGATGAGGCTCTGTCGGTTCTGCAGGAGGTCGCCGCCCCTAACCTGAAGATCATGTATGACCTTTTTCATATGGAGATCATGCAGGCGCGCCATGTCGAGACCATCCGCGCGCTCCTGCCCCATATCGGTCATATCCAGTTCGCGACCGTTCCCAACCGCCGTTCGCCCGATGCCGGCGCGCCCGACCTTGCCGCGCTGCTGCCGCGGATCGCTTCGCTTGGCTATGAGGGTTGGTTCGGGGCCGAGTATCTGCCTGAAATCCCGGGAAATTTCGACTGGCTGCAACGGTTTCGAGCCATTGAACCGTAACTTTCTCCCCTGAACCGCGAGGCGAGACTGTCGCGCGCACTCCCGCGTTGCCGCCCCGGATCAGACCTGTTCTATCGGCTGATCCCGGCCTGTAGGGTCGGCATGTCCAGTGCGGCGAACCCGTAATGCCTGAGCCAGCGCAGATCGGAATCGAAGAAGCTCCGCAGATCGGGAATCCCGTATTTCAGCATCGCCAGCCGGTCGATGCCGATGCCGAAGGCAAACCCCTGCCACTGGGCCGGATCGACGCCCGCCGCTTCCAGCACCTTGGGATGCACCATGCCCGAACCCAGGATCTCCATCCAGTCGTCGCCCTCGCCGAGCTTCAGCTGGCCGCCCTCCCAGGAACAGCGGATATCGACCTCCGCCGACGGTTCGGTGAACGGAAAATGCGAGGCGCGGAAGCGCAGTTCGACGCCCTCGACCTCGAAGAACGCCCGGCAGAACTCCTCCAGCGTCCACTTGAGGTTGGCCATCGAGATATCCTTCCCGATCGCCAGCCCCTCGACCTGATGGAACATCGGTGTGTGGGTCTGATCGTAATCGGCGCGGTAGACGCGGCCCGGCGCGATCACCTGAATGGGGGCACCCTCGGCCATCATCGCCCTTATCTGCACCGGCGAGGTGTGGGTCCGCAGCACATGGGGCGGGCGGTTGTCGCCCGGCTCGCGGTGCATGTAGAACGTGTCATGCTCCTGTCTTGCGGGGTGCTCGGGCGGGATGTTGAGCGCGTCGAAATTGTAGTGATCGGATTCCACCTGCGGGCCCTCGGCCACCGCATAGCCGAGATCGGCGAAAATCGCGACGATCTCCTCGGTCACCTGGCTGACCGGATGGATCGAGCCCTCTCCCCGGGGCCGACCCGGCAGGGTCACATCCATCGTTTCTCCCGCCAGCCGTGCCTCCAGGGCGGCATCGGTCAGAACCGCCTTCGCCGCCGCCAACGCCGCCGCCAGATCATCCTTCAGAGCATTCAGCGCCGGGCCGGCCACCTGCCGTTCTTCCGGGCTCATGCCGCCAAGGCTGCGCATCTTCGCCGAGACCTCGCCCTTCTTGCCCAACGCGGCCACCCGCACCTCCTCCAGCGCGTGCTCGCTGTCCGCTTCGGCGATCAAGGCCAGATATTTCTCTTTCAGCGGTTCCAGATCGTCCATGACCGGCGCATCCGTTGCAATTCCCGTTCCGGCCAGACGCGTAGCACACCCTGCTCCGATTGCAAGTCGCCAGGACATGCGCCGAAACCAAGGTTAACTTCGGATTAACCTAAAAATGAATAGACTTCGCTTCGCGTGTGGCGAGGCGTGAAGGGTAACGAGGTATAGAGACCATGGCGATCATCAGTGATACTTCCGGCGTGGATTTCCTGACGGGAACCGCCGATCCGGATACATTCGTGCTCGGACGAGACGGCGTCCGTGACCGGATTTACCAATTCAAGGACGGCGTCGACAAGATCGACCTCACGGCTTATTCGGTCGGGTACGATACCGTCACCATCATCTGGAAGAAACCCGGTGTCTTCAAGGTCAAGATCCGCGACGAGAAATTCCTGGTCAATTTCGCACCGCAGCTGGAAGGCGAAGCGCCGATCTCGCCCGACTCGCTAACGGCGGATGATTTCATCTTCCGAACCGGTGCCGCGGCAGCGCCGGTTCAGATCCAGTCGGATTCGGCGGGCAAGGAAAAACTGATCGGGACCACCATGCCCGACGTCTTCATCTTCCACAATGACGGCGCCCGCGATGTGGTGAAGCGCTTCGAGGACGACAAGGACAAGATCGACCTCTCCTCCTATTCCGTCCTGTGGGAGGATCTGACCTTTGTCGACAAGGGCGACGGCAGGGTGCGGATCGTGATCGATGACGGGTTCGGCGGCGATGTCCTGGTCCTGACCGACAGTTCGGGACTTCTGACCAGCGCCGATCTTACGCCAAGCGACTTCATCCTCTGAGGGTCGCCCAGGCGGTGGCACGGCCCTGGACCGGAACCTACGCGCCGCTTTCCGTCCCGAACTCATTGTCGGCAGGAGCGGTCTCTGCGGGCTTCAGGGCCTATGCGCTTCTCGACCTGCCTACCCGGTTCGCGCCGATGCTTCGTGCTTTGCGATGTCTTGGTGACAAATCGTTAAGTTAAACTGCCTGGCATTATTAACTTAAACTTCCAGCAATTCTTTGCGCTTCGGAAACATCCCTCGCCTAGACCTCCTCCCTGTGAGGTTTGTTCTGGAGTGAGTGATGCCCGTACCCAACGCGCCGGCCCCGTCGGCTCCGCCCGCCCCCGGCGTTCATGCGGACAATACCGACGCCCTGCAATCGGGTTGGAGCTGGGGCAGTTCCGTTCTCTCCTATTCCTTCCCCGACAGCGGATCGGACTATTCCTACGGCATATACAATGACGAGCCGGACACGTTCGAGGCGCTGAACGCCGCCCAGATGGCCGCCGTCGAAACCGCGCTTGCCATGGTCAGCGCCGTTGCCGCCGTTACCTTCACCGAATATACCGGCGCGCTCGACGACAATGCCGCCCTGCGCTTTGGCGAAACCGACGGCACCGGAACCGCCCACGCCTATTACCCGACCGGCGGCACCCAGGAATCGGGCGATGTCTGGTTCAACAAGACCCACTACAACAATCCAGAGATCGGCACCTATGCCTTTCACACCGTCATGCATGAGATCGGCCATGCGATGGGACTGGAGCACGGCCATAACAATCTGACCGCCGAATATGACGCCATGGCCTATTCGGTCATGACCTACCGCTCGCACCAGGGCTCATCGCTGACCGGCTATACCAATGAGGGCTATGGCAACGCCCAGACCCTGATGATTTACGATATCGCCGCCCTGCAGGAAATATACGGCGTCAACTGGGAGACTAACGCCGACGACAGCACCTACACGTTCGACCCCGAAACCGGTGCGATGCGGATCAACGGCGAAACCGTCCTTGATGCCGGGGGGGACAATATCTTCCTGACCATCTTTGACGGCGGCGGCAGCGACACGCTGGATTTCTCCAACTATGCCGAGAATGCGCTGATCGACCTTCGTCCCGGCCAGGGCAGCCGCTTTTCCGAGGACCAACTTGCGCGCCTCGACTGGGCAGATGGCGGCATCTATGCCGATCATAATGTCTATCTCGCGCTCCTTCCGGATGATGATGCAAGGGCGCTGATCGAGAATGCCATCGGCGGGTCGGGCCGGGATACCATCCACGGCAACCGCACCGACAACGAGATCCTCGGCGGTGGCGCGCGCGACAAGATCTATGGCTATGACGGCGAGGATATTCTCAAGGGCAACAAGGGCAAGGACAAGCTCTGGGGGCACAAGCACCGCGACATCCTCGAAGGCCAGAAGGGCGACGACATGCTCTTCGGCGGCGCCGGGCGCGATATCCTGCGCGGCGGTGACGGGAACGACCGTCTCAATAGCGGTGCCGGCAATGACGTGCTGACCGGCGGACGGGGGGCAGATGTCTTCGTCTTCCAGAATACCACCGGGACCGATGTCATCACCGACTTCGAGGTCGGGGTCGACCGGATCCAGATATCCTCACCCGGCGAGGCGGTTCTGACCTCCTATAACGGCCATCTCGCCATAAGTTTCGGCGACGCCATGATGGTGCTTCGCGATATCGAGCCGGACAGCCTGACCCTGGACGACATCTTCATGCTTACCTGATCCGGGGGGATCGGACGCCGGCATTCCCCCCAACCGCTCGGCGTCCACCAATCCCCGGTTCCGCGCTCCGGTCCTCGCATCCCCCCGCAGGACCGGAGCGTTTTTTTTGCGGCATCGCGGCCCGGTTCGTGGCAGAACCCTGCCTGAACCAGCAATCCGCCCCCAAACCCGGAGCCCCCTTGCCTCAAGCCCTGACAATCGCCGTGATCGGTGCCGGGGTCGGTGGTCTCACCGCCGCCACCCTCCTCGCCCGCGAAGGCCACCGTGTCACCGTCATCGAGCGGTTTTCCACCCCCGCCCCGGTCGGTTCCGGCCTCGTCATCCAGCCGGTGGGCCAGGAGATTCTGTCCGAACTCGACCTCCTGCCAGAGGCCACCGCGCTTGGTGCCCGCATCGACCGAATGGCCGGCCACGACGCCGATACCGGCCGCCTCGTCCTCGACGCCCGCTACGACCGCAACCACGCGGAGGCTTTCGGCCTCGCCATCCACCGCGCCAGCCTGTTCTCGCTGCTCCATGATGCCGCCATCGCGGCAGGCGCCGATTTCCTGACCGCGTCGGAAGTCACGGCGCTCACCCCAGCCCCTTCACGCCACGTCTCCCTCGCCGACGGACGCCAGACCGGCCCCTTCGACCTCGTCATCGACGCTTCTGGCGGCAGCTCGCCGCTGAGGCCCGCCTTCGCCCAGCCCCTCGTCTATGGTGCCATCTGGGGCAATGTTGCCTGGGATCCGGCCCTGCCCTTCAGGCCCACCGAGCTCCGCCAGGTCTATCGCGGTGCCCACCACATGCTCGGGATCCTGCCCATTGGCCACCTGCCCGAAGACCCGACCCCGCTCGCCGCCATCTTCTGGAGCCTGCCGCAGGCCGCCTTCCCCACCTGGCGCGCCGCGCCGCTGGAAGCCTGGAAGGCTGAGGCCGCCGCCCTCTGGCCCGATTTCGCCCGCTGCCTCGACCAGATCACCAGCCACGACCAGATGGTCATGGCCCGCTACAGCCACGGCACGATCGCCTCGCCCATCGCCCGCGACCTCGCCCATATCGGCGACGCCGCCCATATGGCCAGCCCGCAACTGGGGCAAGGGGCCAACATGGCCCTGCTGGATGCCGCAGCGCTGGCCCGCGCCATCGCCCATGCTCCAACGGTGGAACAAGCACTCACCCTCTATGCTCGCTCCCGCCGCTGGCATGTCCGTCTCTACCAGGCGCTCTCGGGCATCTTCACCCCGATGTACCAGTCCGACAGCCGCCTCCTGCCCCGCCTCCGCGACCGCGTCCTGATGCCGGTTTCGACAATCCCGCCCATGCCACGCCTTCTATCGGCCATTGTCGGAGGCACGCTGGTACAACCCTTCGCAGGCCTGCAAACGAAAACGGCCCGGGAAAACCCGGGCCGCTGACAAACCGTAGATCTGCCTTGAGCTCAGCCGAGCGCGGCCTTCGCCTGATTGACGATGGCACCGAACGCATCGGGCTCGTTGACGGCGAGATCGGCGAGCACCTTGCGGTCGACCTCGATCCCGGCCTTGGTCAGACCGTTGACGAATTTCGAATAGTTCAGCTCGGCATCGACCTCGCGCACGCCGGCATTGATCCGCTGGATCCACAGGGCGCGGAAGTTGCGCTTGCGGTTCTTGCGGTCGCGGGTGGCGTATTCCATCGCCTTGTCGACGGCCTGGGTCGCGGTGCGGAAGTTGCGCGACCGGGCACCGTAATAGCCCTTGGCGGCCTTCAGGACCTTCTTGTGGCGGGCATTGGTGACCTTGCCGGATTTTACACGTGACATATCTCAGGCCTCCTTCAGCGCGCGTAGGGCATGTAGGTTTTCACGATCCCCTCATCCGCCTTGCACAACGTGGTGGTGCCACGGGCGTTGCGGATGAACTTGTTGGATCGCTTGATCATGCCGTGGCGCTTGCCGGCCTGGGCGGCCTTGATGCGGCCGGACGCCGTGGTCTTGAAGCGCTTCTTGGCGCCCGAGTTGGTCTTCATCTTGGGCATTTCCATCTCCTGTTCGGGAACGGTGGTCAGATGCAACTCGGCAGCCCTTTTCGAGCCGGAAGCACCGGTGAAGCGCGCTCTATAGCGGGACGGATTTCCGAAAGCAAGAGGCCAGAAGCACTCGCGCAATGTGGCGCGGTGGTCCGGCCCGGGCCAGAATCGTTTCAGACTGTCGCAGTCTGAAAATGAATTTGGTCCAGATCCAGGTATTCGAGCATAATCCTGGGATCGGAGTGTTTCGATCCGGCCGGGTTCAGCTCACATCTAGCGAACGAGGGTGCGGATCAGTTTTCCCAGAGATGCAGGGATATCGCCGAGGCTCATACCCTCGGTGCTCTGGGTCGAGGCGCCGTAGATACATCCGAAACCGACAAGCAACACCACGATCGCTGTTGAGGAAGGCCGGCCGTCCACGCTGGCATTGAACAGGATCAGGCAGCCCAGCAGGATCAGCGCCGTCCCGGTCAGCAGATAGATATCGAACAAAGTCATGCCGTGCGCCACCCCTCGTGAACCGCTCAACCGCCCTCGAAAATCGCTTCCTCTTCGACCGACGTGACGTGAAGAATATTCGTCGAGCCAGGAGTATTAAAGGGAACGCCCGCCGTGACAACGATTTTGTCCTCTTCCGAGGCAAACCCGTCCTTGCGCGCCGCCCGTGCGGCATTGGCCACCGCCTGGAAAAAGCTCTCGATCTCGTTGGTGACCACGCAATGCAGACCCCAGGTCAGGGCCAGCCGCCGCGCCGTTGGAATCATTGGGGTCAGTGCCAGGATCGGCACCCGTGGCTTCTCGCGCGAGGCGAGGCTGGCCGTGGTGCCCGAGTGGGTGAAACAGCAGATCGCCTTGACTTCCGTGGTTTCGGCGACTTCCCGCGCAGCAACGGTGATCGCGTCGCTGACCATGCTTTGCGCCGGGCTGCGTGAGGCCTCGATGACGGCGCGGTAGATACTGTCCTTCTCGACCTCCTCGGCCACCGCGTTCATGGTCGAGACCGCCTCGACCGGATACTCCCCGGCCGCCGATTCCGCCGACAGCATCACCGCATCGGCCCCTTCATAAATCGCCTGCGCGACGTCCGAGACTTCGGCCCGGGTCGGCACCGGCGAGGAAATCATGCTTTCCATCATCTGGGTGGCCACGATCACCGGCTTGCCCACCGCCCGGCAGCCGCGCACCAGCCGCTTCTGGATCGGCGGCAGCGACTGCAGCGGCAGTTCGACCCCCAGATCACCGCGCGCCACCATGATTCCGTCCGAAGCGGTGAGGATATCCTGAAACGCGTCTATCGCCGCCGGTTTCTCGATCTTGGCCAGCACCGCCGCCCGGCCCATCGCCAGGGCCCGGGCCTCGTCGATATCCGAGGCCCTCTGCACGAAACTCAGCGCCAGCCAGTCGACGCCCAGATCGCAGACGAAATCCAGATCCGCCTTATCCTTCGCCGAAAGGGCCGCCAGGGGCAGAACCACATCGGGCACATTCACACCCTTGCGGTTGGAAATCTCACCGCCGACCATCACCTCGCAGTCGGCATGTTCGGGCGAACAATCGATCACCTTCAGCCGGATCTTGCCATCATTGACCAGCAGTGTCGAGCCCGCGCTCAGCGCCGCGAAAATCTCACGATGCGGCAGCTGCACCCTTGTTCCGTCCCCCGGCGCGTCCTCCAGATCGAAGCGGAACCGCGCGCCTTCCTTTAGCTCCTCCGAGCCGTTGGCGAACACCCCGCAGCGCAGCTTCGGCCCCTGCAGGTCAGCGAGAATGCAGATCGGGCGGCTCATCTCCTGTTCGAGCTGCCGGATCAGCGCGTGGCGGGCCCGGATATCATCGTGGGTGCCGTGGCTCATATTCAGCCGGAAGACATCGGCGCCCGCCAAGAACAATTCACGAATGATCTCATAGGTGTTCGAGGCTGGCCCCAGCGTGGCCACGATCTTCACGTTGCGTCTGCGTCTCATCAAAGCTCGCTTGCTGTCTTGTTCATGTTCGGGGGGCCTTGGCACGCCTTATAGACCATGCCCCCCGGCAGGAAACCGGAAATTTCCGTGACCGGGCCAAAAAAGCACCACGCGTGTCTGGCCGATCCCCTCCGGCCTCTCTATAGGTTTCCGCCGGATAGACAAAGACCACGCCTGATGCCCCACATCCCGTTCGAAGAGATAACCCCCGACACCGCCTCTCCGATCTATCTCGTCTGCGATCACGCCACCAATATCGTCCCGCCCGAGATCGGCGGCGGCAGCCTTGGCCTGCCCGAGGCGGAGATGGCACGCCATATCGCCTACGATATCGGGGCCCGCGGCCTCACCCTAGGCCTGTCCGACCTCCTTGGCGCCCCGGCGATCCTGTCGCGGTTTTCCCGCCTCGTCATCGACCCCAATCGCGGCGAGGAGGACCCGACCCTGGTGATGAAGCTCTATGACGGCACCATCATCCCGGCCAACCGGCATGTCGGGTCCGACGAGACCGCCCGCCGCCTCGACGCCTACCACCGGCCCTACCATCACGCGATCACCGCGCGACTGGACTCCATGATCGCCGCCGGGCTGGAACCGCATATCGTCTCCATCCATTCCTTCACGCCACGCCTCAGGGGCAAAGCCGAGCGGCCGTGGCATGTCGGCATCCTCTGGGACAAGGACGACCGTATCGCGCTGCCGCTGATGGATGCGCTCAGGGCCGATGGCGACATCGTGGTCGGCGACAACGAGCCCTATTCGGGCGAGTTGCGCGGCGACTGCATGTATCAACACGGCACGTCGCGCGGTCTGCCCCATGTGCTGATCGAGCTGCGGCATGACCTCATCGCCGATGCCGAGGGCCAGAAAAACTGGGCGATGCGTCTTGCGCGCCATCTCGGCCGCATTATCCTTGAGAAAACCGCCTGAAGGGAGCCTACCCATGGACAACCAGACCCGCCTCGAACTGGAAGCGGCGGCCTTTCGCCGCCTCCGCGATCATCTGCGCGACCGCACCGATGTGCAGAATATCGACCTGATGAACCTCTCGGGCTTTTGCCGCAACTGCCTCAGCCGCTGGTACCAGGAGGCCGCCGCCGAGCGCGGAATCGAGATGAGCAAGGACGAGGGCCGCGAGATCGTCTACGGGATGCCCTATGAGGATTGGCGGGCGAAATATCAGACCGAGGCCAGCGCGGAACAGAAGGCGGATTTCGCAAAAAGCCATTCCTGAGGGCGCAACTGGCGGCAATCAGCGTGACGCGTCTGTCAGGCCACCCGGCCCGGTCCCGGCGGTCTGGCCGGATTTCCGACCACTGTTTCCCCGGCACCGACATCCCGCGTCACTACGGAACCGGCACCGACAATGGCCGCGTCACCGATCCGCAACCCGCCAAGGATGATCGCTCCGCCGCCGATCCAGACATTCTTCCCGATGGTTACAGGGCGCGCCACCTCAAGCCCATCGGCCCGTTTCGCGGGGTCCTTGTGGTGTTCGGGGCAATAGATCTGCACATTCGGCCCCAGCATTGTGCCATCCCCGATGGCCACCGTTGCCGTATCGAGGATCGTGCAACCCGCATTGAGATAGACGCCGTCCCCGAGCCGGATGTTGAACCCATAGGCGGCATGAAAGGGGGCTTCGAGGAAACAGCCTTCCCCGGCCTCACCCAGGAGCTCCGCCAGAAGTGGCGCCATCGCGCCCCGCCGGTCGGGCTCCATGGTGTTGTGCTGGTGGCATACGCGTCGCGCCCTCCCTCGCAGGGCGTCGAGTTCCGGGTCAATGCAGCTGTACCAGAGACCGGCCGCCATCCTCTGGCGGGCGGTCAGGTGTTCAGGATTTCCGGCGGAGGCGGACGACGACATCGACCTTGGAAATCTCGGTGCCCTCGGGCGCATCCGGCAGCGATGTGATCTTCACGCTGTCGCTCGGGGCATCCGTGATCCGCCCCTCGTCCTCCCAGTAGAAATGCGGGTGGTCGTCGGTGCGGGTATCGAAATAGGACCGGTTCCCGTCCACGGTGATCTCGACCATCAGTCCGGCCTCGCAGAAGGCCTTGAGCGTGTTGTAGACGGTGGCAAGCGACACCGGATCGTCGCATTGCCCGGCGGCCTCATGCAGGCTTTCGGCAGTGACATGGCGGTTGTGGCCATCGCCGATCAGGAGTTCGGCCAGGGTCAGGCGCTGGCGGGTTGGGCGAAGCCCGGCGCCAAGCAGCCAGCGGGCGGCACGGTCGCCGGACTGGGTCATCGCTTCGGGTCGGTCGTTCATGCGTTACTCTCTTTGACCGGACGGTTCGTGGTTGGTAACAGATACCAATGAATAATGGGTTTTCGCGGCCCCCTATGTCAAGCATCGGCCATGGGGAAAGCAATGGAACTGCGCTGGTGCGACGGACTTTTTCCGCAGCACCGTATCAGCAAGACGGACCTGACCGCGCCACGGGAGACTGAAATGAACAGGATGCTAACCCTTTCCATTGCCCTGCTTGTGACCTCGCCAAGCTTTGCACAGGAATTGACGCCGGAACTCCTTGAAGGAAAGACTTGGGTCTCGGCCGATCCGACTTTCGCCAGTCGGATGGGCATGACGCCGGGCATGTTCGCGACGCTCGCGTTCCGGGACGGGGCGGTGGTCAACGGGGCTTTCACAACCTGGGCAGCCTTTGCGAGCGAGGCGTGCGAGGACTATGCCAGCTGCATCACGGTATCCGAGACCGGTGTTCTCGTTGAGGGCCGCTACAGGCTGGAAGGCGGCAGTATCCTTGCCAGTGATCTTGCCTATACCGATATGCATGACCTGACACTGGCGCTCAATACCGGAATGGAAAGCGAACTGATGTCCCTCAAGGATGCCGTGGTGCTGACCCCGCCTGACCAGGAGCTATATATCGAGGGGTTCAAGGTCAGTTATCTTCCCTTCGAGCCTGGCGATGTGGCGCTGATAAACGGAGCGGGGTTCGGGCTGGCAGTCTCTGTCGGGAGGTTCGGAGAGTGCCTGACCAGAGGGCTCCACGCGCGCCTGACCGCCGCACCGGAGACCCTGAGCGATGCCGACCGGTCCTTTCTGGCCGCAGCGCGGCTGGGTGCGGTGGCGTTCCGACAGTATATCGACGGCGGAATTGCGATGACGAAATCCATGCTGGAAGATGCGCCTCCAGTGCGGGACCGGTACGCGTCGCTGATGCAGTCCGTACCGCGCGCAACCGGCATGGTCGTGGAGGAAGAGATCGCCGCTGTTCGCGCCGAGACGGGAGACTGGCCGGTACTTGATGCCGGCGAGGCGCGGGTTGCGGAGGTCTGGGAAGTGATACAGACGGAGTTCCTGCCGGTCCACAGCCTGACGGAAGAGGAGCGGGAGCCTTTCCGGGAGGAGGCCTTGGGCCGGATCGCGCTGGCGCTGGAGGCGAGCTATTTCACCAATCTGGTGGAGGAGGCGCGAGGCATTGGCGACGAGGCCGTCGAGGACCTGATCTGCCCGGTCTGGATCGCCGCCCTGCGCGAAAACACCGTTACCGTGCCGGTCGAGGGTGGCGGGCTGGTGCTGAGGTTGCCGAAGCTGCCCGGGGACGGGGCCAAGGACGGGAAATAGACCCCCCGCTATTGCGCGATTCCGCCGGGCGGTGATAGGAGTGCTCGCGATAACGAAATAAACCGAAAGCACTCCGGAGGCAGTATTAATGGCGGATCGCCCGAGCAGTATCGATTACGAAGGCCTTTTGCAGTGCGCCCGCGGCGAAATGTTCGGACCCGGCAACCCGCAACTGCCGATGCCGCCGATGCTGATGATGGACCGGATCACCGAGATTTCCGCCGATGGCGGTGAATTCGGCAAGGGCCATGTGCTGGCCGAATACGAGGTGCGCCCCGACCGCTGGTTCTTCGAATGCCATTTCATCGGCGACCCGGTGATGCCGGGCTGCCTGGGCCTTGACGGGCTGTGGCAGCTGACGGGGTTCAATCTCGGCTGGCGCGGGATGCTGGGACGGGGCCGGGCGCTGGGCTGCGGCGAGGTCAAGCTGACGGCGATGGTGACGCCGGAGACGAAACTGCTTACCTATGACGTGCAGTTCACCCGCGTCATTGACCGCAAGCTGAAGATGGGCGTGGCCAATGGCGTGGTGAAGGCCGATGGCGAGGTCGCCTATACGGTCACCGACATGCGTGTCGGGCTGTTTCAGGAATAGGACCAAAGGGGGCCGCATGCGCCGTGTTGTTGTCACAGGGATCGGGATCGTCTCCTCGATCGGGAATACCGCCGACGAGGTGAAGACCTCGCTGAAGGAGGGCCGCTCGGGGATCGAGTTCGCGCCGGATTATGCCGAGCACGGCTTCCGGTCCCAGGTCCACGGCATGCCGAAGATCGACCTGACCGAGCATATCGACAAGCGCGACATGCGGTTCATGGGTGACGGGGCGGCATACAATTTCATCTCGATGCAACAGGCGATTGCCGATGCCGGGCTGGAAGACAGCGACGTCTCGAACGAGCGCACCGGCCTGGTGATGGGCTCGGGCGGGCCCTCGACGAAGAACCTCTTCGCCGCCCACAACATCACCGTCGAGAAGGGCGCGCCGAAGCGGATGGGCCCGTTCATGGTGACGCGCTGCATGTCCTCGACCAACTCGGCCTGCCTGGCGACACCCTTCAAGATCAAGGGGGTGAATTATTCGATCACTTCCGCCTGTTCGACCTCGGCCCATTGCATCGGCAACGGGGTCGAGCAGATCCAGCTCGGCAAGCAGGATATCGTCTTCGCCGGTGGCGGCGAGGAACTGGACTGGACGCTGTCCTGCCTCTTCGACGCCATGGGGGCGATGAGCTCGAAATACAACGACACGCCGCAGCTGGCGAGCCGCGCCTATGACGCCAATCGCGACGGCTTCGTGATCGCCGGCGGCGGTGGGGTCGTGGTGCTGGAGGAACTGGAACACGCCAAGGCGCGGGGGGCGAAGATCTATGCCGAGGTGACCGGATATGGCGCAACTTCGGACGGCTATGACATGGTCGCCCCCTCGGGCGAGGGCGGCGAGCGGTCGATGCGGCTGGCGCTGGGGACCATCGGCAACCGCAAGGTATCTTACGTGAACGCCCACGGCACCTCGACGCCGGTGGGCGACATGAAGGAGATCATCGCCTTGCGGAACATCTTCGGTGAGGGGCATATCCCGGTGGTCTCGGCGACCAAATCGCTGACCGGGCATTCGCTGGGCGCGACGGGCGTGCAGGAGGCGATCTATTGCCTGTTGATGCTGCAGGACGATTTCATCGCCGCCTCGGCGAATGTCTTCGATCCCGACCCCGAATTGCAGCCCGGCGAGATTGCGACGGCGCGGATCGATAATGCGGGGCTCGATACGGTCCTGTCCAATTCCTTCGGCTTCGGCGGCACCAACGCGACGCTCGCGATGAGCCGGTACGAGGGGTGACGCCCATGACCGGGCTCATGGAGGGCAAGCGCGGGTTGGTGATGGGGGTCGCCAACGAAAAGTCGATCGCCTGGGGGATTGCCCGCGAACTGGCCAGGCACGGGGCCGAGATGGCCTTCACCTATCAGGGCGAGGCTTTCGGCCAGCGGGTGACGCCGCTGGCCGAGAGCATCGGTTCGAAACTGGTGATGCCGGCGGACGTGCAGGACGACGCCTCGCTGGAGGCGGTTGTCAGGCGGCTGAAGAAGGAATGGGGAAGCCTGGATTTCTATGTCCACGCGATTGCCTATTCCGAGAAATCCGAGTTGCAGGGCCGGTTCGTGAACACGACACGGGCCAATTTCCTGAACTCGCTGGACATCTCCTGCTACTCGCTGGTCGAGATGACACGGCGGCTGGCGCCCCTGATGACCGAAGGCGGGTCGATCATCACCCTGACCTACATGGGATCGCAGCGGGTGACGCCGAATTACAATGTCATGGGCGTGGCCAAGGCGGCGCTGGAAGGCGCGGTGCGGTATCTGGCCAACGATCTCGGCCCGGACGGGATTCGGGTCAACGCTCTCTCGCCGGGGCCGATGCGGACGCTGGCCGGGGCGGCGATCGGCGGGGCGCGGAAGGTCTACAAGACGACGGAGCTGAACGCACCGCTTCGGGCCAATGCGACGCTGGAGGCGGTGGGGGGAACGGCGCTGTATCTCTTGTCCGACCTCGGTTCCTGCACGACCGGCGAGATCATCCATGTCGATGGTGGCTACCATGTGACCGGGATGGCGCAGGCGGAGAATCTCTGAAGGACAAGGATGGGTGCGGAGCATCCATCCTGCGCCCCTGCCACACCCCTGCGTGTCGGCAGCGACGCGGCTCCCGCCAGTCTCAGGCCCGGTGGGCGCCGTCCGCGAGGGATTTGACGAAGGCCAGCACCTCGGCCGGGGACTTCCCTGCCGCGATCTGGCTGACGATGGCCGAGCCGACCACGGCGCCATCCGCAACCCCAGCGATGGCCTCGGCGCCTTCGGGGGTCTTGATACCGAACCCGACACAGACCGGCAGGTCGGTGGAGGCCTTGATACGGGCGACCTCAGGGCCAACTGCGGCTGCATTGGCCTCGGCAGCACCGGTAATGCCGGTGATCGAGACATAATAGACGAAACCGGACGTGTTCTGCAGCACCTTCGGCAGGCGGCGGTCGTCGGTGGTCGGGGTGGCGAGACGGATGAAATTCAGCCCGGCGGCGTTGGCTGGCAGGCAAAGCTCGTCGTCCTCCTCGGGCGGCAGGTCGACGACGATCAGCCCGTCAATGCCTGCCTCTTTCGCCGCCTTCAGGAAGGCCGGCACGCCCATGGAATGGATCGGATTGTAATAGCCCATCAGCACGATCGGCGTTTCGGTGTCCTTTTCGCGGAAAGCGCGGGCCAGATCGAGCGTCCGGTCAAGCGTCATGCCCGCGCCAAGCGCTCTTTGCCCCGCCATCTGGATCGCCGGACCGTCCGCCATCGGATCGGTGAAGGGCAGGCCCAGTTCGATCACGTCGACCCCTGCCGCGGGGAGGCCGCGCACGATGTCCAGCGACGTGTCGTAATCCGGATCCCCGGCCATGACATAGGCGACGAAGGCGGATTTTCCCTCGGTGCGAAGTTTCGCGAAACACTCATCGATACGTGTCATGGCAGCCTGTCCCTCAATTCGCCGCGATGTGTGCGGCACGGGGAAGGGAAAATCAAGAGGCGCAGACCCGAGCGGGCTTGATCCGGGCGCTGCTTCGTCCTAAGCCGCCTGCCTGAGCCGGGCAGAGCGGGCCACCCCGCGACAAGAGACAGGTTGGAGAGCACGATGGGATTCAAGACCGGAATTGTCGGCCTGCCGAATGTCGGGAAATCGACTCTGTTCAACGCCCTGACCCGCACCGCCGCCGCCCAGGCCGCGAACTTTCCCTTCTGCACAATCGAGCCGAATATCGGCGAGGTCTCGGTCCCCGATCCCAGGCTCGACAAGCTGGCCGAGATCGCCCAGTCCAAACAGGTGATCCCCACGCGGTTGACCTTCGTCGATATCGCCGGGCTGGTGAAAGGCGCATCGAAGGGCGAAGGGCTCGGCAACCAGTTCCTGGCCAATATCCGCGAATGCGACGCCATCGCCCATGTGCTGCGCTGCTTCGAGGATGACGACGTCACCCATGTCGATGGCCGCGTCGATCCGATTGCCGATGCCGAAGTGATCGAGACCGAACTGATGCTCGCTGATCTCGAAAGCATCGAAAAGCGGCTGGCGAACCTGCAGCGCAAGATCAAGGGTGGCGATAAGGAGGCCAAGGCCCAGGAGGCGCTGCTTCAGAAGGCCAGGGCCGCGATCGAAGCGGGCAAACCGGCGCGGACCGTCGAGGTCGATGCCGAGGATCGCAAGGCCTGGAACATGCTGCAGCTCCTGTCAGCAAAACCGGTGCTCTATGTCTGCAATGTCGAGGAAGAGAACGCCGCGACCGGAAACGCCCATTCCGACGCGGTGGCGAAGATGGCCGCCGCGCAGGGGGCGGCTTCGGTTGTGATCTCGGCGGCAATCGAGGAGGAAATCAGCCAGCTTGCCAATGAGGAACGCACCGAGTTTCTGGCCGAGATGGGCCTGGAGGAAGCCGGTCTCGACCGGCTGATCGCGGCGGGCTACGGGCTGTTGGGGCTGATCACCTATTTCACCGTCGGCCCCAAGGAAGCGCGAGCCTGGACGATTCCCGCCGGAACCCTGGCACCGCAGGCCGCCGGCGTGATCCACGGCGATTTCGAGCGCGGATTCATCCGGGCCGAGACGATCTCGTTTACCGATTACATTCAGAATACTGGTGAACAAGGTGCTAAAGAGGCAGGAAAGATGCGGGCTGAAGGCAAGAATTACAAGGTCGAAGACGGCGACGTCTTGCATTTTCTGTTTAATACCTGAACCATTTATCGTTAATTTCAATTGACATTAATGCGGCTGCGCCATGCTGCCTCCCGGGTGAGCAAGGGAAACCTTGCCTTTGAGTAAGGGGTTGCAACGTGGGTGCCACGCTGGAAGTCGTGTCCGTTTTCACGGACACCGTAGACACGCGTCTTTCCGGACTTTCCGATCTTGAAATCACGACAGTCGACGGACTGCCGGTGCTCCTGGTCGGGTCCGAGGCGGAGAGCGCGCTGAGCAGCTTTTCCCTGGCCGACCCCGGCAATCTTCTGGAGATTTCACGGATCGAGTATTCGGAAGATTCGGGAACCCATGTCCTGACAGGCATGGACACGTTTACCCGCAACGGCTCTGAATATGTCATCGTCTGGGGCCGCTATGACGACAATTACTCCGTCTACGAGATCGACGAAACTGGTGGTCTGACCTTCGACCGTGTCTTTGCCGAAGGCACCGCGCACCCGGCGAATGGACGGTGCGGGGAGATGCTGTTCTTCAACGATGTTCATTTCTTTTTCACGGCGGATTTCCTTAACGGCGGGCTCTTTACCTATCGATACCAACCGGATGGCGCGATCTACGCCCGCAAGCCAGTTTGGGACGGCAATAACCATCTCGGCGACATCACGGGCATGGAATCCGGCGTTTTCCACGGCAAGCGCATGCTGTTGACCGCAAGTGCGCTCGATGCCGGAATACACGTTTTCTCTGTGTCGGGAAGTGGCAACCTGACCATTGAGGCCACCTACACACCCTCGGACGGGTTGGGTTTCAACACGATCAGCGAAATCGAGATCGTCGACTTCTGGAACAAGCCTTACCTTGTCGTCGCCGGAGCAGGCACGGATTCTCTCCACGTTCTCAAGCTGAAACCGAATTATTCACTCAAGGAAAAGGACACGTATATCGACACGCACGAGACCCGCTTTGCCGAAATCTCCTGCATCGAGACGGTTACCTACGGGAACCGGAGCTTCATCCTCGTCGCAGGGGCCGATGAGGGTGTAACCCTGTTCGAACTGGGCTGGAGGGGCCAACTCATCCTTCTGGATGTGCTGACAGACGATTTCGGTACCACGCTTGCAGATATTTCAGATCTCGAGGTCCTGACAGTGGACAACATTGCCTATGTCTATGTCGCAAGCGCAAGCGAGCCCGGGTTGACGGTGCTAAGTTTCGACATGGAACGCGACGGCAAGGTCAAGAAGGGCAACAGGAACGACAATACCCTGAATGGCGGGTCCGGCGACGACTACCTAGTCGGGAAGAACGGCCAGGACACGCTGAAGGGCTTCCAGGGCGACGACAGGCTGGTGGATGGACGCGGCCTCGACGAACTGACCGGCGGAAGCGGCGCGGATGTCTTCGTTTTCCAGCCCGACAACAAGAAGGACTGGATCATGGATTTCGAGCCGGGCATCGACCGGATCGACCTGTCCGGCTATGACAATACCTGGCATATCAGCAGCCTGAAGCTCTCGCCACGTGATGACGGAAGCGTCGTGATCAACGTCGGTGACGACAAGATCCATGTGATCGCCAAGGACGGCTACGAGATCAGCCCCGACAGTTTTACCCAGGACGATTTCATTTTCGGATAGACCCCCGCCAACAGGTATTCCTGCGGCAGGCAAACCACTACCGACCGACCGCCATGATGTCCCGAGACATTGTCAGGACCCTGCATTGTGTCAGGATGGTGCCACCTATCCTCTCCGCGCGCCAAGTATTCGGCTGCGGGCCGCCGCACGCGGAACCAGAGACGGACGATTGTTCCGAACCTCAATTCTCCCGGCGCCAGTCCCACTCTACCCGCACAGCAGGAGCGCTGGATGCGGCGGCACCGCGGCCCGCTCTTGGCAGAACTTTTGCCTTGTTTCGCTGCAACACCATCCCTATACGGGTCGGCGGACAGGTGGCCGAGTGGTCGAAGGCGCTCCCCTGCTAAGGGAGTAGGCGGGGAACCGTCTCGAGGGTTCGAATCCCTTCCTGTCCGCCACTTGCCCCCGCGAAAGCGTTCTCTCGATCCGGCCGATGCCAGAATTTTCCTTTGTTTTCGAAGGTTATGCGTAATGACCTGTTCCCTGTTGGTCGCGCGATGCAGGAAAAAATAGTCTCTCATACCAGCCGCAGAATCCATTGACTCCTTTTAGGGATTCCCACTGGGCAGGAAGTCTGACTCTATGGCGTTGAGCAACATGGAGGCGGGAATGACGGTGAATGTGACGCGTGAAGACCTTGCGGCGCGGGATTTGCG
>JBNKVT010000007.1:0-2496 GCA_050299335.1 Paracoccaceae bacterium | reverse complement strand
GTACCGTCTCTGCGGCGGTCCGCACGGTCATAGTGAGTTATGCATCCGCAAATATTGCAGTGGAAAAACTCCAGTTTGCCCTTGCCCCAGCGGTAGCTCTTGAGAGCGTTCTGGTCGTCGGAAACGCGGATGGCCTTCCTCTGCTGGTATGCCCACAATGCTCCATACCGCCGGCAAATTGAACAATTGCACTGCGTGAGTTTGCGGATCGGGCGGTACAACTCGATTGTTACCGCACCGCAGTGACAGGTGGTTGAGTACCGCATTGGTGCTTTCGCTTCGGGGGCGTTCTCGGCCAGCAACTGGATTATTGCACGGAACTGAGAGCCCGGTCCACAACGCGACATAGGGCACGGGTAACGCTCGACCGCATTGTCCGCAGAGCGCACCTTGATCCGACTGCATGCAATGTTAGTCAGCGTGATCGTGCGCGTAACCCAGAGGGAATGAACTTCCTACGATAGTAGCGTGACCTTCGACCGTACCGCGGCAGGGTGACAAAACCTCCCCGATACGCCAAAGACACACCCAATGGCCGAACCGCATAAATCCCTCGAACACACGCTCGGCGAGGATATCCTCGCCTTCCTGCTGGGCACCGCGCTCTGCGCCTTTGCCGTCACCATGCTGACCCATCTGAGTCTGATCACCGGGCAGACGGCAGGGCTGGGCGTGCTTTTGAGCTATGTCACCGGCCTCAGCTTCGGGGTGGTGTTCTTCGTGGTGAACCTGCCGTTCTATGTCTTCGCCTGGCTGCGCATGGGGCCGCGCTTCACCATCAAGAGCTTCATCGCCGTGGCGCTGGTGTCGGCTATGACCGAACTGATGGCCCGCGAGGTGGTCTTTGCGCATCTCGACCCGACGCTGGGGGCGCTGCTGGCGGGGGCGACGGCGGGAATGGGTCTGATCGTGCTCTTTCGGCACGGGGCATCGCTGGGCGGCGTCGGCGTGGTGGCGCTCTGGGTGCAGGAGAAGATGGGCATTCAGGCAGGCTGGGTGCAACTGGGCTTCGACGCGGTCCTGTTCGCGGCGGCGTTCTTCGTGTTGCCGAACGTGGCGCTTGTGGCGTGGTCGCTCCTGGGCGCAGTGGTGGTGAACCTGATGATCGCGGTGAACCACCGAAAGGACCGGTATATCGGGCGGTGACGCCGGTTCAGAGGCGATGTGTCGCCAGCAGGGCCTCGATCTGCGCCCGTGTCGGCATGGAAGGCGCGGTTCCAGGCCGAGTCACGGAAATCCCCGCCGTTGCCGCGCCGAAGCGCACGGCAACCTCGGGGTCCTTCCCCTCCGACAGCGCCACCGCGAAGCCGCCGTTGAAGGCATCGCCCGCGCCGGTCGTCTCCACCACCGGACCGGCAGAGATCGCGGGCACATGCACGACGCGCTCCGGCGTGCAGAGCAATGCGCCGTTCTCTCCCAACGTGATCAGCGCCGCGCCCACGCCCTTCGCCATAAGGGCGCGCGCCGCTGCCTCCGCCGAAGCCACATCGGTGACTGCGATGCCGGTCAGAGCCTCCGCCTCGCTTTCGTTGGGCGTGACGTAATCGCAGAGCGGATAGATCGCGTCGGGCAGGTCCGCCGCCGGGGCCGGGTTTAGGATCGTCACCGCCCCACCGGCCTTCGCGATCTCCAGCGCCCGCAGACCTGCGTCGATGGGCTGTTCCAGTTGCGTGATGAAGACGGAGGCCGAACCGATCACCTCCGCCTCCGCCTCCACATCCGCCGGAGAGATCGTGCCCGCCGCGCCGGGATAGATGATGATTGCGTTATTGCCGGTCTCTTCCTCGATGAAAATGTAAGCCGCACCGGTCGATGCCCCCTCGGGCTGGGCGACCACGGGCGTGACGCCGGCCTCCTTCCAGATGCCAAAGGCCATATCGGCAAAGACATCGCGCCCGAGTTTGGAGATGAAGCGCACATCGCCGCCCGCCCGTGCCGCCGCGACCGACTGGTTTGACCCCTTGCCGCCGGGGCCGAGGGCGAAACTGTTGCCGAGGATCGTCTCGCCGATCTTCGGTTGCCGCTCGGCGCGATAGGCGGTGTCAGCGACGAAGACGCCAAGGATCGCGATATGGCCCATCTCAGTCCTCCGGCCCGATTACGCCCTTGCGGAACATGAAACACCCGTAGAACCGCCGTTCGCCGGTCTGGATCACCGCATAGGCCTCCCGCGCCATGTCGTAAAAGGCGAAGCGTTCGACACTCAGCATCGGGCGCGGTTTGCCTTCGGCGGCGTCGATGACGGCCTGCACTTCGGCCTGACACGGCTGGATCTCGTGCGGAGCGCCCACCACTTCCATGCGCGCTGCGAAGTCATCGACAAACGTATCCAGCGGAAAGACCGACAACACAGCCTCCGCCGCCTGTGCCGAGGTCAGGTTCTCCATCCTGAGCAACTGTCCGTGCATTGTCTCTTGGGCAATGCTGTCGGCGGGGAAATTCGTGTCCGACAGGATGATGGTGTCGCCATGTCCCATCGCCCGCAAAACATAGAGC
>JBNKVT010000006.1:0-76301 GCA_050299335.1 Paracoccaceae bacterium | reverse complement strand
GCGCCACGGCCCCCGGCCCAACGGGAGCCGAGCCTCCGAAGGAGGCGAAGGCGACGGGCGGGAGAGCTACCTTCAGGGAAATGACCTCGCCCATCAGGGCTTCACCCGGCTCAGACAAGCTCCGGTATCAGAAATTCAGTGCCCGGCCATACGCATCGAGAACGCTTTCATGCATCATCTCCGACAGGGTCGGATGCGGGAAGACCGCCTGCATCAGCTCGGCCTCGGTGGTCTCCAGCTGACGTCCGATCACATAGCCCTGGATCAGCTCGGTCACCTCTGCCCCTACCATATGCGCCCCAAGCAATTCACCTGATTTGGCATCGAATATGGTCTTCACCATCCCCTCGGGTTCTCCCAGCGCCAGCGCCTTGCCGTTGCCGATGAAGGGGAACCGCCCGACCTTCACCTCATGCCCCGCCGCCTTGGCCTTCTCCTCGGTCAACCCGACCGAGGCGATCTGCGGGTGGCAATAGGTGCAGCCGGCGATGCTTTCGGGCCGGACCGGATGGGCGTGTTCGCCTGCGATCAGTTCGGCCACCATCACCCCTTCATGGCTCGCCTTGTGCGCTAGCCACGGGGCGCCGGCGATATCGCCAATGGCATAGAGCCCCTCGACGCCGGTCCGGCAATACTCGTCGACCACGACATGGGTCCGGTCGATCTTGACCCCCAGCGCCTCGAGCCCCAGGTCCTCGACATTGCCGACGATACCGACCGCCGAGATCACCGTGTCGAACTCCTGCTTCTCGACCTTGCCCCCGGCCTCGATATGCGCCGTCACCTTGTCGGCGCCGCGATCCAGTTGCTTGACCGTCGCCTTCTCGTGGATGGTCATCCCCTGCTTGACGAACTGCTTCCTGGCAAAACCCGAAATCTCGGCATCCTCGACCGGCAGGATGCGGTCCATGACCTCGACCACCGTGGTTTCGGCCCCGAGCGTGTGGTAGAAGGAGGCGAACTCGATGCCGATGGCGCCCGAGCCGATCACCAGCAGTTTCTTCGGTTCATGGGGTGGCATCAGCGCGTGCTTGTAAGCCCAGACCCGCTTGCCGTCCGCCTCCAGCCCCGGCAGGTCGCGGGCCCTCGCACCGGTGGCGAGAATGATGTGTTTGCCTGTCAGCGTCTCGGCCCCGTTATCGGTCTTGACCTCGACCTTGCCCTTGCCGGCCAGCATCGCGGTGCCCATCAGCACGGTGATCTTGTTCTTCTTCATCAGATGGCCGACGCCTGCGGACAGCTGCTTGGCAATCCCGCGCGAGCGTTTGACCACCGCGTCGAGATCATAGCCGATCCCGTCTGCCTTCAGCCCGAAATCCCTGGCCCGCTCCATCAGGTGATACACCTCGGCCGAGCGCAGCAGCGCCTTCGTGGGCATGCAGCCCCAGTTCAGGCAGATGCCGCCCAGATGCTCGCGCTCGACGATGGCCGTCTTCAGCCCCAGCTGCGCGGCCCGGATCGCGGCGATATAGCCGCCCGGCCCCGCGCCAATGACCACAACATCGAAAGAGGAATCGGACATCGGAGGGGTCTCCCGCAAAAAGTTGAGCATTGAACCAGTATTACCGGTCTCCCTTCGACCCTAGCCGGGATACCCGAGGCGTCAATACTTATCCGGCGAACTGGCGCTTGCTCAACGCATAGCCGCCATTCGCCAGATAGTCGGCTTCCTCGGCGGTCGAGACCCGTCCCAGTGCCGCGTTGCGATAGGGAAAGCGTCCGAACTGGCGGATGACCTCGCGGTGGACCCTTGCGTGGTAGAGGTAGTCGCTCTCTGGCGCATTCAGCTTGATCAGCCGCACCGAATGGTCCTGTTCGGAACCGGCCTCGGAATGCATCATCGGCATGTAGAAGAAGATGCGTTCGGGCATCGGGGCGTCCTTGTCGAACCCCTTGTCGATGGCCTTCTTGGCCACCGCCAGCGCCTTTGCATCGGTGGCGAAGGAGCGCCCGTCGCCGCGGAACATGTTGCGCGGGAACTGGTCGCACAGGATCAGGAGCGCCAGCGCACCGGTCCGGGAACATTGCCAGTGGTCGAGCCGGCCGGCCCGCGCCTCTTCCCAGCTTTCCAGAAACCGCGTCCGGATGGTCTCGTCCATCGCGTCCTCGGCCTTGTACCAGCCCTCTGGGCCGACCTCGTCGATCCAGTAGCTGATGATCTCTTCGGGGGTTGCCGTCACCGCTCGCTCTCCACCGTTGTTTTTTACAATTCTGCCACGGATTCGCGGTCATGCAAGAGCGGATGTATCAGTCTTTCGCGTCCTGTGGCCGGCCTCCCTCGACCACCGCCGTCATCTCGGGGTCTGCCATGTCCAGCTCATCGGCGATTACCAGCGCGGCCATCGGTGTGGTGAGCGGTGTCACCACCGTATAATCGCCCTGCTCCTCCAGCGACCGTGCCGGGCGACGGGTCATCCGATAGGCGCCATAGGCAGCGATCAGACCGAGATTGACCGCGATGAAACCGAAATAGGCGTCCGCCCCCATCGTTTCGATCACCCAACCCAGCAGCAGCGGCGCGGCAATGGCCCCGAGCCCGTGGCAAAACATCATGCTGCCCGCCGCCGAGGCCATGTCCTGCGCCTCGATATAGTCATTGGCATGGGCCACGACCAATGAATACAGCGGGTTGATGATACCGCCGATGGCAAATCCGACGGCCAGCAGCACCGAGAAATGTCCCGAAAACGGCAGCAGTCCCAGAATGATCAGTGGCCCGGCGAGGCTGGCGGCGACAATCAGCATCCGCCGGTCCATCCGGTCTGAGACCCACCCGATGGGAAATTGCATCACTGCGCCGCCAATATAGATGGCACTGACAAAGCCCGAGATCTGGGCCACGCTCAGCCCTCGCGCCGCCCCGAACACCGCCGACATGCCGAGGATCGAGGCGAAGCAGCTGCCCAGAAGGAATGTCCCCACAACCCCCAGCGGCGTGGCGCGGTAAAGAGTTGCGATCGGCATCCGCCGCGTGTCCTCGAAACCCGGGGCCGGTGCCGCCGACAGCAAGATCGGCGCAAACGAGACCGAGACCATCACTGACATGATCACGAAGAGCACGTACCCCCCGGGATCGGCAACGTTCAAAAGCCCCTGCGCGGTGATGATCCCCGCCATCTGCACGATGAGATAAAGCGACAGCGCCTGGCCCCGCGTCTCGTTGGTCGAGGCGGCGTTGAGCCAGCTTTCGGTGGTCACGTAGATCCCTGCGAAGCAGAACCCCACCACCAGCCGCATCAGCGACCACATCAGCGGGTTGGGCAGCGCGGGGTACAGGATGAAGGCCGCCGAGACCAGCGAGCCGAGTGCTGCGAAGACCCGCACATGGCCAACCCGTGCGATCAGTTTCGGGCTGAGCCGCGAGCCGGCCAGAAAGCCGATGAAATAGGCGCTCATCACCCAGGACATGGTCGCCGCGCCAAAACCCTCGATATCGCCGCGCACGCCGAGAAGACTGCCCTGCAGCCCGTTGCCGAGCATCAGCAGCAGCACGCCGAGCAAAAGCGGCCAGGTGGATCGCAATGTTTCGCGCATTGAACCGAATCCGAATTCTCGTCAGGGGCGTCAGCGCCGCGGTATCACCCCTCTTGCGCCCTGAAAAGCAAGATTCGGTTAACGGCGCAGTCCGCGCGTTCTCGTGCCGGTCGCCCGCCTCCGCCTCCATTCCGATGCGCCTGACGGCGGCCTGCGGTTCTTCAACCCTTGCCCGCGGTCCGGCTCCGGTCCGGAAACAACAGGCACGCGTCGCCATAGGAGAAAAACCGGTACTCCTCAGCCACCGCACGGGCATAGAGCGCGCGCATCCGCTCCATGCCGATGAGCCCGGCGACCAGCATCAGGAGCGTCGATTTCGGCAGGTGAAAATTGGTCATCAGCCCGTCAGCGATCCGGAACTCGAACCCGGGCCGGATAAAGATATCCGTTTCCCCGTGCCACGCGCCCATTTCGCCTGTCCCGGTGGCCGCGCTCTCGATCAGCCGCAGCGCCGTCGTTCCCACCGGGATCACCCGCCGCCCTTGCCGTTTGGCGTCCATGATCGCCGATGCCGCCGCCTCGGTGACGTCTCCCCGCTCGGCATGCATCCGGTGGCCTGAGACATCCTCCGACTTTATAGGCAGGAAGGTCCCTGCCCCGACATGCAGCGTCACATGCGCCGCTTCGATCCCCGCCGCCGCCAGCCGCGCCAACAGATCCTCGTCGAAATGCAGTGAGGCCGTCGGGGCGGCGACGGCCCCCGGCTGGCAGGCAAAGACGCTCTGATAATCCTCCATATCCGCCGCGTCGGGCGGGCGCTTTCCGGCGATATAGGGCGGCAGCGGCATTGCGCCATGCCGCGAGAGGCTGGTCTCGAAATCTTCGCCGCCAGTATCAAAGGACAGGTGCACGGCACCTTCGAAGGGTGGGCCCTGAACGCTTGCTGAAAGGCTTTCGGAAAACCGGATCACGTCGCCTGCCTGCAGTCTTTTCGCCGGCCGTGCCAGGGCGGTCCAACTGCCGTCGGTTCCCGGTTCGGTCAGGGTAAGATCGATCCGGGCCACTCCCGAACCATGGGGCGTTTCGCGCCGCCGAACGCCACTCAGACGTGCGGGCAGGACCTTGGTGTCGTTGAAGATCAGCAGGTCTCCGGGGCGGAGCACGGAGGGAAGATGGCGCACGTGGGTATCGCGCAAGGGCCCGTCCCCGGAGACCAGAAGCCGCGCGGCCGGGCGCGGGCGGACCGGGCGGAGTGCGATGAGGCGCTCCGGGAGGTCATAGTCGAAATCGGAAAGTCTCACTGTTTCTGGCGCGCAATCGCTTCGGGGCTGAAGGCCGCCTCGGGGCGGCGCTGGAAAATCTCGCGCAATACGCCGGGTGTCAATCCCGAGACCGGATTGACTGCGATGCGCGGATTGTCGCGGGTGCCGGCCAGCGCGTAGTTCACCCCGATCAGCCCCTCGCCGTTCCGCCCGCCCAGAATGCGGCCGAGTAGCGGGATCTGTGCGAAGGCACCGTTGATAAAGTAGAAGGGCGAGACCACGCCTTCGAGGTCCAGCTTTCCGGACCGCGGCGCATATGTTCCGTTCATCGTCACCCCCAGGGAGGCTGAAATCGCATGGGCCCGGTCCACGACGATTCGTTCCGGCAGGATGCGGAAGTCGCTTTCGACATGCTCGAAACTGACGCCCGAGCCGCTCAGCGCGTCCACGGCCCCGACGATCGAGGCCACCGACAGGATCTCGGCCAGAACCGGGGCGTTGCTGACACGGATATTGCTGACCATCAGAAGCCCATTATAGCCGCCGGTCTGCGCATCGGGCAGCAGGGCGGCCCGCAACTCGCCGCCGCGCCCGCCCTCGAAAAGCCCGGCATCCTTAAGCGCCTGACCGGCGTGGTCCGCGTAGAGATAGACCTTGTTCCCACGCTGCACGATCCCGGCCACCCGCGCGCCGCCATTGACCCGACCGTTGAATCGACCCTTCAACCCGCCCGCGGTGGTGAATTCGCCTTCGACGCCACGCAGCGCAATTCCGTCGGTGACGATAAGATCCACCGGGGCCAGCGAGATCTGGTATCCCGGTCCGCTGCTCCCTGCCCCGCCACGGTTGAAATTACGCAGATCCACGGTTCCGCCGCTGATCCGGACCTGTCGGTTTGCCACATCCAGCCGCACCGGTGCATCGAGCCAACCACCAACCCTCAGCCGAGAGAATTCCGCGCTCCGCAGCCCCGCCCCGGCCAGGTCGATCCGCCCCTCGGCCAGCAGTCCCGGCGCCTCCAGACGCAGCCGGTCGATCTGTGGGGTCTCTCCGAGGCTGCCGGTCAGTTCCACGACCCCGCTCCCCCGCCCGGCACTTTTGCCATAGGAGAGGGACGGCACCGAGATCGCCAGCGGCCCGACATCGCCCAACAGGGTGAATTGCGGGGCCACATCCTTTTCAAGCGCCAGTTGCAGCCGCCCCTCGGTTTCACCCCGGACGAGGCCCGTTGGCAGTGCAGCGCCAAGGGCGGCAAGCGTGGCGGGGCTCATCGGGAAGGTGCCGTCGAAATGCGCCACCGGGTCGGCTTCGGGGCCGAGGGCGCGGGCAAAGGTGAAATCGAAGGGGATGTCGGAAATCTCGGCGATACCGGAAAGGCGAAGATCGGTATTGGTCGCCGCAAGGTGCAGGCGCTCGGCGCTGACCGGGCGGTTCGGGATCAGGTTCGGAACCTCGAGATCGGTGAGCGTGGCGTCAGCCGCGACGATCACCGCCTCGGGCGGCAGGCCCTTTTGCAGCGGGAACTCCAGCCGGGCGGTGGCCTCAGCCCGGCCGGTAGCGAAATCCGGGCTCTGGCCGAGTTTCGAGATCAGATTGAGCGGTTCGAGATCCAGCAGCGACAGGATGCCGGGAATGCCGCCCGTCGCCCGGACATGGGCGATGCCGGTGGCAGGTTTGGGCCGCGTATCGGGGACCTCGAAGACCGTGCCCGCGAGGTCGATCGGCGCGCCGGAGGGCGGTGTTGTCAGGCCCGCGTCGACGGTGACGCGAACGGCGTTCTCGGCGACGCTCACCCGGCCCGAGGCGCCGGTGACCGGCGGCATGCTGCGCAGGACACGGGCGGTCGCGTCTTCGAACCGGGCCTCCAGCAGCAGGTCGGGCTTGTCCTCGGTGGTACGCAGACCGGCCTGCAGGCGGGTGATGGTCCCGGCCTGGATATTCTCTTCCAGCCAGGTCCGGGTCTTCGGCTTCAGCGCCAGCGGCCAATAGGCCAGCAGCCGGTCATGGGCGATGCCCTCGGCACGGAGGTTGACGGCCACCTGCCAGGCCTCCGGGGCGGCCCGGACCGAGCCGTCAGCGATCAGACGGTTGCCGCTGTCGAAGAGCACGATTTCGCCGATATCGATGCGGAACGGGTCCAGGGTTGCCCGTGCGGTAATCTCTCCACGCTCGAAGCTGAGGTCCTGCGGGAACACATCCAGCTTGCGGATGTTCAGTGCGGTGATCCGCATCTGCCCGGTCAGAGCCGCGATCCCGCCGGTCTCGCCTGGGGTCAGCCGGACGGAGCCGCGACTGGCGATATCGGCGACGCTGGTCGCCACCGACAGATTGTCCACGGTGAAGAGCTGCGCCGCCGGATCGTAGGAAAAATGGGATCTCGCGCTCTCGAACCCGATCTCCTGCGTCCCCTCGGGCCGCACGCGCCCCTCGTCGAGCGCAATCGCCCCGTTGAAGGCGGTCAGCTGGCCTTCCGCGTCCAGTTCCAGCGTCAGATTGCCCTTGGCCGGCGCGTCGATGATGCGCAGCCAGTCGAGCGCGGCGACATGATCGGCGATATCGGTAGGAGCGGCATCGAAGAACTCGGCCAGGACCGCATTGCTGCCATCGGCGCGCTGATCGGCCCGGACAAAGACATGGGTCGGTGTGTCGCCCGAGCGCGAGAACCCGGCCTCCATCACACCGCTGACACCCCCGTCGGTGCGCCGGATCTCGACCCTCCCGTGATCCGCGCTCCAGCGGTTTCCGGTGAGCAAATCCTCGTAAGATACCGAAATATCGTCAAAACTGACCACCTGCAGTTGTTCCAGCAACGGCAAGGCTGCGACCTCGGCCACCGAGCCGAGGCGGCGCATATCCGGGATGCCATGACCGGGGAGTTTGTCGGCCCCCGGCACATCGTCGCCAAGCGCCATCGAGATACGGCCATTGGCATCGCGCCGGAGATAGAGCTTGGCGCCTGAAACGGCGAAACTCTGCGGCCGGAGCTTGCCCTTGGCCAGATCGATCATGGCGAAATCCGACCGAATTTCGGGGGCCGTCAGCATGGTCGCTCCGGCCTCGTTCTGCAGCGCCACATTGATCAGCGACACCCCCGCGGGTCGTTCACCGGAGCCGAGAGAGAATCGGATGGCGCCGATCTCGACATTCCCGCCGATGCGGTCCTCGATCCGCTGCTCCATCCGTGCCGACAGGAAGGGGATATCGACCTCGAAATCGTCGAGGACCATCAGCGCGAAGACCGCCATGATGGCGACGAACATCACCGCCTTGGACAGAACCGATCCCGCTTCGCGAAGCACAAAGAAACACGCCCGCACCAGCCATGGGTGACCGGTGCGCGACAGCGCCCCCTCCCTCATTCGCAAATGCAACATGCGGTTGCCGTCCTGATCCTTACCCGTTACCGCCCGGGAGCCTCATTGCGCCGCTTGTCTCGCGTCTTTGGCTTTGCGCAGTCGAACAATACCAGTTAGACGCGTGACAAGACAGTAAAATTCACGCCTCACCACCTTGTGAGAGCCGCAGGAAAGATACAGGATGCCCGATACAGCGCCGACCGTCGGAGACAAGGCCCCGGATTTCGACCTCCCACGCGATGGTGGCGAGACTGTGGCGCTGTCCGCCTATTTGGGTAAACGGGTGGTGTTGTTCTTCTATCCCCGCGACGACACGCCCGGTTGCACCAACGAGGCTATCGGCTTCACCGCCGCCCTGCCCGACTTTCAGGCCTTGGACGCCGAGGTGCTCGGCATCTCGAAGGATAGCGTGAAAAGCCACGGGAAATTTGCGGAAAAACATCGGCTTGGCGTGCCGCTCCTGTCCGATGAACAGGGCGATACCTGCGAACGTTACGGAACCTGGGTCGAGAAAAACCTCTATGGCCGCACACATATGGGCATCGAGCGATCGACCTTTGTCATCGGCCCGGATGGGGTGCTGACCCATGTCTGGCGCAAGGTGAGGGTGCCGGGGCACGTGGAAGCTGTTCTCGAAACGCTCAGGGGCGATTAAACTTTCAGCAGTCCCGGTTCCGTCGGCGCAAATTCGCCTTTTCTTCAAAGTCAAGGTTGCCTTGCTCCAATGAATCGCCCTATGGTCCGCCCGCAACAGCGCTGGGCGCGGCCCTCTCCACGAAGGGACGTGCAAGGCAGAACAAGGCGCTGACCACAGGGTAAGGCGGACAATGAGAGACAAGCTCAACAAACTTCTCGAACCGGCTGTGCATGAACAGCATATCGTCCTCAAATCCGAGTCCATCGATCTGAAATTCACCCTTACGCCGCTGACCCAGCTGTCGCTCGGGGCGGGAGCAGCGGTTCTGGCGGGCTGGCTGGCGGTCTCGACGACCGCCTTTTTCATGAACCAGCAGGCCGAGCGGGATTTCGACCGGCAGACGATTCTCTTGACCGAGGCCTATGAAAACAGGATCGCGGTGCTTCAGGAGCAGCTGGATTACGAGGCCGCGGTGACCGAACAGTCCCATGAGCGTCTGGAACTGGCGCTGTCGGAATTGTCGATCCAGCAGAGCGAGCTTCTGTCCTCGCTGGAACAGACCCGCGAATTGCAGGCCGGGCTCGGCCAGATGCGCCAGAAACTGCAGATCGCCATCGACGAGCGCGACCTTGCCCAGACCGAGGCCGAGGGGCTGGAGGTGGAACTGGCGCAGCTGAGCGGTGACCTCAACGTCAGCCTCGGCAGCGAAAAGGACCAGGCCGATACACTGGCGCTGATGACCGGCGCCTTGGGCGAAGCCGTGGAGATGCGCGACACCGCACTGCAGGGTCAGGAAGAAATGTCGGCGGAACTGGCCGCACTCGAGCTCAGGATGCAGATCAATGCCGAGCGCCAGGACCGCATGGTCGGCCAATTGGAAGAGGCCGTGGCGCTGTCCTTCCAGCCGCTGGAGCAGATGTTCGCGGCCTCGGGAATGGATGTCGACAATCTGGTCAACTCCATCCGGGCGAACTATTCCGGCGTCGGCGGACCTTTGATGCCCGAGACCCTGGCCGCCCAGGCTTTCGAGGATCCGCTCCTGTCGGAGCGCTTCGCGCAACTGCTGACCGATCTCGACCGGATGAACATGATGCGGATCGCTGCGGTGAAGATCCCCTACTCGATGCCAGTGAAGGCCGCGCACCGGTTCACTTCCGGTTTCGGCGGGCGGCGGGATCCCAAGACCGGCGGCTACCGGCAGCATAACGGCATCGATCTGGCCGGTCCGATCGGCACCCCGGTCCTGGCCTCGGGCGAAGGCGTGGTCGTCCATGCCGGACGCCAAAGCGGCTTTGGCAATCTGATCAAGATCAGTCATGGATTCGGGCTTGAGTCTTCCTATGCACATCTGAGCAAAATTCATGTCTCGGTGGGGGATAAGGTCTCGCTTGGCGATCACATAGGTGATATGGGGAATACCGGACGGACCACTGGACCGCATCTGCACTACGAAATTCGCAGTGGGGGCATACCTGTCAATCCGATGACTTACATAAGGGCTGCACGCAATGTTTTCTAAGAACAAACCGACCGATACCAAAGACGAGGCAAAACCGGCATCGACCCCGGCATCGGGTGCCACGAGCGCACCGGCCAGTTCCTCGCCGAGCCCGGCGCCGAGCGCCACGGCCTCTTCCGCTTCCTCCGCTCCGGCGGCCTCCAGCGCTCCGAAGCCCAAGCCGACCCCGTCGGTGCTGTCTTCGGACCTGAAGATCACCGGCCACGTCAAGACCACCGGTGACATCCAGGTCGAGGGCGAGGTCGATGGCGATATCCAGGCCCATCTGCTGACCGTCGGCGAGAATGCCGTGGTCAAGGGCGAGGTTGTCGCCGATGACGTCGTGGTCAATGGCCGGGTCGTTGGCCGCGTGCGCGGCCTCAAGGTGCGTCTGGCCTCGACGGCACGGGTCGAGGGCGACATCGTGCACAAGACCATCGCCATCGAAAGCGGTGCGCATTTCGAGGGCTCGGTCCAGCGTCAGGACGACCCGCTGAAGGCCCCGGTCAAGGGCGCCGCGCCGGTTGCGAAAAGCGAAGACTGATCGCATCGAAACCCCTTCAAGGGCCGCGCGGACCGACCGTCCGCGCGGCCTTTTTCATTGGGGCCGGAATGCGGAACACGGCTCCGGGTCTCGGAGCTCGGCGACGACCGCGCTCCGGTATCCGATGCAGCCTTGCGCCCTGCCCGCCGGTTGCCTAAAAGCAAGCGACGCGCAACAGGGGTCGCTGCTGGTATGCTGAACAAATTCCGCAACAAGGGCTCGAATATCGGGGCCTGGCTGATTATCGGATTGCTGATTATCGGGCTGACCGGCTTCGGCCTCGGAGGGGCGGTCTCGGGACTGGCCACGCAAAATGTCGCCACCGTCGGCGACGAGCCGGTCTCGCGCGCCGCGTTCCTCCGTGCCATCGACGGCCAGATCGCCCGTTTCGCCGAAGCCACGGGCCAGACACTTACGGCTGAACAGATGCAGGCCTTCGGCCTCGACCGGCAAGTGCTGAGCCAACTGGTCTCGACCGCCGCGATCACCGGCGAGGCGCGGCGGCTGGGGATTTCGGCCGGCGACGGAAATGTTCGCGACGAATTGGTGCAGATCGACAATTTCCACGACATCACCGGCAAGTTCGATCCCGTCACCTATCGTCAGGCGCTGGATCGCTACGACATGTCGGCCGCGGAATTCGAGGCGGCCCTGCGCGACGAGGTGGCCCGGAACCTTGTTGCCTCGGCGATCAGCGGCGGTGTCGACATGCCGCCGACCATGGCCCGCACCGTGCTCGACTTCTATCTCGAAAAGCGCGGCTTTGCCTGGGTGAAGCTGACCGAAGAGCATCTGGCCGAGCCGATCGCCGAGCCGGCCGATACGGAAATCCAAGCCTATTACGACGAGAATATCGAGAATTTCCAGACGCTTGAAACCCGCCGGATCACCTATGTCGCCCTGACCCCGGACGCGCTGGCTGACGGGATCGAAGTCAGCGACGAGGAAATCCAGGAAACCTATGACGCCCGCGCCGGACAATATCAACGCCCCGAGCGGCGGATCCTCGACCGGATTGTCTTTCGCGATCTGGCTCAGGCCGAAGAGGCAAAGGCGCGGCTCGATGCAAGTGAGGCGACGTTCGAGGATATCGCGGATGAACGCGGATTGATCGAAAGCGACTACCAGCTGGGCGGTGTGGAGGCCGCCTCCATCGACACGCCCGCCCGCGAGACGGTGTTCGGAGCCGAGGATCTCGGCATCGTCGGGCCGCTGGCAACCGGCCTCGGCCCGGCGCTGTTCCGCATCAATGCCATCATTCCGGCCCGGACGACGCCGCTCGAGGATGTGGCCGAAACGCTTCGCGAGGAATTGGCCACCCGCAAGGCCGCCACCGAGATCGGCAATCTGATCGAGCCGGTCCAGGACCTGCTGGCCGGAGGGGCGACGTTGGAGGAAATCGCCGACGAAACCCAGATGACCCTCGGAGAGGTCGGGATCACGGCGGCCAATGACGGCACCGACCTCATCTCGACCGATCCGGGCTTCCGTGCCCGCGCCATCGAGGCCGCCGAGGGCGATTATCCCGAGCTGTTCGACCTGCAAGGTGACGGGATCGCCGCGCTTAGGCTGGAGGGTATCGATCCCCCTGCTCCGATCCCGCTGGACGAGGTGCGTGAAGACGTCATTGCCCTGATCCGCGCCGAAAGGCTGCAGGAGGCGCTCGCCTCCCTTGGCGACGAGATCATGGCCACGCTTTCGGATGGACGCACCCTGCTCTCGGTGGTCCGCGACCGGGGCCTGACCCTCAGCACCCACGAACCGGTGCTCCGGGGGGCCGCACTCGACGACCTGCCCGGGGGGCTGAACGATGCGATCTTCGCAGCCGGTCTCGGCGAGGTGACCCGCGCCGACGGGCCCGGGATGGTCGTGCTGGCCCAGGTCAGCCGTATCGACCCGTTCGACCCCGGGGCCGAGGACACGGCCGGGCTGATGGAACAGGCGCAGCGCGAACTGGCCGATGAAGTCGCCGCCGACCTTTTTGCCGCCTTCTCGCAAAGCCTCCAGGACCGCGCGGGGGTATCGGTCAATCAGCAGCTGATCAACCGGCTGCTGACCCCGGGCGCGCGTTGAACGATGGACATCCAGCCCTCCTTTGACGCCTTCGAGGCGGGGCACAAGGCCGGGCGGAACCAGGTGGTCTGGACCCGACTGATCGCCGATCTCGACACGCCGGTGTCGCTGATGCTGAAACTGGCGCAGGCGCGCAAGGACAGTTTCATGCTGGAATCCGTGACCGGCGGCGAAGTGCGCGGGCGCTATTCGGTGATCGGCATGAAGCCTGACCTGATCTGGCGCTGTCACGGCATCCGCGCCGAGGTCAACCGAACCGCCCGTTATGACGCTGATGCGTTCCAGGAGGTCGCCGAAGACCCCCTGACATCGCTCCGCGCCATCCTCGCCGAAAGCCGCATCGACCTGCCCGAAGGCCTGCCGCCGATCTCGGCCGGGCTGTTCGGCTATCTGGGCTATGACATGATCCGGCTGGTCGAACGGCTGCCGGACGTCAATCCCGACCCTCTGGGCCTGCCCGACGCGATGATGCAGCGGCCAACGATCGTGGTGGTGGTTGACGGGGTGAAAGGCGAGGTGACGGTGGTCTCGCCGGTCTGGGCCGGGGACGGGCAGTCGGCGCGGGCGGCCTATGCCCAGGCCGCCGAGCGGGTGATGGACGCGGTGCGCGATCTCGACCGGCATCCCGGCGAGGAGACCCGCGATCCCGGCGACCTGCCGGAAATCGGCGAGCCGGTCTCGAACACCAGCCATGCCGAATATCTGTCCATCGTCGACAAGGCCAAGGAATACATCCGCGCCGGCGACATCTTCCAGGTGGTGCCCTCGCAGCGCTGGTCGATGGATTTCGACCTGCCGCCCTTCTCGCTCTACCGCGCTCTCCGGCGAACCAACCCGTCACCTTACATGTTCTTCTTCAATTTCGGCGGCTTCCAGATCGTCGGCGCCAGCCCGGAAATCCTCGTTCAGGTCCAGGGCGAGCGCGTCACCATCCGTCCCATCGCCGGGACGCGACCCCGAGGCAAAACGCCGGAAGAGGACCTGGCGCTGGAACAGGACCTGCTGGCCGATCCCAAGGAACGCGCCGAGCATCTGATGCTGCTCGATCTTGGCCGCAACGACGTGGGTCGGGTGGCGCAGATCGGCACGGTCGATCCCAACGAGCAATTCATCATCGAGCGCTATTCCCATGTCATGCATATCGTCTCGAATGTCGACGGCAAGCTGCGCGAGGATTACGACGCGCTCGCTGCGCTGCTGGCCGGGCTGCCGGCGGGAACGGTCTCGGGGGCGCCGAAGGTGCGGGCGATGGAGATCATCGACGAGCTGGAAAAGGAAAAGCGCGGCGTCTATGGCGGCGGGGTGGGATATTTTTCGGCGCAAGGCGACATGGATATCTGCATCGCGCTCAGGACCGGACTGGTGAAGGACCGCAAGCTTTATGTGCAGGCCGGCGGCGGTGTGGTCTTCGACAGCGACCCGGAAGCCGAAATCACCGAGACCATCAACAAGTCGCGGGCGCTGGTGCAGGCGGCGAAAGAGGCAGGGAGGTTTGCCGCAAGGCGCGGCAACTGAACACGGTGCGAGGCGCGCGTCAAAACCCGACAGGGCTCGATCCGGAGGACCAGGTGGCGGGGGCAATTTCCGGAGCAGTTCCCCCCTCCCCCTGGGAGGGGGGTTAGGGGGGAGGCTCTCTTTCGGGGCGAATGGCACCCAATCTGCGGGACAGAACCGGCAAGCCTGCACCCATGGTCCAATTGCCTCTGACGCGAACCGACGCTAAGCGAAGACCGAAACACAAGACTTTGTAACGATTGAGAAAAGGGCGACTGATGAAATTCAACAGACTGGGCGGAACCGATGTGATGGTCTCGGAAATCTGTCTCGGGACCATGACCTGGGGCTCGCAGAATACCGAGGCCGAGGCGCATGCCCAGATGGATTACGCGCTGGAGCGGGACATCAATTTCTTCGACACCGCCGAGATGTATCCGACCACGCCGAACATCCCCGAAACCCGCGGCCGCACCGAGGAATTCATCGGCAGCTGGAACGCAAAAGGCAAGCGCGACAGGGTGGTGCTGGCGACCAAGGTCCTCGGCAAGGGGTTCATGTCGGTGCGCGACGGGGCAGCGATCAGCCGCGAGACGATCAATATCGCCCTTGAGGGCTCACTCAGGCGGCTGCAAACCGACTACGTTGATCTCTACCAGCTGCACTGGCCCAATCGCGGCTCGTATCACTTCCGGCAGAGCTGGAGCTACGACCCCTCACATCAGGACACCGCTGAGACAGAAGCCCATTTGCTCGAAGTGCTCGAAACCATGCGCGATCTGATCGCCGCCGGTAAAATCCGCCATTGGGGGCTGTCCAACGATACCGCCTGGGGCACGACCCTGTTCTGCCGGATGGCCGAGGCGCACGGGCTGCCGCGACCGGTGTCGATCCAGAACGAATATTCGCTGATGCAGCGGCTCTTCGATCTCGATCTGGCCGAGGTCTCGCATCACGAAAAGGTCGGATTGCTGGCCTTTTCGCCGCTGGCGGCGGGCATGCTGACCGGGAAATACCGCGATGGAGCCGTGCCCGAGGGTTCGCGGCGGGCGATCAACGAGACCCTTGGCGGACGCTGGTCCGAACACGCGGTTCCGGTCGCCGATGCCTATGTCGGGGTCGCCGAAAAGCACGGGCTCGATCCGGCGCGGATGGCGCTGGCCTTCTGCCTCACACGGCCCTTCATGACCTCGGTGATCATCGGGGCGACGAATATGGCGCAGTTGAAGACTGACATTGATGCGGCCGATCTGGAGTTGTCCGATGAGGTGCTGGCCGATATCGCTTCCATCCATCGCCGCTTCCCCATTCCAATGTAACCCATTGAGGAGCCACCCCGAATGACAACCCTTCTCACCTTCGGCGACAGCAATACCTGGGGCGCGCTCCCGGTCGAATATGTCGGCCAGCGCCGCCGCCTTGATCGCACGAAACGCTGGAATGGCGTGGCCATGGCAGCACTTGGCCCCGGCTGGGAGCTGATCGAGGAAGGCCTGCCCGGGCGCACGACCGAGCATGAGGACGAGGTGATGGGTCGGCATATGGACGGCGCGCTCGGCCTGCCGATCGCCCTGCAAAGTCACGGGCCGATTGACGTGATGACGCTGATGCTCGGCACCAATGACTGCAAGGACCGGCTGCAACAGACCGCCGAGGATATCGCCGCTTCGCTGGGCAAGCTGGTCGATATCTGCCTCGATCCCGAAATGCAGGAACGCCATGACGGGTTCAAACTGCTGGTCATCTGCCCGCCGCCGATTTTCCATGTCGGCTGTCTCGCCGATCAGTTCACCGCCGCCGAACCGAAATCCCGCGCCCTGCCGCCTCTGGTCGAGGCGATGGCGGCGGCCAAGGGTGTAGGGTTCCTGAATGCCGGGGACCATATCGAAAGCTCGCGCGTCGACGGCATCCATTTCGAGGAAGACGGCCATCTTCTACTCGGCAAGGCCGTCGCCGAGGCGCTGCGCGCCCTGGTCTGAGCCCCGATGAAACGGGTGCCCTATTTCGCCTATGGCTCCAACCTCCTGACCCAGCGCCTGACCGCACGCTGCCCTTCGGCGCGGGTGGTGGGGCGTGGAGTTGTCGCGGGCTACCGGTTCGGGTTCTTCAAGCACTCGCACCGGGATGGCTCGGGCAAGGCGGCGCTGCTGGCCGAAGCAGGGGCCGTGACGCACGGCGTCGTCTTCGAGCTGGCCGCGACCGAAATGGACGTCCTCGACCGGTTCGAGGGTGTGGGGCTCGGCTATGACCGGACGGACGCGGTAAATGTGCGGCTCGAAGACGGCAGCGAACGCAGCTGCACCACCTATCTCGCCTCCGACCCAAGGGACGGTCTCAGACCCTTCGACTGGTATCTCGCGCTGGTCCTTGCCGGGGCCGCCGAACACGGCCTGCACCGCGCCCATGTCGACCTGATTGCCGACACTATTTTCACCCCCGATCCGGACGAGCGTCGCGAGGGCCGACGACTGGCGCAGAAGGCGCTTGAGGCGGCGGGACACAGGGACTGGCAGGCACTGCTCCGGCCCGATTGAGGCGTTCCCGACCAGCAAAAGGCGACCCGAAAGCCGCCCCCTGCCCTGCTCGTGGCGCTCACGTCAGTTGCGACAGACGCCCCGGTCATAGACACCGACCTCGCGGACAATTTCACTGCGGTCGGCCTCGATCCGCCGCCCGGTCAGTTCCGAGCGCAGCACACGGATCATCAGATCGTTCAACAGCGTGACCCGGTAGCACGAGATTGTCGGCTCGGCATGGCCGTAGCCGACCCCGCTGTCATCGGTCAGGAACAGGTAGCGCCCGTTCGACATCGCCGCCGCCTGACGCATCAGGAATTCCGATTCCGCCGCCACGCCGCTGGCCCCGAGACCGAAGACCTGCACGCCTTTCTGCGCGGCTTCGCGGGCCGCGGCCAGATAGGCGGTGGCGTCCTCGCGGTGCGGCGGGGCGTCGGCGATATGGAACATCAGCCGTTCGCCATTGCCGCGCCGCCAGTCCAGCCGCGCCCCGGTCCTGAGCGCCAGGGCTGCCGCCTCGGGATAGTCGCCGCCACCCCGGGCCTCCTGCGCCTTCAGGCGTCGCTGCATCTGGCTGAGCGAACCAGTGAACCCATAGTTTTTCACCGTGTATTCGTCGCCCCTGTCCCGGTAGACGACCAGCCCGTAGCGGATATCGATCCCGGGATTGTCTCGCTTGGCCGCGCTGACGATGGTGCGGATTTCGCGGGTCAGCCAGTCAAGCTCGTCGGCCATCGACCCGGTGGTGTCGATGACGAAGGCGAGATCGAGGAAATCCGGCTGCCAGTCCGCCGCATCGGTGGCATCGAGGCGCAGGGTCGGGATCTGGTCGCCCCGCCGTGCCGCGTGGCGGATATCGGATTCTTGGGTCATGAACCCTGCCCGATCGCCCTGACGCGTGCGGGTGGTGAAAACCGCGTGGCTCAGCGTCAGACCGCGTGCGCCGAAATTGTCGGGGAGTACCGTGACCAGACCGTCGGGTCCGGCCGTCATTTCGTGATAGCCGCCGGCGCTGCCCTGCCCCGGACGGGACAGATCGGCGAAGGTGCCGGGCAAGGGCCGACCGGAAGCATCGGCGACGCGCACCTGCAGGGCGTTCGACAGCCGGATGCGCGGCAGATCCAGCTCGCGCGAGGCCCGGGCGAGATAGCGCTCGAAGGCGGGGAGGTTCAGCGTGTCGTCGATATCGCCCGCCGTGAGCACTCCCGGGCGGGGCCGGGCCGGGCTGGTGCGGCTGCGGACCTCGACGACAACCGGCGCTTCGGCTTCGGGTTCGCCGAGAAGGATATAGGCTGGTTCTTCCTCGATCACCACGAGCGGTTCCGGCTCGGGTTCCACTATGGCGCAGGCTGTAAGGACCGAAAGGCCGAGAAAGAGCGACAGGAAAGGGCGCAATCCGCCGATTCGTTCGTCTGTAGTCATGTTTTCTTGGGGTTTCATGGCGTGGCTCCAATAAATGTGTAATATGCACATATCTATTCCCGCTTGCCTCGTCAAAGAAAATGTGCTTTTTGCGCATTATGCTCGATATCCTCGATCCCCTCCTGGCCCCATTGTCGCGATTTCTGATCGCCCGGGGCGTGCTGTTCCCCGATCTGGCCGAGCGTCTGAAGGCGCATTATGTCGAGGCGGCGCGGCAGATGGCCGAGAGCGAGGGCAAGGCGACCGACAGCCGGATATCGGTTCTGACCGGCCTGCAGCGGCGCGAAGTCACCCGCCTGAAGGGTTTCGAGCCGCGCGCGGCAAAGCCAAACCATCTGGTTCGGCTGGTGGCCCTGTGGCAGACCGAACCGGCCTATATGGCGGACGGCCACCCCCTGCCCCTGCCCCGGAACGGCGCTGCGCCGTCCTTCGAGGCGCTGGCGCGTATGGTGCGGCGGGACGTGCATCCGCGGACCATGCTCGATACGCTGGAGGCGGCGGGGACGGTCTCGATCGATCCGGACACACAGGAGGTGCGGCTGGAGGCGACCTCTTACCAGCCGCTGGCCGGATCGGATGAACAGATCACCTATCTCACCCGCAATCTCGGCGACCATCTGGAGGCGGCGACGGAAAACGTGCTGGCCGAGAGGCCGCCGCATTTCGAACGGTCGGTGAGTTACGTCGGGCTGGACGAGGACCAGATCGCGGAACTGGATACCGAGTTCCGGCGGGGGCAGATGGCGCTGTTCGAAACGCTGAACCGCAAGGCGGCGGCGATGAAGGCGGAAAGCGGCGGCAGCGGGGCGTTCAGGTTCCGCGCCGGGGGATTTTTCTGGAAGGGACGAAGGGACAGAGGATGAAATGGAGCGTTGCGGTCTGGTTGGCCTGTTTGCTGGCACTGGTCTCCGCCTGTGCGCAGATGGAGGAACCGGAGCCAGAGCCGGTTATCATTGTCGAAGAGCCGGCCTATATCCTCATCGACGGCGAGACCTGCGGCGAGGACGGGATCGGCGGCACCGGCTGCCGCTGACGATAAGGGCCGGTCCCGCGGACGGGACCGGCCCTTTGCCCGATTTGGAAGCCCTTCTCTGAGCCTGCGTCGGGTCTTACTCCCAGCCCACCTCGTTGAATATCCGCTGCGCCAGCGGCTGGTTGGCGCCGAGGCGCGACAGGTTGATGTCGTCCTGGCGGAACAGGCCGAGTTTCGCGGGCCCCTCGGACAGCGGCACACCGGCGACAGCGGGGTATTCGTTGTTCTGGTTGGCGAAATATTCCTGCGCCTCGGGACCGGCGAGATATTCGAGGAAGGTCACGGCGTTGTCGCGGTTCGGCGCATGGGCGGCGACCCCGGCGGCGGCGACATTGACGTGGGCGCCGGTGGTGGACTGGTTGGGGAAGACAAAGCCGATATTGTCCAGCCCCTCGGTCACGCCATCGACCTGACCGACCAATGCCCGGATGAAATAATAGGTGTTTGAAACCGCGATATCGCATTCACCTGACACCAGACCCTTCAGTTGGTCGGTGTCGCCACCCTGCGGATCACGCGCCATGTTGGCAACGACACCGGCCGCCCAGGCCTTGGCCCCTTCTTCGCCCTCATGCTCGATGATCGCGCCCAGAAGCGACTGGTTGTAGATATTCGAGCTCGACCGGATGCAGACTTGGCCTTCGTAAGCCGGATCGGCGAGATCGGCATAGGTCAGGGGCGGATTGTCGACCCGATCCTTGGCATAGAAGATGATCCTGGCGCGCTGCGAGAAGCCGAACCAGTGGCCGTCCGGGTGGCGCAGATGGGCGGGAATGCGGGCATTGAGATAATCGGACTCCACCGATTGCAGCTGGCCCTGCTCGTCGGCGCGCCAGATACGGCCGACATCGACGGTCAGCACCACGTCCGCGGGCGAGTTCTCACCCTCGGCGGCCATGCGCGCGATCAGCTCGTCGGCCTCGCCTTCGATGCGGTTGACGGTGATCCCCGTCGCTTCCTCGAACCCCGCATAAAGCTGGTCGTCATTGTCGTAATGGCGGGAGGAGTAGATATTCACCTCGCCCCCCGCCAGCGCCGGTCCGGCAAGGATAAGGGCGGCGGTGGCGGCAAGCGTGTGTCTGATGAGCGTCATGGCGTACTCCGTTCTTCGAATTTGGTAACTGACTCTTCCAGTCAGGTATTACATGCCGAATCTACGATCCCGGGTCAACCGTTTTCCGAGTCTTTCAATCAGGAAAGCGATGCAGGCCGCTTTACAGTGATTTCATCACGCAAGAGACTTGCCCCGAGAGGTCGGCGCAGGTATCTAGCGGCCTGGTCGCACTGCCTCTCGGGGCGGTGCCCGGTGCCGGTCTAGCTCAGCTGGTAGAGCGCCTGATTTGTAATCAGGATGTCGGGGGTTCGAGTCCCTCGACCGGCACCAGAATTAACCTGTCCAGCCCGGAGACATGGGTAGCAGATTGTACCTAGGACATGGGTGACAATCCCGTGCCGAACGGATTGTCGATGGCTTGCAAGGTTCTCTGCTCCAGGTCGATATATCCCAGATCATAGTGCATGAAGCTTACGAGCCAAATGCCGTCTTCGACCTCCTTTATCCCGAGTGTCTGCCCGGCCATGACGGTGGACAGGTTGATCTTCTTTCTTGCCATGCAGATACGGCCGCATGCGGTGACGGTAACCTCGCGGTCATGGAACGGATAGGCCAGCTCCGGCAGGCCGCGATAGAGCAAAACCGGATCAGATTGAACCAATCTGATCCCTGGATTTTGCTCAAGCCTACGTCTCTGGACCAAAATTCCTTTTCAGACTGCGACAGTCTGAAACGATTTTGGTCTAGCGCAAACGGCACCCCGCTGGCCCGCCGCCGCTGCGTTACATGGGGACTACGCAGCGCCGGGCCAGCTCTGCAAAAAGAGGGTCAGGTTTGAATGCCGATTGACACTTGTCGCCTTCTAGCGACAGCGCAATTCGCCCGATGCTGAAAGGTCACGCAGTTCCGTGCGCGCATGCCTGACCCGGTTCGCCATCCCGGGGCTCCGACCTTTCGCGTCATGAAGGGTCCAACGGACCTTTTATCGGCTGTGCCGAACCGCCTCCCCGGCGCTCGAAAAATTGTTCGCGCGTTCGGTACCGAGAACTTTCCACTGGAAAGTTCTCTAGGCGTGCCTTCCCCTAGGCTCCGCGCGTTCGCGGCTTGAGAGGTCTACCCAACCCTTTCATCGGCTACGCCGAACCGCCGCTCACCCCACCGATCCCTCCAGCGAGATCGCCACCAGCTTCTGCGCCTCCATGGCGAATTCCATCGGCAGGGCTTGCAGCACCTCCTTGCAGAAGCCGTTCACCACCAGCGCCACCGCCTCTTCCTCGTCCATGCCGCGCTGGCGGCAGTAGAACAGCTGGTCGTCATCGACCTTCGAGGTCGTCGCCTCGTGCTCTACCCGGCTCGAGTTGTTCTTGCACTCGATATACGGCACCGTATGCGCCCCGCATTTGTCGCCAATCAGCAGACTGTCGCACTGGGTGTAGTTCCGCGAATTCTTCGCCTTCGGATGCATCGACACCAGCCCGCGATAGGTGTTCTGCGCTCTCCCTGCGCTGATCCCCTTCGACACGATCCGGCTTTTGGTGTTCTTCCCAAGATGCACCATCTTGGTACCCGTGTCCGCCTGCTGCATGTTGTTGGCAATCGCGATCGAGTAGAATTCACCCTGACTGTCATCTCCACGCAGAATGCAGCTCGGATATTTCCACGTCACCGCCGAACCGGTCTCGACCTGCGTCCACATGCACCTGGCCCGGTCCCCCCGGCAATCCGCCCGCTTGGTGACGAAATTGTAGATCCCGCCCTTGCCGTTCTCGTCGCCCGGATACCAGTTCTGCACCGTCGAGTATTTCACCTCGGCATCCTCATGAATGACGATCTCGACCACCGCCGCATGCAGCTGGTTCTCGTCGCGCATCGGTGCGGTGCAGCCCTCCAGATAGGACACATAAGAGCCCTTGTCGGCGATGATCAGCGTCCGCTCGAACTGCCCGGTGTTCTCGGCATTGATCCGGAAATACGTGCTCAGCTCCATCGGGCAGCGCACGCCGGGGGGCACATAGACAAAGGACCCGTCCGAGAACACCGCGGAATTCAGCGTCGCATAGAAATTGTCCGACTGCGGCACCACCGAGCCCAGATATTTCTTCACCAGCTCCGGATGCTCGGAAATCGCCTCCGAGATCGAACAGAAGATCACCCCGGCCTTGGCCAGTTCGTCCTTGAAGGTCGTCCCGATCGAAACGCTGTCAAACACCGCATCCACAGCCACCTTTCGCCCCTCGGCGGGCGCAGCTTCAGCCCCCTCGACCCCCGCGAGGATCATCTGTTCCTTCAGCGGAATCCCCAGCTTTTCGTAAGTGGCCAACAGCTCTGGATCCACCTCGTCCAACGATTTCGGCTTTTCCTTCATCGAGGCCGGCTTGGCGTAATAATACTGCTTCTGAAAGTCGATCTCGGGATACTCCACCATCGCCCATTTCGGCTCTGTCATGCCCAGCCAGCGCCGATAGGCCGCCAGCCGCCAGTCGGTCATCCACTCGGGCTCGCCGTTCTTCTCCGAGATCAGCCGCACGATATCCTCGTTCAGCCCCATCGGCGCGTAGTCCATCTCGATATCGGAGGACCAGCCGTATTTGTACTTGCCGCCAACGGATTTCACCGCATCGACCGTCTCCTGATCGACACCGTCCTTGACCTGCACGTCGCTCGTTCCGTCCATCTTCCACTCCTGTCCGCGAGGGCCGTCCCCCGCAATTCCAATCCTGACCGCGCCACCCGCCGCCCCCTCCTCCCCCTGGGAGGAGGGTCGGGGAGGAGGCTTCACGCCGCCCGCTGCTTCCAGCGCCGGTAATGTTCAATCCAGGTCCGCGCGAACCCCATGACCTCGTCTTCGGTCGTCGTCGGCCCCATCGAGACCCGAATGGCGCTTGATGCTGTCAGAGCGTCAAACCCCATTGCCCGCAAGACCCGGCTTTCCTTCACCTTGCCGCTTGAGCACGCCGACCCCGCCGAGACCGCATAGCCCGCCAGATCCATCTGCATCACCTGCGTCTCGCCCTTCCAGCCGGGAATCGCAAAGCACGAGGTATTCGGCAGCCGCGCGACCTCCTTGCCAAAGAAGATAATATCAGGCGCGGCAGATGCCAGGGCATCCTCCAGATCGTCGCGCAGCCGTTCGACCCGCTCCCAAACGCCATTTTCCAGATCACGCTTCGCCGCCACAGCCGCCGCGCCGAACCCGGCAATGCCGATGACGTTCTCGGTGCCGGAGCGTCGGCCCATTTCCTGGCCGCCGCCTTCGATCAGCATAGCGTAAGGGCCCGGTGTGTAATCTGGACCAGCGACTAAAGCTCCACTTCCTTTAGGACCGCCAATCTTGTGCGCAGAAATCGACATTGAGCTATGCGCGGTATTATTAATGCCTAGATACCGTCCAAGATTTTCGATTTTCCCTAAAGCTTGTGCTACATCTCGAAATATCTGGGGGCTTCCAAGATTCATTTGTTCTGCCCGTGGGGGGAAATCAGGACTTTGCAATACGCCGGTTTCGCTATTTGCTCGCTGATATGCAAATACAGCAATACCACCTCTTAAAAAAGGTTCCGCGTTCACTCCCGTAAATTCAATAGTTCCGTTTGAATCTATTGTAAAATATTCTTCAGACTCCACTTGATGAAATTCCTCAACATGGCTCCATATGGCATCATGTTCCACAGGACTGGCAATCAAGTGACTCAAGTCACATATCACTGTAGCAATTGCTTCCGTTGCCCCACTGTTAAAAACCACCTCCGACGGTTCGCACCCGACCAGATCGGCCACCTGCCCCCGCGCCGTCTCGACAATCGCCTTCGCCTCCCGCCCCTCGGCATGCATGCTGGAAGGATTGCCGACGACATCCATCGCCTTCAGCATCGCCTCGCGCGCCTCTGGCCTGAGAGGCGCGGTCGCGTTCCAGTCGAGATAGACCCGGCTCATCGCCCACCCCTCCAAAGAGGGCGGTGCGTGTGAACACGCACCCTACGGAGCGCCCGTAGGGTGCGTGATTTCACGCACCATTCCGCACAAGACATCATTCATCCACCATCAGCACAAAGGCCGGCACCGCCGGGCATGGAACCAGCTGGTCCCCGATCACGTCCGACAGCCGCGTCTGGTGCAGGAACACATAGACATGCGCCGACAGCTGCTCCCAGAGCTTGTCCGTCAACTGCTGCGCCACCGTCCCGCCCGAGCCTCCCGAGGCCCCTGCCCCGCGCGTCAGCGCATCCATCGTCTCGTCAACCGCGCCCAGCACCTCCGACACCCGGATCGCATCCGCCGCCCGCGCCAGCCGGTAGCCGCCACCCGGCCCCCGCACGCTCTCGACGATCCCGGCGCGGCGGAGCTTGACGAAAAGCTGCTCCAGATAGGCCAGCGAGATATCCTGCCGCTCGGAGATTTCCGACAGCGCCAGCAACTGCCCTTCCCCGGCCCGCGCCAGCGAGGTCAGGGCGATCATGGCATATCTGCCCTTGGTGGAGAGTTTCATGGACCCCAAGCCTCTGTCACAGTTGACGCAAGACCGCTCAAGGCTTACCTAGCCCAGCAGCACTGGATCACCCAGTTTAGAATGTTTCTAGGTTGCCCGAGCGATTCCGTCAAGCTTTGGCACGCCGTCAAAGGAGTACCCCGCGCCCATGCCCGAGGTGATTTTCCCCGGCCCCGAAGGCCGTCTCGAAGGCCGCTACCACCCGCAAAAGGACAAGGACGCCCCGATCGCCATCATCCTGCACCCGCATCCGCAATTCGGGGGCACGATGAACAACAAGGTGGTGCATAACCTGCATTACGCCTTCCACCAGATCGGCTTCACCTGCCTTCGCTTCAACTTCCGCGGCGTCGGCCGATCCCAGGGCGAATACGATCAGGGCATCGGCGAGCTGTCGGACGCCGCCTCGGCGCTGGACTATCTGCAGACCATGAACCCCAACGCCAAGCATTGCTGGGTGGCGGGGTTCTCCTTCGGCGCCTGGATCGGCATGCAACTCTTGATGCGGCGGCCGGAGATTTCGGGCTTCATTTCGGTCTCACCGCCGGCCAACATGTATGACTTCTCCTTCCTCGCCCCATGTCCGTCTTCGGGTCTGATCATCAACGGCACAGGTGACCGCGTCGTCCCGCCGTCCGATATCGAGACCCTCGCCGAGAAACTGCAACAGCAGAAGGGCATCACCGTCACCCACAAGATCATCGAAGGCGCGGGGCATTTTTTCGATCCAGGCATGGAAGAAATGATCGAGACGGTCCAGGGTTATGTCCGTCAGCGCCTCACCGAAACCACACGCTGACCCGACTCCCGGTTCCGCCGCCGCCCGCATTTTTCAAAAAATGCGGCCGAAATATTTGAAATATTTCGGCTCCGGCATTCTTCGCAGTGGTGGCCTGGCACAAATTCGGTCATGCCCATTGACATATCCCGCCCGATCCGCCATTTCCAGTTGCAAGCGGTCGTCCCCTGACGCGTGAACAGACCGTCGGGCCCAATACGCCCACGAAAGGACCCCGCGACCATCCGTTCCCAGTCACGCTTGGGTTCAGCGCCACGGCCTTACGGACATCCGGTCCAGAAGGTCAGCTCGGCGCCGCCACAAGCCTCTCCGCGTCCGCAAGGACGCCGGAGGCAGATCTATATATCCGGCCCCGGGTAAGTCCCGGCACCGGCAAGGAAACCGAATTGACTTTTGAATCCCTTGGGCTCAACGCCCATCTCTCGGCCAAACTGGCCGAGCAGAATATCACTGAACCCACCCCGATCCAGGCCCAGGCCATCCCATCCGCCCTTAAGAACCGCGACGTCCTCGGCCTCGCTCAGACCGGCACCGGCAAGACCGCCGCCTTCGGACTGCCGCTTATCCAGATCATGTCCGGTCTCGGCATCGCCCCCGCGCCAAAGGCGGCCGGCAGCCTGATTCTCGCCCCGACCCGCGAACTGGCGGGCCAGATTCTCGACAACCTCCGCGCTTATTCAAGAGGCTCGCATCTCCGGATCACTCTCGTCGTCGGGGGGGCATCGATCAACAAGCAGGTGCAGACGCTGGCCCGCGGCACCGATATCCTCATCGCCACGCCTGGCCGGCTGATCGACCTTCTCGACCGCCGTGCCGTCCGCCTCGACGAGACCCGCTTTCTGGTCCTCGACGAGGCCGACCAGATGCTTGACATGGGCTTCATCCATGCACTCCGCCGCATAGCCCCGCTCCTGCCTTCCGAGCGCCAGACCATGCTCTTTTCGGCGACCATGGCCAAACAGCTCGAGGCGCTGGCCCGGACCTATCTGAACGACCCGGTCCGGGTCGAAATCACCCCTCCGGGCCGGCCAGTCGAAAAGATCGCCCAGAGCCTGCATTTCGTTACCCAGTCCGAGAAGGGTCGCCTCCTGATCTCTCATCTCGCGCGTCACCCGGGTGACCTTGCCCTCGTCTTCGCTCGCACCAAGCACGGCGCCGAGCGGCTGATGAAAGCCCTGGACAAAGCCGGCTTTGCCGCCGGATCGATCCACGGCAACAAGTCGCAGGGTCAGCGTGACCGGGCGTTGGCTGCCTTCCGCAAGGGCTCGCTGAAAGTGCTGGTCGCCACTGACGTCGCCGCTCGCGGGCTCGACATTCCGGATGTCCGGCACGTCTATAATTTCGACCTGCCCAATGTTCCGGCCAACTATGTCCACCGGATCGGCCGTACCGCGCGCGCCGGCCGTGATGGCGCGGCCATCGCTTATTGCGCTCCGGGCGAGATGGGCCAGCTGAGAGACATCGAAAAGACCCTCGGCCAGGCCATCCCGGTGGCTGGAGGCCAGAGCTGGCAACCGGAAGCCCCTGCCAAGCCCGTCCGGAAACAGGGCGGCAAACCCTCAGGCAAGTCGTCCCCAAAACGCCGCCGGCGCCCCCGACGCGCCACTGCCCGTATGGCGGCCTGAGGCGGCGTGTCTTCGGAGGGGTGTTTCCTGTGAAACGCCCCTCAAGTTCTTGCAATCGCTGAACAAATCTATTAAACCATCGGCGTGAAGCGGGTGTTCCGCACCCATGGCTTCTCGGACGAGGTCTCCACATCCCGCGCCCCGCATTTTTTCAAAAAATGCGGCCGAAATATTTGAAATATTTCGGCGCCTCCTCGTCGCTGCTCACGCCGCGCGCGCTTACGCGATGTCGATGACCAGCTTCTGGGAATAGGGCGCTTCCGGGCCTGCTATGATCGATGGCCACTCTGGGTGGTTCACCGAATCGGGAAAATGCTGGGCTTCGAGGCAGAGGCCGCTGAACGGCCCCAGGTGTTTGCCGTTGGAGGCAGACACATTCAGAACCGGACCGTTGAAGAGCTGCAGGCCAGGCTGGTCTGTCCAGAGACGCAGCGTCAGGCCGCTATCGGCAGTCAGGGTCGCGGCGGGATCGAACGGGTTGCGGTCGGGATTGAGAACCAGATTGTCGTCGATACCGATGCGCGCCGGGTCAATCTCTCCGATACTTCGGGCCTCCCGGAAATCGAGATGCGTTCCCGCGACCGGCAGGATGGCGCCGGTGGGGATTAGGGCGTCGTCGGTCTCGGTATATTTGTCGGCGGCGACCTGCAGCCGGTGCCCGAGAATGTCGCCCGCGCCGTCGAGATTGTAGTAATTGTGCTGGGCGAGATTGATCGGCGTGAACGTATCGGCGCGTGCCGACATGTCCATGGTCAGGGTTGTGCCGTCGAGGGTGATGGCGACATCGAAATCGACGGTACCGGGGTAATTCTCCTCGCCGGCGGAGCTGTGGTAGCGCAGATGCAAGGTATCACCGGAGGTCTCCATCTGCCAGATCCGCCGACCGAGGCCCAGGGGCCCGCCATGGAGATGATTGTCGCCGTCGTTGCAGTTCAGCTGGTACGCCTGCCCGCCGAGGCTGAAACGACCAGCCCTGATACGGTTGGCGACGCGGCCGGCGAGGATGCCGAAACACCAGGTATTGGGGATGTAGTCGGTGAAATCGTCGAAGCCGAGGATCACCTTGCGCCCCGCCACCTGCCAATCGCGGAAGATACAGCCGTAATTGAGGATCGAGACCCTGGCCTTGCCGCTGTCGAGGGTCGCCTCGGTGATCTTCTGGCCTTCGTGCTCGCCAAATTCGCGCGTGGTGATCATGTCCCTGCAATCCCCCTGATCTGCTCGATGAGCGCGGTTTTCAGGTGCAACCCCTCGCGCGCCGCTTTTTCCCGTTCCGCCAGCCGCCTTGTGCCAGGCAGGCGGGCACCCTCCAGTTTGTCATAGATCGATACCAGATCGGCCATCCTGGTTGCAAACATTCCGCCCGACACCAGGGACGCGTCGATGGCGATCACGGTCTGGCCGAGATCGGGCGGCGGGCCCTCGGGGTCGAACAGGCCGGACGCTTCGGCGGCCAGGGCCGCGCCGGTGAGACAGGCGGACATGATCTCGACCATCAGAGACAGGGCCGCGCCCTTGGCGCCGGCCATGGGCGCGACGGTGCCTTGCAGCGCCGTGGCGGCGTCGGTGGTGGGCCGTCCGTCGGGACCGAGGGCCCAGCCCTCGGGGATCGGCTCGCCGATCTCGCGGGCGGCGAGGATCTTGCCCCTTGCGACCGCCGTTGTGGCCATGTCGATGACAATGGGCGCGTCGGGCCCCGGGGCGGCGAAGGCGATGGGCGAGGTTCCGAGCACCGGTTCGGTCGCCCCCCAGGGGGCCAGGGCCTTTGGGGCGTTGCCGTAGACGAACACGATGCAGCCCTGCTCGGCGAGGCGCTCGCAATGCCAGCCGGCGACGCCGAAATGATGGGAATGGGCGATGGTGGCCAGTGCCAGCCCATGGGTCGCGGCACGGACAGCGAGTTCGGGCAGCGCGCGGTCGAAGGCGGGAAAGGCAAAACCGTTACCGGCATTGATGCGGATGACGGCCGGACGGATCTCGTGCAGGACCGGGATGGCGCGGCCGTTGACCTTGCCGGATTTCGACTGGCCGGTATAGGAGGGGATGCGGGACAGACCGTGGCCGCCCTGCCCGCTTGCCTCGGCCGAGACGAGAGCCGCCGCCACGCTTTCGGCATTCTCGGGCGCGGTGTCGGACGCGGTCAGCGCCGCGACGCAGAGCGCGTGCGCCTCGGCGAGGCTGAGGCGCACAAGGTCTGACATTCAGACGGCGATGCCGTGGCGACCGGCAAGGTCGGTGACGAATTGCCAGGCGACACGTCCCGAACGGGCACCGCGCGTCTGTTGCCATTCGATCGCCTCGGCTCTCAGGGTCTCGTCGTCGATCTCGATCCCATAGGCGTCGCAATAGCCGCGCACCATGGCAAGATACTGGTCCTGGTCGCAGCCGTGGAACCCCAGCCAGAGGCCGAACCGGTCCGAGAGCGAAACCCTCTCTTCGGTATCCTCCGAAGGGGCAATCGCGGTGCCGGTTTCGTTCTCGACCATCGAGCGAGGCATCAGGTGGCGGCGGTTGGAGGTGGCGTAGAAAATCACGTTCTCGGGCCTGCCCTCGACCCCGCCATCGAGCACGGCCTTGAGCGACTTGTAATGGGTGTCCTCGTGGTCGAAACTCAGATCGTCGCAAAACAGCACGAACCGCTCCGGTGCCTTGCGCAGATAGTGCAGCAACCGGCCGACACTTGAGATGTCCTCGCGCTGGATCTCGACAAGCTTCAGGTTCGGGTGTTCGGTCAGGGTCTCGCCATGGACGGCCTTGACAAGCGAGGATTTGCCCATGCCGCGCGCGCCCCACAACAGCACGTTGTTGGCGGCATATCCGGCGGCGAACTGCCTTGTATTGGCCAGAAGGATATCACGGTTGCGGTTAATGCCGACAAGCTGGCCGAGATCGACGCGGTTGACCTTGTCGACCGGCACCAGGCGGCCCGGTTCGACATGCCAGACAAAGGCCTCGGCGGCGCTGAAGTCGGGCGCGGCCATCGGCGGCGGGGCGATGCGTTCCAGGGCCTCGGCGATCCGGGTCAGGAGATCGTCGTTCATGGGTTGTTCCCTTCGGCCTGGGTGGCGGGCGTGGCCGCCTCCGTGGCCGCCGCCTCGTCGTCTTCGTCGTCATCCTCGAACCAGGTCCCCTCGGCCCGCATCCGCGCCTCGCGGTTGCGTTCAACAATGGTGACGAGTTGGATCGAAACCTCGTAGAGCCCGTAAACTACGACGAAAAGGATTACCTGCGTGATAACGTCCGGCGGGGTGACGACGGCGGCCAGCACCAGGATGCCGACCACCGCATATTTGCGCACGTTCTTCAGCCCCTGCGCCGAGACAAGCCCAGCCTTGCCCATCAGCGTCAGCAGCACCGGCAACTGGAAACAAAGGCCGAAAGCCATGAGGAATTTCAGGGTCAGGCCGAGATATTCCTCCATCGAGCCCTGAAAGACGATCACGGCACCTGCGCCCGCGACCATTTCGCCGGTCTCGGCATCGACGCTGCCGCCCTGGCCCTGCTGAAAGCCGAGGAAGAAGTTGAAGGCCAGCGGGGTGACGACGTAATAGGCAAAGGCCGCCCCGGTGATGAACAGCGCCGGCGAGGCGATCATGAAGGGCAGAAAGGCGTTCTTTTCATTGCGATAAAGGCCCGGTGCCACGAAACGCCACATCTGGTAGCCGATATAGGGAAAGGCCAGCACGAAACCGCCGAAAAGCGAGATGCGGATGGCGGTCATGAAGCCTTCCTGCAGCTTGATGAGCTGCAGGTTGCAATCCTGCCCCAGTTCGGCCAGCGCGTCGCAGATCGGTTGGGCAAGGAAATCGAAGATCGGTTGCCAGACCGAAAAGCAGATCACCATACCGATGATGAAGGCCACGACCGAGTGGATCAGGCGGCTGCGCAGTTCGGCCAGATGCTCGATCAGCGGCGCCGTGCTGTCGTCGATATCGTTGTCGGCGGCCATGTCAGCTCTTTGCCTTCTCGGTGCCAGCGGACTTTGCAGCACGGGGCCTGGCGGGTTTCACCGCCTTGGATCTGGCGGTCGAAGCCGGTTTCGACGGCGCGGGCTTGGAAGGGCCCGCCCCGGCCTTCGCAGGCTCGGTCGGTTTGGCCACAGCCTTCGGTTTCGCCGCTTCGCCTTTCGGCGCGTCGGCCGCCGGGGTCGGTTTCGGCTTGGCCGGGGCCTCGGCCTCGTCGTTCAGGATATCCTTGGCAAAGCTCGATGCCGCCTTCTTGGGGCCTGAAGCGATGTTGCCGACGCCCTTCAGGGTGTCGGTCGCCTCCTTCAGCCCGCTTTCATCGGCGGCGGCCTCCATCGAACGCTGGAACTCGCGGGCCATGCCGCGGGCCTTGCCCATGAACCGTCCCGCGGTGCGGAACATACCGGGCAGGTCCTTGGGGCCGACGACGATCAGCGCCACGATCCCGATCAGCAGAAGCTCGGTGAACCCGATATCGAACATGGGGCTGGCCTTCGTTCAGGCCTCAGGCCTTGTCGTTCTCCGGGGTGACGTCGCGGGCCTGGGTCTCGGCCTCTTTCGAGGCGTCCTCAAGCTCCTGCTTGCCCTCGCTCACGCCTTTCTTGAACGAGGTGATGCCCTTGCCGACCTCGCCCATCAGCGAGGAAATCTTGCCGCGGCCGAACAGGACCAACACCACGACAGCGATCAGAAGAATGCCTGGAAGGCCGATATTGTTGAGCATCTTGCTCCTCCGGTACTTTTGGGCCGCGCGGGCGCACCCATACATATTTGTCCCTATGTATTGTGTCCCGCCCCCCGATGGAAGCCCCGGCTTCACAATCTCCGAGAATTGCCTCGCAGGGTGCGTATCCCTTCATTTTGGCGTCAGTTATCCCCACCGGAGCCGCCGGAACACGCCCCGAGGACGTCGCACCAGCCGCCCGACACCACATCGACCGAGCCTGTCAATCCTCTGGACTGTCGTCGTAACGGTCCGAAAGGATGCGTTCCGCCTCGCCTTCGGGGTCGTCGAACTGCCGGTGCCCAAGCGCCCAGAAGAACGCCGCCAGACCCAGCGCGCCGAGGCCCACCGAGACCGGGATCAGGAACAGCAGCACATTCATTATCCGCCTCTACGCAGCCGCATCGCGTTCAGGGACACCGTAACCGACGAGGCCGACATCGCCAAGGCCGCCATCAGCGGTGTGGCGAGCCCGGCGAGTGCCATGGGGATGGCGACGAGGTTGTATGCCGCAGAGATGCCGAAGTTTTCCAGCATCCGGCGCTTGGCCTGCCGAGCGGTCCCGTAGGCCTCTGCCACGTGGATCAGGGCTCCGTCGGTGACGATCATGTCCGCCGAGGCGCGGCTGGCCTCGATGGCCGAGGCCGGCGAGATCGACACATCTGCCGCCGCCAGCGCCGCCGTATCGTTCAGCCCGTCGCCGACCATCAGCATGCGGCGTCCCTCGGCCTTCAGCGTCTCGATACGGGCGACCTTGTCCTCGGGGGTGACGCCGCTGGCCCAGGCCTCGATCCCCAGTTCCACCGCCAGACGCGCGACCGGGCCGGTGGCGTCGCCGGACAGCAACCGGATATCGAGCCCCTCGGCGCGCAGGGCAGCGACGGTGGCGGCGGCGTCCGGGCGCGGGGTGTCCTCGAAGCGCAGCGGACGGGGGTCCGCGTCGCCGATCTTCAGCCAGCTTGTCGAATGGTCGTCATCGCCCCTCACTCCGACCCAGTCGCCGCGCCCCAACCGGACCGGAACGCCATCGAGGCGGGCTGCGACCCCGGCCCCGGCGGTCTCGGTCAGGTCCTGAAGCTCCGGCAGGTCCAGCCCCGCCGCCTGTTCGCGGACCGCGCGGGCCATCGGATGGGAGGAGCCTTGCGCCAGGGCGGCAGCGACGCGGAGGTCATTGTCGCTCAGCTCCGGCGCGATCAGGCGGATCCGGCCGGTGGTCAGCGTGCCGGTCTTGTCGAAGATCACCGTGTCGATCCCCGCCAGCCGCTCCAGCGCCGTGCCGTCCTTCAACAGCACATGCGACCGGAACAGGCGGCCATTGGCGGCCGCCAGCACCGCCGGGACGGCGAGGCCGAGGGCGCAGGGGCAGGTGATGATGAGGACGGCGGCGGCGATGTTGGTGGCGAGCCGCCAGTCGCCGCTGCCGAGGCCCCAGGACAGGAACGCCCCGGCGGCCAACAGGTGGACGAGCGGGGCATAGATGGCGGCGGCGCGGTCGGCGAGATCGGTGTAGCGGTTACGGGCCCGTTCGGCCTGCGCCACCATCTCGCCGATCCGCGCCAGAAGCGTGTTGCCTGCGATGCCTTCGGTGCGCAGGGTCAGCGAGCCCGCGACAAGCCGCATCCCGGCATGGAGGAGGGTGCCTTCCGAGACCGGACGCGGCAAGGTCTCGCCGGTCAGAATCGCGGTATCGACCTCGCCCGCGCCTTGCGTGACCACGCCATCCACCGGTACCGGCTGTCCCGGCCCGATGGCGACGAGATCGCCGGGAGCGAGGGCTTCTACGAGGACGGATTCGGTGCCGGTCGCGGTGATCCGGTCGGCCCGGAGTACTTCGAGCGCGGCGAGTTCCGAGGCGGCGTCCCGGGCGGCGCGGCGGGTGACATGGTCGAGATAGCGGCCGATCAGCAGGAAAAAGGTCAGCGTGATGGCGGCATCGAAATAGGCGTGCGCGCCGGATCGGAATAGTTCCGAGAGGGATACGCCGGTGGCGAGCAGGATCGCCAGCGAGATCGGGACGTCCATGTTGAGGCGGCGGCGCGAGAGCGCGGACCAGGCGTTGCGGAAGAACGGGAGGGCGGCGAAGGCGACGGCGGGAAGGGCAATGAGGGCGGAAACCCAGTGCAGAAGGTCGCGCGTCGCGGCCTCGGCCCCGGACCAGACGGCGACCGACAGCAGCATGACGTTCATGGCGGCGAATCCGGCGACGGCGATGCGGGCGAGAAGGGCGCGGCCCTCGGGGTCGGTGCTGCGCTCCAGAAGCGCACCGTTCAGGACATTGGCCTCGAATCCCAGCGTCTCCAGTCTTGCTTTCAGCGCCGGTTCCAGTCCCGGGGCGGCGTCGATGGTGACGCGTTTTCGGCCGAGATTGACCCGTGCGGAGGCGACATCGGGCAGCGCGTTCAAACCGCGCTCGACCGTCGTGATACAGGCGGCGCAATGCACCGTGGGAAGCGCGAATTGGTAGCGTTCGGTCTCTCCGATCGCCTTTACACGTGCCGGAGGCGGCTCGGGGGCGGCAACGCAACCGGAACAGGCGGCGCTATGGCTCATGGCGCGGCCTTAGGCACGTAGAGGTCGATGTGCGCCTCGTAGACGGTGCCATCGCTGGCCTCGGCCGTCAGGTCAAGCTGCCAGAGGCCCGGGGCCAGATCGGCGGGGCCGGAAAAGCGGCCCAATACCGGGTCGAAGTCCAGCAACAGGGGCGACGCGGCGAGGGTCGGGCGGCCGATTTCGGCGGACAGAATGGTGGCCTCGACTGGCTGGTCATCGCGGCCGGTCAGGGCAAGCGCCACCGCCCCGTCCTCGTAGCCCGCAGCCACTGTCCAGCCGAGGGCTCGCTGGGCCTCTGCGCGGGCGTCGAAGGATTGGGAGGCGACATAGGAATTATCGACCACCAACCCGGGAAAGGTCGTCACCGAGGCGTAGAGCATCGCCATGTTGGCGGCGATGACCACCGCGAAGGCCCCGGCGGTGATGAAGAAGACATGGCGTCCGGTGAGTTCGCGGGTCATTCTTCCCTCCCGTTGAAGATGGTGTCGACATGGGCGCGGCTGTCGCTTCCGGTGTCGTTCAGCCAGATGCGCACCTCGGTCCGGTCCTCGTGGGCGGCGTCGTTCTGCGGGCCTGCAAGGAGGTGGATGCGTCGGGTGACTGTCTCATTGGCGGGGACAGCGACGACCAGGCCCTCCTGGCCCTGGACCTCGAAGCCGAGCAGGTGGCCGGCGATGGTGCTGAGTTCGATGTCGCGGTCCTCGCCGAGCTTGTTGCGGATACGGATGTCGTAATCGTTGCGGATGGTGCCGTCGGACAATACCACGAATTGCGGGTTGCGGATCGGTGTGAGATTCACGTCGATGTCGGAGCGCATGAAGAGCCCCGCCACAAGCGCCAGGCCGATGCCCGACCAGAGACCGGCATAGACGAAGGTGCGCGGGCGCAGCACATGTTTCATCGGCGGGATCGGCGGTTCGCCGGCGCGTTCGCGCACCTCGTCCTTCAGGGTCAGATAATCGATCAGGCCGCGTGGCTTGCCGATTTTCTCCATGACGTCATCGCAGGCATCGATGCAGAGCGCGCAGGTGATGCAGGCCAGTTGCTGGCCGTCGCGGATATCGATGCCCATCGGGCAGACATTGACGCAGGCGTTGCAGTCGATGCAGTCGCCGAGACCCTCTTTGGCCGGGATCGGGCCACCGATGCCGGTGGGCAGGCCGGGCATCGGGACATTGGGCGAGCGCCCGCCGATCTGCGGACCGGCGGCCTGAGTGCCTTCGATGGTCTCGTCGCTGTGGGCCTCTTCTGCCTGCGCGCGGCGGCGCTTGCCCTTGCCCCGCGGCTCGCCGCGCCATTCGCGGTACGCCACGGTCAGGGTGTCGCGATCCATCATCGCCGCCTGGATGCGTGGCCAGGGGCACATGTAGATGCAGACCTGCTCGCGCATGAAGCCGCCGAAGGTGACGGTGGTCAGGGTCAGGATGGCGATGGAAAAATAGGCGATGGCGGGCGCCTGGAAGGTGACGAGGCTGCGCAGAAGCGTCGGCGCATCGGCGAAATAGAACACCCAGGCGCCGCCGGTCGCGAGCCCGATCAGCACCCAGATCGCCCATTTGGTCACGCGGAGCCGCCATTTGTGGAAGTCCCAGGGGGCCTTCCAGAGGCGGAGGCGGGCGTTGCGGTCGCCCTCGATCCAGCGCTCGACGAGCAGGAACAGATCGGTCCAGACGGTCTGCGGACAGGTATAGCCGCACCAGACGCGGCCGAGGATGGCGGTGAAGAGGAAGAGGCCGATGCCGGCCATGATCAGCAGCCCGGCGACAAAGTAGAATTCGTGGGGCCAGATCTCGATCCAGAGAAAGTAGAAGCGCCGCCCGGCGAGATCGACGAGGACCGCCTGATCGGGCAGGTTCGGGCCGCGGTCCCAGCGGATCCAGGGGGTGAGGTAGTAGATGCCCAGCGTCACCGCCATGATCCACCACTTGAGCCGCCGGAACCAGCCGGTGACGCGGCGCGGGAAGATCGGCTCTCGGGCGGCATAGAGTTGTGGCGGTTCGGTGTCGGTGCGGGTCACATCGGGTCCTGTCGAGGGCGGCGGGGAGACCCCGCCCTACCGGTTTCGCTCATCGGGCGGGGGTCTCCCCGCCCCGCGGCGCTATTCGCCGCCGCCGCGCTGGTGGATATAGATGGCCACCTTGCGCAGGTCCGACGGGCTCAGCCGCCCGGTCCAGGCGGGCATCATGCCGAAGCGGCTGTTGGCGATGGTCTCGACGACGCGCTCCTCGGACGAGCCATAGAGCCAGACCGCATCGGTGAGGTTCGGCGCACCCTGGCTGCGATCACCGGTACCATCCGCGCCATGGCAGGCGGCACAGTTTTCCTCGAAGATCACCGCTCCCGCTTCGACCAGCGCGGCATCGGCCTCAAGCCCCGAGAGCGAGCGGACAAAGGACGCCGCCTGGAGGATTTCATCGTCCGATAGGTAATCGTCGCCGAAGGCGGGCATTTCCGAATAGCGGGTGTCGTCATCCGCCTCCCAGCGGATGCCATGGGAGATGGTGAGATAGATGTCTTCGGGCGTCCCGCCCCAGAGCCAGTCATCGTCCAGAAGATTCGGATAGCCCGCCGCCTGCACACCCGCCGCCCCTGCCCCATGGCACTGGGCGCAATAGGTGCGGAAGATCGCCGCGCCGCCGGCGTTGGAATAATCCAGCAATTCCTGGTCCTCGATGATGGCGGCGAGATCGGTCTCGACCATGCGGGCGTCGAGCCCGGCATTGGCTTCATTATAGCGCGCGATATCCTCGGCCACCTCCAGGCGCGACGAATAGCCCAGAAGCCCCGGCGTCGCCCGCTCGATCAGCGGCCAGGCCGGATAGGCGATGGTATAGCCGATGCCCCAGATCACGGTGGCGTAGAAGGTCAGCAGCCACCAGCGCGGCATCGGCGTGTCGAGCTCGGTGATGCCGTTCCAGTCGTGACCGGTGGTCTCGGTGCCGGTTTCAGGGTCTTTCTCGGCCATGTCAGTCCTCGATCCTGTCATTGCGCAGCGGGATATTCGCCGCATCCTCGTGAAGATCCTTCGCGCCCGGACGGAACAGCCAGACGATCATCCCGGCGAAGAAAAGGAACAGGGCCAGAAGCGCCCAACTGTCGGCGAAGGCTCTGAGAAGCGAGTAGAGTTCCATCGGCCCCTCCCTAGCGGTTGGCTTCGGGTTCGAAGGTGGAGAAATCCACCAGCGTGCCCAGCATCTGCAGATAGGCGATGAGCGCGTCGAGTTCGGTCAGTTCCGGCTGGCCGTCGAAATTGCGCACCTGCGCCTTGGGATAGCGGGCGAGGAACTCGTCGATGCCGTCGGCGTCGGGATTGGCCTGTGCTGCGAAATCGGCGCGGGCCATCTCGATCATCTCGTCGGTATAGGGCGTGCCGACCAGCCGGTGGGTGGCGAGGTGGTCCTCGATATGGACCGGGCTGATCCGGGTCCTGGCGAGCCACGGATAGGGCGGCATGATCGATTCCGGGACGAGGTCCTGGGGACGGCGGAAATGGTCGACATGCCACTCGTCCGAATAACGCCCGCCGACCCGGGCGAGATCGGGCCCGGTCCGTTTCGAGCCCCACTGGAACGGCCGGTCATACATCGATTCGGCCGCCAGCGAGTAATGCCCGTAGCGCTCCACCTCGTCGCGCATCGGCCGGATCATCTGGGAATGGCAGACATAGCAGCCCTCGCGGACATAGATCTCGCGACCCTTCAGCTCCAGCGGTGAATAGGGCCGCATCCCCTCGACCTTCTCGATGGTGTTCTCGAGGTAGAAGAGCGGCACGATCTGCACCAGCCCGCCGATGGTGACGACGACGAAGCTGAGGATCAGCAGCAGGATCGCGTTCTTTTCGATGATCTTGTGTTTGCTCAGAATGCTCATGACGCGCTCCTCACTCTGCCGGGACCACAGCCGGGGCGCGCTCGGGCGCTCCGGTGATGGTGCGATAGACGTTGTAGACCATGACCAGCGCGCCGCTGAGGTAGAGCACGCCGCCCAGCACCCGGACCAGATACATCCAGAACTTGGCCGAGATGGTGTCGGCGAAGGCGTTGACCAGGAAGCCCTGTGCATCGACCTCGCGCCACATCAGGCCTTCCATGATCCCGGTGACCCACATCGAGGCGGCGTAGAGAACGATGCCGATGGTGGCGAGCCAGAAGTGGAGGTTGACGAGGTCGAGCGAGTAGAGCCGAGCGCGGTTCCACAGGCGCGGGACGAGGAAGTAGACGGCGGCGAAGGAAATCATGCCGTTCCAGCCGAGCGCTCCCGAATGCACGTGGCCGATGGTCCAGTCGGTGTAGTGGCTGAGCCCGTTCACCGCCTTGATCGACATCATCGGGCCTTCGAAGGTCGCCATGCCGTAGAAGCCGACCGAGACCGCCAGCATCTTCAGGATCGGGTCGGTACGGAGCTTGTCCCAGGCCCCCTGCAGGGTCATCAACCCGTTGATCATGCCGCCCCAGGACGGCATCCACAGCATTACCGAGAACACCATGCCGAGGGTCTGCGCCCAGTCGGGCAAGGCGGTATAGTGCAGGTGGTGCGGGCCGGCCCAGATATAGAGGAAGATGATCGCCCAGAAGTGGATGATCGACAGCTTGTAGGAATAGACCGGGCGCTCGGCCTGTTTGGGCACGAAGTAGTACATCATGCCAAGGAAACCTGCCGTCAGGAAGAAACCGACCGCGTTATGGCCGTACCACCATTGCGTCAGCGCGCCTTGCACACCCGAGAAGACCGGCACCGACAGCGAGCCGAAGATCGAGACCGGAACGGCGAGGTTGTTGACCACATGCAGCATCGCCACGGTGACGATGAAGCTGAGGAAGAACCAGTTGGCGACGTAGATATGCGGCTCCTTGCGCTTGATGATGGTGCCGAGGAAGACCGCGAGATAGGCGACCCAGACGATTGTCAGCCAGAGGTCGATATACCATTCCGGCTCGGCGTATTCCTTGGATTGGGAGCCACCAAGCAGGTATCCGGTAGCGGCCAGGACGATGAACAGCTGATAGCCCCAGAACACGAACCAGGCCAGATTGCCGCCCCAGAGCCGGGCCGCCGATGTCCGCTGGACGATATAGAAGGACGAGGCGATCAGGGCGTTGCCGCCGAAGGCGAAGATAACGGCCGAGGTGTGCAAGGGCCGCAGACGTCCGAAGTGGGTGAAACTGAAGCCGAGATTGAGCTCGTCGAAGGTCAGTTGCGCGGCGATCACCACCCCGACAAGGAACCCCACGACCCCCCAGAAGACGATGGCGATCACGCCGTAGCGGATCACCTCATCCATGTAACCGGTTGGATCGGGGGTGCGGCGGACCGGCTCGCCGGTGCGTTGCAGGACGACCACGAACATCCAGGCCGCGACGGCCATGAAGATCAGCATATGGACCTGATAGGCGATGTCGCGCCCGTTACTGGCTGCGACGGCGGCGAGTATCACCAAGATGGCGAGGGCGATCAGCTTGAGGGCGTTGGCCATATCCTATCCTTCTTCCACTCTGCAACGCGGGCAATCCTGCACGCGGGCGCACCGGGGTCGGGAATGGCCTCAAACGCCGGGTCGAGCCTTGATCTGGATCAATCTTGCCCGGTCCTTCCGCGCCTGACGCCCGTCGACCGGGCTGTGCCGCATCTGTCCGTCAAACTCATTGGCAATGGTTAACAAACTCTGAAATCAGATCATCACCGACCCGTCGGAATCGTCTCCGGCCTCCATCAGCAGGTCGGCGAGATCGGGAATGGTGACGTGGCGCGTGCCCTTCAGCGCGATCAGCCCGTCCTTGCGCAGCGCCGTCATCTGGCGGCTGACGGTCTCGATGGTCAGGCCCAGGTAGTCGGACATGGCCTCGCGGGTCAACGGCAGGTCGAAGGTGATCGCCCCGGTCTCGCGACCGCCATTCAGCGCGGTGTTGCGCCGGGCGAGAATGACCAGGAAGGAAGCGATCTTTTCCCGGGCCGATTTCCGGCCCAGAAGCAGCATCCACTCACGGGCGGCGTCCAGCTCGTCGAGGGTCATCTGCAGCAGACGGCGTTCGAGGGAAGGGATGTCGCGGGTAAGCTCCTCGAACTGCCTGCGGCGAAAGCGGCAGAGCGTCACCTCGGAGGCCGCGACCACGTCATAGGACGCCTTCTGCCGTCCCGGCCTGCCGACATAATCCGAGGGCAGAAGCAGCCCGACCATCTGGCGCCGTCCATCTGGAAGGTTTCTTTGCAACATGGCCACGCCGGAAACGATGGAGCCGATGAAATCCATCTCCTCACCGGCCCAGATGATGGTCTCGCCCGGCGCATAGCTGCGGTAGGACTTAATCTGGTCGAGGAGTTCAAGCTCGTCCGGTGCGCAATCCGAACAGACGGCGCGGTGCCGGATCGGGCATTCGGAACAGCGGATATGGGTATGCGTGCCGGTTTTGAATTTCAGGTTCAGATCCAAGGCCCGTTCTTTCCGAATGTTTGATCCTGATCAAGGAACGCCCCTTCGGGCTGCGCTTTTGATTCACAATATGACGCAACAGAACGTACTTGCAATGTCCGGCCGCAACCCTGGTAAGGCTTCCGGGAGCCTTTCAGGCATGATCGGAACCAACGCGCCGCGATATACGAGCTATCCGACGGCGAATCATTTTACCGAATCCATCGGTCCCAAGGACCATGCCCGCTGGCTGGGCGCGCAGGAGCCCAATGACGAGATCTCGCTCTATGTCCATATCCCGTTCTGCGAGCGGCTTTGCTGGTATTGCGCCTGCCGGACCCAGGGTGTGAACAACCCGCGCCCGGTGACCGCGTATCTCGATATCCTCGAACAGGAGATCGCCCGGGTGTCCGAGGCCCTGCCCCCCGGCATCGCGGCGCGAAACCTGCATTGGGGCGGCGGCTCGCCGACCATTCTCTCTCCGGAGATGATCGACCGGCTGTCCGAAACCCTGTCCGCGCGCTTTTCCCGCGCCGAGGCTTTCGGCTTTTCGGTCGAGATCGACCCAACCGCGATCGATGCGCCGCGGATGGACGCCCTCGCCCGAGGGGGCATGTCGCGCGCCAGCATCGGGGTGCAGGATTTCGATCCGGTTGTGCAGCGGGCGATCGGACGGTCACAAGGGTTCGCGGTGACACGCGATTGCGTCGACGGCCTGCGGAACCTGGGCGTTGCTTCGATCAATTTCGATCTCGTCTACGGGCTTCCGCATCAGACCCAGGCCCGAATCGCCCGGACGCTCGACAAGGTATTGGACCTGCGCCCCGACCGGATCGCGCTTTATGGCTACGCCCATGTGCCGTGGATGGCGGTGCGCCAGAAGATGATCTCCGAAGGCGACCTGCCGGACCCGCCCGCCCGGCTGGCGCTGTTCTCGCTGGCGGCGGAGACGCTGATCGGGGCCGGGTACCGGCAGATCGGGATCGACCATTTCGTGCTGCCCACCGATACGATGGCACGGGCGGCGGATACCGGCAGGCTGCGGCGCAATTTCCAGGGCTATACCGACGATCCCTGCGCGACGCTGATCGGTCTCGGCGCCTCGGCGATCTCGCAGCTGCCCCAGGGATATGTGCAGAACCGCGCCGCCACCCTGACCTATTCCAAGGCCATCGAGGCGGGCGGTCTTGCCACCGGGCGCGGCCATGCGTTGAGCCGCGCCGACCGGGTGACGGCACGTGCCATCGAGGCGCTGATGTGCGGCTTTTCGCTCGATCTGGACGCGATGACCCCCGAATTCGGCGAGTCCGTGGAGATGATCCGCAGCCGGATTGCACCCTTGGCGCGCGAGTTTGCCGCCATCGTTTCCTGGGACGGGACAAGGCTGGAGATCGCCCCCGAGGGGCGCTGTCTGACACGGGTGATCGCCAGCCGCCTGGACAGTTACTTCGTGTCCGGCTCCGGCCATTCCAACGCGGTCTGAGGCCACACGGCCAGACCGCAGATTGGTTCGACTATTGAATGCGGATCCAGTCCTGACCCCGGCAGAAGATCGCCACACAGCCCTCGACGCTCAGAGTATTGCCTCTGAGGCTCATCTTGGAACGGTAGGTCTTGTCGTCATCCGGTGCCCAGATGCGCCCGCCGCTCCAGGCATTCGCCCCATCGGGCTGCATCGCCCAGATGATCGGCTTGCCCTTGATATCCTGATTGTCCGAATTGAACACCCCGGTGATCACGCCGCATTTCTCGCTCGAGGATGAGGCGCAATCGCCGATCCGCACATGCAGATAGGCCCCCTCTTCCGAGGTTTCGGTCTGCCAGGTTCCGTCCACGTCCTGGGCCTGGACGGTGCCCGCCGCCAGCACAACCATCGCGATAAGAGCCGCTTTCATGTTCTTCCTCCGCGTTTTGGCCAATTCTGCGCCTGCCCGCCGGTATCCGTCAATGATGACGTCAGGTCCGGTCCCCCGCCCTTTACATCCCGGCCCGCTGCGCTATAGCCCGCTCAATCCTCTGCAACCCGCCAACTCCGGAGCCTTTCCGATGATCCTCTACCCCGCCATCGACCTCAAGGACGGCGCTTGCGTGCGGCTCTACAAGGGCGAGATGGACCGGGCGACGGTCTTCAACACCGATCCGGCCGACCAGGCGGCGCGGTTCGCCGCCGCCGGGGCGGAGTGGCTGCATCTGGTCGATCTCAACGGGGCCTTCGCCGGGGAACCCGTCAACGCCCCCGCCGTCGAGGCCATCCTAGCGGCCACCGCCATCCCGGCACAGCTCGGCGGCGGGATCCGGGACCTCACCACCATCGAGGCGTGGCTGGCGCGCGGCCTCGCCCGGGTCATCCTCGGCACGGTGGCGCTGCGCGATCCCGATCTGGTCAAGACCGCCGCCGTCCGGTTCCCCGGACAAGTCGCCGTCGGCATCGACGCGCGGGCCGGCATGGTCGCGATCGAGGGCTGGGCCGAGACCTCCGACACCTCCGCCCTCGATCTCGCCCGCCGGTTCGAGGATGCCGGGGTTGCCGCGATCATCTATACCGACATCAACCGCGACGGGGCCATGCAGGGTCCGAACATCGCCGAGACGGCCGCCCTGGCCAACGCCGTCTCGATCCCGGTCATCGCCTCGGGCGGTGTGTCGTCGATGGCCGATCTCGAAGCGCTGAAATCCTGCGGCGCGCCGCTAAATGGCGCCATTTCGGGCCGGGCGCTTTATGACGGCAAGATCGATCTCGCTGCGGGCGTCAAGCTGCTGAAGTCGTGACCCTCAGCCGCTGAACACGTTCCAGCCGGTCCGCCGCGCCAACTGCTCCAATGCCCAGGTCCCGAGCTGGGAATTGCCGTTGCGGTCGAGACCCGGCGACCAGACCGCCACCGAGGCCTTGCCGGGCACGATGGCCAGAATGCCGCCGCCCACGCCGCTCTTGGCTGGCAGACCGACCCGGAAGGCGAAATCGCCCGAACCGTCGTAATGGCCGCACATCAGCATCAGCGCGTTGATCCGCCGCGCCCGCTCGGGCGCCACCACCCGGCCCCCGGTCAGCGGCGAAACCCCGTCATTGGCGAGATAAAGCCCCGCCGCCGCAAGTTGCCGGCAAGTCATCGCGATGGCGCATTGATGGAAATAGACGCCCAGCGTCAGGGCGGGGTCGTGATCGAGATTGCCGAAGGAGCGCATGTAGCTCGCCAGCGCGTAATTGCGGAACCCGGTCTCGGTCTCGGACCGGGCCACCTCGCGGTCGATCAGGATGTCGGGATCGTCGGCCAGAAAGCGCACGAAGCGAAGGATCTCTCCGATCGCCTCGCGCGGCCGGTGCCCGGCCAGGATCACATCCGAAACCACGATCGCACCGGCATTGATGAAGGGATTGCGCGGGATGCCGTGCTCGTATTCCAGCTGCACGATGGAGTTGAAGGCCGTCCCCGATGGCTCGCGCCCTACCCGCGCCCAGAGCCCGGTTCCGAGCTTGCCGAGCGCGAGGGTCAGAGTGAACAGTTTCGAGATGCTCTGGATCGAGAACGCCGCCCCCGCGTCCCCGGTCTCGAAGACCTCGCCCGAGACCAGCCGCACCGACATGCCGAACCGCGCCGGGTCGATCTTGGCCAATTCGGGGATGTAGTCGGCCACGTTCCCGCGATCCCCGAAGGCCTCGGTCTGCTGCCGGATGTCGTCGAGGATCGTCTGAATATCCACATCCTGCATCGCGGCTTTCCTGTCTGGCGGTCCCGTCCCGCTCGGTCGGCGGCCCCCATGTCCGGGATCCGGTTCAGCCCGGCCCGGTTTCGCCCCGATCCTATGCGATTAGCGCCCCGGAAAGCGACGACGATTTGCGGTCCGCCGCTGCGTGACCGGCGTGGCTACGCGCTGCCCGAAAACCTTCCGGTGATCCGCTCCATGATCTGGTCGCGGGTCTGGCGGTAGGCGGCGAGTTTTTCGTCGCGGGTCTGGCCAAGGCCGGTGGGATCGAGGGTCTGCCAGTATTCGATCTCGATGGCATGAAAGCGGGTGTATTCGACCGCCTGGCGCATCGCCGCAGGCGACAGGGCGACGATCAGGTCATAGGCGCCGATCTGGTCGCCCCATTCCTCCATCTCCTCGAAGGATCGGGCACGGTGCTGGGTCAGATGGACGCCGATCTCCTCGCATACGGTGATGGCGAAACCGTCGATTTCCAGCTCGTGCTTGACCCCCGCCGACTGGACATAGATCGAGGTCCCATAGAGCTTCTTCATGATGCCCTCGGCCATGGGCGAACGTATTGCGTTGAAATTGCAGCAGAAAAGCACCGATGTTGGGTTGGATGCCAAGGCCGCTATCCCTTGAAATGCAAGACGCAGATAAGGGTGAAAAGGCGCCGCGCGGTGGCCATGTCGGTCTCGACCTTGCCGTCAAGCCTCTCGATCAGCAGCTGCGAACCCTCGTTGTGAATGCCGCGCCGGCCCATGTCGATGGCCTCGATCTGCGCCGGAGGCAGATGCTTGACCGCATCGAAATAGGCTTCGCAGATCTGGAAATAGTCGCGGATCACCCGCCGGAAGGGGCTGAGCGCGAGGTGAAACTCGGCAATGGTCACGCTTGTCTCGGAGCGGATGTCGAAGACCAGCCGCCCCTCGGCGATGGCCAGACGCAGACGGAACGGACCTTCATGCAGGGTCTGGCCGTCGCGGGTCGGCAGGGCGAAGACATTGTCTTCGAGCAGATCGAAAATGGCGACGCGGCGTTCCTGCGCGATCTCCGGCGTCGGGGCCGGCAGGCCGGTCTCGTCGAGATCGACCGCGATCAGCCGACTATCGGCCATCGCCGCCCTCGTTCAGCCGGTCGAGCCGGGCCCGGACCGACAATCCATGCGCCTGCAGGCTTTCCGAGGCGGCAAGCACTTCGGCCGCCGGGCCGATGGCGGCAAGAGCGGGGGGGGTCATTCTGGCCAGGGTGGTGCGCTTCATGAAGTCGAGCACCGAAAGCCCGGACGAGAAGCGGGCCGAGCGGGCGGTCGGCAGGACGTGGTTGGGCCCGCCGATATAGTCGCCGATGGCTTCGGGCGTATAGGCGCCGAGGAAGATGGCCCCGGCATGGCGAACCCTGGCGGCCAGCGCCTCGGGGTCGGCGACGCAAAGCTCAAGATGCTCGGGCGCGATCCGGTCCGACAGGCTCGCGGCCTCACCGAGGTCCCGCACGGTAATGACCGCACCATAGTCACGCCAGCTTGCCGCGGCGATATCACGCCGCTCAAGGGTCTGCAGACGGCTTTCCACGGCCCCGGCCACGGCCCGGCCGAAATCCGCATCATCGGTAATCAGGATCGACTGGGCGCTTTCGTCATGCTCGGCCTGGGACAGGAGGTCGAGGGCGATCCAGTCCGGATCGTTATCGCGGTCGGCGATCACCAGGATCTCCGATGGCCCGGCGATCATGTCGATCCCGACGGTCCCGAAGACCCGCCGCTTGGCCGCCGCCACATAGGCATTGCCCGGCCCGGTGATCTTGTCGACCCTGCCAATGGTCCCGGTCCCGAAGGCCAGCGCCGCGATCGCCTGCGCCCCGCCGATCCTGTAGACCGTCTCGACCCCCGACAGCCGCGCGGCGAGCAGGACCAGCGGGTTGGCCTTGCCGTCCGGCGTGGGGGCAGCGATGGCGAGGCGCTCGACCCCGGCCACTTGGGCGGGAATGGCATTCATCAGCACTGAGGACGGATAGGAGGCAAGCCCGCCCGGCACATAGAGCCCCGCCGCAGCGACCGGCGTCCAGCGCCAGCCGAGCATCGCCCCGGTGTCGTCGGTCCAGCTCTCGTCTCCGGGCCGCTGGCGTTCGTGATAGGCACGGATGCGGGTGGCGGCCAGTTCCAGGGCGGCACGTTCCTCAGCGGGAACGGTGGCGATGGCGGCATCGATCTCGGCGGGCGCGAAGGCCAGTGTCTCCGGCGTCAGCTCCAACCGGTCGAAGCGCCGTGTCAGGTCGATCAGCGCCGCGTCGCCCCGGGCTTGCACATCGGCGATGATCCCGGCCACGGCGTCATCCACATCGACATCCGCTTCGCGCTTGGCGCTGAGCAGGCGCGCGAAGCCCTCGGCGAAATCGGGCGCGGCGGTATCGAGCAACACGGGCATGTGGGGCGGTCTCCGGAAGCGGGTGGCCTTCCGACTACCCTGCCCCCGGGTCGACCTCAAGCCCCGCTTTGGCTGGCGGGTGGCGAAAGCGGGGCCTTAAAGCCCCAGCGCGTCGCCTTCCTCTTTCGGGAAATCGATATGGATATGATTGCCGTCGGGATCCCAGATATTGACCTGAACGATCCCCCAGCCCGGCAGCCGCCCGATGCTCGGTTCGATAGTGTTGGCCTTCAAATGCGCCAGAAAGCTTTCCAGCCCGGTGGCCTGCAGGGCGTAATGTTCCATCTTCAGATTCTCGGTCGTGCCCTCGTCGGCGACTTCGACCAGATGTACCAGGGCCGCTCCATGCCGGTAGAGCCAGGCGCCCGGAAACGAAAATGGCGGGCGGTCGCCGGGCGGCATGTCGAGGACGCGGCTGTACCATTCCACCATTTCCGCCAGCCTTGTCGTGCGCAGATTGGCATGATCGAGGCGCTTGATATCCATAAGGTCCCTCCCCCTTGTTTGGCGGCCACTCCCTTGTTGCACGAAATGGTCCCGCCCGGCGAGGGGCACCATGGTTCCATCGGGATCAGACGGTCCGACACCAACACAGCAAGAAACACCTTGGGACCGGATTTGCACGGGGTGTCCTGCGCACCGGGCAAGGAGTTGAACGGGGCGGCACGGGGACGGCGGGGGTCCGGATCGGGGCGGCAGGCCGGGGCTGGTTCCTCCAAGCCCCGAACCGCGCTAGACCAAAATCGTTTCAGACTGAATCAGTCTGAAAAAGAATTTTGGTCCAGAGACGTAGGCTTGAGCAAAATCCTGGGATCAGATTGATTCAATCTGATCCGGTTTTGCTCTAGAACCGCGCCCGTAGCCCGACCGATACCATATTGTTCCGGCAATTATTGCAGCCAAATAGTCCCGAGACAGCCGATCGGTGATGCAACCGGAAGACCAGCTCGGCCTCGTCATGGTCAGGTAGCGCGAAGGTCACTTCCGGAGCCAGATAGTGCAGCAGGTTCTCGGTCCCCTCATGGGAGGAGAAACTCTCTTCGAAATCGGTCTGTTTGAACGCCAAATTCAGCCCGGTATTGACCCCGAGCGTGGTCTTTAACCATTTGTTCCAGGGAAAATTCGCATATCTGGCATAGAGTGCGAGCCAGACCTGGCCGGTATCGTTCCCGGACCCGTCCGCATACTGATACCCTGCCCCGGCCTCGGCCTCGAAAGTCAGGTAGCGCCACCGACCGATATACCGGTTCACCGCCCCGCCGAGAAACCAGATATCCGCCCGGTCGGTGCCGTTCAGCGGTTCGAGGGTCCCGGCGAAGCTGCGGTTGGACATCTGCCCGTGAAACACCATGAAGCCCCATTTCCGGTCCGGAACCTCCGCCGGCGCGAACCAGCCGCGAAATGCGCTTTCTGCAGCCGATCCCGGATGCACGCCCCCCACATTGAACAACGCCGCGAGAAGTGTTGCGGCCAGAAACCTGATTAAGACCTGCACGTCGGATCGTCTCCCTGCTCTGCGCGCGGGAGTGGCTTGCGATCGCGGCCACCCCGTCATCACTCCGCCCCCACTCTGCCTCCGGTATCCGGCGGGGCTCCGAAACGGAGGTAAGACACAAGCCTACGGATTTGCAATCGGTCACGGTACCAAGGCGCGAGATCGTGCCGCCAGTGTCACCTTCCCGCACGGTGGTTCAGCCCTGCCACAGAGGCCCCTGAAGGTCAGCTTATGCGATTGCGCTGACATCTGGTTCCGGTCTATAAGTGAGACAACAAGATTTAGTGTGCAGACCCCGGATCAGAGCCCCCCGTGACAGACGAGACAGACCGCCCCGAAGACGGCCCCGAAGACGGCGGCGAGACCCCGCCCGAGCGTTCCCATTACGACGGTCCGACCATCGCCATCGAGCAGGAGATGGAGACCTCCTTTCTCGACTACGCCATGTCGGTCATCATCTCGCGGGCCATCCCCGATCTGCGCGACGGGCTGAAGCCGGTACACCGGCGCATCCTCTACGCGATGCACGAGACCGGCAACACCGCCGACAAGTCCTACCGCAAGTCCGCCCGCCCGGTCGGCGACGTCATGGGTCAGTATCACCCCCATGGCGATAGCGCGATCTATGACGCGCTGGTGCGTATGGCGCAGGATTTCTCGATGTCGCTGCCGCTTCTGGACGGTCAGGGCAATTTCGGCTCCATGGACGGCGACCAGCCGGCGGCGATGCGCTATACCGAGGTCCGCATGGCCAAGCCTGCCGATTTCGTGCTGGCCGATATCGACAAGGAAACGGTCGATTTCCAGGACAATTACGACGGCAAGCAGCAGGAACCCACCGTCCTGCCGTCGCGCTTCCCCAACATGCTGGTCAATGGCGCCGGCGGCATCGCCGTCGGCATGGCCACCAACATCCCACCCCATAACCTGGGCGAGGTCGTCGACGCCACGCTGGCGCTGATCGAGAACCCCGATCTCAGCACCGAAGCGCTGATGGAATACGTCCCCGCCCCCGATTTTCCCACCGGCGGCATCATCCTTGGCCGCTCAGGCGCGCGGAAGGCCTATCTCGAGGGCCGCGGCTCGGTCATCGTGCGCTCCAAGACCTCCGTCGAGGAAATCCGCAAGGACCGCTACGCCATCGTCGTCCACGAGATCCCCTATCAGGTCAACAAGGCGACGATGATCGAACGCATCGCCGAGCTGATCCGCGAGAAAAAGGTCGATGGCATCGCCCATGTCCAGGACGAAAGCGACCGTTTTGGCGTCCGCGTCGTCGTCGAACTGAAACGCGACGCCACTGCCGAGGTCGTCCTCAACCAGCTTTTCCGCTTCACGCCGATGCAGACCTCCTTCGGCTGCAACATGCTGGCCCTGAACGGCGGCAAGCCCGAGACCCTGACCCTGCGCGGCTTCCTCACCGCCTTCATCTCCTTCCGCGAAGAGGTCGTCGCCCGCCGCACCGCCTTCGAACTCAGAAAGGCCCGCGAACGCTCCCACGTTCTCTGCGGACTCGCCGTCGCGGTCGAGAATGTCGACGAGATCGTTGCCACCATCCGCGCCTCCGCTGACGCCGCCGAAGCCCGCGAGAAACTGATGACCCGCCGCTGGCCCGCTCAGGAGATTGCCGACTATATCCGCCTGATCGATGACCCCAGCCACACGATGAACGAGGACGGCACCTATAACCTCTCCGAGGTCCAGGCCCGCGCCATCCTTGCCCTGCAACTGTCACGCCTGACCGCCCTCGGCGTGAAAGAGGTCACCGACGAGCTGCAGGACCTCGCCGGCAAGATCAAGGACTACCTCGATATCCTGCGCTCGCGCACCCGGATCATGGAGATCATCTCCAACGAGCTCCGCGAGGTGAAGGACCAGTTCGCCGTTCCTCGCCGCTCGGAGATCGTCGACTGGTCCGGCGACATGGAAGACGAGGACCTGATCGAGCGCGAGGACATGGTCGTCACCGTCACCAACTCGGGCTATATCAAGCGCACGCCACTGGCCGAATACCGCGAACAGAAACGCGGCGGCAAGGGCACGATGGGCATGGACACCAAGGACGAGGATTTCGTCACGCGGCTGTTCGTTGCCAACACCCACACCCAGCTTCTGTTCTTCACCACCGACGGCATGGTCTACAAGCTGAAGACCTGGCGCCTGCCCCAGGGCGGACGGACGACACGCGGCAAGGCCATCATCAACATCCTGCCGATCCCGCAAGGCACCTCGATCGCCGCCATCATGCCGGTCGACCGGGACGAAAAGGACTGGGACGACCTGCAGATCGTCTTCGCCACCGATCAGGGCGACGTGCGGCGCAATGCCTTGTCGGATTTCACCAACGTGAAATCCAACGGCAAGATCGCCATGAAGCTGCCCGAAGGGGTCAGCCTGATCAACGCGCGCATCTGTTCCGAAGACGACGACGTCATGCTGGTCACCGCCGACGGCAAGGCCATCCGATTCCAGACAACGGATGTCCGCGTCTTCAAGGGCCGCGATTCCACCGGCGTGCGCGGCATCCGTCTCAAGGGCAAGGACCGGGTGGTTTCCATGTCGGTGATCCGCCATTTCGAGGCCGAACCCTGGGAACGCCAGGCCTTCATCCGCCGCTACCGCGCCGTCTTCGGCGAGGCCGAGGAAGAGACCGAGATCGATACCGACGATGAGGCTATCGAGGAAGGCACCCTATCCGAGATGCGCTATCTCGAAATGCTGGCGGCGCAGGACCTGATCCTGACCCTGACCGAGCTTGGCGCTGGCAAGATATCCTCGTCCCACGACTACCCGGTCCGCGGGCGCGGCGGCCAGGGCGTGACCGCAATGGAGAAATCCATGCGCGGCGGGCCGTTGGTCGCCTCCTTCCCGGTAACACTGGAGGACCAGATCATGCTGGTCACCAATACCGGCCAGTCGATCCGCTGTCCGGTCTCCGGCATCTCCTTCCGCTCGCGTGGGGCCGGCGGCGTGCGGGTGTTCAACACAGCGAAAGACGAGAAAGTCGTCTCTGTCGCCTGGATCGCTGAGAGTGGCGACGAGGAAGAGGCGGAAGGCTGAAGCATTCTGCCTCTCGCCTGCTTCACAAAACCCTGCCTGAAGCCCGACGCAGTCGGCGAAATGCGTCAGCTCGGGGAAAGGGCGGAGCGCTGTCGCCCCATCCTCAAGGCAACCGCAGCATTCACTTAAAGGATCGGTAACGTCTTGTTTCTATGCTCCCGGGCAATCGAAAGGGTGCGACATGAACCTCTATCACTGCTCCATCGACCTCAAGGACGACGCCAAGGCCATGGCCTTCTCTGTGGCGCTCGAGGCCTGGATGGGTCATCTCAAATCTGCCGGCACGATCGGTGACTGGCGTCTCCTCCGCCGAAAACTTGGTTTCGGTGCCCCACGCGCGCGCGATTTCCTGCTGGAGGTCGAATGCCGCGACCTAAGCCAGCTCGACAGCGCCTTTCACATGGTCGGCACAGGTGGCGAGACGGTCGAGCGGCTCTATACCACGGTCCATCAGATGGTCGGCGACTTCGACGTCGCTCTCTACCGGCCCTTCCCCGACCCGGAACGCGCCGAACGTATGGCACTAATCTGAGAAGCACTATAGCATTTTGCGCCAAATCGAATTCATTCCAAACCGCGAACGCATTTGCTAAGCAAACGCTGTCTCGCGGATCGGAATGAATAAGTGAATCCGGTCAGGCGCAAAGCGCTCTAAGCGGCACTTGCCCCCCGGATCAGGGGCATTCTTCAGGGAATGAAGGAGAGTGGCGCGGTTGACGGGGCTCGAACCCGCGACCTCCGGCGTGACAGGCCGGCACTCTAACCAACTGAGCTACAACCGCGCAGGTGACGGGCGAAACGGGGGTCCGCTCCGTCTGTCCGAGCGCTTTTAGGCGTCGCGACCGGGGACGTCAAGCGCGTCCGCAGCCATCCGGACGCTTTTTTTGCCAGCGGTCGGAGCGGCGGAATCCAGGGCCAGATAACATCAGTGAAGCCGGGACCGACCGGCCTGTCCACGCCCCCTGGCGATCCGCTTCGGTAGGGCCGGAGGTCTGGCACCGAAGCGCCGAGCTTGCGGTTTCCCGACGGCTCACTCCCGCCAATGAGCGCGCACCAATTCAACAGCCTCCCGGGTCGCGCTTTCAAGCGTGATCCCACGGGCAAGTTCCTGCCCGGCTCTGGCAATCTCGCGGGCCTCGGCCTCGTGGGTCCGCACCCATTCCACCTGCTCGAACAAGTCGGACAGGTCGGATTTCACCGGCACATAATGCTCATAGGGGCGCAGCCGGTCGTAATACCATTGCCGGTAGCCGAACTCCGAGCCGACCTTCAGCACGCAACAGCCCAGTTTCAGCCGCACCATCAGATTGCTCCAGGCATTGGTGAACCCGTCGATATCGATAGCGAATTTGCGCCCGAGCCAGCTTTCGGGAGGCAACCGCTCAGCCATCATGTCGAAGGCCTCGGCGACCGCGTTCCAGTCTTGCCTGTCGGGATGGCGCACGAAACGGAAATCGATCTCCGAGCCCTTGGTCATCCCGGCCATGCGCAAGCGCTGGTTGGTGGCGGGATGCGCCAGCAGATCCTCGACCATATGTAGAGGCCCGGCGCCCGTCGGATAGCCCCGCCAGACGATCCGGTCGGATCGTTCGGCCCAATTGTCACTGGCTTCGGCCGCGATCCGGTCGATCTCGGGGTACCCCCTGCTGGTAAAGAAATGCGTATCGGGAAGCGGGATCACCTGCGGCTGGTTCGAGCTGTTGGAAAACCGCGCGTCGGTGAGCGTATTGCCGTCGGAGCAGGAACAGGTCATTTCCGCGACCTCCTGCCCGCTGGCCAGGAACCAGTAGAAAAAGGACGGGCAGTTCGACCAGATGTGCCGTTCGGGACGCTGGAAGTCGCCGCCCATGAGACTTGTCTCGATGCCGCGCGCGGTTCGCGCAAAGCGTATATCCCAGGCAAAGCGAATGGCTTCGGATCGCGCGACCGAAAGCCTCCCAACGGGGGGAGACCCCTCGGGCAAAAATGCCGTCAACCGCCCACAAAGTTTTGATTTCGTTATTCTATTGGCCCTTGCCCGGCGATATTTCCGCGCGAGGGGGTGGTTACGGATTAAGGTGATCATCGGAACTGTCTCGCCGCTTCTCGCCGGGTCTGGAACCGGCCCGCCACCGCCCTCAGTCTTCCACTGTCGCCGGATGATCGGCAGGACGAAATGGTGGGTGATGAGAGACTCGAACTCCCGACATCTTCGGTGTAAACGAAGCGCTCTACCAACTGAGCTAATCACCCGTCCGAGCCGCGTCATACCGGCAGGCTCCGGTTTGATCAAGCCTCGATCCGGCGGTGAACACCGCCGCACACACGGCAGACGATCCCCTGCCCGCCTGGCAATGCCCCGGTGCCGTCGATGTCGAGACCCAGCGCGATCCCGCGCGCAGAACCATCGAGACCATGCCATGCGCGACCGCCACCGTGGGGCGGGCTTGTTCGGACAGCCAGCTCGCCAGCCGGTCACGGAACCCCTCGAAGGTCTCGCCGCCCGGGGCGCGAAACAGCCATGGAACGTTGCTGTCGGCGCCGACGATTTCCGGCCACCGCGTTTCGATTTCGTGACGGGTCAGGCCCTCGAAAGCGCCGACCGAAACCTCCCTTAGCCGGGCGTCATAGATGGGCACGGCACAGAGACCGTCGAGGGCCAGCGCCACGGTCTGGCGGGCCTGGCCCAGTGGAGAGGCGTGGAAAGCGACGTCAGGTGGCAGGCCGAGACCGCGCAGGATTCCCGTCAGCGCGCACGCTTGATCCCGCCCAAGCGCTGTCAGCGGCGAATCCATATGTCCCTGCATGCGGCCCTCGGCATTCCAGACGGTCTGGCCGTGGCGAAGGATATAAAGGTCGGGATAAGGCATCGCTTCGGAGGAAATTGGTGGGTGATGAGAGATTTGAACTCCCGACATCCACGATGTGAACGTGGCGCTCTACCACTGAGCTAATCACCCGATGCCGGGTCTGATACTGCCTTGCCGGGGAATAGGCAAGAGGCTGCGACGAAGGCGCGCGATGCTTGTCATGCCGGCCTGCCGGGTCTAGAATTTTGGAGGCCTGGCCCGGGCCCCCTCCCTCTGATCGGGAAGCATGGCACATGCGGGGCGCTGACGGACTCCTTTCGATCTCTCTTGAAGGGCGCACGCTAAAGGAGGGGCTGCGTGACCGCCTGGATCTCAGGAGGATCTCGAATGCGCATTTCCGCACCGATCTACAGGCTGAAACGGGACGCCCGCGCGCTGGCCCGGCAAGGTGGCATCGCCCTCAGCGAGGCGCTCGACCGGGTTGCCCGACGTGAGGGGTTTCAGGGCTGGTCGCATCTCTCCGCGCGGGCGGGGCAAAATCCGGCGCGCCGCCTGCTCCGCACCCTGTCGCCCGCCGATCTCGTGTTGCTGGCCGCTCGGCCCGGCCAAGGCAAGACCCTGCTGGCCACCGAACTGGCGGCGCTGACGGCCGCTGCAGGCAGCAGGGCCTTCATCTTCAGTCTCGAGGAGACGACGGGCACCATCACCCAGAGACTTGCCGGTCTCGGGCGCCCATATCCGGACCTGAAAGAGAAGCTGGTGCTGGACACCAGCGACGAAATTTGCGCCGACCACATCGTCCGCCGACTCACCGACGATGCGCCGGCGTTGGCGGTTGTCGACTATCTGCAACTTCTCGATCAGAGGCGTAGCACACCGCCACTGGCCGAGCAGATCCTGACCCTCAAGGATCACGCGGTGCGAAGCGGTACCGTTTTCATGCTGATTTCGCAGATCGACCGCGCCTTTGAGACGAGCGCGCGGTCGATGCCGGTTCTGTCAGACATTCGCCTTCCGAACCCCGTCGATCTCGGCGTCTTCTCGAAGACCTGTTTTTTGCACGAGGGAACTCTGCAAATCCACATGGCTGGTCAACGATCCGCCTGACCGTAAAAGTAGGGGCGGCTCATCGAGCCGCCCCTCCGAATGCTGGGCCGAAATGGTCAGTGCGCCGCTGGCGCTCCTGCCCCCGAACCTGCCTGTGCCGTCGCCGCCGCCGCCGCCATTTCGGCCTCCTCGTCCCACTCGATGGGCTCTGGCGTTTCGGTCAGTGCGAGTTTCAGCACCTCGTTGACGTTGGTGACCGGAATGATCTTCAGCCCGTTCTTGACGTTGTCGGGGATGTCGCGCAGGTCCTTGACGTTGTCTTCGGGGATCAGAACCGTAGTGATCCCGCCCCTGAGCGCCGCCAGCAGTTTCTCCTTCAGCCCGCCGATGGGCAGCACATGGCCGCGCAGGGTCACCTCGCCGGTCATCGCCACATCGCGGCGGACCGGGATCTGGGTCAGGACCGAGACGATCGAGGTCACCATCCCCACCCCGGCCGACGGCCCGTCCTTGGGCGTCGCACCTTCGGGCACATGGACATGGATATCGAGTTTGTCGAACTCCGGCGGCTTGACCCCGATATCGATGGACTTCGAGCGCACGAAGGACGCCGCCGCCTCGATCGATTCCTTCATCACGTCGCCGAGCTTGCCGGTGGTCTTCATCCGCCCCTTGCCGGGCAGTTTCAGCGCCTCGATCTGCAAAAGATCGCCGCCGACTTCGGTCCAGGCGAGCCCGGTGACCACACCGACCTGGTTCTCCTCCTCGGCCAGACCGAACTTGAACCGCCGCACGCCCAGGAACTCGTCCAGATCCTCCGGTTTCACGACCACCTTCTCGGTCTCGCCCTTGACGATCTTGGTGACGGCCTTGCGGCACAGCTTGGCCAGTTCCCGCTCCAGGTTCCGCACCCCGGCCTCGCGGGTATAGTAGCGGATCACGTCGGTCAGGGCCTCGTCGGTGATCTCGAGCTCGCCTTTCTTCAGCCCGTGGCCCTTCAACTGCTTGCCCAGAAGATGCTGCCGCGCAATCTCGCGCTTTTCGTCTTCGGTATAGCCAGACAGCGAGATCACCTCCATCCGGTCCAGAAGCGGACGCGGCATGTTGTAGGAGTTCGCCGTGGTGATGAACATCACGTTCGAGAGGTCGTATTCCACCTCCAGATAGTGGTCCATGAAGGTCGAGTTCTGCTCGGGGTCCAGCACCTCCAGCATCGCCGAGGCCGGATCGCCGCGGAAATCCTGCCCCATCTTGTCGATTTCATCGAGCAGGATCAGCGGGTTGACGGTCTTGGCCTTTTTCATCGACTGGATGATCTTGCCGGGCATCGAGCCGATATAGGTCCGCCGGTGCCCCCTGATTTCGGCCTCGTCGCGCACCCCGCCCAGAGAAATCCGGATGAACTCGCGTCCCGTCGCCCTGGCGACAGACTTGCCGAGCGAGGTCTTGCCGACGCCCGGAGGCCCGACCAGACACAGGATCGGCCCGCGTAGCTTGGACGACCGCTGCTGCACCGCCAGATATTCGACGATCCGCTCCTTGACCTTCTCCAGCCCGTAGTGATCGTCATCGAGGATTTTCTGCGCGTTGCCGAGATCCTTCTTCACGCGGCTCCGCTTGCCCCACGGGATCGACAGCATCCAGTCGAGATAGTTCCGGACTACCGTCGCCTCCGCCGACATCGGGCTCATGTTGCGCAGCTTCTTCAGCTCCGCCTCGGCCTTTTCGCGGGCTTCCTTCGACAGCTTGGTCTTGGCGATCTTCTCTTCGAGTTCAGAGGCATCGTCGCCTCCGCCCTCACCGTCGCCCAGCTCCTTCTGGATCGCCTTCATCTGTTCGTTGAGGTAATACTCGCGCTGGGTCTTCTCCATCTGGGTCTTGACCCGCGACTTGATCTTCTTCTCGACGCGCAGAACCGACATCTCGCCCTGCATCAGGCCGTAGATCTTCTCCAGCCGCTCCGACACGGTCGCGGTTTCCAGAAGCTCCTGCTTTTCCTCCAGCGACACGCCCAGATGCCCGGCAATCGTGTCGGCCAGCTTGGCCGGCTCTTCGGTGTCGTTCACCGCCGAGATCGCGTCCTCGGGCACGTTCTTGTTCAGCTTGGCATAGCGCACGAACTCGTCCCGGACAGAGCGGGTCAGTGCCGTGACAACCTCAGGATCGCCCAGACGTTCCTCGATCAGCTCGGCACGGGCCTCGAAGAACGCCTCATTGTCGAGAAACTCGACGATCCGCGCCCGCTGCTTGCCCTCGACCAGCACCTTGACGGTGCCATCGGGAAGTTTCAGCAATTGCAATACGTTGGCTAGGACGCCGGTGTGAAAGATCTTCTCCGCTGTCGGGTCCTCATCGCCGGGATTGACCTGGCTGGCCAGAAGGATCTGCTTGTCGTCGCGCATCACGTCCTCAAGGGCGCGCACCGACTTCTCGCGGCCCACGAACAGGGGCACGATCAGTTGCGGGAAGACGACGATGTCGCGCAGGGGCAGGACGGGATGGGTAACGCTACTCGTTTCAGTCATGGTATTCCTTTCAGCAAGGCGCTTGACCCCTTTCGCGGCAGCCTGGCGCCTTCTTCGATCAGCACCTTATCTGTGTGCCCAACCGAAGCGGTTCAAGTCGTCCTTCCCCCGAACTTCGACTCTCGTTGCTGCCGATTATGCCCGCTCGGCGGTGCGGATTGAAGCAGGAAATGCCGTCAGAAGGGTTAGCAGGGGTAAAAGCATGTCGTGCCAGATCGCATTCAATCCAGCCCATGAGACGCATTTGCTTTGAAATCGCTGCCGCGCGGGCCGGATTGAATACCTGAATCCGGTCAGGCGCGACACGCTCTAACTGGTGGGGAATCGGCGCGCGAGATGCGGCACAGGTCACCCCTATCGGACACCGGCTCGGGTTCGATGGGCCGGTCAAGCTGTCGGCGAGGTGAACCCGGGTGGTCGATCCGGGCCTCTTCGGCGCGCGTCACAGCGGCGCCAGATCACCCTCGGCGCGCCTGGCGTGGAAGCTCGCAACGAAATCCGCCAGGGTCCCGGCGGCGATGGCCGCGCGAAGCCCCGCCATAAGCTCCTGATAGTAATGCAGATTATGCCAGGTCAGCAGCATGGATGAAATGATCTCTCCGGCACGGAACACATGATGCAGATAGGCCCGCGAATACTGCGAGCAAGCCGGGCAGGCACATTCCGGGTCCAGCGGCCTTGGATCATCCGCGTGCCGCGCGTTCTTGATATTGATCGCCCCCATCCGCGTCTGCGCCTGCCCGGTCCGCCCCGAGCGCGACGGCAGCACGCAGTCGAACATGTCGACGCCGCGTTCCACCGCCCCGACAATATCGTCCGGCTTGCCCACCCCCATCAGATAGCGCGGCCGATCCGCGGGCAGCATCCCGGGCGCATAATCCAGCACCCCGAACATCGCCTCCTGCCCCTCGCCCACCGCCAGTCCGCCGATGGCATAACCGTCGAAACCGATCCCCTTCAGCGCCTCGGCGCTTTCCTCGCGCAAATCCCGCTCCAGCCCTCCCTGCTGGATGCCGAACAATGCGTGTCCGGGCCGGTCCCCGAAGGCGTCGCGCGACCGTGCGGCCCAGCGCATCGAAAGCGCCATGCTTTCGGCGATCCGGTCACGGTCGGCGGGCAGCGCGGGGCATTCGTCGAAACACATCACGATATCCGAACCGAGCAACTTCTGGATTTCCATCGACCGCTCCGGCGTCAGGTGATGCTCGGACCCGTCGATATGCGACTTGAACCGTACCCCCTCCTCGGTCAGCTTCCTGAGCTCACTCAGGCTCATCACCTGAAACCCGCCGCTATCGGTCAGAATGGGCCGCTGCCAGTTCATGAACCCGTGCAGCCCCCCCAGACGCGCGATCCGCTCCGCCCCGGGGCGCAGCATCAGATGATAGGTGTTGCCAAGAAGGATGTCCGCCCCGGTCTCGCGCACGCTTTCCGGCAGCATCGCCTTCACCGTCGCCGCCGTCCCCACCGGCATGAAGGCCGGCGTCCGGATATCCCCGCGCGGGGTCGAGATCGCCCCGGTCCGCGCGCGGCTATCGGTGGCGTCGATCCTGAAACTGAAAGTCATACCGGTCTCCGGGGTTTCCCGGCGCTTACCCCGAGCCCCGCGCCTAGTGCAAGCCAGAGAAGCGGAAATGCCCGACGATCTTGTAGTCGAACAGCATATCCTCCACCCGCGTCCCCCAACCGATATTGTGCGAAATCAGCGGCACCCCTTCCCGCGACACCCGCGTCGTCACGATCCCGATATGCGGCCGCTCGTTGTCGAGCCGCCAGGACACCACATCCCCCGGCAGATAGTCCCCGGCCCGCTCGCTGACCGGCAGCGAGTCCCCGTGACGCGTCAGGAACGTCTCCAGATTCGGCACCCTACGGTGGTCGATATTCGGATCGGGACGACTCAGCCCCCAGATCTTCGGATACCGCCCGAAAGCCCCGCGCATATCCTCATGCACCAGCTCCTGCAGATCGATCCCCAGCGCCCGATAGGCCCGGATCACCACATCGGTGCACACGCCCCGATGTGGCGGCACATCGCCCATCGGATAGGCAATCGCCCGGTAGCTGGGATCATAGAGCACGAAATGCTCGGCCCGTTCCTCGGCGGCAAGCGCCAGATCACGGGCGAAATCGGCCCGGGCGGCGGCGGGCAGAAGCAGCAGAAGGACAACAAGCACGGGTCGCATGATCACAACCCTGTCACGCCCCCCGGCCTCCGGGCAAGCCTCTCTGGACCTCTGCACGAAAAACCCTATATAATTGATCGACTATTGCAGGAACTCGCGATGAACATGCACGATGACCACCTGGTCGAAGGTACGCCGTTGATCAAGCCATCGACCACCGACCATCCGCTCTACGACAACATCGTCGAGGCCTGCCGCACGGTCTATGACCCGGAGATTCCGGTGAATATCTACGATCTCGGCCTGATCTACACCATTGATATCTCCCCCGAAAACGAGGTCGACGTACTGATGTCCCTGACCGCTCCGGGTTGTCCGGTGGCCGGCGAGATGCCGGGCTGGGTCGCCGAAGCCATCGAGCCGCTGCCGGGTGTCAAACAGGTCAACGTCCAGCTGGTCTGGGAACCGCAATGGGGCATGGAGATGATGTCCGACGAGGCGAGGCTGGAACTGGGGTTCATGTAGGCCAGCCGGGCTGCCCTTGCGTCTTCTGCAAGTAAGGTGGGTTTAAACCCACCTTACTTCGGCGTCAGCCTTTCTGCGCCCCGTCACCCAAAATTCAACCAACAGCAACCGAACCGTCACACCCTCATGCGACCGGGATGCATTCATCCAACGCATGGGGGTTCCCTTGAAAAAGACCGTAACTCTGGCCACCGCCAGCCTCGCCGCACTTCTCGCCACCGAGGCCGCCGCCCAGTCCGTCCAGCTCGGGCCGCGCCCGTTCTACCTCGTCGACCAGCTGCCCGAAGGCGATCTGCGCGACAAGCTGAAATCCTGCGAAAACATGGACTTCGCCGCCTCCGATTTCTCCATCGGCCATCGCGGAGCGGCGATGCAGTTCCCCGAGCACACGGTCGAAAGCTACACCGCCGCCGCCCGCATGGGCTCAGGCATCCTCGAATGCGACGTGACCTTCACCGCCGACAAGGAACTCGTCTGCCGTCACGCCCAGAACGACCTGCACACCACCACCAACATCCTCGCCACCGACCTCGCCGACACCTGCGTCGCGCCCTTCACCCCAGCCTCCGGCGACACGAGCGCCGCCGCCGAGTGCCGCACCTCGGAACTGACGCTGGCCGAATTCCGCAGCCTCAACGGCAAGATGGACGCCGCCAACGCCTCGGCCACCAGTGTTGAAGACTACCTGAACGGCACCGCCGACTGGCGCACCGACCTCTATGCCACCAACGGCACCCTGATGACCCACGCCGAATCCATCGAACTCTTCCGCGACCTCGGCGCCAAGTTCACTCCCGAACTGAAAGCGCCTTCCGTCGAGATGCCCTTCGACGGATTCACCCAAGAAGACTATGCTCAGAAACTCATCGACGAATACAAAGCCGCCAGCATCCCCGCCGCTGACGTCTTCGCCCAGAGCTTCAACCTCGACGACATCCTCTACTGGATCGAGAACGAACCCGAATTCGGCGCTCAGGCCGTCTATCTCGACGACCGCTACGAGGCCTGGGACGAGGACGAACACCAGATCAACCCCAACGACCCCGCCACCTTCAAACCCACCATGGCCGAACTCAAAGCCATGGGTGTCAACTACATCGCCCCGCCGATGTGGATGCTCCTGACCCTCGAGAACGGCGAAATCGTCCCCTCCGCCTACGCCAACGAGGCCAATGCGGCGGGCCTCAACATCATCACCTGGACGCTGGAACGCTCCGGCCCCCTCAACACCGGCGGCGGCTGGTACTTCCAGAGCACCACCGATACCATCGACAGCGACGGCGACATCTACGAGACCCTGCACGTCCTGGCGCAAGACGTCGGCATCAAGGGCATCTTCTCCGACTGGCCCGCCACCGTTACCTATTACGCCAACTGCATGGGCCTGGCCTCTCCGTCCTGAACCCTGCATCTGCCACCGGCCTGCCTCACAAGGCCGGTGGCCTTTCGTCCCAACACATCTCGAGACACAAGCCCCGATCCCCTATCTTATTTCACGAAATGACAGACCCCAATCATGCGCCTTTCCCCCGCAACCGCTGCGCGGACGCCCCGCCCTCTGACTGACGCAAGGGCGTTGGAGCGATGGTCGATCCCCTCCTGACCACCGATCCGTTGTCCGCAAACGCTGCGTTGCGGCCACCCCCATTTCCGAGATGGCCGCTTGCCTCGGAGACGCGCCCTATTCGACCCACCAGACATCCGGCAGGAACCCGATCCAGTCGCCATAGACTGGCAGGGTCTCGGGGAAATGCAGCGTCCCGTCATGGGCCATCAGCGTGCGGTCGGAATACCAGAACGGCACCACATAGCGCCCGGTGGTCAGCACCCGGTCCAGCGCCTTGACCGCGGCCACGAACTCTTCGTGATCCTTGGCTGTCAATATGGTCTCGATCATCGCTTCGGCGGCCGGCGCGTTCATCCCCATATAGTTCCGCGTCCCCGGCGTGGTGACCCCGTCCGAGCCCCAATAGAGCGTCTGCTCATTGCCCGGAGACAGCGACAGCGGCCAGGAATTGACGATCATGTCGAAATCGTAATCGTTCTTGCGTTCGGTATACTGGGCACTGTCCACAAGCTCGATATTCATCGTGATCCCCAGCCGCTTCAGCGTATCGGCATAGAGATTGGCGAGGGTCTCGTGATCGGAAGCGTTCACCGTTACCGTAAAGGCGAACGGCGTGCCGGCGGCGTTCTTCAACACCCCGTCCTGCACCGTCCATCCGGCCTCCTGCAGCAGTCGCTGGGCGATCCGCAGATTGCCCCTGTTGCGCTCGTCGCCGTCCGAGACCGGCAGGTCGTACCCCTCCAGCGCCCCGGGGAGCAGTTCGTCGGCAAAGGGCTCCAGCAGTTCCAGCACCTTGCCCTCGGCGGGCCCGTGATCCATCGCCAGGAACGAATTGGCGAAATACGAGGTCCGGCGGGGATAGGCACCGTCGTTGATGGTCTTGTTGATGAACTCGAAATTGAAGGCGTGGATCAGCGCGTCGCGCACACGCCAGTCGGCGAAAAGGTCGCGCCGCGTGTTGAACACGAACCCCTCCATCCCCGAAGGTCGATGATGCGGGATCTCGGATTTGACGATCTTGCCGGTGACCACGGCCGGAAAGCGGTATTCGGTTTCCCATTTCGCCGGACTGCCTTCGCGGAAGGTGGAGATATCGCCGACCTTGAAAGCCTCGAAGATCACCTGGGCGTCGGCGAAATACTCGTAGCGGATGGTTTCGATATTATGCAGCCCGTTGTTGAAGGCGATGTCGTTGCCCCAGTAATCCGGGTTGCGCACGAACTCGATATAGCGCCCGGCCTCGAAATCGCCGACCACATACGGCCCGGTCCCGGTCGGCACGTCTAGGGTGCTTTCCTCGAAGTCGCGCCCCTCCCAGTCGCTCTGTTTCAGGATCGGGCGCAGGCCGAGGATCAGGGGCAGCTCGTTATCCTGCTCCGAGAAGGTGAAGCGCACCCCGCGGTCGCCGATCTTCTCCCAGCTGGCGACTTTGTCCCAAGCGTTCTTGTAGCGCGGCACGCCCTTTTCGGCGAGGGTCTCGAAGGACCAGATCACGTCCTCGACGGTGACCGGGGTGCCGTCCGAGAAAGCGGCCTCTTCGCGGAGGGTGAACTCAACCCATTCGCGATTCGGGCCGGTCTCGATCGATTCGGCGATCAGCCCGTAAAGCGTGAAGGATTCGTCCCAGCTCCGGCCCATCAGGCTTTCGAAAACATGCACGCGCAGCCCGTAAGGCGAGCGGCCCTTCAGGATATAGGGGTTCATCGCATCGAACCCGCCGCCCTCGCCGAAGGTGATTGTCCCGCCCTGGGGCGCGTCAGGATTGGCATAAGGCAATGACACAAAATCCGGTGGTAAGGCCGGGTCGCCATACATAGCGATGCCATGACTCGGCTCAGCGAAGGCCGCCGATTGTGTCAGAACATGTCCGGCCGTGATCAGGCCGAGGACCCATTTTTTCCCTGTCATACCGCTCGCTCCCGTCTTGGTTCTGGGGGATTCACCGCGCAGCATAGCGGACTGATTAGGAAGAAGAAAATTTTATCTTGGCCTCACTGTCCCGAGGGACTATAAAGGAAGCACTGCTCGATAGGTTTCTTGCCTGTATGAAACCTGCCTCAATAACTTAACGCCCTCCTTGTGAGGGCGTTTTTTTCTGCCTGAGCGGTTTGCCGATTTCCGGCTGTTCTCCAATACTGCCCTTGGCATTTCGCACCTGCAAAATATAGACTTGGTCCCCAGGAGACGTATCGGAAGGGATCCGCTCATGGAGTTGCAGGGAAAGACCGCCATCATCACCGGCTCGACCTCGGGAATCGGGCTGGGCGTGGCCGAGGAGCTGGCGCGAATCGGGATCAATGTGGTGCTGAACTCCTTTACCGACAGCGCTGCGGACCATGCGCTGGCCGCGCGGCTGGCCGAGGAAAACGGGGTGCGCGTGGCCTATATCCAGGCCGACATGTCCGACGCCGCCGCCTGCCGGTCTCTGATCGCGAAGGCCGCCGATGCGGTCGCCCCGGTCGACATCCTCGTCAACAATGCCGGTATCCAGCATGTCGCCCCGATCCCGGATTTTCCGGTGGAGAAATGGGAGGCTGTCATCGCCATCAACCTCTCCTCGTCCTTCCATACCACCGCCGCCGCCCTGCCGGTGATGCGCGATCGGGGCTGGGGCCGGGTGGTCAACATCGCCTCGGCGCACGGGCTGACCGCCTCACCCTTCAAGTCGGCCTATGTGGCGGCCAAGCACGGAATGGTGGGGCTGACCAAGGTGACGGCGCTGGAGACGGCGGAGGAGCCGATCACCTGCAACGCCATCTGTCCGGGCTATGTGCTGACCCCGCTGGTCGAGGCGCAGATCCCCGATACGATGAAGGAGTACGGGATGGACCGCGAGACCGTGATACGGGACATCCTGCTGGCGCGGCAGCCTTCGAAGGCATTCGCCACCGTGGGCCAGATTGGCGGGATCGTGGCGTTTCTCTGCACGTCGGCGGCCGATCAGATCACCGGGACGACGATCTCGGTCGACGGCGGCTGGACGGCGCTCTGACGCCGGTTTGCACGCGTGCAAAAATGGGGATGTGACTGAATTTGTTTGAGAAAAAGGTTAAGGGAGCGTGTATTTTTGAGATTTGTCGGGTTCGGAGCCCCATCCTAGGCGTCGTCCGGCATCAGAAACAGATCGTCGCCGGAACCGCCCCCCCCCGCCGCCGCAACCGTCAGCATGGCGTGGATCTGGCCGCGAAGGTGGGTCTGGCGGTTGAACATACGGGTCACGAGCATCCCCATCGGTTTCGCAACCTCACGCTTCAGGAGACCCGAATACCAGGTCAGATCTCCGTCCAGCCGCCCCTGCGCCTCGCGCCCCGCCCAGTCCAGTCCAGTCCAGTATCGCCGCGTCCATCGCCACCCGCGCCGCCTTCAGCGCCGACCAGTCGGCGATCGTGTCAGCCCCTGCCTCGGGGCCGGTCGCCTCGGGCGGATCAAGATTGTCGAAGCGGCGCATCCACATCGCATCGCCCCAGACCAGATGGCTCATCGTCCGGTGGATCGAACCGAAAAACGCCCCCCGGTCGGCCCGCCGCGCCTCCTCGCCCAGGCCATCCGCCGCCGCGATCTGGGCGGCTTTCTGCCAGCGGCTATACCGCGCCATCATCCGAAGATACCCGGTCGTCGGCACCCCGCTCAGCCCACCAGCTTCTTCACCCAGCTCTTCTTTTTCTCGCCCTCGGGCGCGTCATCAGGCTTCGGCCCCTCGACCTGTTCCTGGAAATTGTCAAAGAACGTCCCGGCCATTTTCTTGGCAAACCCGTCAATCAGCCGCGAGCCCAGCTGTGCCAGCTTGCCGCCGACATTGGCCTCGACCTCATATTCCAGCTTCGTGCCCTCCGCGACCTCGCTCAGCCGCACCTTGGCGCCGCCCTTGGCGAACCCGGCCGCCCCGCCCTTGCCCTCGCCCGAGATCGTGTAGCTTTCGGGCGGGTTGATATCCGACAGGCTTACCGCCCCCTTGAAGGTCGCCTTCACCGGGCCGACCTTCTGGGTCACCGTCGCCTCGAACCCGTCCTCGGGCGAGCCGGTCAGGTCCGAACAGCCCGGAATGCAGGCCTTCAGGACCTCCGCGTCATTGAGCTTTTCCCAGACCACCTGCCGCTCCGCCGCGATGATCCGTTCCCCGGTCATTTCCATAGCGCAATCCTCCCTGTTTCATTGGTTGGGCAAAGCTTAGTCAGCCCCCCGGGGCCTTGCAATCGCCATTCCTCACGGCACGACCAGCCCGCCATGATAGTCCAGCCGATAGGCGGTGACCCCATCCGAGACGATGGTCTCGGTGCCGTGAAACCGCGTCACCCCGCCCATGCTTGTATCCTGGTAAAGATACGGCCCCGAGCGATATTCAAACCCGCCCAGAAACCGCCCCTCCAGGTAAAGCGCCGACAGGGCCGCCTTTATCACCGCACCGGCACGCGCCGCATCGATCAGGTCCGGCTCGAGAATGTATCCATAATAGTTCATCGCCCAGACCGGTTCTCCCCGATGCCAGACCACCTCCTGCCCCAGAAAATCCGTCCCACCGAAATAGCTGTCGAGATACCGCCATTCCCCTGCTTCGAAGCCGAGATCATGGGAGCCCGGCCGGCAAGGCGCGGCCCCCGCCCCGTCGCCGACATAACAAGCCGCCTTCGCCGCCACGACAAACTCATCCAACCCTCGCATCGTCCCTCCGCTTCCCTGCAAGCGCCTGCCAGCAGCCAACATCGCCTTGCACCCACCCGCCATTCAAGGTCTTATTCCCGACAGGCCGACCTGCCCCCGAAAGACGCGCCATGCCCAGCCCCCTCTTCACCCGCGACCAGCTCGACGCTGCTGCTGCCCTCGTCTATTCCGGGATGGCCCCGACCCCGCAATACCGCTGGCCACTTCTGGAGGCGCGCCTGGGCGGGACGCTCTGGGTCAAGCACGAGAACCACACGCCGACGGGTGCCTTCAAGGTCCGGGGCGGGCTGGTCTATCTCGACGATCTGGCGAAGTCCCCTGAGCGCCCCGGCCTCGTCACCGCGACCCGCGGCAATCACGGCCAGTCGATCCCCTTTGCCGCCCGCAAGCACGGATTCGACGTGCGGGTCTACGCCCCCGAGACCAACAGCCCCGAGAAGAACGCCGCCATGCGGGCCTGGGGGGCTGACCTCCGCCTCCACGGTGCCGATTTCGACACCGCCCGCCGCGAAGCCATGCGGGTGGCTGGGGCCGAAGATCTCCACATGATCCCCTCTTTCCACCCTCTTCTCGTGCGCGGCGTCGCCACCTACGCGCTGGAACTGTTCACCGCCGCCCCCGATCTCGACACGGTTTATGTCCCTGTCGGCCTCGGCTCCGGCATCTGCGGGCTGATTGCCACCCGAGACCTTCTGGGCCTGAAGACCGAAATCGTCGGTGTCGTCGCCGAACGCGCCGATAGCTACGCACTCAGCTTCGAGACCGGCACTCTCACCGCCACCGGCAAGGCCGACACTTTCATTGACGGCGTCGCCTGCGGCGAACCCAACCCGGAGGCCGTCGAGATCATCGCCAAGGGCGCGGACCGCTTTGTCCGCGTCACCGAGGACGAGGCCGCCGAAGCCATCCGCATCCTCCTCTCCGACACCCACAACCTCGCCGAACCCGCTGGCGCCATAGCACTTGCCGCCGCCCTGAAAGAGCGTGACCGAGCACCCGTTCGCAAAACCTCCATCATCCTCACCGGCGGCAATATCGACCGCTTGGGATTGACGCAGATCCTCTCCGGCGAGACACCCACCCCCGGCTGACCGTCCGCCCAGGGGCGCGAGGCAAACTCCCCTCTCCCTGACAGGGGAGGATCGGGAACGGGGGGTGTCGACGGCGCCACCACGGTCGCACCCCCCCTCCAACACCCTTCTCTCCGCCTCCAACCCCGGCTATCGTCTGAAAAAATCACGAGGGACGCCCGATGAAAGCCATCCTTGAAGAACTCGAAGCCCGCCGCGAACAGGCGCGGCAGGGGGGGGGCGCGGCGCGGGTGGCCGCCCAACATGCCAAGGGCAAGCTGACGGCGCGCGAACGGCTGGACGTGCTGCTCGACGAGGGCAGTTTCGAGGAATTCGACATGTTCGTCGCCCATCGGGCCACCGAGTTCGGCATGGCCGAACAGAAATACCCCGGCGACGGCGTGGTCACCGGCTGGGGCACCATCAACGGGCGGATGGTCTACGTGTTTTCCCAGGACTTTACCGTCCTCGGCGGCTCACTGTCAGAGACCCATGCCCAGAAAATCTGCAAGATCATGGACATGGCGATGCGGAACGGCGCCCCGGTCATCGGGCTGAACGATTCGGGGGGGGCGCGGATCCAGGAGGGCGTCGCGTCGCTCGCCGGCTATGCCGACGTCTTCCAGAAAAACGTGCTGGCCTCCGGCGTCGTGCCGCAGATCTCTGTCATCATGGGGCCTTGTGCGGGGGGTGCGGTCTATTCCCCGGCCATGACCGATTTCATCTATATGGTCGAAGGCTCGTCCTACATGTTCGTCACCGGGCCGGAAGTGGTGAAGACGGTCACCAACGAGGTGGTCACCGCCGAGGACCTCGGCGGCGCCCGCACCCATACGACGAAATCCGCCGTTGCCGATGGCGCCTTCGCCGATGATGTCGAGGCGCTTCTGGAAATCCGCCGCCTGTTCGATTTCCTGCCTTTGTCGAACCGGGAAAAACCGCCCGTCCGCCCCTTCTTCGACGACCCTTCGCGGACCGAGCCCAGCCTCGATTCGCTGATCCCCGACAATCCCAACACCCCCTACGACATGCGCGAACTGATCGAGAAAACCGCCGACGAGGGCGATTTCTTCGAGATCCAGAAGGATTACGCCCGCAATATCCTCACCGGCTTCATCCGCCTCGAAGGCTCGACCATCGGCGTCGTCGCCAACCAGCCCATGGTGCTCGCGGGCTGTCTCGATATCGATGCAAGCCGCAAGGCGGGGCGTTTCGTGCGCTTCTGCGACGCCTTCTCGATCCCGATCCTGACCCTTGTCGACGTGCCAGGCTTCCTGCCGGGGACGGCACAGGAATATGGCGGCGTCATCAAGCACGGCGCGAAACTGCTCTTCGCTTATGGCGAGGCCACCGTCCCCAAGGTCACCGTCATCACCCGCAAGGCTTATGGCGGGGCTTATGACGTGATGGCGTCGAAGCATCTCAGAGGCGATTTCAACTATGCCTGGCCCACCGCAGAGATCGCGGTGATGGGGGCGAAGGGGGCGGCGGAGATCATCTATCGCGGCGAAAAGGACGATTCCGAAAAGATCGCCGAAAGGACAAGGCAGTACGAGGATCGCTTCGCCAACCCCTTCGTCGCCGCCGAAAAAGGCTTCATCGACGAGGTCATCATGCCCCATTCCACCCGCCGCCGCGTCGCCCGGGCCTTTGCGTCGCTTCGCGGCAAAGCGCTTTCCAACCCATGGAAAAAGCATGACAATATCCCGCTTTGAGGCGGAAGCAGGCACATGTACCTCCTCTGGGCGTCGCCCAAATGCCGCATTTCAGCAATTATCGCAGCCCAATCGGCGGCTTATTGCGCGAACGCGTTGCAATTTCAAAACTTTGAGATAACGTCAGCGACGTCTTCACGACCCGGCTCGGGGCGCGGTTTCATGCGTGTCCGGTCCGTTGGATGAAGCAAAGTCGGAACAACTCCCAGGGAAGGAGACCACATATGTCGACCCTTTACAAAATTTCTCTGATGCTCGTTGCTGCCTCGCTGCTTGGTGCTTGCGCCCAGCAGGAAGAGCCCCAGCCGGAGCCGGTTGTGATCGTTGAAGAGCCGACCTACTCGAAGTTCTGATCGAACGATGAAAAGGTGAATTGATCGCGCGCTTCTCGGAGCTGGTCAATTCGGCTGAGTTGCGGAACGGAGGGCCTCCGATGGCGGCCCTCCGTTCTGTTTTCTGGAGCTGGCATCATGCACAAGCATCGCGGATTTCCCGGGCGGCTTCCGGGAAGCGATCATCAATTCACTATCCGCCGTCCCGGCAAGACCGGGCCGACGCCCCTGAAGGCGCGCGCGCGGCATGCCGACCGCCGACCTGCCGATCGCGCCGCTGATCGTGCGTTTCTCGCCGCGCTGATCGACCATTTCGGCAGCGAGCCATTCATGCGCGGCAATCTCGATGCCGGGCGGCTGAACTGGCTTCTGGGTCGCGAGGTGGTCGAGGCCGAGGACCCGTTCGATCCCGAAAGCTACGAGGCCGTTTTGCGCGTCGATCTGGCAGCGGCCCAAAGCGGCTTTCCCGAGATCTTCGACGACTGAACACTTGTGCCCCTCTCCTGGCTTGTTTCGGCGGCAGGGGACCGCTCAACGCCAGAAGCGCCACCGATTTCGCGTGACAGGCCAGACCGCTTGTCGCCATATCTCTTGAAAATACGTTCAAGAACACTTCAGAGGAGGGGCAGATGCGTGCAGTGATCCAGATCGGAACCATTCTGGGCTTTCTGGCGGTGTCCGCCTGCGGCGACACGGTGGGCGAACAGGCGGTGATCGGCGCAGGAGCCGGTACGGTGACCGCGGCGGCGGTCAACGGCAACCTCCTTGGTGGCGCGATCATCGGCGCAGGCGCAAATGTTCTCTATTGCGACCAGAATCCAGGCAAGTGCTGACAGACCATCGCTCCTGAACCGAGGGCCGCACAGAGATTTTCTGGCACGTCGAGAGGCTTTGAGGCGTATAGCGTGCGGCGGATGACCGACGAAATGCTGTTGTGTGCCGGCAGGGCCGGAACACGCGCTTCGGAAAGTCCGGCACCGTGAATTCGTGGCTCGTCGGTGCCCTTTCCTGCCATCCCCCGTCGGGCGACTTTAAGCGAATCGTAACGACCTCTGTGCCAGCAGTGGATCTGAGGGTCCGTCCAGAATGGCAGGGATCCATCGCATTTCGAGGATCCGCCCATGCCAGACATCTCGCCGCAGCCCCGCACCGTCGAAGCGTCCGAGCCAGAGGCCCCCGCCCCGGTCTGCAGTTTCTCCGTCAACCTTCCGCAAAATCCCGCGCCGCGGCGTACCTATATCATCCTTGGCACCGAACGAGGTGGTACCAGCGCCATTGCCGGCACGGTCCGGGCGCTGGGGATCGATCTCGGCGCCGATCTCGGCGGCAATAACGAGGACAAGGAGATCTGCAACTCACCGCCGAAGAAGCTCATCGCCTATATCAAGTCCCGAAATGCCGAAAACGACATCTGGGGCTGGAAATTCCCCCGGGCCTCGAAACTGCCGCCTGTCCTGTTCGAACAGACCCGCAATCCTTTCTATATCATCGTCACCCGCGATCCGCTGCGCGTGGCGCTCAGCCGTGACAAATGGGACGGACCGGCGCGGCGGCATCGCACGGTTCAGGCCATGAACGACGCGTTGCATTCGATCCAGTATGCCAGCGCACTGGCCCTCGGCCAGAGCCGTCCGACGCTGTTTGTCAGCTACGATCTGTTCAGCGAGACCCGAGAGGACGGCATCAACGAGATCGCCGATTTCCTGTTCACCCCCCGGCCCGATGCGGCGCTCATGAGCAAGATCGTTGCCTATACCGAACCAGGCTCCTACAAGGATTTCAGCGAGTTCTTCGGTGCAAGGGCTGCCTGAGCCTGCCCCGATCCCAGTCGATGAAGCGGTCGCGCTTCCGTCCGCGCTTTCGCTGGATGGTGATGGTGCGCGGCGCCGTTCGGATGCCGCACCCCTGGATGCAATGATTGCACCCGGACCGGTCCGCAATCGGGATTCCTGGCCCGAACCAGTCGCTTCCGGTGATTCTGTATACGCGACCCGCGCAGTTGCGATACCGCATCCGACCGCACCCGCGCCTGCAGGGAAGGCACTTTCTCGCAGGGTATCCACACCCGCCGCCGATCCCACGGGTCCAAGCCGCCTCCCCGTCGCGGCAACGGCCAATGCCGGGGTCGTGGTGGCGTCCCGTTCGGCCGTCCAGCCATCCCGCGCCCGAGCCGTTGGACCCGCCCGCGCCGTCGCCACGCCCGCCATGCCGGATCAGCCGGTAACTGCCTTGCCGGAACCGCCACCCGGTGCCGCGTCTTCCCCGCGATTGCTGGTCGTACTCAGAATCGGCAGCGACCACCGGGTCGCCTCCTGGGCCTGTCAGCCCGCCCGGATCCGCGGCTGGGACCTGTTGCTTTCGCCCTATGACGCGATCAGCGACCTCAGCGCCTTCGAGCCGACCCTCACCCTGCCCTACAAGGGCGGCAAGTGGGATGCCATCCATAGGCTCTTCACCGACTGGCCGGAACTCCTGAACGCCTACGACTATATCTGGATTCCCGATGACGATATCGAAATGCCGCAGGACGGCCCTGCAAACCTGCTTGCCGAAGCCGATTTCCACGGTCTCGACCTCTGCCAGCCCGCGCTTACAGCCGATAGCCACTTTTCGCATCTCGTCACGGTGCGTAACCGTTTCACGCGCCTGCGCTACACCAATTTCGTCGAGCTCATGGCCCCGATGATGCGCCCCGCCATTCTGGCCCAGGCCCTGCCCTTGATGGAGGGCCGCTGGGCCGCGAAGGGGCTCGATTATATATGGCAGGGCTTCGTCGAGGCGGATTCGGACCGCCGCGTCGCCATCATCGACAGCGTCCCGGCCGGGCACCATCGCACCCATGGCATCCATCTCCAGGGACGCATCGCCCATGCCGAAGCCTGCGAACACCGTGCCGGACGCTTGCTTCTCGGTCGTGAGGCCCGGCGCAACTACTGCCCCCTCAGCCTCGCGCCGTTCGGCGGCGGCGGCCGCGGGCGGGCCACGGCCCTGACGCTGCTGAACCTCATTGCGACACGGGCGCTTTGGCGGCGCGGAAACCTCGCCAGAATTGCGACCCATCTTGCCGGTCAGGTCTTTCTGTCCGACTGGCAGGGTACCCGCCCGATGCATGGCCGCAGGTCCGGTGTCGATTGCTCACGCCCGACCAAGCGCGCCACCCCGCAGAGGCCTTAAATTCCAGATAGCCCGATCGCCTGTGACCCAAAGAAAAACCGACCAGAAGCCTGGTCGGTTTTCGGGCAATTCCGGGAATAGCCCCCGGAGATCAGTTCTTGGCGTAGTATTCCACAACCAGGTTCGGTTCCATCATCACCGCATAGGGCACATCGCCCAGACCCGGAGTGCGGACGAACTCGGCGGTCATCTTCGAATGGTCGGCATTGATGTAATCGGGCACATCCCGCTCGGCGAGGCTGACGGCCTCCAGCACCGCGGCGAGCTGCTTGGACTTTTCGCGCACCTCGATCACGTCGCCTTCCTTGACCCGGTAGGAGGGAATGTTGACCCGCTTGCCGTTCACCAGCACATGACCGTGATTGACGAACTGGCGGGCGGCAAAGACCGTGGGCACGAACTTGGCGCGGTAAACGACGGCGTCGAGGCGACGCTCCAGCAGGCCGATCAGCAACTCACCGGTATCGCCGCGCAGCCGCTCGGCCTCGGCATAGATGCGGCGGAACTGCTTTTCGGTCAGGTCGCCGTAATAGCCCTTCAGCTTCTGCTTGGCGCGGAGCTGGGTACCGAAATCCGACAGCTTGCCCTTGCGGCGCTGGCCGTGCTGGCCGGGGCCGTAATCGCGGCGGTTGACCGGAGATTTCGGGCGACCCCAGATGTTTTCACCCATCCGGCGGTCGATCTTGTATTTGGCAGACGTGCGCTTGGTCACGGCTGGATCCTTTCATCACATATGAAAGGTGCTTTCCTTTGCCCTTCCCGTTCCTGGTCGGGGCCGACAGGCATCCCCTTGCGGGGGCCACAAACACCAAAAAAGCCCGCGACTTCCGTCCCGGGACCTGCGCCTTATAGGGGTTCTGGCGGGCCGGTCAACCCCCACAAGACCGGCCCGCCAGATGTCCGGGTCAGACCCAGACTTCGACGAGCCTGCCGGTGAAGCGCCCTGCCCGGGCTCCCTCGGTGCTACGCACCGCGTATTTCGGGCAAAGCTGGCACAGCTGGCCGCCATGATAGGGATCGAGGGCGATGACCTGCCCGGCCCGCGTAGTGCCGGGGATAACGACATAATGCAGGTCGCCATCGTCCCATTCGATCTGTGCGATGAAAATCTTGCGCGCCGTCGCCTGGCGGAAGACCGAAGCAATCCCGAAGGCGCTGACCGTATGGGCCCGGGCGTTCAGCCCGCCCTCAGCCATCAGGCCGGCCATATCCTCGACCGACGGCGTGACCGGAACGACCGGCGTACCACCCTGCCCCAGAACCAGCGGTGCGGCGATCCGCTGGCGCAGCGCCTCGACATCGCAGCCCATGCCGCGCAGCCGTTTCAGGCACATCGCAAAGCAGGTCGGTGCGATATCGGCCCCCTGTTCCGTGACATAAACCGTGTGCATCGCACCACCAATTCCGATCTGTTCCGCTTTCATGATGTCCCCCAAGCGTTTCAATGACTTGCGCGTTACTTTTTTCTGGTCCGATCAAGCAGTGCGCTTCCTCACTTCTGACGTAGGGTCAGCCGGTTCGGTTTTGAAAAAATGACTGTTCTGTCAGGTTGGCGACATATATCGTGAAGTAGCGCTCAGTCTGTCCGGCAAGTAAGTACTGGCATAAACGATTGAAAATACTTATTTATATCAGAGAGATCGAACATGACCGGCTACTCCCCTTGGCGGGTGCCCGGCATGCCCTTCAACCTGAAACAATTCGCGAGAACGCGGGCAAGCGCGGTTCAGACGGCCCAGTGATTGTGAAATACTCCGAACTACGGCAGCACTAAATCGCAGGATATCAGCCATGAAAATCTTTTCGGTCCTCGCCGCGTCAGTCCTGTTCTTTGGATTGCTGACAGCCTGGATGCTGAATGGTGCCCCCCTGCCCGGCCTCGCCCCGCCCAAAAGGCCTGCACCGGAAGGATTTGACGCCGCGGACTATCCCGAACTCCAGGACGTTCGGCCCATCGGAATGGCCAGCATTCATGTTCTCAACGATTTCGGCAAACCGTTGACACATAGCTTCCGGAAGGATTTGGGCATCATCGCCTTTCGCCAGATTGCGCAGGACTATACGTGGCGCACCGCATTTATCGATGCGAGAGGCAGGCTCATCGAAGTCGCGACAGACGCTTCCCAAGGCACGCCCCTTGGCCCGTTCAGTATCGATCCCGACAGCTATTCCGAAGTCATGCCGGATGACGTAACCGCGCCACAGCCCTTGATCGAAGTCGACGCTTCTGACATTGGCGAGCTGAAACGAATGCTGGATGAAAGTGAGTATTACCGCAGATACTCGTATCATAACCTGCCATCGGACCATCCGGAAAAAAACACCGGTAGGATTGTACATGTATTCTACCACCAGAACGTCTGGAAACGCGCCGTGACGTCAGGGGACAAGGGGTTTCGCGACTGGTCCTTGACGTCAGGCGACAAGCTGCACTTTCAGCGAGGAATCCATCGAATAGTTGAGAATAACGTCAATCCGGATGTCTTCGGCGACCGGTACCGCGTCGAGCTGACACATTTCGAACAAGAACACTATTTCTCCTCACGCGGCGCGGGGTTGGGAAGCAAGACCGGCGGCGGAAGTTCAGCGCATTGGCTGGGAACGGGATACTACACCGTGTTCGTCGATGACGCGCCGGTGCTGAAATTCCGCATCTATGGGGATCGCGACTACTTGTTCAGTCCCGGGGGCACACACACCAGATTGTTCATCGAAGGCGACCCGTCGCTCGATCTGATCCTTCTGCACCAATACGGCGGCAAACTCGGCGAGGTGAAAGTTGTAGTCGCTGCGACCGATCCAAGTCGGCCCTGACACTGCTTGTTCCCAAAGCAATTTTTAACAATTGGGAACTCTACGGCCAGACGAAGAATCGTCAGGCCATTCGCCACGTTCGCCCGGGACCTTCAACACATTAGACCGAACCGGCCACCTATCCGTCAGTCATCGTAAAGGCCATTCGGTGCCTCAGAAACCGGAAAACCCAGGAGCGATGGTGAGGAAATCGGCAACGATTTCCGACTCGGACATCGCGTAAAATCAAATGGTTATACCACCGGCTTGATCAATTGACTGCTATCCAGTCTCTACTGGTGATAGAGGTTATTCGGTCAGGCTCGTTGGCAAAGAAGTTCCAGGCGGCTTGGCATTTGTCGAGGATGTGCTCGTAGGTATCGAAAACCGTGATGG
>JBNKVT010000005.1:0-1657 GCA_050299335.1 Paracoccaceae bacterium | reverse complement strand
TCAGGCCGAGCATCGCGTAGTCAGCGGCGGAAGCACGAATGTTGGGCAAGAGCACCTGCGTCGGCACCGCTTCCACGATGGTCTTGCCGGTGCGCGTGCGCTCGAGCTGGCTGGCATATTGCGTCATCATCACGACGACGGTGTTCTGCTTGCGAGCGGTCACCAGCCAGTTGCTGAGCCGCTCCGCAAAATAGGCGTTGTCGAGGGCTTTCCATGCCTCGTCGATGACGATGATAGTGGGCTTGCGGTCCTCGATCACCCTCTCGACCCGGCGGAAGAGGTAGGACAGGACCGCCATGCGTTCCCGCTCGCTCTCGGAATCGAGGATGCCGGTGAGGTCAAAGCCCGCGACGTCTCCATCGATGCTGAAACTGTCCTCGGCATTGGCCCCGAAGATCCAGCCGTAGCGACCCTCGGCCGTCCATTCCTGCATACGCTCGAAGAGATCGCCCTCGTCATCGGTCGAGACCAGCAGCGAGGCGAAATCCGACCAGTTCCGTAGACCCGCATGTCCTGCGCTGGCGTTCTGGCGCACGACTTCCTGCAGTCGGTTGGTCTGAACCGGGGTTAGCGGTCGATCGCGCCGCTCCAAGAGGCTCGCGAGCCAATCAGCAAGCCATGCTTGGCCCCGCATGTCGATCTCGGTCTGGAGCGGATTTAGGCCCGTGGGGCGCCCCGCCCGCACGGTCGAATAGCTGCCGCCGAGCGCGCGGACGGCCATCTCCATCCCCGCGCGATAGTCGAATACGAAGACCCGCGCACCTGCCCGCCGTGCCATGGTCATCAGGAAAGCCGCCAGGACGGATTTGCCGGAGCCGGGACGGCCGAGGATCAGCGTGTGGCCTCCCGTGGGCTCGCGATCCGGCGCGCCCTGTTCGTGGAAGTTGAAGCGAAAACCGCTGCGCTCTGGCGTCGGGAAGAGTGTGATCGGCACGCCCCACGGCACCTCTCGCCCAGTCTTTCCGAGCGGGGTGCGGTGGAAGGTAGCGAGATCGGCGAAGTTGTGGTTCGTGATTGCGGCCTTGCGGCTGCGCGCCCCTGTGTTCCCGGGATGCTGCGCCATGAAATGCGCCCGTGCCCCGAAGGCTTCCGAGATCAGGTTGATGCCGGAGGTGGCGGAGATGTTGCGAATCTCGGCAGCGATGTCGTCGAGCGCGGCTTGGCTGCGCGCGTAGACGGCTACGGTCATGTGGTGCTCGCCGAAGATCAGGCGTTTGGATTCCAGATCGTCCTGGGCGAGTTCCAGTTCCTGGGCGAGACTGACGGCTCCGTCATTGGCGGCCTGCATTAGCCGCAGCTGCCGCTTGATCCGGCCCGCCATGATATTGGCGTTGATCGGCACAAAAGAGTGCGTGACCACCATGTCGACGGGCAGATTCAACTCGTCGAGCATCAGGCTATCGGTCTTGGCCGGGTAGTTCTTCACCGCAAAGATCGCCCCGAGCTTGTCGCCGACGGCACCGTCCGAGAGTGCGATGGTCGTGCCGCGGAAGGTGACGCGCGTATTGGCTAGGTCCTCGGCGATCACACCGAGGCGCGACCGGGGGAAGAGCGGGTGCTCCTCGCCCGTGTTGAGTGAACCGAGGAAGCCCAGAAGCTCGCCGGTGCTTGCGGCCAGCAGGCGGGGCTTCAGCTCATCGAAGGAGGACAGCAGAAA
>JBNKVT010000004.1:0-40864 GCA_050299335.1 Paracoccaceae bacterium | reverse complement strand
GCACATCCTCGACAAATGCCAAGCCGCCTGGAACTTCTTTGCCAACGAGCCTGACCGAATAACCTCTATCACCAGTAGAGACTGGATAGCAGTCAATTGATCAAGCCGGTGGTATTACCGATTTCTTGGACGCCTACAATTTCGCGCGTCGTCTGAAGACACTGCAAGGCCTCACGCCCTACGAATACATCTGTAAAATCTGGACATCAGAGCCAGATCGATTCATCCTAAATCCGATCCACCAGATGCCGGGACTGAACACCTAATCAAACCTCGGCTTCAGAACTCCAAAATGTCAGTCGAGGGTCTGGCGGTAGCGCAGGGCGGCCAGGAGCGTGATCACCACGAGGATGATCGACAAGGCGGCGTATTCGGGCATCACATCCGCGACGTCCGCGCCTTTCAGCATCACCTTGCGCACCAGGCGCAGGAAATGGGTGGCGGGCACACCGGTGCCGAGGATTTGCGCCCATTGCGGCATGCCGGCGAAGGGGAACATGAAACCCGACAGCAGGATCGACGGCAGGATGGTAAAGAAGGACAATTGCATCGCCTGCATCTGGTTCCTTGCCGCCGTCGAGATCAGGAACCCGAGCGCCAGGTTGACGACGATATAGAGGTTGAAGCCAAGGAAGAAGGCCAGCCGCGAGCCCTCGAAGGGCACGGCGAACAGGGCGGAAGCCGCGAGGATGAAGACCAGCGTCTGGACATAGCCGACGATGACATAGGGCAGGATCTTGCCCAGCATGACCTCCAGCGGGCGAACCGGGGTGGCGATAAGCATCTCCATGGTGCCGCGCTCGGTCTCCTTGACGATGGCGACGGCAGTGATCATCACCATGGTCATCGACAGGATCACCGCCAGAAGGCCCGGCACGATATTGGTCGCGGTCTTGCCCTCGGGATTATATTGGCGGTGGACGGTGAGGGTGAAGGCCGGCGGCCCGGGGGCACGGGTGGCCATGGCGTTTTTCATCTGCTCGCTCAGCGCTCCGTCCACGATCCCCTGCATCGCCGATACCGCCCCGTTGACCGCCGAAGGGTCCGAGGCGTCGGCGGCGATCAGGAAGGCCGGGGAACGCCCGCGCAGCACGTCGCGCTCGAAATTCGGCGGGAACATCACCACGAAATTGGCCCGTCCCGTCCGTAGCGCTTCTTCGGCGGCCTTCTGGCCATCGACATAGCCCTGCATGTCGAAATAGTCCGAGTTCTCCATCCGCGCCAGAATAGTGCGGATCATCGGCCCGTTATCCGCCGCCTCGATCAGCGTCGGCAGGTTGCGGGGGTCGGAGTTGATGGCGTAGCCGAACAAGAGGAGCTGCATGATCGGCAGACCGACCATCATCCCCAGGGTCAGCCGGTCGCGGCGCATCTGCACGAATTCCTTGAAAAGGACGGCAAGAAAGCGGCCGAGGGAGAAAATGGCGCTCATTGGGCAGGCCCGGCGAAATTGTCGGTGGCCCCGGACATGAGGTAGATGAAGGCCTCCTCAAGCCCCGATTCCAGCCGGTGGCAATTCGCCCCGGCGGCTTCGCTGAGCGACCGGACCGAGGTTTCCAGCCGCACGGGATCGGTGCCCGAGACATGCAGCGACGTGCCGAAGCGCGCCACCTGATCGACGCCGGGGGCCTGCTTGAACACGGCCTCCAGCCTGGCCAGATCGGGCCCGTCCACATGCCAGCTGGTCAGCCCGATGGTCGCCGCCAGTTCCGCCGTCGGCCCGTCGATCATCTTCCGCCCATAGGCGATATAGGTGAGGCTGTCACATTGCACCGCCTCATCCATGTAATGGGTCGAGACCAGCACGGTGACGCCCTTGGCCGACAGCCGCCTGATCTCGTCCCAGAACTCGCGCCGGGCCTTGGGATCGACCCCGGCGGTGGGTTCGTCGAGCAAGAGAAGCGCGGGGTCGTGGATCAGGCAGGCGGCCAGCGCCAGCCGCTGTTTCCAGCCGCCCGACAGGTTCCCCGCCAGTTGCTTCGACCGGTCGGCCAGCCCCAGCTCCTCAAGCGCCGCCTGCACCCGGACCTTGCGGTTCTTGACCCGGAACATGCGGGCGACGAAGTCGAGATTTTCGGCGATCGTCAGATCCTGATAGAGCGAGAATTTCTGGGTCATGTAGCCGACCCGCTCCTTGATTTTCAGCGCCTCCTTGCGGATGTCGTAGCCAAGGCATGTGCCGCCGCCTTCATCCGCCGTCAAGAGCCCGCACAGGATGCGGATCGTCGTGGTCTTGCCCGAGCCGTTCGGCCCCAGAAACCCGTAGATTGCTCCCTTTGGCACCTGAATCGCGAAGTCGTCCACCACCTTGCGGTCGCCGAAGCTCTTGGTGATGCCGGTGGCGTCGATGACGGTGTCGCTCATTGCAGGCTCAACGTGACCGGCTGGCCGGGCAGAAGGGGGATGTCCTCCATCGTCTCGGCCTCGGCGCGGAAGACCATGCGGGCGCGCTCTTCGCGGGAATAGATGATCGGCGGCGAGAATTGCGGGTCGGCGTCGATGCGGGTGAGGGTGGCGGTGTAATCGGTCGGGCAGCCGTCGCAGGTCATGGTGAAAAGGTCGCCGACGCTCAGCGCCGAGCGCTCACTCTCGCGGACATAGAAGCGGATGGTCAGAGCGTTTTCGGGCAGGATCGAGACGACGGGTGTGCCGGCGGTGGCAACTTCGCCGGGCTCGAAAAACACCTTCTCGACCAGACCGGCCACAGGGGCGGAGACGGTGCGGGCGTCGAGATCGGACTGGATGCGCTCGACCTCGGCCTCCGCTGCCTCGACGCTGGCGCGGGCGGCGACCAGTTCTTCGGCGCGGGCCGGCAGCTCCATGGCGGTCAGTTCCGCCTCCAGACGACGGACCTGGGCATTGGCGGTGGCCTGGGCCGACAGGTCCTGATCGAGGCGGGTCTGGGCGATGATATTGTCGGCGACCAGCTGGCGCGAGCGTTCGAGGGTCTTTTCGGCGAGCTCCAGGGTGACCCGGGCCTGGTCCAGTTCGGCGCGAACGACTGCCAGTTCCTCTTCCCGGGCGCCGGAGCCGATATTGGCCAATTGCGCCTCGGCCACCCGAAGCTGCGCCTTGGCGGCGGCGACGGCGGCGGTCAGCTGGACCCGGTCCTGGACGAACAGGAGCGCTCCGGCGGCGATCACCTGGCCCTCGGTGACGTGGATCTCCTCGACCCGGCCGGTCGTGGTCGGGGAGGCGAAAACGAAACTGCCCTCGATATAGCCCGAATAGACGAAGGGCACCGGTTCGGGCGGTGAAAAGATGGCCAGAAGGCCGGTGAAAAATCCGATGATCTCATCCATGACTGGCCTCCAGGCCGTGCAGAAGAATGTCGATATGATTGTCGAACAGCGCGCGCAGCCCGGCAGGCGAGGCGTCGCCGATGCCGAAAACCCGGGCCATCAGCAGGTGCAGCATGATGGGCCCGATGACGTTGCGAATGGTCAGGTCGGGATCGACCTTGCGGAACGCCCCCGAGGCGACGCCCGAGGCGAGAATACCCGACAGGATGCCCACACCCTTTGACAGGACCTCGCGGCGGTACATGTCGGCCAGATCGGGAAACCGCAGGGCTTCGCGCAGGATCAGCATCGGGACGGCGGAATTGCGGGGCTCGCTCAGCCGGTCGGCGAAAATCGCCAGGGCCCCCTTAAGGGCCTTGGCGGGATCATCGGCGAAAGGCAGCACCGCCAGGCCGACCTCGTCGGGGATGGCCCCCAGCGAGCGGCGGATGATGCTTTCCAGAAGCGCCTGTTTGGAGGGGAAATAGAGATAGACGGTCGCTTTCGAAATACCGGCAGCGGCGGCGATATCCTCGACCCGCGTGGTCTCGAACCCGTCGCGGAGGAACAGATCGAGCGCGGCGTCGAGCACTTCGTCAGGGCGGTCCTCGGCGCGCCTTTCGAATTTCTTTTCCGGTTTCCGACGGTTCATGAGTGCGAATCTCTGTGGTGACGCAGCTTGCTTCAAAATAACTGACCAGTCAGTTATTTTCAAGTGCTCTGCAGGATGTCGAATTAAATCATTAAATAACAATATGATAACTGCGGCTGAGCCAAATCCGAATTGCCTCAATCGACTGCAGCCCCGACATGGTCGCGAGGGTTCTCTGGACAGTTCGCCTCGCACATGCCCGGAGCTTGCCGAGTTCCGGGCTGTCCCAGGTCAGGTTTGCCTCCTCCTGAGTCTGTACGGACCTCAGACAGCGGGAACGGACGCTCGGAGACGTGTTGGACATTTCGATCAGGCATCGAGCGCGACCAGCGGCAATTCCCGAATGGGCGGGATGACGCGCATTCGGCAACGCTCAGTGAAAGGCGTGCCACGGGTCTGAACCGGACTGGCTCGTCTCGATCGACGCCGGAACGCATGGCGCGATACACAAGGTGAAAGTACAGACCGAAGAAGCCAAGTCACGCATGTTGCCCGACTATGCGCCGGGTTGGCCGGACGAAGGCGATCGTGCTGCAATCCCGACCTTGATTTCGGGAACGACCGGGGTCCTTCGGGCCACGGCAGCAGCTATTCTTCCAGACCCTCCACCTCGATGAGATAGATCTTGCCGGCCTGCGCCATCTCCTGAACGGTGCGAACGACTTCCTGCTGGGCAGCCTCGCCGTCGCGCTGTGTGGGATCGGGCATGGACTCGATATCCTCGGCAAGCCGCTCCGCGAGGCGTTTTGGCAGGTTTTCGAGCACGAATTCCGCCGAGGCGATCTTGGCATTCTGGGCGGCCTTGATCGCCACGGTCAGCACCATTTCGTCGATTTCCTTGATAATCATCGACACGTCGCGCGGCTCCACGCGGCGGCGGATATCGGCGAAGGTGAACATGACCTTGATGACTTCCGAAGCCAGGGCCGGTTTCTGGTCCTCCAGATGCTGCAGCATCCGGGTGCGATTTTCGGTCGACATGTTGTTCATCATGCCTGCGATCAGATCGGCCGGTTTGCGGGTGCGCTGGGTGCGCTGCAGGGCCGATAGGAAGTCGCGGGCGATCACCACTTCGACCATGTCGGCGACCTTCTGGTCCAGCACCGGCACCCGCGACAGGCGCAGCACCGTCTGCTGGGCGAATTCCTGATCCAGCCGTTCGATCACCCCGGCGGCCTTGTCTGGGCGCAGTTCGCTGAGGATCACCGCCGCGGTCTGGGGATGCTCGGCGGCGACGAAGGCCGCGAGCGCCCCCACCGAACAGTCGTTGAGCGCCTTCCAGGCCTTGCGCTGGTAGCCGCCTTCGATATCGAACATGATCTTGTCGATTGTGGCGTCGTCGAGCACCTGTTCCAGGAGGCGCCGCGCCGCGCCCGCGCCCCCGGCGATTTCCTCTTCGGAACCGATGGACAGCAGAAACTCGGCAATGACTGAATCGAGAAGTTCAGGCGTGATGCTGGGCAGCCTGCTGATTGCCGTCGCCGCGCGAGTCAGGCTGGATTCCGACATATCCTTGAGAAAACTGGCGGCGTTTTCCGGTCCGATCGCCGTCAGGATCACCGCCGCCTTTTCGATCGGCAGCATGGTCGCTTCCTGGATTGCGCTACCCTTCGGCTGGGTTTCCTTCAGCGCCTTGCCGCTGAATTTGGCATTGGCCCAAGGTTGCGGCAGTCTTTCCTGCTCGCTTTCTGTCTCGGCCTCGGCCATTTCAGCTGTAGCTCCTCACCATCGCACCCGCCAGAAGCCCCCATCCGTCGGCAATGACGAAGAAGGCCAGTTTGAAGGGCAGGGCGACCACCGCCGGAGGAACCATCATCATCCCCATCGACATCAGCACCGCTGCCACTACGAGGTCGATAACGAGGAAAGGTAAAAAAACCAGAAAGCCGACCTCGAAGCCGCGCTGAATTTCCGACAGCAGGAACGACGGGATCAGGATCGACAGCGGCATCTCTTCGCCTTCCACCGGGGCCCGGGGGGCGGCGTCGAGCATCATCTGCATCGTGTCGGGATCGACGCGGGCCCCCATGAACAGCCGGAACGGGCCCATGGTGGTGGCAAAGGCGGCTTCCGGGGTCGCGGTGCCGTCGAGAAGCGGGCGGATGCCGGTGGTCCAGGCCTCGGTGAAGACCGGCTCCATGACGAACCAGGTCAGGAACAGCGCCAGCGAGACGATCATCATGTTGGGCGGGGCCTGCTGGACGCCGATGGCCTGTCTGAGGATCGACAGGACGGTGACCATGAAGGGGAAACAGGTCACCATGATCGCGAGGCCCGGCGCAAGGCTGAGCAGGGTCAGGAGCACGAAGAGCTGGATCGTGCGCAAGGACAGCGAGCCGTCGCCGCCGAGATCGATCGACACCTGCTGCGCCCAGCCCGGCAGAGGGGCAAGCAGCAAGACCGCCGCCAGGAGGGGCAGCAGCAGATATCGGGACCGGTCAGACACCGCCTGACAGATCGGCCACTTCGGTGAGACGCACGCCAAGCTGGCCGGTCTCGTCATCCATTTCCTGCAACTCGCCGCGCGCAATCAGCCGGTCGCCGATGAACAGCTCCACGGGGTCCTCGATCTTGGAATCGAGGGTCAGCACGGAGTCGCGCCTGAGCTTCACCAGTTCGCTGACCAGCGGCCGCGCCCGCCCGATCGAGACCGTCACTTCGATCGGCACACCCATGAAGGCCGATTGCCGCTGCTGGGCCTTCGGCGCCAGGTCGAGATCCTGGGGAAGGATCCCGCCGCCCCTGGGGCCTGGACCAGCGCCGGTGTCGTCGTCTTCCATAAGGGCAGCGACGGGGTCTTCCTCCGCCGCGCCGGCTGCGGGAACTTCATCGGCCGCTCCGGTCCCGTCGTCGAGATCGGCATCCTCGTCCAGATCGGTTTCCGCTTCGGTGTCATCCGACATGTCTGTCCTCCTCGTCACGGGTCAGGGTCTCGGCGAAGGTGTCGATCCCGGCCTCGATCCGGCGGATGCAGGTTTCGAGATCGATATGCGTAAAGCCTTCGTCCCAGCTCACCCGTGCTTCCAGGGGCGTCAGCCGGTTGTCGGCTGCGAGGTCGAAAGAGCCGTCGTGTTCCGCAAGCGAGGCGCGGATCCCTTCGGCCAGTTCCGGGGCGCAGTGAATAACCGGCCGGGCGGTCGGTGCGGTGCGCATCGCCTCGGTCAGGGTCTCTTCGACAATCCCCGCCAGCCCGGCGCGCGCCAGCGTCGGGGCGAGTTTCGAGACCAGAGCCTGAAGGGTCGGCAGGATGGTTCTGGTGACCTCAAGCCGCGCCTCTTCATGGCTCATCCGCTGGTCGTTCAGCGATTCGATGAATTGCGAGCGCAGCTGGTCCTGGGCGGCGGCGTGTTCCTCGGCCGAGGCGGCGGCGCCTTCGGCAAAGCCCCGGCGGCGACCCTCCTCGAAGGCGGAGCGCATCCGCTGCATCATCTTTTCGGCATTGGCCGTGGTTTCGGCCTCGTTGGGGGCAAAGGTCTCGAACTTGATACTGGACATGGGTTTAGCTCATTTCTTCCTGGGGTTCCTTGGTGTCGATCCACCGCCGCAGAACATCGGCGGATTCTTCGGTACGCTCGCCGACGATGCGGCGGAGATTGGTGATCTTGCCTTCCGGTACATTGGCCAGCTTGTCTCCGGCCTCGCCGGTCAAGAGCGGGTCGGAGCCGTCGATCAGCTCGCCTTCCTGGAAATCGTCGCCATCGAATTCCGACACCGGCTCCTGGGTCAGGATCGGACGGACGACGAAGAGGCCGAGGAGCAGGGCGACGACGGCGAGAACGCCGGTCTGGATCATCGAGATCAGTCCGCCCGACAGCAGGGTGCCGTCATCGTCGGTCAGTTCGGTGCCCACGACGGCCTGTTCGGGGAATTGCAGCGATTCGATGGTGACCACGTCGCCACGGGCCGCGTCAAAGCCGATGGCCGATTCGACCAGCGTCTTCAGCGAAGTGATTTCCTCGGGCGAGCGAGGCGACCAGCTGGTCGTGCCGTTGGCGGCGGTCTCGGTAATACCGTCGACCATCACCGCCACGGTGATCCGACGCACCTGTCCCGGCAGGATCACCCGCTCGCGCCGCGTCTCGGAGAATTCGAAGTTCAGCCGTTCACGCGCCAGCGTATCGTTGGAATTGCTCTCGGTATTCTCGCCCTCGACATCGCCATCGGGCAGGTTCGAGGCCACCGTCACCGCCGACGCCCCGGTACCGGACGCGCTTTGCGCCCGTTCCTCGGTGTCGGAGGAAACCGCGATCCGGCTCGTCGGGTCGATCACCCGCTCCGAGATCGTCTGGCTGTCCATATCGGCCTCGACATTCACCTCGACCACGGCTCGTCCCGGCCCGACCCTTGCCGCCAGCAACCGCTCGATATTTGCGCGCAGCTTTTCCGCCTTGGTCGCGGGATCGTCGCCGGGAAGGATACCGCTGGCCGTATCACCGGCCTGCAGGACGACACCGGCATCCGAATCGATGATCGCCACGTCCTCCGGCACCAGACCCGCCACCGCCGAGGCGACCATGTAGCGGATCGCCTGGGCCTGCGGCTCGCTGAGCGCCCCACGGGCCATGGTCACGGTGACTGAGGCCGAGGAGGACACCTCGCGCGAGAAGGGGCGTTTCACCGGATTGGCGATATGGACGCGGGCCATGCGGATATCGGAAGAAGACAGGATCGTCCGCGCCAGCTCGCCTTCCTTCGCCCGCCAATAGGCGGCGTCGAACATCTGCGAGGTGGTGCCGAATCCCGACAGCCCGTCCAGCAGTTCATAACCCGAAGTCCCGCTCGCCGGCAGACCTTCGGAGGCCAGGGCCAGCCGTGTCTCGTCGCGTTGGTCGAGAGGGATATAGATCGAGCTGGCCCGAACCTCATATTGCAATCCGCGCTGTTCCAGCGCCGTCAGCACCTCGCCGGCGGCCTGGGGATCGAGGCCGGAATAAAGGACGGCCATTTCGGGAGTTGTGGCCATGCGTGCGAGGCCGAACACCGCGAACATCGTGGCGATCACCGACAGAAAGACAACGGCGCGCTTGCGCGCATCCAGAGCGGTCCAGACTGTCAGAAGCTGCGACACGTAATGGCCTCACTATTTACATCCGCCGCCCTTCTGGCGCCGGTCCTTGCAATCGGACAATGGCCAAACAGCCTTAAGAATTGGTTAGTGCGAACCTGCTTTAACGGTTTCATCGAAAGAATTTTGAGGCTGCCGAGATGGCTGACGACGAAGCAGTTGAAAGAGAAGAGGCCGAAGCGCCGAAAAAGTCCGGAAAAAAAGGGCTTATCCTGGGGTTGGTGGGGATGCTGGCCGCCGGCGGCGGCGGGTTTTTCGCCACCTATTCGGGCGCGCTCGAATCGTTGATGAGCGGCGAATCGGAAGTCGCCGAGATTGACGAACACGCCTTTACCTACATCCCGCTCGACCCTCTGGTCATCTCGCTCGATCCCGGCGCTCACGCCTCGCATCTGAAATTTATCGGTACGCTCGAAGTGCCTTTGGAACATGCCGAGGAAGTGGCGATGCTGAAGCCCCGCGTAGCCGACGCGCTGAACACGTTCCTGCGCGCCGTCGATCCCAAGGAACTGGAGCGGACCTCGGCGATGACCCGGCTTCGCGCCCAGATGCTGCGCCGGGTGCAGGTAGTGACCGGCGAGGGCCGGATCCGCGATCTTTTGATTCTCGAGTTCGTGTTGAATTAAGTGAGGTGAGGAATGGAACAGATCGCAGACGGTTTGCTGATCGCCGGGGCGTTTGCCGCCGCATTCTACTGCTGGATGCTGGCCCGCAGGCTTCGGGCGCTGAAGAGCCTCGATTCCGGGTTGGGCAAATCAATCGCCACTCTGTCGCGGCAGGTCGAGGATGTGCGCGCCTCACTGGAAGAGGTCAAGCGCGCCTCCTCGTCGAAGCAGCGCGAATTGTCCGAAACGACGGCGCGCGCCGAGATGGTGGCCGGGCGGCTGGAATTGCTGCTGGCCTCGATCCATGAGGGCGACCAGAAGAAACCGGTGGCAGCCGAGAGGGTGCGCGACACACGGCGCCGGCGCGAGGCGCGGGATGAGGACGAGACAGCGAATGGGGGCGAGACCGCCTCTCAGGCGGAATTGCTCGACACGCTCCGGCAGTTCGTCGAAGGAATGGGCAAATGACTTCGGGGCGGCGAAAGCCAAGGACCTCACGACGGCGCAAGGTCCAGAACGGAGCCCTGCTGGTGGTGACGGCCTGTTTCCTGAGTTCGGCAACCATCCGTCTGGGGCTGTCGGGTCCGGCGATTGCCGAGGAGATCAATGCCGCGCGGGTCGGCCAGAGCGAGGACCAGACGGCGATCGCGGCGGAGAATGTCAGTTTCGAGGAACTGGACGCGATGCTGGAGGCGATCCGCGAACGCCAGGCCACGCTCGATGCCGAAGAGGCGCGGGTGGACGAACGTCTCGCGGTGCTGGAAAGCGCCCAGGCGGAATTCGAGCGCAAGCGGCAGGAACTGCTGGACGCGGAACAAAGGCTCGCCGCAACTCTGTCGCAGACCGATGGCGCGGTGCTGCGCGATATCGCGCAGCTCACGGCGATGTATGAAAGCATGAAACCCAAGAACGCCGCGCAGATCTTCAACGAGATGGATCCGAATTTCTCGGCCGGCTTCCTGATCCGGATGAACCCGCAGGCCGCCGCCGATATTCTGGCCGCGATGGAAACCGATGTCGCCTATGAGGTTTCGGTGCTGATGGCGAACCGGAATATCGCAACCATAGCCAACTGAAGCGTGTCTCGACTGACCGGATTCATGAATTCGGTCCGGCCAACGGGGCAGCGCTTGCGGAGCAAATGCGTCTCAAGGGCCGGAGTGAACTCGATCTGGCGCGATGTGCTCCAGGCCACACCCCCGCAAATCCCGCGGTAGGCAGAGAATTCACAGGGGACATGTGTCCCACAGTGAACCGTATTTTAACCCCCGTCCCCCATGGTCGAGCGGGTCAGTCAGTAACGAGGGAATCCATGATTGGGATCGTTGGCATCGTCGTGGTCTTCGCGGCCGTTTTCGGCGGCTACCTGGCGGCTGGCGGCAAGATGGCGATCGTGCTGCACTCGTTGCCTTTCGAGATGACCATCATCGGCGGTTCGGCCATCGGCGCTTTCCTGATCGGAAACGACATGGCGATCGTCAAGCAGACGGTCAAGGACGTCAAGAAGGTCTTCAAGGGCTGCTACTGGACCGCGCAGGACTACCAGGATGTGCTGGTGCTGATGTTCTCGCTGATCCGCATCGCCCGGCAGAACCCGCTCGAGTTGGAAAACCACATCGAAGAACCAGAAAAGTCGGATATTTTCGGTCGGTTTCCAAAGATCCAGCAAGACCATGAGGCGGTGGAGCTGATCTGCGACACCATGCGCTCGGCGGGGATGAATTACGACGATCCGCACCAGGTCCAGGAGATGCTGGAGAACAGGATCGAGGCCAATTATCACCACGCCCAGCACTCGTCCCATGCCCTGCAGACCATGGCCGATGGCCTTCCGGCCCTGGGGATCGTCGCCGCCGTGCTCGGCGTGATCAAGACCATGGGCTCGATCGACCAGCCGCCCGAAGTGCTGGGCGGGATGATCGGTGGCGCGCTGGTGGGGACCTTTCTCGGCGTTTTCTTGGCCTACGGGTTCGTGGGACCGTTCGCCGCGAAGGTGAAAACCGTGGTCGATGACGATCAGCATTTCTACTCGCTGATCCAGGAGGTCATGGTGGCGAATCTTCACAAGCATCCTCCGAATATCTGCGTCGAGGTCGGGCGGCAGAATACGCCGCATGAAAAACGGCCGACCTTCAACACGCTCGAAGAGGCCCTGCGCTCGGGCAAGCAGGAGGCGGCATGAGACCGATCCCCATCCTGACCCTGATCCTTGCGACCTTCCTCGCCACGGCCGCCTCTGCCCAGCAGAGCGGCCGTGTCCGTGCCATCGAACACCCCAATTTCTCGCGGCTGATCTTCGAAGTGGAACCCGGCAGCTCCTGGACACTCGATACGATCTCCCGCGAGGCGGATCTGGTGTTTCCTGGGCGCCAGCAGCGGTTCGACGCGGCGTCCGTCTTTGACAGGATTTCGCGCTCGCGCATCCTGTCCCTGGCCCAGACCCCGAGCGGACGCGGACTCACGGTGACGCTGAAACTGGGCTGTGACTGCGAGGTCAAGGTTTCGGAGATAGCACCAGGGCGGCTGGCGCTGGATGTGCTGCGGCAAGGGGCAAATTTTGGCTCGGCCGGCGGGAATCCCGCCGCAACCACCGTAACCGCTCCCGGCCGCGGTCCGGCACCAGAGACGCCGGAGGTTGACCTGCCGGAGACCGAAGCGGCGGAGATGGCCGAAGAGATGACGGTGCCGGAGGCGGAAGAGGAAGAAGATCTCAGCCTGGCAGGCTCGGTGGCCGAGGAGGCGCGTCTGATGGAAGAGGCGCGGCTGCTGGAACAGGAAATCATGCGTATCGCCGGTGCCGGGCTTCTCGATCCCGACGAGACAGCGGAGCCGCTAAATCCCGCCGAACCTGCCTCCGGACCGGGCGGTTCGGGGCTGGAACCTTTCATCCCCACGCAGCCGCCATCGGCACGGACCGGGATGTCGGACCTGGACAACAGCCTGCAGACCCGGGTGGACACCGCGCTCGATGCGACGATCACATTCCGCCGCGACGAACAGATGATGGAGGAGGCGGAGTGCCGGCACCTCGCCCTCAGCCCGGACTTCACCGATGACGCACCGACGGATGTCGCCGGAACCATCGGGTCGATGCGCAACGCGTTGATCCGGATCGACGGCTCGGTGGACGAGGCGGCCTGGCGCGACCTGGCGCATTATTATGTTAGTATCGGCTTCGGGGTCGAGGCGGTGGCGCTGCTCGATCAGCTTTCCGCTCCGCAAAAATCCGACGCGGTGATGCAGGACATCGCGCGAATCCTTGAAGGCGCGCCGCCAGAAACGGAAGCCTTCGCCGATACCGGCTATTGCTCCGGGCGGCTGACCATGTGGCGGCTGGCCGCCGGGCGGTCCATGGACGCGTTTGACCAGGAAAGGCTGATGGAGGAACTGGCCGCGCTGCCGGTCCCGCTCCGCAAGCCGGTGGGTCTGAAGGTGATCGATGCCCTGACACCGGATCAAGCCGGGCTGGCCGAACGGATCAAGATTCTGATCGAACGCTCGCCGCGAACCGAAGTGCCGCCGTCGGAAGCGGAACTGGTCGATCGACTGGAGGAACGGGCGCAGGAACTGAGCGAGGCGATGACGCCAGCGCTGGACGCGGATGACGGCGCCGGGACGCCGACCGACGAGGCCGCGGATACCATGGCCGAACCCGCGATGCCCGAACGGCATGGTGCCCGGGTGGACAGCAAAGCGCTGGAGCTGGATCTTGGGATCGCTGCGCGCGAGATGAACGGTACTGCACCGGGGCTGGAGGCGACGATCACACTGGCCGAGGTTCAGGCGGTAAATGGCGAGGTCCTGCACGCGATCGAGCTCTTGAACAGCGCGCTGGAGCAGTATGAATTCGGCTCAGGCGAGATTTACGCCAAGGGCACGGAAATCCTGCTGCAATCCTCCGAGCGCGAGGATCTGCACGCGCAATTCGTGCTTGCCGCGCTCGCCGGACGGAAATTCGTGCTGTCGGTGGAGCATCAACAGCGGATCAACACCCGCATAGCCGAGCTTGGGCTGCCGAATCTGACGGTCTTCCGCTAGACCGGAATCGTTTCAGACTGCCGCAGTCTGAAAATTAATTATGATTAAGAATCAAAGGCTTGAGAAAAACCTGGGGTCAGATTGTTTCAATCTGATCCGATTTTGCGCCAGGCTTCTTCGAAGTCTGCCGACATCTTTCCGCTCCGTCTCCAAACAGGGGCCGCCGCCTCCATATCTGTGGAACGCATCTGCACGGCGCTGACCAAGGGGCTGGCGTGTCCGCATCTCTTCACCCCGGCAGATGCTTCAGGACAGGATACCCGTCCGGACCGCCAGAATTCCGATGGCGAGGCTGAGGATTGCGAAGGCGGTGCCATGGGCAAAGCCGTATTGCAGCTTGTCGAGCCGGTCGCCGTCACGGCGGACGGCGCGGATCCAGCCGAGGGCGAAGCCGAGGAGAAAGGCAGCGAGAATGATCATGGCCGATCAAGACCCCGCGATGTGTCGTTCCGGGCCGGGGCAAAATCCTCGAGCTTGGCCTGGGCCGAGGCGATGACACCGTTGACATCCCCGAAGGCCAGCCGCGCCCACTTGAGGCTTTCGAGCCGGGCATCCCGGGCCGCACCCGTTTGGCCGAGACCGATCAGAGCTTCGGACTGCACGGCATAAAGACCCGAAGCGAGGACGGCATTCTGACCTTCAAGCGCAGGGTCAATGGACCGGTCGACCACCTGCACAACGGTCTCGAAATCCTTGGTGGCCAGCGCGACAAGCGCAAGATGCAGCCCGGCTTGGGCCGAGCGGACGTCATCTGACCCCAACTGACGGCGGAAGAGATTGTACGCCTTGGCGAAATCCTCCGCCCCGCGCGTCGGATCGTCATGGAGCGTCAGCCGCCCCCGCGTCAGCAGCGCCACCCCCAGCCGGTGATCCTGGGGCGACATGGCGGCGGCGAGCGCCACGGCGCGGTTGGCGGCATTGCGGCGGGTCGCAAGGCTGTTGGAGCGGGTCATGGCGGTCTCGATGGCGCGTTTCCATTCCGGCGACGAGTCCGCGCGGGACCGCTGGCCAATGCCGCGCCCGCGCCGGTTGATCTCATTCAGAATCCCGACGATGCGCGCAGCGACGGCACGTTTGCTCATGCCCGAGCGCAGCGAAGGGTGGTAGAGCGCGCGCAGCATCAGCATGTCGAAAGGCGTCAGGATGGAGTGGAAATTGTCGTCATTGAACACCGAATCCGGCAGCCGATAGACGTCGTTGGCCGGTCCCAGCGCCTGACCGATTTCTTCATGCAGACAGTCGCGGACATCCTGGGGCGTGCTGTCGGACGGCACGAAGATTGCCGTCCGGCCGAGCGTGGCCTGTTCGGACCAGCGCAGCCTGGCACGGCGCGACTTGCGGCGGAACTCGGTCCAGTTGGTCTCGCCTGGAACGATGAAGCAAGCCGCCCCGGGATAGACACGCTGGATCTCACGCGCCGGAACCGCCTCGATATGGATATCAGCCTCGGCAGGGTTGGAGGTCTGGGTGATCGGGATGCCGGCCTCGGTCCTGAGGCGGCTGAGCAAATATTGCAGGTCTCTCTGGTAAGGCGCGAGCTCGGCGGAACGCATGACGATCTTAACAGGTTTTTCGTAACGCAAGAGATGCGGCAGCGGCTGGCCGCTTTCAAGCGCGAAGGTGAGGTCGAGGAAATCCTCGGCCAGGATGACGTTGGAGCGCGCCACCCCGCGCGGCAGGGTGCGGGACGGAAAACGGACGGTTTCGACGACGGCGGTAGCCGGCGACGGGCGGGCCGAAGAGGGCATCTCGACCGGCGCGCAGGCTGCGGCAAGCGCGGCGAGGGCAAGACCCAAGCGTCTCATGCCAATACCCTTTGATATTTGACAAAGGCGGTAACGCTGGCGATCCGGTCGTAAAGCCTGCGCGCCGTGTGGTTGAAATCCTGGGTCAGCCAGTAAACGCTCGGGCAGTTTTCGGCATCCGCATGGGCATAGACGGCCTCGATCAGCGCACGGCCTGCGCCGGTACCGCGGGCTTCAGGGGCGACATAGAGGTCCTGAAGATAGACCACATTCTCGACGCGCCAGCAGTGTCTGTGAAAGAGATAGTGGACGAGGCCAACGGGCATGCCATCCCGACAGGCCAGACGGGCATGGTATTCGCCGGGGGCATCCGACAGCAGCCGGGAGAAGGTCGTCGCGTAGACGGTTTCGGAGACGGAAGTCTCGTAGAACGCGAGATAAGCCGTCCACAGGTCGCGCCACACAGGTTCGTCGCTCGCCTGGAGCGCGCGGATTTCGATCATCTTCTGCCTCGGTTTTTCTTTTTGATTTTAGAGCAAAGACCGGAAGGCGCAATCTTTTCAGGCCCGGCACACGCAAAAGCGATGCGGCCGGGGCACAGAGTTGATGGGCAGCCGTTCGGAAGTAACGGCGAGAATGGCGCCTTTCGGCCGGTCCGCGTGATGACCAGCATGGCGGCATCGATGCGGTGGGTGTTGGTCATGGCACGAAAGGCCAGCATGGCTGAGGCGGCGGAAACTGGGTGCGGAAGAAATGGCGCAACGCACCATCCACCGGGAATTTCGGGCCCCATGCGCACCGGTACTTGCACGGCAGGGATCGGGGTGCTGCATGGCCCGAAAACGCTGCTGAACTGCAGGCCGGGCCAATCCGGGGCCCGGGAAATGCAGGCAGGGCGGCTCCGAAAACTTGACGCCAGGGTTAAGGTTTCGGGCATTGGCCGGATCTGGAATGTCGGCGGTCCATCAGGGAATTGAAGCTGGTCACAGGGTTGCCGCGGCGGCGTCGATTAACCGGAGTTTTTCAAACTGCTTCAGCGTGATCACTTCGTATACCTCTTGCCATTACAAGCGTGACAAGCGAGTCGAATCCCTGTAGGGCAAGCGCGAGAATTGAGTAAGGACGCAGAGCACGCATCCCCCATGGCCGTTCGTGCGTAATGTCCGCAGACGTCGGAGTATCTGAATGAAAGCGGAAACGAATTTCGGGTCAGACTATCGTCCGGCCGAAGACGAGCCGTTCATGAATGACAGGCAGCTGGAATATTTCCGCCAGAAGCTGCAGGCCTGGAAGGCCGAGATCCTCGAAGAGAGCAAATCCACCATCGAAGGCATGCAGGAAGGCACGCGGAACATTCCCGACGTCGCCGACCGGGCCTCGGAGGAAACCGACCGGGCGCTGGAACTCAGGACCCGGGATCGGCAGCGGAAGGTGGTGGCCAAGATTGATGCCGCGCTTCGGCGGATCGAGGATGGCAGCTACGGCTATTGCGAGGAAACCGGCGAGCCGATCTCGTTGAAGCGGCTGGATGCCCGTCCGATCGCGACCCTGTCGCTGGAGGCGCAGGAGCGGCATGAGCGCAAGGAAAAGGTGCATCGGGACGACTGATCCCGGCGCGTCGGGCAGGGGCCCGATGGCGGCTCTTCGATCGTCGGCGGGACAGGACCGGGATTGGGTTTTGCACGCGTGCAAATCAGGAAATTTCATTGAAATCATTGAATAAAATAGTTAACGATGCGTGTATTTCCGCCTGATGCGGCGTGTAGCGCATCTTGCGCCAAATCGAATTCTTTCCAACCCTTGAGACGCATTTGCCACGCAAAGGCTGCCTTGCGGGCCGGCGTGAACAAGTGAATCCAATCAGGCGCAATACGCTCTATTTCGCCGGGCAGGATCGCGCAAAATAGCGCCGGGCCACCTCTTCCGGCTTCGGCGGATTGACCAGCAGCGGCAGGATCGTGAGCGCGTTGATGGCCTCGATATCGGGAAAGAACGCCGCATCGTTGCCAGGTCCCAGGGGCTCGTGGCCCTGTGTCTGATAGACGGCCAGACCGTGGGGCGCGAGCACCGTATAGCCGGCGATGCGCACCGGATCGCCATCGACGACCAACCCGGCGCGCTGGCATTCGGCGATGGTCTCGACCAAGGTCGACAATGCCCTTTCGTTGTGAAGAATCCTGCTGCTCTGTTCGGGGTTCTCATCCTCGCGCGCGCGGAATATCAGCGAGAAGAAGCCTTTGTTTTCCTGCGCAAAGCGCATGTAAGCGTAGCCGAGCGCGTTGAACCTTTCGAGCGGATCCTGCGGGGCCCTGCTCAGTTCCTCGTCCTGGCAGGCGGCCAGTTTCCGGAAGCCTTCTGCCGTCAACGCATCCATAAGCGCCGCCTTGCCAGCGAAATGGCGATAGGCCGAGGCATGGGTGACGCCAAGCGCGCCGGCAAGTTCGCGCATGGAAAAGTGGGGCCCGCCGCGCCTGTCGATAAGATCCAGGGCCGTTGTCAAAAGCGCATTGCGCAAGTCGTTGTGATGATAGCTCTTTTTGCCGATCTTCTTCGGTTTTTCCACACTTTCGCTGTCATTCTCGATGGGTCTTCTCCCCGACATGATTGGGCCTTCTTCATGGCACGCGCGCGGGGGTTCCGGCAAGGTTTCCCCGCGCCGATTGCGCCCGCTGGCGCAAAGATGGTTGACGGAATCACCGCGCTCTGCACTAATGTTTCCACTGGTTACATAGGCGGCGATCAAAGGCAACTCCGTCATCGCAATGGGAGGGTGGACAGTGAACTCATTGAATGGGCGCTCCAATATTTCACGCAGGCAGGCTCTGAGGCTGAGCGCGGGGGCAACCGCCAGCGGTCTGTTCATGCCCTCGGTGGCGCGGGCCGCCGGGTCGACCATCAAGATCGGCTATGTCGGCGCGCTGTCGGGAATTCGGGCCGCCTTTGGCGAGACCGAGGCCTGGACCCTCGAAAAGATGAAGGCGCATCTGGCCAATGGTCTGGAGGTCGACGGCAAGACCTATCAGGTGGAACTGATCATCCGCGACAACCAGTCCGACCCCAACCGGTCGAATTCGATCGCGAGCGAGCTCGTCCTGCGCGAGCGGTGCAACCTGGTGCTGGCCCAGGACGGCGATGGCGCGCTGGCCATCGGCGAGTTGGCGGATACACGGCGGGTCCCGACCATTTCGACCATGGTGCCCTGGCAGGGCTGGTTCTTTCCGCGCGGCGGCAATCCAGAGACGGGCTTTCCTTATACATTCCATTTCTTTGCCGGGTCAGACACCATTCTGCAGACCTTCGTTTCGCTCATGGACTCGGTCGATACGAACAAGAAGGTCGGCACGCTGTTCCTCAACAACGAGCCCGGACAGGCCTTCATGGACCCGGAACTGGGCCTGCCCTCCATGCTCAGCGCCGCAGGCTATGCGGAAACCGCCGCGGGCGCCTTTCCGATCACGGCCAATGATTTCTCGAACGCGGTCTCGGCCTTCGCCGCCGAGGCGCCGGATATCCTGGCCGGGTTCATGTTTCCCAACCACTTCATTCCATTCTGGAACCAGGTCGGCCAGGCCGGGCTCAAGCCCAAGGTCTGCGCCATGGCGGCGGCGTTTCTGTTCCCGTCCGGCATCGAGGCGCTGGGCGATACCGGCGACGGCATGGCGACGGAGATCTGGTGGTCGCCGGGCTTCCCCTATCGCTCGACCATCACCGGCCAGAGTGCCGCAGAGCTGGCGGGCACCTGGGAAACCGAGGCCGACCGGCAGTGGACCCAGCCCTTGGGATATGGCCACGCCCTTTGGGAAATCGGGCTTGCGGCCCTGCAGCGGTCGGAGGACCCCACCGATCCCGATCAGGTGCGCGATGCCATCGCCGCGCTTGACATGGAAACGGTGATCGGTCCGGTGAATTTCGCCAGCAGCCCGATCCGGAGCGTCGCCATCACCGGACTTGCCGGCGGGCAATGGCGCAAAGGCACCGGCAAATATCCTTATGAGTTGAAGGTGGTGAACAACGACATCCTGCCCGAAGTGCCTATCGAAGCGGACATGGTGCCGCTCGGCGGCGCCTGACGGGCACCGGTTCCATGAGTTTGCTGGCCACCGAGGACGTATCGCGGCTGTTCGGTTCTGTCTGCGCCGTCGACAAGGTCAGCATCGCGTTGAACGAGGGCGAGAGCGTCGGCCTCATCGGTCCCAACGGGGCCGGCAAGACGACGCTGCTTTCGCTTCTGACCGGGTATCACAAGCCGACCCGGGGCAGGATTGTGCTGGAGGGCCGGGACGTCACCCAGCTGCCGGTCTTTGCGCGGGTGACTGCCGGCATAGCCCGGGCCGCCCAGATCCCGCAGACCTTCGAGCGGCTGACGGTCCGCGAGAACGTGCTGCTGCCGGCCTATTTCGGCGCCGGGCTGTCGCAGCACGATGCCGGTATCTGGGTCGGCGAGGTGCTGGAGATGACCGGCCTGATCGACAGGGCCGCCACCCAGGCGGCGTCCCTGGGCCTTTTGGACCGCAAGCGGCTGGAACTGGCCAAGGCGGTCGCCAGCAAGCCGCGGGTTCTGTTGCTCGACGAGGTGGCCGCCGGTCTCACCGAACCCGAGATCGCGGCGATGAAGGAGGTGGTCAAGCGGCTGCAACCGGGCCGCGCCATTGTCTGGGTCGAGCATATTCCCTTCGCCCTGCAGGGGGTCTGCGCACGGCTGGTTGTCATGGACAAGGGCGCCAGGCTTCTCGACGGGCCATTTGACGCGGTCTGGGAATCGGATGTGCTGCAGAGCACATATATGGGGATGTGAGATGGGTCTGGCCCTCGAAATCACCGATCTGAGCGCACGATACGGCCAGTTCCGGGCATTGAACGGGGTATCGGTGACGGTGCCCGAGGGCGACACGATGGCGCTTGTCGGGGCCAATGGCGCCGGGAAATCCACCTTCCTGCGGATCCTGTGCGGACTGATGGGCAGTTGGGACGGTCAGGTCCGGGTCGGCGGCGCGCCGCTATCCCGGGGCGAGCCGCTGAAATCCTCGCGGCTGGGACTGGCCCTGGTGCCCGAGGGCCGGATGCTGTTCGGGAGCCTGACCGTGCGCGAGAACCTGCTGATAGGACAGACGGACCGCGACGGCCCCTGGGACATCGACGCGATCGAGCGGCTGTTTCCGGTTCTCAGGGAGAAACGCAACGCCAGGCCGTCGGAGCTTTCCGGAGGTCAGCAGCAGATGGTGGCCATCGGCCGGGCCCTGGCCGCCAATCCACGCATACTGCTCTTCGACGAGATTTCGCTCGGGCTGTCGCCCGCCGTGGTGCGCGAGGTCTACGGGGCGCTGGAAACGATCCGCAATGAGGGCGTCACGCTGATCATCGTCGACCAGGATATCTCGCGCGTCTGCGGCGTCGCCGACACGGTGACCTGCTTCTTCAAGGGTGCGGTGACCTTTCACGGACCCAGCCAGGGCATGACCGGCGACGGGTTGCACGAAGCCTATTTCGGGGGCAGGACATGACGGGGGCCCAGCTGGTATCGCTGATTTTCCAGGGCGTCACGCTTGGCGGGCTCTATGCCATGATCGGCGCCGGCCTGGCGCTGAATTACGGCATTCTGAAGGTCCTGCAACTGGCCCATGGCGAGTATATCACCTATGGCGCCTTCGCCGCCGTCGGCGCCATCGTGCTGTTTCCGGACCTGCCCTTCCCCATCCTCCTGCTCATCGCCTTCCTGGCCTGCGCGCTTCTCGGCGCCGCCGCGCAATGGCTGATCGTCGAGCGTGCCATGGCAAACCGCGACGAGATCGTGGCCATGCTGGTCACCTTCGGGCTGGCGGTGGTCCTGCGCGACTCGCTGGTCGAGACCGTCGGCGCGGACCTGCGCGGCCTGTCGGTGGGGCAGCTTGGCCAGGCGAATTTCACCGTCGGCGGCATGACCTTCGGGGTGCTGCCGCTGATCTCGCTCGGCATCGCGATGGCCTCGTTCGGCCTGCTGGCCTTCCTGATCTTCCGCACCCGTCTGGGCCGCCAGATCCGCGCCGTTTCCGACCTGCCCGATATCGCCGCCCTGGTCGGCGCCCCGGTGACGCGCATCCATATCATCGTCGCGGCCCTGTCCGCCGGGCTGGCGGCGATCGCCGGTGTCCTGCTGGCGATGCGGGCCAGCGTGTCGCCCTTCTCCGGCCTCGACAATCTTCTGATCGCCTTCGAGGTCGTGGTGCTGGGCGGTCTCGGGTCGATCCGGGGTGTGTTATGGGCCGGGCTGCTTCTGGGGATGACGCAGGTGGTCAGCACCTGGTTCGACGGCAATGCCGGTCTTTTCTACGTGCATCTGGTGTTTTTCATCGTGCTGGTCTTCCGCGCCCGGACGGGGAGGCTGTCGTGATCCGCAAGGTCGAACTCGCCGCCCTCGCGCTGGGTGCGGTCCTGGCGGGGCTTTCGGCGGTCTATATCGATTCCGGGATGCAATTCCTGCTCAGCGAGGTGTTCATCCTGTTCCTGATGGCACAGATGTGGAACCTGCTGGCCGGATATGCGGGGCAGGTATCCTTCGGACAGCAACTGTTTGTCGGGCTCGGCGCCTACGCCCTGTGCCTGATCGCCAACAATAGCGGCATTCCGGTCTGGGGCGTCATTGTCATCGTTCCCCTGCTTGTGGGCGTGCTGGCGATCCCGCTCGGCATGATCGTCTTTCACCTCAAGCATGCCTATTTCGCCATCGGCATGTGGGTCGCGGCAGAGGTTGTGTTTCAGTTCGTCGTCAAGACCGAGGCGCTCGGTGGCTCCGGCGGTATCGTGCTGCGCCCGGGCGGAGAGATGATGCAAGGATTCCCCGAGCAGACCGTGCTGCCGGTAGCACTGTTCCTGTCGGTCGCCCTGATCGTGGGGCTGCGCGTCTTCCTGCGCAGCCGGCTGGGCCTGGCGACCCTGGCCGTGCGCGACAACGAGGCGGCCGCGGAGGCGTCGGGGGTCGATATCTGGCGTCTCCACATGATCCTGTTCACCTTCACGGCGGCGGGCACGGCACTGGCGGCGGCGCTTTATTACACGACGACGCTCTTTGTCACCCCACTGGATGCCTTCCAGGCCAAATGGGTGGTGGTGATGATGTTCATCGTCGTTATCGGCGGGCTCGGGACCCTGACCGGCCCGGCGCTCGGCGTCGTCCTCTTCGTCGGCATGCGCGAGATCATGAGCGCTGCCGGATATTCCGGCAGCCAGAACTGGATCGTCATGGGACTGTTGTCCATCGGCGTGCTGCTTTTCCTTCCGCGGGGTCTCTGGCCCGCGCTTTCCGCCTATTTCCAAACGCTGCGAGGCAAGACATCGTCATGACGAGCTCTCAAGACAAAGATCCCCATCTCTGGACTGCGGTCGAGGCTGTCGGCGCGCTCAAATCCCGCCGGATCGGCGCTCTGGAGCTTCTGGAGCACATGCTCGAACGCCAGCAGAGGCTGGACGGCGACGTCAATGCGGTTGTCGAGATCCGCGCCGATGCCGCGCGGCAGGCGGCCCGGGAGGCGGATGCCGACATTGCCGCGAAGGGACCGCTGGCCGGGATGCCGATGACGGTCAAGGAAACCTTCGAGGTTGAAGGGTTTCATGGAACCGCCGGGATCCCGGAACTGAAGGATTATGTCTCGGACGGGGATGCGGCTGCGGTTGCGCGGCTTCGCGCCGCCGGTGCGGTGATCTGGGGCAAGACCAATGTGCCGCTCGCGGCTTCGGACCACCAGAGCTACAACCCGCTCTACGGTATCAGCCGCAATCCCTGGAACACGGACCGGACCGTCGGCGGGTCCTCGGGCGGGGCCGCCGCCGCGTTGGCGGAGGGGGTCACGGCGCTGGAGATCGGCAGCGATATCGGCGGCTCGATCCGGCTCCCGGCGCATTTCTGCCGGGTCTGGGGCCACAAGAGCACATTCGGCATCGTGCCCGCTTACGGCCATGTCCCGCCGCCGGGTGCCCTGGCGGAGCCACCGCTGGCGGTCTATGGGCCGATGGGGCGCTGTGCGGCCGATCTGGAACTCGGTCTCGATATTCTGACCGGCGGGCTTGCCGGGGAAGATCCGGACCGGGGGTGGGTTCTGAACCTGCCGGCGTCGCGCCACGCGCGCCTTGCCGATTTCCGGGTCGCGGTGTGGACCGGCGGCAATCCGGTCGATCCGGCCTATGCCGAGGCGATCGGCGATTATGCCGATGCGCTTTCCGCCCAGGGCGCGCAGGTCACCCGGTTCGACGCCCCCCCGGCGCCGCTGGTCGGCAACGAGGCGGACTACATCGAGACGCTGTTTGCGGTGATCGGTGCCGGCCTGCCCGAGGCCGAGCTCGAGGCCTATGCCGCCGCCGCCGCTGCCCACGCGCCGGACAGTCTGCCTGCCCGTGTGGCCCGGGCGACCCGGTCCAGCCTGGCTGAATACGCTGCCATGGTAGAGCGCCAGGAGCAACGCAGGCGCGCCTGGAGGGGCTGGTTCCGCGACTATGACATCCTGCTCTGTCCGGTCAGCATGACCGTGGCCTTTCCGCATCAGACCGAGGACGGGCACGGGCCGGTGCCGCAAATGTCCCGGGTGCTTGATGTCGGCGGCGAGACCAGGCCCTATATGGAGAACCTCTACTGGCCGGGCATCGCCACTTTGGGGCATCTGCCCGCGACCGTGCGTCCCCTGCCGGATCCGGTGCGCGGCATGCCGGCGGGCGTTCAGGCCATTGGCCCGGAATTCGGGGATCGCACGACGATCCGCTTCACCGGGCTTTGCGACGAGGTCTTCGGCGGCTTCCTCCCCCCGCCGGGTTACGCGTGATCCCGGGGCGGGTGTTGCCTGGCCCGGACCAGACCGGACCTGGCTCAGGAGCGCGTGTCTCTTTGTTGTTCGTAGGCATCGATCATGCGGATGATCCAGGGGATATTCGGCATGAACAGGAAGATCCTTGTCAGCTGAAAGGCCGTGACGAGGGCCAGGTCAATGCCGAGGAACTTTGCAGTCAGCGCCATTTCGGTGACGCCGCCCGGTGCCGCGCCCAGTACCAGGATCTCCCAATGCAGTCCGGCGAGCACCGAGATCGCGACCGCGAGCGCGGAAACGAGGCCGAGCAGCAGCAGCGTCGATGTCAGGATGGCGATCAGCCGATGCTTGTTCCCGGCGAAGAGATCGCGCCGAAAGGTGCTGCCGAGCCAGGTTCCCAGAACGATCTGTGCCAGCACGAGCATCACGGGCGGGAAACCGAGAGGTTGCATACCGAAGGCGCTGGCCGCCGCCGAGAAGGTCAGCGGCCCGAGGAAATAGGGGTTGGACAGGCCCAGGCGTTTGAAGGCGAGCGCTCCGGCGATGGCCAGAAGCGCCAGAAGAACCACGCCGAGCGGATCGGAGCTGCCATCTTGCGCCTTGGCCGAGAGATCCGGCCAGCCGTCCAGGGCATAGACCGCAACCGGCACCAGGATGACCACGGCAGCGATGCGCGTGGTCTGGGCCAGGATGACCGGGGCGGGTTCGCATCCATGCCGCTCGGCCAGGATGGCCGCCTCGACGGGGCTGGTCGGGAAGGTGGACAGAAAGGCCTGGGACAGGCGGATCCCGGCGGCCCGCGAAAGGACGACGGCGACCAGTCCGGCACAGACCGCGGTCGCCAGCGCCGTCCCGATCATCACCGGAGCCAGGTCCAGAAGGGCTGCAAGCGCGGCGGGGGTTAAGGCCAGGCCGACCTGCGCGGCAATGGTCATCTGGCCGAGGGGCCGGGTCTCGACCGGGACGGCGATCCCGAACCGGCTCGAAAGTGACAGGAACGCCGAAAGCACCAGCGGACCGATCATCCAGGGCAAAGGAAGTCCAAGGCGCGAGAAGGCCCATCCGGCGCAAGTGGCCGCCGCGTAGAGCGCTGCGAGCGAAAGCGTGAGCTTGATGCGGGGCGACACGTGGTGGTCCTTGGAATTGCTGAAACCGGCCGATGCCGGTCAGGGTTGTGTTGGGAATGCGCCCTTGCGGCTGTGCCCGATGTCACCATACCCGTTCCGGGGCTGGTCTGAACCCAACCAATGGTTTGGTTACGGCAAACCGGCGGCGCGGTATATGCGGGTCGGACCGCGGCGGAGCCGCCGCTGGCGAAGCCGGAGGAACGCATGACCATCGTCAGAGTCGAGATCAGGGACGCGTTGGGCTGGGTAACGATCGACAACCCGCCGGTCAATGCCCTGGGCCGCGCGGTGCGCCAGGGACTGATGGAGGCGGTGGCCGGGCTGCGGGACGCGGATGTGACGGCCGTGGTGCTGACCGGGGCAGGCCGCGCCTTCGTGGCCGGGGCGGATATCCGCGAGCTTGGTCAGACACCGGTCGCGCCGTTCCTGCCCGATGTCCTGGCGGCGATTGCCGCCTCCAAGACCCCTTGGGTCGCGGCGATCAACGGCGCGGCCCTTGGCGGTGGTCTGGAGCTGGCCATGGCCTGTCATGCCCGCTTTGCCGTGCGCACGGCCAGACTCGGCTTGCCGGAGGTCAATATCGGGATCATTCCCGGCTCGGGCGGCACGGTGCGCCTGCCGCGACTGGTGCCGATGGCGACGGCGATCCGGCTGGTCACCGGCGGCAAGCCCATCGGGGCCGAGGCGGCTCTGGATTGCGGTCTGATCGATGGTCTGGCAACTGGCGACCTGCTGGCCGAAGCCGCCGCGATGGCGAAGAACCTGGCGGCGGAAGGGCGGGCTTCATCGGCGCTGGACTGCGATCTGGTGGCGGGCGATGCCATCGACTGGGAGGCGGAAGAGGCGGTACTGCGCAAACGCAGCCGGGGTGCCGCAGCGCCGCTCGAAGCGCTCGCAGCGCTGAAATGCGCGGCGCGCGCGCCCGTCGAAACGGCTCTGGCGGGCGAGCGGGACCGGTTTCTGAGGCTGGCGGTATCGGATGAGGCCGCCGCCTTGCGGCATGTCTTCTTCGCCGAGCGCGGCGCGGGCCAGGTGCTGAAACAGGCCGGAGCGGCGCCGGTCGATCTGTCCCGGGTGGGCGTGATCGGCGGCGGCACGATGGGGGCGGGGATCGCCACGGCCTTGTTGCTCGCCGGTTCGCAGGTGCGTCTGGTCGAGCGCGACATCTCCGCTGCCGACACCGCGCAAACCCGCGTCGCCGAGACCATCGCGGCCAGCGTGAAGCGCGGCGCGGTGACCGAGGCCGGCGGTGCGGCGGCGCTGGCCGGTCTGAGCACCAGCGCGGATTATCGCGACCTGGCGGCGTGCCCGCTGGTGATCGAGGCGGTGTTCGAGGATATGGATGTCAAGCGTGAGGTCTTTGCAAGACTCGACGCGGTGATGCCCGCAGATGCGATCCTGGCGACCAACACGTCCTATCTCGACGTGAATGCGCTGGCGGCGACGACGATGGACCCCGCGCGTGTTCTGGGGCTGCATTTCTTCTCGCCCGCGCATGTGATGAAGCTGCTCGAGGTGGTGCGGGGCGAGGCGGCCGGCGCAAGGGCGCTGGCGACGGGCGGGGCGCTGGCCAGGCTGTTGGGCAAGATCCCGGTGGTGGCCGGGGTCTGCGACGGCTTCATCGGCAACCGGATCATGGCGGCCTACCGGCGGGACTGCGAGTTCATGTTGGAAGAAGGCGCCCTGCCGCAGGAGATCGACGCGGCGATGCGCGACTTTGGCTTTGCCATGGGCATCTTCGAGGTGCAAGACATGAGCGGGCTGGATATCGCCTGGGCGCAGCGCAAGGCGCGCGCCGTGCACCGCGACCCGTCCGAGCGCCATGCCCGGATCGCCGACCGGCTTTGCGAGGCCGGGCGCCTGGGACGCAAGACGGGCAGGGGCTGGTACGACTATTCCTCCGGCAGGGCCGAGGTCGATGCGGAGGTCGTGCGGATCATCGCGGAAGAGCGCGAAAGGGCGGGCCGGACCTCCGGGGTGTTCACCGCGTCCGGCATCATGGCGCGTATCCTGACCACGATGCAGCGCGAGGGGCAGGCGGTTCTCGACGAGGGTATCGCGGAGAGCCCGGACGATATCGATGTGGTGATGATCACCGGCTACGGTTTCCCGCGCCACAAGGGGGGGCCGATGTATATGGCGCGGGCGGGAGGTTGAGCGACACCGGCATGGTCAGAAATGCCTTTGCCCGGTGAATTGAACCCCGGGGCCGCGCGCCAAGGCCAATCCACGGTGAGGCCAGTACAAACAAATACTCAGTTCACGACAGGGGCCTCTATCTGGGAAACTGGCGCGAGGAAGCTTTGCCAGGGCGTGGTCGCGCCCTGGCTGGGGAGGAAAAAATGGAAGACGACAAGCACGCCCTTGGCTGGCGGCTTCGCTGGGATGTGGTGCGCGGCGCCCTGCCGGTATTGGACCTGGTGGGCTGTGCGGCGCTTCTGGTCGTATTCTGGCAGTATTTCTCGCAGGCCTCGGCGCTGCCGGAGCCGCTGAACAAGATCGATATCGGTGCCGGTGGCTTTCCCATCCTGCTGGCGGTGGCGACCCTGATCGCCATCGTCGCGGTGGCCATCGCCGCCATCGTGCGCCTGCTCGACCCGGTGCCCGTTGCCTGGGTGTCTGTCCGCCGCCCGGTCTTCGTCCTGGCGACGGTGGGGCTGCTCGTGCTACAGTCGATCTATTTCGAGGCGTTGGGCACGCTGCCGAGCGTGCTGATCTTCGCGGTCCTGACCATGCTGGCCTGCGGCGAGCGGCGGGTGCTGCACCTGATCGGAGTGCCGGTTGCGCTCGCGGCATTCATCCATGTCGTCTTCAACCTGGCGCTCGCCGTCAACCTGCCCTGAGGGATTGGTCATGCTTGAGAATCTTGCGGTCGGTTTTTCGGCTTTCGGCGATCCCATGGTCTGGTTCGCACTGGTATTCGGCGCATTGGCGGGTTATCTGATCGGGGCCATTCCGGGCCTCGGTCCCAGCCTCGGCGTCGCACTGCTGATCCCCTTCACCTACGGCATGGACCCGGTGGTCTCCATCGTCGGCCTGGTCGCGCTTTACGCGGCGGCGGAATATGGCGGCGCCATTACCGCGATCCTGATCAACTCGCCGGGCACGGCAGCGGCGGTAGCGACATCCTGGGACGGTTATCCGCTGACCCAGCAGGGGCGGGCGGGCGAGGCGCTGACCGTTTCGATCCTGTCCTCCGGGGCCGGCATCTTCATCTCGACGCTATTGCTGGTCCTGACCGCCGTTCCGCTGTCGGAATTCGCGCTGCGCTTCGGGCCGGGCGAATATTTCGCCCTGGCCCTGGTCGGTCTGAGCCTCGTGGCGGGCCTGTCCGAAGGCTCGCCGCTGAAGGGCACGGTGGCGATGGGCATCGGTCTGGCGCTTGCGACCATCGGGCTGGACGTACAGACCGGCACGCCGCGTTTCACCATGGGCAATCCGGAGTTTTTCGAAGGCCTGCCGCTGGTGCCGGTGCTGCTCGGTCTCTATGCGCTTTCCGAAGTGCTGTTCATGATCGAGGACGGTCCGTCCGAAAAGCTGAAGAGCGCCCCGATCGGCGGTCTGCTGGCGCTGCCGGTCAAGGTCATTCTGAGCCTGAAAACCGCCATCCTGCGCAGTTCGGTGCTGGGCTATGTGATCGGGGTCATTCCGGGGGCGGGGGCCTCCATCGCCTCCTTCGTGTCCTATGCGGTGTCCAAACGCGCCTCGAAGACGCCCGAGACGTTCGGCAAGGGCTCGCTGGAAGGCGTGGCCTCGTCCGAGGCGGCGAACAATTCCGCCGTCGCCGGTGCCCTGGCACCGCTGCTGGCGCTGGGCATTCCCGGCTCGCCGACCACGGCGATCATGATCGGGGCGCTGATGGTGCAGGGCATCCAGCCCGGACCGCTCCTGTTCACCAAATCGCCCGAGATTCCCTACACCGTCTTCGTGTCGCTCTGGATCGGCGTGCCGATCATGGTGCTGATCGGCCTCGCCGGTGCCAGGGTCTGGGCGCGTGTGGCGAATATCCCGCGCCCCGCCATCGCCGCGATCGTCGCCGGTATCTGCTATGTCGGCGCCTATGCCTCGCACACCACGATGTTCCCGGTCCATGTCATGACAGCCTTCGGCCTGCTGGGCTATATCCTGCGCAAGCTGGGCATCCCGCTGGCCCCGATCATCCTGGCGCTGGTCCTGGGCGAGATGATGGAGACCAATTTCCGCCGCGCCCTGATCTCGAACCAGGGCGAGTGGGACATCTTCTACACCTCGCCGATGACCGTGATCCTGATCTTGATCGCCATACTGGCCTTTGCCCTGCCTGGTTTGTCCCAACTGAGGGCGCGCCGTGCCAGGGCCAGGGCCCTTTGACCAAGTTTCGAGTCCCCGTTGCCTGACAAACGCTCAGTTCACGCAGGCGACGGGACCGTGGAAACTGTTCATGGGCAGCAACGCCGTGACAATTCATGATGCTATGGGAGGAAACAATGGCAATCGGTAGTCTCAAGAAAATGATGGCAGGTGTCGCTTGCGCGGCAACGCTGACCCTGGGCCTTGTCCAAGGCGCGGCGGCAGAGGACTGGGCCCCGGAGGGTCCCGTCAACTTCGTCCTGCACACCAAGCCTGGCGGTGGCGTCGATGTGTTCAGCCGGACGCTGGCGAAAGAGCTGGAGCCGATCATCGGCCAGTCCATCGTCGTGGTGAACGCGCCGGGCGGCGGCGGGGCCACGCAGATGGCCAAGATGCGTGTGGCCAAGCCCGACGGGCTGACACTGGGGGTCAATACGGTCACCCATTTCACCGGGATGCTGACCAACCTGCGCGGCACTTTCTCGCCCGATGATTTCGAGTGGATCGCCCTGGCGCAGATCGACCCGATCATCTTTTTCGTGTCCAAGGATTCGGACCTTACCTCGGTCACCGATCTGGTCGAGATGGCCAAGGCCAACGGCGGCGAGGTCAATATCGGCGGCTTCGGGCCGGTCGGCTCGATGCAGAATATCGGCATGACCATGCTCGAGGAATCCGCCGGAGTGAAATTCAACTGGGTCGCCTTCGAATCCACCCCCGATATCATCGCCGCCGTCCTGGGCGGGCATGTGGATGTCGGCATCTCCAATCTCGGCCCGGCGCTCGAGTTCTTCGAGGCCGACCGCCTGAAGGGGCTGGGCGTTCTCGGCGAGAAGCGCCTGAGCACCCTGCCCGACATGCAGACCTTCGGCGAACAGGGCTACGAGGTCGATACCAACTGGCTGCAGGTCCGCGGCGTTTTCGGTCCCAAGGACATGCCGCTCGAATTGCAGCAGCAGATCGCCGATGCCATTCACAAGGCGATGGCCACCGACAGCTACCAGACCTATGCTCGCGCGGCGGGTGTCGAGGACAGCGATTACGGTCCGGTCGAATACGCGGAATTCGTCAGGAACCTGACGGCACTGGCCGAAGCGCAGCTGACGGCTGCCGGGCTTGTCACAAACTGAGCTACATGTCCCCGCCCGGATGGCCCGGGCGGGGACGCCCTGATCCGAAACGGGAACACGACATGTCTGGCGCATTCACCGGCCTCAGGGTCATCGATACGACGCATGTCCTGGCCGGACCCTACGCAAGCTATCAGATGGCGCTTCTGGGTGCCGAGGTCATCAAGCTCGAGGCCCCGAAGGACCCGGATCAGGCCCGTTTCAACGGCACCGACCGCAACCTGGTGCGCGAAGCGATGGGTACCGCGTTCCTGGCGCAGGGGGCCGGAAAGAAGACCCTGGCCCTGGACCTCAAATCCGAAGCCGGACGGGACGCGCTGCTGCGGCTGGCCGAAACGGCCGATGTCTTTGTCGAAAACTATCGCCCCGGCGCGTTCACCGAGCTCGGGCTGGGCTACGAGGACCTCGCCGCCGTCAACCCCCGCCTGATCTATTGTTCGGTCTCGGCCTTTGGCGCCACCGGACCGCGCGGGCATCAGACCGGCTATGACAACGTCATTCAGGCGTTTTCCGGCATCATGGACATGACCGGGCATGGCGACGACCGCCCGCTGAAATGCGGCGCGCCCGTCGTCGACTATGCCACCGGCCTGACGGCGGCCTTCGCGATTTCCGCCGCGCTGTACCAGCGCGAAGGCACCGGCAAGGGGCAGCATATCGAGGTGTCGATGCTGGAGGTCGCGATGACGCTGATGACCGCCCCCGCGACGGATTTCCTCTGGACCGGCAAACATCCCAGGGCCAAGGGCAATTCCTATGCCATGGCCACGCTTGGCATGTATCAGGCCTCTGACCAGCCGGTGATGATCGCCGCCTCGAACCTGCGCCAGCAGCGGCGGCTCTGGATCGGGCTGGGCCGCGAGGACCTGGTCAAGACCGACAACCTCGCCCGGATCGACGATTATCAGACCGAGCACGCGGTGCTCGCCTCGATCATCGAGACCATGCCCGCCGCCTATTGGGAAGAGTTCTTCAACGAACGCCGCGTGCCCGCGTCCCGCATCCGCCGCCTTGAGGAGGCGCTCAGCGACCCGCAGGCCGAGGCCCGCGCCCAGTTCCTGCGGCTCGCCGACCCGAGCGGACGGCTGGAGGGCTTGCGGGTTCCGTCGGTGGCGTTCCGGATGTCAGGGTCCGAAACCGGCGTCACCCTGCCGCCGCAGCCTGTGGGGGCCCAGACCTCCGAGATCCTGCGCTCCATCGGTTTTGGCGATGACGAAGTCGAGGCTTTGTGTCTGGCCGGGCTGGCGCTACAGGCCATGGACCCGGTGATCAGCGAACAGGTTCAGAGATGACGACCGCCGTCGAAAGACTGGCCGATCTGGCCGACGGATGGCTGGACGCGTCCATTTCCGACGAGGTTCGGACCGCCGTGCAGTGTGCGACGCTGGACTGGTTCGCCACGACCCTGCCGGGCACGCTGCAAGCCCCGGCCACGCTGCTGGCGGCAAGCGGTCTTGCACGCGACGGCAAGGCCTGGTGTTACACGAGCGAGCGGCGGATCGATCCGCGCAGTGCGGCCTTCCTCAACGCCACGGCCAGCCATACGGTGGAATTCGACGACATTTTCCGCGACGGCGGCTATCATCCCGGCTCGCCCACCTTTGCCGCGGCTCTCGCCGTCGCACAGGATATCGGCGCGTCGCGGGATGCCTTTGACCGCGCGGTGATCGGCGGCTACGAGGTCGGCTGCCGTATCGCCATGGCCCTGCAGCCCAGCCACTACGCGCACTGGCACATCACCGGCACCGTGGGCACCTTCGGCGCGGCAGCGGCGGCGGCGATGCTGCTCGGCTGCGACCGCGCCGGGATTGCCCATGCCATCGCCATCGCGGCCAGCTTCGCCGGTGGCGTCCAGCAGAATCTTCAAGGCGCGAGCATGGTCAAGGCGATGCATCCCGGCCATGCCGCCGATGCGGGCAATCTTGCGGCCCATGCCGCCGCCGCCGGGGCGACCGGTGCCTGGGACAGCCTCGATGGCCCCAAGGGCTATGCCGCCGCGACCAGCGACGGCACCGGCAACTGGGACGCGGCCTTCGAGGGCGCCGGCGAGTGGACCCCGATCACCCGCATGACGGTCAAGATCCACGGCTGTTGCGGCCACATCTTTCCGGCGCTCGATGCGCTGGAGACCCTGCGTAGCGCGCACGGGTTCGGCCCCGGGGACATCGCGGCGATCCGCATCGAGGGCTACGGGCCGACCAAGGACATCTGCGACCGTCCCGACCCCCGGGTCGCGCAGGAGGCAAGGTTCAGCGCGCAATACTGCCTCGCGGCGCAGATGGTCCTGGGGGCTGTCCGGATGGCCGCCTTTACGCCCGAAGCGCTGAGCAACCCCGACATCCGCGCCCTGATGCCGCGCATCACCGTCGAGCGGGCCGATGACCTCGCCGCCGAATACCCCCGCAAGCGCATGGCGCGCCTGCACGTCGAACTGAAGGACGGGCGGTCATGGACACAGTTCCAGCCCTCGCGGCGCGGCGATCCGGACAACCCGATCTCTCGCGCCGAACTCGAGGCCAAATACGAGGACCTGGTCGCCCCGGTTCTGGCCGCGCCGGACCTGGAACGACTGCGCAGGATCATCTTCGACGGCACCGACCTGCCGGATGCGGTGACGAGAACGCTCAACGGATAAGACGTGAAATGGCAGCCCCGGCTGCCGACAGACGAGAAGGAAAGCCCATGGACACCGCAGTTTCCCTGCCAGAGTTCATCTCCGTGTCGCAGGATGACGGGATAGCGACGATTACCCTCAACCGCCCGGACAAGCGCAACGCGATCAACGACCAGATGCGCGCCGAGCTGATCGCGGCCTTTGCCGAGGCCGATGCCGACAGCGCGGTGCGTGCGATCATCCTGACCGGCGCGGGCAAGGGCTTCTGTTCGGGCGGCGATATCGCGGGCATGCGGGCGCGGCTCGATGCGCCCTCGGGTGAGGTGGCGTTCAACGGCTGGAAGCGGCAGAAGAACACCCATCGCGGGGTCGCGGCCATCCATGGCGTCACCAAGCCGGTGATCGCGGCGGTGAATGGCGGGGCCTACGGGCTTGGCCTCGACATGGCGCTGGCCTGTGATTTCATCATCGCCGCCGAGGGGGCCAAGATGTCGATGAGCTTCATCAGGCGCGGCCTCGTCTCGGACGGCGGCGGCATGTATTTCCTGCCCCGCCGGGTCGGCCTGTCGAAAGCCAAGGAGCTGATCTTCTCGGCCAGGGTCGTCGAAACCGACGAGGCGCTGGCCATCGGCATGATCGACCGGGTCACCACCCCCGAGGCGCTGCTGGCCGAGGCCCATGCCTGGGCCAGGGAACTGACCATCGGCTCGGCCACCGCCATCGCGCTGACCAAGGAGATCATCGACAAGACCTTCGAACGCTCGGATGACGAGATCTTCGCCCTCGGCCGCGAGGCGCAGGCGGTGTGCTACACCACGGCTGAGCATCGCAAGTCGGTCGAGGATTTCCTCAACAAGCTGTCGAAATAGGGGCCGGAGATGTCCGACATGAAAGCCATCCTGAACCCGGCGAGCATTGCCGTTGTCGGGGCCTCCAACGATCCGGCCAAGCTGACCGGGCGACCCATCGCCTTCCTGCAGAAACAGGGCTTTGGCGGGGCGATCTATCCGATCAATCCGCGCTACGAGGAAATCGCCGGGCTGAAGAGCTACGGTGCCGCCGCGGATCTGCCCGAGGCCCCCGATCTGGGCCTGGTGCTGGTCGGCGCCCACCGGGTGATCGATGCGGTCCATGATCTGGCGGCGCGCGGCACCAAGGCGGCGGTCGTGCTGGCCTCGGGCTTCGGCGAGGCTGGCGAGGAAGGGCGCCAGCGCCAGGAGCAATTGCGCGAGGCCGCCGGTGACATGCGCATTCTGGGACCGAACACCATCGGGCTCGTGAACCTCACCGACGGTATTCCCATGACCGCTTCGGGCGCGATGGAGGTGGAGGATTTCCCGGCGGGACGGATCGCGCTGCTGTCGCAATCGGGCGGCATTCTCGGCTCGCTCCTGTCGCGGGCCGTGGCGCGGGGGATCGGCTTTTCCAAGCTGGTGGCAACCGGTAACGAGGCCGATCTGGAGGTTTCCGATTTCCTCGACGCGCTGGCCGGGGATGACACGACGCAGGTGGTGGCGCTCTATCTCGAAACCATCCGCGACGTCGCCGGGTTTCGCACGGCGGCGGCGAAGGTGATCGCCGCCGGCAAGTCCATCGTCGCCTACAAGGTCGGCCGCTCGGAATCCGGCGCCCGGTCCGCCGTGTCGCATACCGGGGCGCTGGCCGGGGCGGACGAGGTCTATGACGCGCTCTTCCGGCAACTCGGCATCATCCGCGCCCAGACCTTTGCCGATCTTCTGGATATTCCGGCCGCGTTGGCCCAGGGCCGCCCGATGAAGGGCAAGCGGGTGGCCATCGTAACCTCGACGGGCGGGGCGGCCACGGTGGTGGCCGACAATGTGGGCTTGAGTGGGTTGGAGATGCCCGCGCCGGACAGCGATACCGCCGAAAAGCTGATCGCGCTGGAGCTGAAGGAGGCCGAGCTCGACCGCAACCCGATCGACGTGACGCTGGCCGGGCTGCGTCCCGACCTGTTCCGCGCGATCCTGAAGATCCTGGTGGAAAGCCCCAGCTATGACGCGATTGTCGTGGTGGTGGGCTCGTCGTCGATTGCCCAGCCGGACCTGGTGGCCCAGCCGGTGCTCGACTCGCTGGCGCTGACCGACAAGCCGATCCTGGCCTATGTCAGCCCCGATGCGCCCAATATCGTCCGGACGCTCAACGGACGCGGAATCCCGGCCTTCGCGGCACCGGAAAGCTGCGCCTCGGCGCTGCAATCGCTGGCCGCCCGGACCGGTGTGGCACAGGGGAGCGGGTCGAATGCGCGGGATGTCGATTGCAGCGATTTCGCGCCCGGATCGCTGAACGAGGCGGAGGCCAAGACGCTGTTTGCCCGGTTCGGCGTGTCCGTCACCCGCGAGGTCACCGCCGAAACCCCGGAAGAGGCGGCGGAAAAGGCACGGGATTTCGAGGGCCCCGTGGTCATCAAGATCCTGTCGCGTGAGATCCTGCACAAATCCGAGATGGGCGGCGTCGCCCTGAATGTCGATCCGGCGGATGTGGGCCGCGAATGCGCGGCGATGCTGGCCCGGGTACGGGCGGCGACCGAGGCCGGGGTCGACGGGTTCCTGGTGCAGGAAATGGTCAGGGGCGGGGTGGAGATGATCCTAGGCTTCAACCGCGATCCGCAGCTCGGGGCCTATGCGCTCCTCGGGGCGGGCGGTGTGACGACGGAGCTGTACAAGGACGCGGCGATCCGGCTGTTGCCGCTGGACCGCACAAGCGCCCGCGACATGATCGACGAGATCAGGGCCGGGGCGCTGCTCAAGGGCTTTCGCGGCAGTCCCAAGGCCGATATCGAGGCGCTGATCGACACGATGGTGGCGTTCTCGGCGATGGCGGAAACCCTCGACGGCCGGTTGCGCGAGGCCGAGATCAATCCGGTCTTCGTCCTGCCCGAAGGCCAGGGCGCGCGGGCGGGAGACAGTCTGATCGTTCTGGACTGACTTGCCCCCGAGACCGCAGCCCGAAGGACCAGCGAAATGACCGACGCCTATATCTGCGACTATATCCGAACCCCGATCGGGCGCTATGGCGGGGCGCTGTCCTCGGTGCGCGCCGACGATCTCGGGGCCATCCCGCTTCGCGCCCTGGCGGCGCGCAACCGGAGGATGGACCTTGCGTCGGTGGACGAGGTCATCTTCGGCTGCGCCAACCAGGCTGGGGAGGACAACCGCAATGTCGCGCGGATGTCGCTCTTGCTGGCGGGATTTCCCGACAGCGTGCCGGGGACGACGGTGAACCGGCTCTGCGGGTCCGGCATGGATGCGGTAATCACCGCCGCCCGTGCGATCCGGTCCGGGGAGGCGGAGCTGGTCGTTGCCGGGGGGGTCGAATCGATGTCCCGCGCGCCTTTCGTGATGCCGAAGGCGACCGCTGCCTTTACCCGCGCCAATGAGGTACATGACACGACGATCGGCTGGCGCTTCGTCAACAGGCTGATGCAGGCGCAATACGGCGTCGACAGCATGCCCGAGACGGCGGAGAACGTGGCCGAGGATTTCAATATCAGCCGCGAAGATCAGGACGCCTTCGCCCTGCGCTCGCAGCAGAAGGCCGGGGCTGCGATGGAAAACGGGCGGCTGGCGCGCGAGATCACCCCGGTATGCATTCCGCAGCGCAAGGGTGACCCGGTCGTGGTGGACCGTGACGAACACCCGCGCCCCGGAACCACCCTGGAGGATCTCGCGCGGCTGAGGACCTTCGTCAAGGCCGACGGGACCGTCACAGCGGGCAATGCCTCGGGGGTCAATGATGGCGCCGCGGCGCTGATCCTTGCCACCAAAGCGGCGGCGGCACAGCACGGGCTGACCCCGATTGCCAGGGTTCTGGGCGGCGCCACGGCGGGTGTCGCGCCGCGCATCATGGGCTTCGGCCCGGCACCGGCGTCGAAAAAGATGATGGCACGGCTCGGGCTGACGCAGGAAGATTTCGCAGTGATCGAGCTGAACGAGGCCTTCGCCAGCCAGGGATTGGCAACCCTGCGCGATCTGGGGATTGCCGATGAGGACCCCCGGGTGAACCGCAATGGCGGCGCGATTGCGCTTGGCCATCCGCTTGGCATGTCCGGGGCGCGGATCACCGGCAGCGCGATGCTTGACCTGAAGCCGGGCGAGAAGAGCCTGTCGACCATGTGCATCGGCGTCGGCCAGGGAATCGCCATCGCGCTGGAACGGCTATAGCCTTCGCGCCCCTGCAAGGTGTAGAAAAAGGACGAGGCGATGGGGTTTCCGAAACCAGGGCTGGCGCGCAGCCCATGTCCAACCCCTTGCGGTCGAGGTCAGGTCATGGCGATGCATCATCAGTGATATAACGAGAATGACGAGCCCGATACCACCACTCAATCCGCTGCGGACCTTCGAGGTCGCCGCGCGCCTGTGCAGCCTGACCCTTGCCGCCGAAGAGCTGAATGTCAGTCAGGTCGCCGTCAGCCGGCAGGTCAAGACACTGGAGGATTATCTCGGCGTCAACCTCTTCCGCCGCCTGCACCGGGGTGTGGAACTGACCGACGAGGGCCGTCAGCTCCATGAAGGCATCGCCCATGCCTTTCAGGATATCGCCACCGCGTCGCGGCGGGTCTCGCGGCGCGGGCGGCGCGACATCCTGGCCATCCAGTCCTACACGACATTCTCGCAGCGCTGGCTGATCCCGCGGCTGACGAATTTCCACGACAAGCATCCGAGGATCGAGGTGCGGCTCGGGTCCTCGACCACGCCGGTGGATTTCGAAAGCCAGAATCTCGATGCCGCCATCCGCGCCGGCAAGGGCGACTGGCCGGAACTGCATTGCGAAAGGCTGGTGGATATCGAGCTGATCCCGATCTGCACGCCGGATTTTCAGGAGCAGAACGCGCTCTATGGACCGGATGATCTCGGCAAGGTGCGGCTTTTGCATTCCATGGCCCGCCCGACCGACTGGGCCGCCTGGATCAAGCGGGTCGGTGCCGATGTCGATCCCGAACCCGGTCTCCGCTTCGAGAGCTCGGCCCTAGCCTATGAGGCCGCATCGATGGATAGCGGCGTTGCCCTGGCCGTGAAGATCTTCGTCAAGCGCCAACTGCAGAGCGGCAGCCTCGTTGCGCCTTTCGGAGATCTGACCTGCTATAGCGGCGAAGGCTATTTCCTGACCTGGCCAAGGAATGCGGAGCCGTCGCGGACCCTGATCAAGTTCCTGGACTGGATGCGCGACCGCATTCAAGTCGAAAACCCCGAGGGTGATGACCCCACCGATGGGGCCTGATCCCCGCCTTCATCCGCCGCCCCCTCCTCCGATGCATCCCGGACCGGTGCATTGGAAAATTGACTCCAGGGACCGCCATAGATATCCCCCCCCCTCCGGGTAAACGCGCCAATCATGCCGTGATCGAAGAGTCCAAATTCCGGGTCCCGCCGAGGCGAGGGGGTGCAAAGGACAAGGGCGTGGGAACCCCGGAACCGGACGCGTTGCTGAAACGTCTGGTTGAGACGTCGAATCCGAAGGTGGTCGGCGCATTCGAAACAAAGATCGCCAAGCTGGAAAAGGACAAGCTCTTGCTGGCTGAAAAACTGGCCCAGGACACGCAATCGGCGCTGCCCCTCGGCAAGATTATCGAACTCTTGCGGGACTTCCTGTCAAACCCTTGGAATATCTACGAAAAGGGGTCACTTCTTGCGTGCAAAACCATCCTGAAAGCGTCCTTCCGAGCCCCATCGGCATACAACCGCAAAACAGGTTACCGAACTCCGCAAACCTCTGTAATCTTTCGGTTTTTGGGTGATTTGAAGGAAAAATGTGAAATGGTGCGGTCGAGAAACACCAAACAATTGAACCATAGCCGACCTTAACCGCTATAAGTCAATTGATTTTGCATAGTTATTTCCATTACCGCCTGCCGCAACCAGCCATAAGAAACCTTGACAGTCCCCGGTAGGATGGGGAATAAACTGGGGATCAGAGGGTGGCAATGAAAAATAAACTAACTGCAATCGAAGCAAAGAATGGTACTGGGAAGTTATTTGACGGTGGAGGCCTCTGGCTGGTCAAAAAGACTTCGGAGTCGGGAGCCTGGAAATACCGCTATCAATTTCAGAGGAAGAGTCGAGAGATGGGTCTAGGACCGTATCCTCGGGTCAGCCTCGCCGAAGCCCGAAAAGAACGTGACATTTGGGCGGATGTACTTCGTAGTGGTCGGGACCCGATCGAAGTTCGGGTTCTAAGAAGCAGGCTCAATACGGAAACCCAAAAATATGATCCGACATTCGCGGATGCAGTCTCTATCACGTTCGAGGCAAAGCAAGGTGGCCTCCGGGATGACGGGAAGGCTGGCAGATGGCTGTCCCCGTTAGAACTCTATGTTGTTCCTGCGCTGGGTCAAAAACGCATGTCTTCCATCAACCAGCATGATGTTGTTCAAGCGCTGAAGCCGATCTGGAAAACGAAGTATCCTACTGCAGAGAAAGCCATCCAAAGAACTGGTATGGTGTTTCGCCATATGCGGTTGGCTGGGGTAGCCTGCGATCCCTATCACGTGGAGGCAGCGAAACAGCTACTGGGTGACCATATCCATGAGGTTGAGCATGTTCCTGCATCGAAATGGCAGGACATCCCCCGGATATTCTCGGAAGTCCATGGGGATGAACCCACCCGAATGGCGCTGCGGTTTGCGCTTCTCACAGCCATGCGGTCGAGCGCTGTTCGCTATGCGAAGTTCAACGAGATCAATTTAGATGAGCGTGTTTGGACGGTTCCGAAGAACCGCATGAAAGGAAAACGGGGAAGAGTGGAAGACTTCCGAGTCCCTTTATCAACCTGTGCAGTAGCTCTAGTTGAGCGTGCCGCAGAACTAGCCTGGAACGAATTCCTTTTCCCGGGACGTGGTAAGAAAGGAGGAGTGACCGATGTCAGTGTCTCCAAAAAATTGCATATGGCGGACCCGACCGGAACCATCCATGGTTTACGCACTTCGTTCAGGACCTGGACCCAGGACAATAGTGTCGCTACTTGGAATGACGCTGAAGTTTGCCTTGCTCATGTCGTAGGTTCTAAGGTGCAACGTGCATACGCTCGATCTGACATTTTGGAGGTTCGACGCGATATCTTGCAGAAGTGGTGCGATTACGTGTCTGGCGGCACCATCCCTTAGCACTCTCCAACAAAGCACCAAGATTTAGATTTTGCCGTGTCTATGGATATCAGTCTTCGGTGAAAAATTCGAATCCGGATTTTATTGCAAGTACTTGCAAGAACGAACTATGAAAGATGATTGGGCCCGCTCACTCGTTGCAGATAGGCGTGGCTGCGACGGAAATACCCCTTTTTATATTTCACTTCTCGCGAATGGGTCGAACCGCTAACAGCTAGGATCGATTATCCAACCTCCAAGCACTGTTTGATACCAGCCGCAGAATCCATTGACTCCTTTTAGGGATTCCCACTGGGCAGGAAGTCTGACTCTATGGCGTTGAGCAACATGGAGGCGGGAATGACGGTGAATGTGACGCGTGAAGACCTTGCGGCGCGGGATTTGCGCTCG
>JBNKVT010000003.1:0-70522 GCA_050299335.1 Paracoccaceae bacterium | reverse complement strand
CCTCGTTGAGTGTTTCTTCAACAAACTCAAACGCTTCCGCCGCATCGCCCTCCGCTGCGAGAAAACGGTCAGCTCATTCAAAGCCTTCGTCGATCTCGCATGTGCAATGGCGTGGATCGGCTAAATGCAGACGCCGCCTAGTGTAGCATGTCCTAGCCGATTTCCAATCGAGTCCTCGCAGAAGGGATTGGCCGCTCACCTACCCCACGAGAGCGTATTGCGCCTGAGCAGGTGAATCCATCAGGCGCAATACGCACCGGTGGGAAGCAGAATCTTGTCGCTACCAGCGGGAGTATTTGTCAGAAGGAGAAGCCCTCAGGCCGGAACGCTGGCCTGATCGAAGGCGTCGAGCGTGGCCTCCAGCGCCAGCATGATCGAGGCATGGCGGTTCTTGTAGCCCTTCGCCGGTTCCAGCACCTCGTAACCGTCGAAAGGCGCGTCGGGCACCGGGCCGCCGGATTTCAGCATGGCTTTCAACTGCGTGGCCGCCGTTTCGATCTCGGCCCGGTCGCGCCCGATGACATTGGCCCCGAGCACCGCCGCCGAGGCCTGCCCCAGCGCGCAGGCCTTGACGTCCTGGCCGAATTCCGCGATCCGCCCGTCCTTGAGTGTCAGGTCGACCGAAACGGTGGACCCGCAAAGCGGCGAGCGCTTCGAGGCGGTGGCCTGGGGATTTTCCAGCCGCTCGGTATGGGGAATGGCAGCGGCCAGCGCCAGGATACGCTGGGAATAAAGCTTGATCAGATCGCCGTCATTGCTCACGCCCGCTGGCTCCGTTTGCTTTTGCACTGCAAAGCGATACATAGGCGCAAATGGGGGATTTGGGAATATGGGGCAGCGAAGACAATGAAATTCTCAAGTGGAAACCTGAGCTTCAACGCCGACGGTCTGATCCCGGCAATCGCTCAGGATGCCGATAGCGGCGAGGTGCTTATGCTGGCCTGGATGAATGCCGAAAGCATCGAGGCGACGCTGGAAACGGGCCGCGTCACCTACTGGTCGCGATCCCGGGCTGCGTTCTGGGTCAAGGGCGAGACCTCGGGCCATGTGCAGGACCTGGTCGAGATGCGGGTGGATTGCGACCGCGACTGCCTGTTGCTGCAGGTCCGCCAGACCGGACCCGCCTGCCACACCAACCGGCGGAGCTGCTTCTATACAGGCGTGCAGAAGGGCGAAGAGGTCGAACTGATGGCACCGGAACTATAGCCCGACCATCGCCCTTATGTCCTGAGGCGTCGCCCCCTCCGCCCGATATTTCGCAATCGCCCGCGCATCGTCCCGCTTGGCCAGCCGCTTGCCGTTTTCGTCGCGGATCAGGCGGTGGTGGTGGTAGACGGGTGTGGGCAGGCCGAGCAGGCGTTGCAGCAGGACGTGAATTTTCGTCGCATCGAATATGTCCTGACCACGGGTGACATGTGAAACCTTTTGAATGGCATCATCCACGACGACGGACAGGTGGTACGAGGTGGCCATTGTCTTTCTGGCCAGGACGATATCACCGGCCACGGAAATCAGGTCGCTGGCCGCAAACGTGATGACGCCCGTTTCTCCGTTCGGGCCTTCACCGGTCTCCACGAAACCAAGCGTTTCGATACCTTCAGTCGCACTTTCCATATCCAGCCGCAGAACCTCAGCAATATGGGCCAGTCGGCCGCCCCGTCCGTGTATTCTCCGACAGGTTCCCGGATAGATCATCCCATCCGGACCGTAAATGTCGACGCCTTCCTGAGGTGCGGCCAGATGTCGGCGAATGTCATGCCTTGTGCAACTGCAGATGAACAGCAATTCTCGGGACCAGAGCGATTGCAGCGCGTGGCGGTAGTCCTGCAGATGTTCCGACTGGCGCCTTACCGGCATGGGCCATTCCAGGCCAAGCCAACGCAGATCGTCGTATATCTGCTGTTCCCATTCCGCGCGAGAGCGCTGGCGGTCGATATCCTCGATGCGCAACAGAAAGTCGCCACCCTCTGCACTGGCCCGGTCCCACGCAGTCAGGGCGGAAAAGGCATGGCCGAGATGCAGCGGCCCGGTGGGCGACGGGGCGAAGCGTTCTATGTGGCGAGCCATGCGTTGAAATCCGCCTTGGCGCGGTCGGTATAGGCCTTGTAACGCTCTCGGCGACCCTTGCGGCCTCCCCGCGCGTCGATGGGGGGGAAGAGGCCGAAATTGACGTTCATCGGCTGGAAGGTCTTCGCATCCGCACCGCCGGTGATATGAGTGACCAGCGCACCGATGGCAGTCGTCGGCGGTGGCGTGTCGAGGGATTGCCCGAGCGCCTGTGCCGCCGCGAGGCGCCCCGTCAGGAGACCCATGGCCGCACTTTCCACATAGCCTTCGACGCCGGTGATCTGACCGGCAAAGCGGATATGGGGGTGGGACTTCAGACGGAGCTGGGGATCAAGCAGACGCGGCGAGTTGATGAAAGTGTTGCGGTGGATGCCGCCGAGACGGGCAAACTCGGCATTCTCAAGCCCGGGTATGGTCTTGAAAACAGCAGCTTGCGCGCCGTACTTCATCTTGGTCTGGAAGCCGACGATATTGTAGAGCGTCCCCAGCGCGTTGTCGCGGCGGAGCTGGACGACGGCATAGGGTTTCCGGTCGGAATGCGGGTTGGTGAGGCCGACGGGCTTCATCGGGCCGAAGCGCAGGGTCTCCCGGCCCCGCTCGGCCATGACCTCGATCGGCAGGCAGCCGTCGAAATAGGGCGTGTCCTTTTCCCAGGCTCGGAACTCCGTCTTTTCGGCGGCCAGCAGCGCGTCGATGAAGCCCTCATACTGGTCCCTGGTCATGGGGCAATTCAGATAGGCGGTGCGCTCATCCTCGGTCTCGCCCTTGTCATAGCGGGACTGGGCCCAGGCCTTGGTCATGTCGATCGTGTCGGCATGGACGATAGGGGCGATGGCGTCGAAAAAGGCCAGCGCCGTCTCGCCCGAGGCGGAGCGGATCGCCTCGGCGAGATCCGGCGAGGTCAGGGGGCCGGTGGCGATGATGGTGTTGGACCAGTCTGCGGGCGGCAGACCGGGAACCTCGCCGCGCTTGATGGTGATCAGCGGGTGGGCGGTGAGGCGGGTAGTGACGGCCTCGGAAAAGGCCTCGCGGTCAACGGCGAGCGCGCCACCGGCGGGGACGGCATGGGTGTCGCCCATTTCGATGATGAGGCCACCGGCCTGCCGCATCTCCCAATGCAGCAGGCCGACGGCATTCTGTTCGTCATCGTCGGAACGGAAGGAGTTGGAACAGACGAGTTCGGCGAGGCCATCGGTCTGATGGGCGAAGGTCGGTTTTTCGGGTCGCATCTCGTGCAGGATGACCGGCACGCCAAGCGAGGCCGCCTGCCAGGCGGCCTCGGAACCGGCCATGCCGCCGCCGATGATGTGGATCGGGTCTGTCATCAGGGCGATGTAGCGCTTGTTGCAGGCGGAGGGAAGGCTTGGGTTGGTCTGTGAATGCCGATGGGCCCGGACCCTTGAGGGGGGTGCCTTCGGCAGGGGGGTATCCCCCCCTGCCGAAGGCTCGCTCGCGCGGTGTGGCGGGCGAAGTCTCTATGGCAGGGAATGGGCGTGTTGCCGGTCTCGGGGATTCTGCTGAGAAGCGCTTGAGGAGCAGGGTGCTCCTCAAGTCACCTCGTCCTGCATGTTTGGCGAGTCGCGCCCGCGTCAAGGCCAAGCCGCCTTCGGCGGTCGGGCTGCGCCCGAGCCTTGACCCGGTCCCTCATCACCGTCAGTGGTCAGGTGATGAGGGCGGGCAGCCAGAGGACGATGCCGGGGAAGGCGATGAGGACGGCGACGGTGGCGACGTCGGCGATGAAGAAGGGCGACGCACCTCGAAAGACGTCCTGGACGGGAATGTCCATGCCGCCATCGTTGGCGACACCGGCGACCACAAAGCAGTTCAGGCCGATGGGCGGGGTGATGAGGCACAGCTCGGCCATCTTGACGACGATGATGCCGAACCAGATGGCGCAATGCTGGCCGGACATGCCGAATGCGCTGTCGGCGGCCGCGACCTCGAGCCCGCCATTGAGGGTGATGATCGCGGGATATGTCACCGGCAGGGTCAGGATCAGCATGCCGATGGCGTCCATGAACATGCCCAACACCACATAGGCCAGAAGGATGTAGAGCAGCGTGAGGTAAGGCGACTGGTCGAGGCTGCCGATCCAGGTCTCGAACGCGCTCGGCAGGTCGGCGAAACCGAGATAGCGCACGAAGATCAGCACACCCCAGATCATGGTCAGGATCATCACGCTGAGCTTGGCACTTTCCATCAGCGCATCCGACAATTGCCGCCAGCGCATGCCCTTGGCCAGCGCCATGACGAGAACGACAAACGCGCCCATGGCCCCGGCCTCGGTCGGGGTGGCCCAGCCGCCATAGATGCAGAAGATGATGATGAAAACGACGAAGAAGATCGGGAAAGCACCCGGCAGCGCGGCGAAGCGCTCGCCCCATGAATACCCCCGCACCGGCGGCCCGAGATCGGGGCGGAGCCGGGCGAGGATCATCACCAGGCCGCCATAGATCAGGGCCGAGACGGCACCCGGAAGGAACCCGGCCAACAGGATCTGGCCCACCGAGGCCTCGACGATGATCGCATAGATCACCAGGATCGCCGAGGGCGGGATCAGCGAGGCCAGCGTGCCGCCGGCGGCGACCACCCCGGCGGCGAAGCGCTTGTCATAGCCGAGCTTCAGCATCTCGGGGATGGCGATGCGGGCAAAGACCGCCGAGGTGGCAACCGACGCACCCGAAACGGCGGCAAACCCCGCCGTGGCAAAGACCGTCGACAGGCCAAGGCCCCCCGGCATCCAGCCGAGCCAGCGCTTGGCGGCCTCGAACAGCGCCTTGGTCAGCCCGGCATAATAGGCGAGATAACCGATCAGGATGAAGGCGGGGATCAGGGACAACTCAAGGCTCGCCATCTTGGAATGGGGGACCTGACCGGCTGTCTTGATGGCGACCGTAAACCCCCTCTCCCAACCCATGCCGCGCGAGACGGAGAAATAGATCACCAGGCCCAGAAGGCCGATAAAGGCGGTGGCGAAGGCGACGCGGACGCCGATGACCACCATCACCAGCAGCACCAGCGACAGCACCATCCCGGTCTCGATCGGGGTGAAGCCCGCCAGCCATTCGGTCATTGATCCGCCCCCGAAACATGCTCGGCCTCATGGGCGGCCTGGGTCGCGGCATCCTCGATCAGCGGCACGGCCACCGGAACCGCGTCCCCGCGAACAAGGGCGCGGCCATAGGCCCAGAGCTGCAGGCAAAGGCGGATCGCCAAAAGGCTCAGCGCGAAGGGGACGAGAAACTTCGCCGGCCAGAGCGGCAGGTTGATGTCGATGGAACTGTCGCCGTTATTGTAGCCGCGCAGGAAATGGTCCCAGGACCCATAGATCAGCGCCAGTGTGACCAGAAGAATGAACAGTACCGACAGGAACTCGGCAAACCACAGCATCCGGCCCCGCGCCTTGCCGATCACCAGATCCATGCGGATGTGCCCGCCATTACGCTGCACCAGCATGATGCCGAGAAAGGCCGCCACCGGGACGGCCTGCTGCATCCAATCGATATAGCCCGGCACCGGCAGATTGAACAGCTTGCGCCCCACCACATTGGCGACCGACAGCAGCATCATCGCAAGGATCGCCAGGCCCGAGACAAGGGCGAGCGGCCGTTCGAGCCGGTTGAAGGCGCGATCGATGCGGGACAGGATGGAGCTGTCCGAACGGACGGAACTGGCGGACATCTAGAGCGTTTCCGGACCTGATGAAAACAAAGTATCGACTTTCGCGTTCAAGGCTTATCCGAAAGGCCGCGAAAGGGGTTTCGCTATCTCCGGAATGCTCTGGAACGGGCGTCGCCCCGGCTTGAAGGCCGGGGCGGGTCGCTTAACGCATGGATGCCAGCGTGTCGTTGACGAGGTCGAGCAGTTCCTGCCCCGGCAGGCCCTTGGCCTCCATATCCGCAAGCCAAGCGTCGCGGACAGGGCCCGCAGCCTGTTCGCGGAAGGCGACCAGTTCTGCCTCATCCAGATGGACCTTGGTCACGCCCTTCTCGGCAAGGATTTCTTCCCATTTTTTCAGGACGTTATCCTGATAGTTTGAGACATAGAAATCGATGGCCTCGACCACGCTTTCATCCAGCATCGCGCGTTCCTCGTCCGACAGCGCGTCATAGGCGTCGGTATTGACCACCACCGGGCAGTTCACCGTGCCGGGGTTGAGGTTCTCGGTCCACCAGGTGGCCTGATCGATGGTGCGGAAACTCAGATGCGCGTGCTGGGCGAAGGCGACGGTGTCGACCACGCCCGATTCCATGGCGTTATAGGCCTCCGACGAGGTCACCGAGGTCGGCACAGCGCCTACTGCCTTGAACGCCTCCCCAAGACCACCGGTCGCCCGCACCCGCATGCCTTCGAATTCGGCCAGGGTCGAGCGGGGCTCGCCGGTACCGACGATATTGTATTGCGGCATCGGCGAGGTCATCAGCAGCTTGGCATTCCAGCGGCCCAGATCGGCCTGAACGGCGGGATGCGCATAGACCGCATTGCTGACGGCGACTTCCTCTTCCAACGTGTTCACACCAAGGAATGGCAACTCCAGCACAGTGATCGTCGGGTTCTTTTCGGTGTGATAGCCGGCACAGAACTGCGCCATCTCGAACGCCCCGATGGAGATACCGTCGAGGTTCTCGGTGTTCTTTGACAGCCCACCATAGGAAATGTTCAGGGTGAACTCGCCGCCCGATTTCTCGTCCAGAAGCTCGGCCAGCTTTTCCACATGCTCGGTGAAAGCGCGGCGCGAGCCCCAGAGCGAGACGTTCCATTCAAGCGCTGTTGCCGCCTCGGCGGACAGCATCCCGGCAGCCGCCACGCAGGCGAGAATTTTAGCATTTTTCATTTGGGCCTCCCGTTGTTTTGGTAAAAGCCTAACGGGATGGCCCCCAGAGGCCAAGTCCTTTACGCCGCCTTCCGCCCCAGAAGCGCGTCCAGCGACAAGGGCCCTGCCCCGCGGACGATCAGGATCGCGAAGAGCACGAACCACAACAGCCGCTGGTCGAGGATCAGCGAATCCGAGCCCGTATCGAACCAACCGCCAATAGTGGTCTCGTCAGCATGGTGACCGGTGACATCGACATAGGATTGCACGATCACAAAGCCGGTCATGCCCAGGGCGGCCAGCCGGGTAAACAGGCCGAGGAGGATCAGCAAGGGCAGCAGGAACTCGGTATAAGTACCTGCGATTACGACCAGTTTGTAGAATGCGGGGACTTGCGAGACGTCATAGGAGGCCGCCTCGAAGATCTTGGGCAGGATCTGCACATAGGCGCCGGTAGTCCCGAAGAACTCGAATGTCTCGCCACGAAAATCGTAGATCTTGGTATAGGCGGAATTCCAGAAATAGCGCAGCAGCACCGCAGCAAAGGCAAAGCGCGCCAGGGTGGGCAGGAACCAGGGGGCAAGCGCGCCCTCAAGCTTGCCGAAGGCGCCATTATGCAAGTTTATCAGAAGGTTCATGGGCTATCTTCCAGTACTATCGAGGCAACAAGACGCGCTTCAAACAGCCCGCCAATCGCGCGGTTGAGATCGAATTTTGGGTTGTCCGCCGCCATCTCGGCGGCATCACCCAGACTAACGCCAGAGGCGAGCGTTTCGAGAAACCCGGCCACACCGGCAGGCAGAAGCCGCATTTCGAGCTCCATTTCAGGCCGCGCGATCAGCACGTCCTCCCCTGCCCCATCCGGCAGCTCTGCCCCCTGATCCAACGCCCGCCACAGCGACAGAACCGGCCAGTCCGACCGGACCAGCCGCATCGAAGGCAACAGCCGCAGCCGCGCCCGCGCCAGGTCTTCAGGCCCGAGACCAGCCAGATCCGAAAGGCCATCCGGAGCGGCATCCGCCGCATGAAAAACCTCCCGCCGCGCCCTTTCAAGCCGCGCCAGATCGGGTAGCCAGGGCAGCTGTCGCACCGGTTCCAGCCCCTCAAGAAAGCCCGGAAATTCAGCACCATAATAGATCATCAGCGGCGTATCAGGCGGAAACTGCCGCACATAGCGCCCGGCCATGGCGATAAAGAACTCCTCGCCGACGCGCGCCTTCACCATCGGATAAGCCGCCCCCAAAGCCTCGATCAGACTGAGAACGACATTGTTGCGATAAACATCGAACCGCTTGCCCGCAGGCGTGCCATCGGGGCGGATCAGACCGTCGGGGACAGACGCACCTGGATCGAATAGCGCCCGCGAAAACTCGGCTTGAGAGGTCACTGTGCCGCGTCCCGCCGTGAGTTCAAAAGTGCCTCGGCACGGGCTGCTTCGTCGCGCAGAACCGACCAGTCTGGGACCTTGTTGTCCCATTCGATCAGCGTCGGACGCGGACCGGCGCGGGCGAGCAGTCGGTCGTACAGCGCCCAGACCGGATCGACGACCTCGCTGGCATGGCTGTCGATCAGCAGCGGATCGCCCTGGTCGTCTTCGTCCTCGTCATGGCCTCCGAGATGGATTTCTCCAATATGGTCAACGGGAAAGGCATCGATGTAGTCCTCGGGCGAATATTGCTGATTGGTCGCCGACACGAAGACATTGTTCACGTCCAGCAACAGCCCGCAGCCGGTCCGCGCCACAATGCCCTCCAGAAACGCAATCTCGCTCATCTCGCTCTCGGCAAAAGCCACATAGGTCGAAGGGTTCTCCAGCAGCATCTGCCGCCCCAGCGCCTCCTGCACCTGATCGACATGCGCCGCGACCCGCGAAAGCGCAGCCTCAGTATAGGGCACCGGCAAGAGATCGTTCAGGAAGTGGCTGTCATGGGTGCTCCAGGCCAGATGCTCCGAGAAAGAGGCCGGTTCCAGCCAGTCCACCAAATGCCGCAGCCGCGCCAGATGTTCGGCATCCAGCGGCCCCTCCGAGCCGATCGAAAGCCCCACCCCGTGGCATGAGATCGGACAGCGTTCACGCAGGGCCTTTAGGTGCGCAATCTGCGGGCCGCCCTCACCCATATAGTTCTCGGCATGGATTTCCAGCCATGCAACGGGGCCCGGATCGTCGGAAATATCGTTGAAATGCCGGGGTTTATACCCGACACCGACACCGTTCGGCAGCCTGCCTGCGGTATGGGGTCTCTTCGACATCTTCGCCTCTCCGGCCCCCGTCAATCTCCGGTCGTGGTTGGGGGGAACGACCGGATATTGTGGCGTTACGCGGGCAGATCGCGCTCAAGCGGTTCCAGCGAACCCTTGCGCGGCGTGCCGTCGGCCATTTCGGGAAGTTCCACACCTTCGCAGGAGCCGGCATCGACCAGTGTCCAGGCGTTGCCCTGATAGTCCACCGTCGAGGTCCCGGCACAGGTCGTACCCGGCCCGGCGGCGCAGTCATTCTGCCCCGCAAGCGAAACCCCGAAGCATTTCTCCTTGGCTTGTGCCGTCGCGGTTCCGGTCTGGGCGGCGAAGGCGGCGGCGACGGCCCCGGCCAGCGCCAGGGACTTTAGGGTCGGGTTGGACATGCACGTGCTCCTGTTGTTTTGCGTCGATTTGGGTTTGACAGAGACATGACTATTTCGCCCGATAGTCAGGATCACCTCACAACGCCGTCAGGTCACGGCGCGTTGAAGAAATGTCGCAGAACCGGCATCACGAAGGTATTTTCGTGCCAGTCTGTTTTCGATTTTTTCCAGTAACTCTTAGAAATAACGCGTCTTAGCGGGACCCGAACAGTTCGGTCCAACATCGGTGCCATGTAAGGGATTTGTAATATTTCTCAATCCGGATCCCACTTTTCTCCCGGCGGACGCTGTGTGATCACGAAATATTACAGATAGAACCCGGACCGGTAAAGGACCCGCTCCTTTCGCACCGGTTCAGACGCCTGTCCAACAATCCGAGCACTTTCCCAATCGCCGAAAAAAATCGCCGCATCCCCAACCGGGGAGCGGCGATGAAGGTGGCGGTCCAGGGATCGGCATGCTGGACGGGCATGCTGGCGATCGGTCGAGGCAGAACGCCGATCTGAAGGCCCCAATAAGACTGGACGGTCGGGGCAACGATCCTTTCAAGGTCCGCAGGCAAAAACCACAGACAAGACAGTAGGCTCAGCTTCGATCCCCGCCCGTTCCCTGCCCTCGAAACATGCGACGCGGCAAGCGCCACCGTATCGAAGGACGGAACAACGCGGGATTGGGCCCGAACCTCCTTCGGTCTCAGAACATCCCGGGAAGCGACAGACCGGCGACGAGGATTACGCAGACTGCGGCCAAACCAATCGCGTCGTGAATCATCTGACGCGGTGCATTGAGAACGATCTGCCTGATTTCCTGTGCCATTCTGGCCTCCCCTCTGGATGTTGGCATTATGTTCCTATGCTTAACTCAGGTCAAGAACTTAATGAGAACAAATGCGAACAAAATGTGCTCACGGCCCAGCTATGGCGGTTAACCCACTGATAACATTCGGATCGCCCGTTCGCGTTCCATCAGGTATAACAGCACCCGCACCGCCTCGCCGCGTTTGGAGGTCAACTCAGGATCGCCGTCGAGCAGCATCCGCGCGTCGGTCTGGGCGGCCCGCATCAGATCGCCCTGGCTCTCCAGATCGGCAATCTGGAATCGCGGCAACCCCGATTGCGCCACGCCCAGCAGGTCCCCGATGCCGCGCAGCCGCAGATCCTCCTCGGCGATCCGGAACCCGTCCTCGGTCTCGCGCAGGATTTCCAGCCGGGCCCGCGCGGTTTCCCCAAGCGGCCCGTCATAGAGCAGCAGGCAGGTCGATTCCGCACTCCCCCGCCCGACACGGCCCCTGAGCTGGTGCAATTGCGCCAGCCCGAAATGCTCCGCCTGCTCGATCACCATGATCGTTGCGTTCGGCACATCGACCCCGACCTCGATCACCGTCGTCGCCACCAGCACCTTGGTCTCGCCGCAGGCAAAAGACGCCATCACCGCGTCCTTCTCCGGCCCCGCCATCTGCCCGTGGACCAGCCCGACCGCGTCCTCGCCGAGCGCCAGCCGCAGCACCCGGTGCCGTTCCTTCGCCGCCGTCAGCTCGACCAGTTCGGATTCACCGACCAGCGGACAGACCCAATAGGCCTGCTGACCCTTGGCGACGGCATCGCGCAGATGCGCTACCACTTCCTCGGTGCGCGCGGCCGAGACCATCACCGTCCTGATCGGCTTCCTTCCGGGCGGCTTTTCGTCGAGAATCGAGACATCCATATCGCCATATTGCGCCAACGCCAGCGAGCGCGGGATCGGCGTCGCGGTCATCACCAGCATGTCCACCGCCCTGCCCTTCGCGGCCAGTTCCATTCGCTGAGTCACACCGAACCGGTGCTGCTCGTCGACCACCGCCAGCCGCAAGTCCCTGAACTCGACCGATTTCTGGAACAGCGAGTGCGTGCCCACCATGATATCGATCCGCCCCGCGGCGAGATCGGCCAGCTTCGCCTCCCGCTCCGCCCCCCGGTCGCGCCCGGTCAACACCTCAAGCCGCACCCCGGCGGCGGCGGCCAGCGGGCGCAGCCCGTCATAATGCTGCCGTGCCAGGATTTCCGTCGGCGCCATCATCGCCGCCTGCCCCCCGGCCTCGACGACGACCAGCATCGCCATCAGCGCCACCAGCGTTTTCCCGGCCCCGACATCGCCCTGCAGCAAACGGCTCATCCGGTAGGGATCGGCCAGATCATCGGCAATCTCGGTAACCGAGCGCAGTTGCGCCCCCGTCGGCTCGAAGGGCAGCGCCGCCAGCACCTTATCGCGCAGCCGCCCGTCGCCGACACTCGACAGGCCTTTCGCCTTCTTCAACCGCGCCCGCGCCAGAGCCAGCGTCACCTGATGCGACAACAGCTCGTCATAGGCCAGCCGCTGCCGCGCCACCGCCATGGGCGAGACATCCTGCACCGATTGCGGCCCATGCGCCGCCGCCATCGCCTCATGCCAGCGCGGCCAGCGCTTCTCGGCCAGCAGCGACGGTTCGATCCATTCCCCCAGCTCCGGCACCCGCTCCAGCGCCCCTGCCACGGCCTTCGCCATCGCCTTCTGCGTCAGCCCGGCGGTCAGCGGATAGACCGGTTCGAATTCCGGCAGTTCCCCGGCCTCCTCGGGCGGCAGGATATGGTCGGGATGCACCATCTGCGCCATGCCGTCGAACAGCTCGACCTTGCCCGAGACCACCCGGCGCTGGCCCATCGGCAGCTGCTTGCGCAGCCACTCCGGATTGGGATGGAAGAACACCAGCTGAAACTCGGATTTCGCGTCGCGCACCATCACCCGGTATGGCCGCCCCCGACTTTTCGCGGGCTGATGCAGGGTCACCTCGATCTCGACGGTCACCACCCTCGGCAGCGGCACATCCAGCACCGAGGCCACCGGCCGCCGGTCGATCCCCGAATGCGGCAGGGTGAAGATCAGATCGCGGGGCTTGAAGACGCCCAGCTTCTCGAACAGGCCCTCGGTCTTCGCCCCGATCCCGGGCAGGCCCTTGAGATCGGCGAAAAGCGGAAACAGAATCTCGGGTCGCGCGGCCATGGCGGTATCATGGGCAAACCGGTCCCGGGATCAACCGATAAGCGCCAGCCACTCGTCCTCGGTCAGGGTCTCGATCCCCAGTTCCTCGGCCTTTTTAAGCTTCGAGCCCGCCCCCGGCCCCGCCACCACGATATCCGTCTTCGCCGAGACCGAGCCCGACACCTTCGCCCCAAGCCCCTCGGCCCGCGCCTTGGCCTCGGCGCGGGTCATCTTTTCCAGCGTGCCGGTGAAGACAACGGTCTTGCCCGCAACCTTCGACCCTTGGGTCTGTGGCGCGGCCACATCCTGAATGTCCAGTTCGGCCACCAGCCGGTCCATCGCCGCCCGCGCATTGGCCTCGTGGAAATAATCGACCACGGCCGCCGCCATCACCGTCCCGACCCCGTCGATATCGACCAGTTCGTCCCAGGCCTCGCCCTCGTGCTCCCGCGCCGCCGTCATCGCCGCCTCGAAGGCCTGCCAACCGCCATAATGCCGCGCCAGCAGCATCGCCGAGCTTTCGCCCACATGCCGGATGCCGAGCGCAAAAATCAACCGGTTGAGCGGGATGCTCCGCTTGTCGTCGATGGCCCGGAACAGGTTCTCCGCCGACCGCGCGCCCCAGCCATGCTGCTCGGCAAGTGGTGTGCGGCTGACCTCCTGAAGGGCTTCCTCGACCGCCTCCCGATCCCAGCCCTCAAGCCCCAGATCGTCCGCCAGCACCTGCCGCTGGCGGAGCCTGTCCTCGCCCTCAAGCGCGGCGGCAATCTCCGACGCCGCCTTCAACAGCTTCGCGCCATCGGCATCCCGGCCAGCCAGCGTGAAGATATCCGCCGGCTCCGCCACCCAGCCGAGCCGGGTGAACAGCTCCACCTGCTTTGCCCCCAGACCTTCGATATCGAAGGCGGCGCGCGACACGAAATGCCTGAGCTTCTCCACCGCCTGTGCGGGACAGATCAGTCCACCCGAACACCGCGCCACCGCCTCGCCGGGCTCGCGGATCGCCTCCGAGCCGCATTCGGGACACCGTGTCGGAAACACATAAGGCACCGCCCCCTCGGGCCGCCGCGAAAGATCCACATCCTTGACCTTCGGGATCACATCCCCTGCCCTGTAGACCGTCACCCAGTCCCCCTCGCGGATATCCCGCCCCTCTCGGATCGGGCTCCCGTGGCTGTCGCGCCCAGCGATGTAGTCGGCGTTGTGCAGCGTCGCGTTCGAGACCACCACACCGCCCACTGTCACCGGCACCAGCCGGGCGACGGGCGACAGCGCCCCGGTCCGCCCCACCTGTATCTCGATCTTCTCCAGCCGCGTCACCGCCTCCTCGGCGGCAAACTTGTGGGCGATCGCCCAACGCGGCGTGTTGCTGCGCGCCCCCATCCGCGCCTGCAGGGCCAGATCGTCGACTTTATAGACCACCCCGTCAATGTCATAGCCCAGCGTCGCCCGGTCGGCAGCAATCGCCTGATATTGCGCGATCATCTCGTCGGCGCTCCGGCAGAGCCGCGTCAGCGGGTTGGTCCGGAACCCCAGTTCCGCCAGCCTCCCCAGCGCCCCCATCTGCGTCGCCGCCAGCGGCGCACTGACCTCGCCCCAGGAATAGGCAAAGAATTTCAAGGGCCTCGTCGCCGTAATTTCCGCATCCAGCTGCCGGAGCGAACCCGCCGCCGTGTTGCGGGGATTGACGTAAGTCTTCTCCCCCGCCGCCGCCTGCCGCTTGTTCAGCGCCTCGAAATCCGCCTGGGTCAGGTAGACCTCGCCCCTGACTTCCAGCACCTCCGGCGCCCCTTCAAGCCGCTGCGGTATATCCCCGATGGTCCGCGCGTTGGCGGTCACGTTCTCCCCGACCTCGCCGTCACCGCGCGTCGCCGCCAGCACCAGGTCGCCGGCCTCGTAGCGCAGCGACAGCGACAGCCCGTCGATCTTCGGCTCGGCTGTGAAGGCCAGTTCCTGCTCAGGCGCGATATTCAGGAATTTCCGCACCCCGGTCACGAAATCCCGGACATCCTCGTCCGAAAACGCATTTCCCAGCGACATCATCCGCACCCGGTGCACCGCTTTGGCAAAGCCCGAGGCCACCGGCGCCCCCACCGTCTCGGAGGGACTGTCGGCGCGCTTCAAATCCGGAAACCGTGCCTCGATGGCAGTATTGCGCAGCCGCAGCGCATCGAACTCGGCATCCGAAATGACCGGCGCGTCCTTCTGGTGATAGGCCAGATTGGCCTCTTCCAGCACCTCGGCCAGCCGCGCCAGTTCCGCCCGCGCCTCCTCCGCGTCGAGGTCTTCCACCGGTTTCAATTCGGCCATCATTCCGCTCCCTTGTCCCGGACCCGCGCAGCAGAATTACCCGAGCCCCAAAGGCGCGTCCAGAACCCGCAACTTGACCTCTCCCGATCCTGCCTTTTCATGTCAGGAAGGCAAGTCGCGGCCCCTTTGCCCCAGTTCGTAGGGCGGGGTGTAACGCCGCCCCAGACTGCTGACAAAGGTCAGGCCGGATAAAAGTTGCCTCATATTCGCGTTACGTTCCGAAAACAAAGCAGAACCAATGCGAGCATCCAAGCTGTCTTGCTCACGCCAACCAGAATGCAGGGGTTTGTCCACACTCTGGGGCGGGGTTAACCCCGCCCTACCTCAGCAATGCTTAGCCCGAATTGTCAAAACCGTCGCCATCCTGACCAGACGCAACGTCGCCCATTCCCTCGACCGGGAGCGATGCCTCGAGCCCGTAATTCCTGTCCAACCCGCGATCCCCGGATAGCGGGCAGGACCATCGTGCGAATTCCGCTTACCAAACGCCGCGCCGAGTCCGTGTTGAAACCCGACCCATAGACCATCCTGACCACCCTCAAAACACCAAAAGGACCGCAATCCCCGGATCACGGCCCCGTCAGGTCTTCAATTTCAATAGGAGCGGCGCGACCCCCGCCTCAGGCGCCCAAGGCGATCTTCTTCGGCTCAGCGCCTTCGGCCGGTGCCGGATCGCGCAGCACATAGCCACGGCCCCAGACCGTTTCGATATAACTGTCGCCGCCGGTGGCCTCGGCCAGTTTCTTGCGCAGCTTGCAGATGAAGACGTCGATGATCTTCAGTTCCGGCTCGTCCATGCCGCCATAAAGATGGTTGAGGAACATCTCCTTGGTCAGGGTCGTACCCTTTCGAAGGCTCAGAAGCTCCAGCATCTGGTATTCCTTGCCGGTCAGATGCACAGGGCGCCCCTCGGCCTCCACCGTCTTGGCATCGAGATTGACCGTGATCATGCCCGTCGTGATCACCGACTGCGCGTGCCCTTTCGAGCGGCGCACGATGGCGTGGATGCGGGCGATCAGTTCCTCGCGGACAAAGGGCTTGGTCATATAGTCGTCAGCCCCAAACCCGAAGCCCCGGATCTTGTTGTCCGTGTCGTCGAGACCCGACAGGATCAGGATCGGGGTTTCGATCTTGGCCATGCGGAGCTGGCGCAGAACCTCGTGGCCGGTCATGTCGGGCAGGTTCAGATCGAGCAGGATCAGATCGTAGTCGTAGAGCCGGGCAAGATCGATACCCTCTTCCCCCAGATCCGTGGCGTAAACGTTCAGGTTCGCACTCGCCAGCATCATTTCGATGCTTTTCGACGTCGTCGGGTCGTCTTCAACTAGCAATACGCGCATCTGGCGAAGCTCCTCATTAATCCGTCTTTTTTCCCCCGGTCTCCCTTTCTTAACCTTCAATGGTTAACTCAGGGTTACCATTGAAAGATCAGTTAACAACTTGTAGTTGCAATTGTGGCGAAAAGATAGCGCGCTTAGCGATAATTCTGCAGCGCCGTCGCCCGCAAGGCGTGTGTTCCGAAGGATTGCAAGGCGTTACACCAGCTTTGGAATTCCTCTTCCGAGAGATTGTACATCTCGCAAGCCTCTTCGAATTCGATCAGCCCGGCGTTGACTGCGTTGACAACGGCGGCCTTCCGCCGCGCCACCCAGCGATTCGTATCCTTCGGCGGCAGATCGCTGCGAGTCATTTTCGACCCGTCCGACATGGTTACGAACGCCGGTCCCTTTTCACGTCTGATATACATCGAGCAAGTTCCCCTTCACTCATTTCACCCGCGATCAGACTTAACGGGGACACCCTTAATCTGCGGTGAAAGCCGGGACTTGAGAGTGCCGCGGATTTTCCTATATTGCGTCGTTCATTTAGGGAAAATTGTCTTGACCCAGGTTGCGGAACGGCTGAACTCGCTCGGCTTTGCCAAATCGCCCGCCGAAACGCGGGTGCTGGTGGCGATGTCGGGCGGCGTGGACAGCTCGGTCGTCGCCGCCCAGCTGGCGCGCGAAGGCTACGATGTGGTGGGCGTGACGCTGCAGCTTTATGACCACGGGGCGGCACTGGCAAAAAAAGGCGCCTGCTGCGCCGGGCGCGACATTCACGATGCCCGCCGGGTCGCCGCCGAAATGGATTTCCCGCATTACGTCCTCGACTACGAGAACCGCTTTCGCGAAAGCGTCATTGACGAATTCGCCGATGCATATCTCGCCGGCGCCACCCCGATCCCCTGCATCCGCTGCAACGAACGGGTGAAATTCCGCGATCTTCTGGAAACGGCGAAAGACCTCGACGCCGACTGCATGGCGACGGGCCACTATATCCAGCGCAAATCCGGCCCGGCGGGGCCCGAACTGCACCGCGCAGCCGACCACACCCGCGACCAGAGTTATTTCCTGTTCTCGACCACGCCGGAACAGCTCGACTATCTGCGCTTCCCGCTCGGGCACCTGACCTCCAAGGCCGAGACCCGGGCGCTCGCCGCCGAGTTCGGGCTCAGCGTCGCCGACAAGCCTGACAGCCAGGATATCTGCTTCGTCCCAAACGGCTCCTACACCGCGGTGATCGAGAAACTGCGCCCCGATGCCGCCAAACCTGGCGACATCATACATCTCGACGGGCGGGTGCTCGGCAGCCATGACGGGGTCATCCACTACACGATCGGCCAGCGCCGCGGTCTCGGCATCGGCGGCGGCGAGCCGCTCTATGTCGTGCGGCTCGATGCGGATACGCGCCAGGTCATCGTCGGTCCGCGCGAGGCACTGGCAGTGCGCCGCATCCCGATCCGCGAGATCAATTGGCTGGGCGATACCGCCTTCGACACCGCTCCGGCCCACGGCTGGAATGTCGAGGTCAAGGTCCGCTCGACCCGGCCGCCGAAACCGGCCCGCGTGCTGCCGGACGGCAAGGACAGCGCCGTCGTCGAACTGCTTTCTGGCGAAGAAGGTGTCGCCCCGGGCCAGGCCTGCGTCTTCTACGCCCCCGATGGCAGCCGTGTTCTCGGCGGCGGCTGGATCACCAAGGGTTGAGAGGCTGGCAGCGATGGCGCGAATGCGCTACTCTATGCGCCACCGGACCCTGTCTGACACATGGAGCTCTCATGCGCCGTCTGATCCTGAGCGCCGCCCTTCTTGCCGCCGCCCCGGCCAGCGCCGACGACCTTGCCGATTTCTGCGTCGCAGAGGGCGAGGCAGAGGCGGTCTGCGACTGTACCGAGACCGCAGTCTATGACGACACGGGCGGCACCGACCGCGAACTCTTTCTCGAAGTGGCAATACTCAGCGGCCTGATCCGCGAGGACGGAACCGCAGCGACGACCGCCTGGAACGAGGCGGTGGTCGAAGTGGCGGGCAGTTTCGGTTACGGGGTGGGCGATGTCTTCGAAATCGTCAACCGGGTCGATGGCCTCTATCGCAGATCTCTGGCCAATTGCCGCTAGGATCGCGCCCGACCAGACCGCCTGACGCACCACCTGACCGAGCCATGTGACCCGCCATCCGGGCCAGGGTCCCATCGCAGCGCCGATCACGTGTCTTTTCCCGATGACCCGCGAATAAATCCGCATCCAGCGACGTTTGGTTCTGGATCGGTGGGCGCATCGTAATGGAACGCCACCGGTCACCGGAGGCCGGATCAGACAGTCCTGCACCGGATACGCGTAAACAAAGGGACCATTTCATGAAAACTACCACGACCTTCGCGGCTCTTGCCGCCTGCACTCTGCTGACCGCCGCACAAACCGCATCGGCACAATCGGCCGGCGGCTTTTTCGTCGAGACACAGGCGCTGCATTTCGAATGGAGCGATACCGATGGCGACGATTCCCAGGCCGACCGCTCGACCGGCTACCGGCTGACCGGCGGCTACCGGACCGCGACCGGGCACATTATCCGCGCCCGCCATTTCAGCTTTACCGGCGAAGACGATGACAGCGGCGACGAATTGAAAATCCGCCATACCGATCTCGAATATGGCCGCGCCTTCAGCCTCGCCGACAACTTTACCGGCGAAGTGAGTGTGGGCGCGCGCTTCTCGTCCCTGGAAACACCGCAGCCCCGGACCTGGACGAGCCTCAACGGGCCGGTTCTGGGGATCGGGTTCGAAAGCGGGATCACCGACAGGTTCGGCGTCTATGGCGCGGCCCATTACGCCTATCTCTTCGGCGAGGAGGAAGAGGAAGGCAACGAGCATCCCATCGGCATGTCGGAACTGGCAGCCGGGGTGCAGTATACCCAGGCACTCGGGGCGGGCGATCTGGTGGTCCGGGCCGGGGTCGAGGGCCAGTACTACCAGTCGGTCCGCGACGACGAGGAGGATTACGGCCTTCTCGGTCTGACCCTCAGCGGCGGATTCACCTTCTGATCCGATCGCCCATCCGGTCTTTCCGGATCACGACTTGCTGCCCCGCGGACGCAATTTCGCGGGCAGCCCTCAGGACCGTTGCGCCAGCGCGTCTTCCAGCAGGTCCCTCACCACCTCCATCGGTACCTCGCGCGACACGAAACTGTCACCGATATCGCGCGCCAGGATGAAGGCGATCTGGCCGTCCTTCACCTTCTTGTCCTGCCCCATCAGCGCGATCAGCGCCTCGGCATCGGGCAGATCGCCCGGAATATCGGCGAGGTCCTTCTTCATCCCCATGAGATCGAGATGGGCCCGGACCCGGCTCGGCGCCTCCTGCGGGCAGAGGCCGAGGCGCTGCGACAGCTCGAAGGCCAGCGCACAGCCGATCGCCACGCCCTCGCCATGCAGCAACCGGTCGGAATAACCGGTCGCCGCCTCCAGCGCATGGCCGAATGTATGGCCAAGATTGAGCAAGGCCCGCTCGCCGCGCTCGGTCTCGTCGCGCATGACGATACCGGCCTTCATCTCGCAGCAGCGCTTCACGGCGGCAATCCGTGCCGCCTCGTCGCCCTCGGCGATCCGGGGGCCGGCCAGTTCCAGCCACTCGAAAAACCCGGCATCACCCAACAGCCCGTATTTCGCCACCTCGCCATAGCCGGCGAGGAAATCCCGCTCGGTCATGCTCCCCAGCACATCGACATCCGCCAGCACCAGTCGCGGCTGATGGAAGGCCCCGACCAGGTTCTTGCCCCGCGCCGAATTGATCCCGGTCTTGCCGCCCACCGAACTGTCCACCTGGGCCAGCAGGCTCGTCGGCACCTGCACGAAGCCGATGCCGCGCCGGACCACCGCCGCCGCGAACCCGGCCAGATCGCCGATCACCCCGCCGCCGAAGGCCACCAGAAGATCGTCGCGCTCGGCCTTTTCGGCGATGAGCCACTCGACAACCCGCTCCAGATAGGCCCAGCTTTTCGTCGCCTCGCCGGGAGGGAGGATCAGATGCACCGCCTCGATCCCGCCCGCCGCCAGCCCGGCCTGCAGCGCGGCCAGATGCAAATCGGCCACCGTCGCCTCGGTGACCACGAAGACCTTCGGACGTTTCAGAAGCGGTGCGATCCGCGCCCCGGCCTCAGCCAGCAGTCCCGGCCCGATCAGAATGTCATAGGCCCGGCCCTCAAGCCCCACATGCACCGTCTCGATGGACACGCCTACCCCCTGACCAGCACCGGATTCCGTCCCGTTCCGTCCCGGTCGCGGTCCCGGACCGCTTCGAGGATCTTCCGGGCCATCCGCTCATGGGCCAGGCCCGGTTCGCTGTCAACGGTGACATCGGCCTCACCATAGACCGGATAACGGGCCTCGAGCAGTCCCGCCAGCACCTCACGGGCATCGGGCCGCATCAGCAAGGGGCGTGTCGGCTTGTCCTTCACCCGCTCCCAGAGCAGGTCGAGATCGGCGCGGATCCAGACGGAGACCCCGCAATCGGCGATTTCCTGCCGGATTTCCGGCGACATGAATGCCCCGCCCCCGGTGGCGATCACCGCCGGAGGGCCGCTCAGGAGCCGCGAAATCACCCGTCGCTCACCCTCACGAAAATATGTTTCGCCGAAACGCTCGAAAATTTCGCGCACTTCCATCCCGGCCGCCGCCTCGATTTCGTGGTCCGAATCGAAGAATTCCGCCCCAAGCGCCGCCGCCAACCGCCTGCCGACGCTGGTTTTTCCGGCGCCCATCAGGCCGACGAGCACGATGGGCCTTGTCAGGCGTAGCTCGGATTTCGGAGCGGAAGCGGCAATCATGGATGTTACCTTGGAACCTTGGGCGATTGATGTAAACCGAAGCACGGGTTAGATTCCAGTGACAAACAAGGTCGATGCGGCAAAGCCGCGAGGGCAGTGAGCAGGTATGGGGCGCGTTTTCAAGCTGGTCCTTTGGCTCGTCCTATTGGGCGGGCTCGTTGTCGTGGGCAACGCCATCTTTTCCGATCTGGCTCCCGAGACCGAAGAGATCACCATTCCCGTCGATCCGGTGGGGCGCAATGGCTAGAGCCCTTTCCATTCTCCTGCTGATCGCCGCTGCCAGCCCCCTGGCCGCCGAGCCCCGTTCGGCCATTCCCTGGCTCTCGGAAAGCCTCCGCGCCGAGGAAACCCGCAACTGGACTTCGATCCAGGCCCCTGGTCGCACCGAAGAGGCCGAAGCCACCGAAAGCGAAATCCAGACTCTGGAAAGCGTCGGCCTGCTGACCCCGTCCCAGACCGGTTTTCCGGCCGATCTCTGGGGCAAGAGCAGCGCCGAAGAGGTGCAGACGGCCCTTCTCGGTCACCGTCTCGGCGGGGTGCCGGAAACGAGGGCTGCGTTCCTGCGCGTGCTTCTGGCCGAGACCAGACCGCCGCTCGGCGTCGGCAAGACCCCGGACGTGCTGCTGGCACGGCTCGACCGGCTGCTCGATATGGGCGCGCTCGATCAGGCCGAGGCGCTGCTGGAGCGGACCGGCTACAGCTCCCACGAGCTCTTTCGCCGCGCCTTCGACGTCGCCATCCTGACGGAACGCACCGCCAGGGCCTGCGCCGCCCTCCGTTCGACGCCCTCGCTGTCGCCGACATTACCGGCCCGGATTTTCTGCCTCGCCCGCGACGGCGACTGGAATGCCGCGGAGCTCACCCTCACGGTCGGCCAGACCATCGGTGCAATCCCCGACGAGAAGGCCGTCACGCTGGCCTGGTTCCTCGACCCGCAGCTCTTCGAGGGATCCGAGGAGCCCGCCATTCCCAAACCGCTGACCGCCCTCGATTTCGTCCTGCGCGATTCCGTCGCCCTGCCGCGCCCCTCCGGCCCGCTGCCGCTGGCCTTCCTCCATCTCGACATTTCCGAAGAAGCACCCATGCGCGCCCGGATCGAGGCTGGCGAGCGGCTTGTCCGCGTCGGCGTCGTCGCCCCCAACGTGCTCTTTTTTGCGTACCGCGCCGGTCGCCCCGCCGCCTCGGGTGGGGTCTGGGACCGCGCCGCCGCCATCCAGTCCCTGGACGCCGCCCTGGCCGACGGCACGCCGGAAACCATCGCCGAGGCGCTGGAGAACGCCGATCACCGCCTGTCGGATCACGGCCTCCGCCTCGCCTTCGCCCAGAGCTTTGCCGAGCCGCTGGCCCGGCTTGGCCCCACGCGCTTCCCCCGCACGACGCAGCGTCAGATCTTCGAGCTTCTGCTCCTCGCCGGAGATTCCCGCGCCGCCATGACCTGGCATTCCGCCCGGCAGGACCCGCGTCAGCAGCTCTTGATGCATCTCATCGACGCCGAAACCCCGCTGCCCGAGCCCGACCGCCTCAGCGATATCGAACGCGCCACCATGGAGGGGCTGTCCGAACTCCCCCCCGGTTTCAACGAAGAGGCCGAGTTCCTGATCCAGATGTCCTCTTCCGGCCAGCCCGGACTGGCGTTCCTGCGGGTGCTGGCCATGCTGGAAGACGGGCTCGAGACCGATCCCGGAGACCTGCGCACGGCGCTGCATATCCTCACCCGCATCGGCCTCACCCGCACCGCCAGCCGCATCGCGCTTGAAACCCTGCTCCTGCAGCCGCGCGCCTGATGCCCCCGACCAGACACCCCCGACCAGACGCCCCTGATCTGATGCCCGACTGGATCGCCCCCTTCCTCGAAGCCCTCCGCGCCGAACGCGACGCCTCCGACAACACGCTGAAGGCCTACGCAAGGGACCTCGCCGATTTCACCGTCTTCGCGACCCCGCGCGACATCGGCTTTTCCAGCGCCACCCGCGCCGATCTCGAGACCTATCTCGTCGACCTCGACAGTCGCGGGCTTGCCGCCGCTACCCGCGCCCGCCGTCTGTCGGCTCTGAAGCAGCTCTACCACTTTGCCTTCACCGAAGGCTGGCGCGAGGACGACCCCGCCGCCCTCATCCGCGGCCCGAAGAAACCCCGCCACCTGCCCGCGACCCTCTCCGAAAGCGACGTCACCCGCCTGCTTGATGCCGCCCGCGAAACCGGTCGCACCCCGCTGGACAGGACCCGCAACACCTGCCTGATGGAGCTTCTCTACGCCACCGGCATGCGCGTCTCCGAACTGGTCTCCCTGCCCGTTGCCGCCACCAGGGGCGACCCGAAGATGATCCTCATCCGCGGCAAGGGCGGGCGCGAGCGCATGGTGCCCCTTTCGCCACCCGCCCGCGGGGCCCTCGCAGACTGGCTGAAAGCCCGCGACGCCTCCGGGCCCCTGTCGAAATCCCCCCAACTCTTTCCCTCGCGCGGCAGGAAAGGCCACATGACCCGGGAACGCTTCTATCTCCTGATCAAGGAAATCGCCGCCACGGCGGGCCTTCCGGTCGAGGGGCTCTCCCCTCATGTCCTCCGCCACGCCTTCGCCACGCATCTTCTGGCCAATGGCGCCGATCTCCGGGCCATCCAGACGCTGCTTGGCCATGCCGATGTCGCCACGACCGAGATCTACACCCATGTCCTCGAAGCCCGCCTGCGCGAACTCGTCCTCGAAAAACACCCGCTTGCCGCCCCGCCGACCGCCGCAGGCTGACCGAGCGCGACCGGCGATCACCGATCCTTCGCTACACCGGAATTCCCACCATCAGGCCAATAAATTCTTCCAGACTGTCGCGCAGTCCGGAACAATTTTAGCCGTTCCGTCAAGCTCTCCTTAACCTTGCCGAATTATGGTTGATGGGTAGTAACCGTAACCCGTGCGAGCGTAGCCATGAAACCCATGACCCACCATTTCGGCGGTCCTGCCGAGATTTCCGACTATTTCAATGCTTTCGAAAGCGCCCATCGGATCGACGCGGCGCTGTCCAGCTTCACCAAGACCGATGTCCTGCAATATCGCGGCCGTCCGCCGGTGGCTGCCGTCCCCGACCTGCCCTACGATGCCGAGGCCGCCCGTCTCGAAGCCCTAACCATCGCCGCCGAATAGCCGCACGACCGGCTGACCGCCATCCGGCGTTTCGCATGCCACCGAGGCCATCGGTGGCTGCGCCGGTTCGGGGCGCGCAGAAGTACCTTGAGGGATCCCTTCGGACCTTCGCACGATCATGCCGTCATGCATGGTAGGCCCGGAGGGACTCGAACCCCCAACCAAAGCGTTATGAGCGCTCTGCTCTAACCAATTGAGCTACAGGCCCGCCTGGCCCGCAGCACTAGCAGAAGCCCCGCCCCGGTCAAGTCCGGTTTCAAGCTCCCGATCCGCCACAGATGGACACTCCCGCCCGCTCTTGCTAGGTCGCAGCAAGCGAATCCCCTGCGCGGAGCGACCAGCCATGACCGACCTTCGGGAAAAGATTACCTACGCTGATGCCGGCGTCGATATCGATGCCGGCAACGCCCTCGTCGAGCGCATCAAACCCGCCGCCGCCGCAACCACCCGCCCCGGCACCATGTCCGGCCTCGGCGGCTTCGGGGCGCTTTTCGACCTCAAGGCCGCCGGGTTTACCGACCCCGTCCTCGTCGCCGCCACCGATGGTGTCGGCACCAAGCTCCGCATCGCCATCGACCTCGGCAAGCTCGACACCATCGGCATCGACCTCGTCGCCATGTGCGTCAACGACCTCGTCTGCCAGGGCGCCGAGCCCCTGTTCTTCCTCGACTATTTCGCCACCGGCAAGCTCGAGGTCGAGCCCGCCGCCCGCATCATCGAAGGCATCGCCGAGGGCTGCCGCCAATCCGGTGCCGCCCTGATCGGCGGCGAGACCGCCGAAATGCCCGGCATGTACGCCGCCAAGGATTTCGACCTCGCCGGTTTCGCCGTCGGCGCCATGGAACGCGGAACCGCCCTGCCCCGCGATGTCGCCGAGGGCGATATCCTCCTCGGCCTCGCCTCGAACGGCGTCCATTCCAACGGCTATTCCCTTGTCCGCAAGATCGTCGAACGCACCAATCTCGGCTGGCAGACCCCGTCGCCTTTCTCCGACGGCACCTTGGGAGAGGCCCTCCTCGCCCCCACCCGCATCTATGTCCCGGCCTGCCTCGCCGCCCTCCGCCAGCCCGGCCTCAACGCGCTGGCCCATATCACCGGCGGCGGCCTGACCGAGAACCTGCCGCGCGTCCTCCCTGACGGCCTCGGCGCCGAGATCGACCTCTCTGCATGGCCGCTGCCGCCGGTTTTCGGCTGGTTGATCCGCAACGCCGATCTCCCCCTGCCCGAAGCCCTGAAGACCTTCAACTGCGGCCTCGGCATGATCGCCGTCGCCGCCCCCGCCCACGCCGCCGATATCTGCAACACCCTCGTCACCGCAGGCGAGACCGTCTACGAGATCGGCCGCGTCACCAGGGGTGACGGCGTCTCCTATACCGGCACGCTGGCGTGAAAAAGCGCGTCGCCATCCTGATCTCCGGCGGCGGCTCCAACATGGAAGCCCTCCTGGAGGCGATGACAGACCCGGACCACGCCGCCGAACCTTGCCTCGTGGTTTCGAATCGCCCCGAGGCGGGCGGCATCGCCAAGGCCCGGGCGCGCGGCGTCGCCACCGAAATCGTCGATCACAAGGCCTTCGCAGACAAACAGGCCTTTGAAACCGCTCTCGCCGCCACGCTCGACGCCCACACCCCCGACATTATCTGCCTGGCCGGCTTCATGCGCCTCCTGTCGGCCGAGTTCGTCACCCGCTTTGAGACCCAAATCCTCAACATCCACCCCTCGCTCCTGCCTGCCTACAAGGGCCTGAACACCCACGCCCGCGCCCTGGCCGATGGTGTGGCCATCCACGGCTGCACCGTCCATGTCGTCACCCCCGAGCTCGACACCGGCCCCATCCTCGGCCAGTCCGCGGTCTTCGTCCGCCCCGACGACACGCCTGACACCCTCGCCGCCCGCGTCCTCACCCAGGAACACCGCCTCTACCCCGCCGTCCTCGCCCGTTTCGCCACCGGCGACTTCACCCCCCTCTCCCTCTTCCCCGACCGCGTCTGAGCGCCCGGGTCAAGGATCGCCCGCAGGGCGACCGCGCGAGCGGCTCGTCCTTGAGGCGGGCGCTCAGATGCGAAACGCGACCATGCCCTCACCCCAGGTGAGGGCTTCTCAGCGGCCTAAAACCGGAAAAGCCCTGCCGGAGGCAGGGCTTTGACATATGACTCGTCCGACCGCAGGTCGGACACCGCTTGGTCGAAGAAGAAACTACCCGACCAGCTCAAGCCCCGAAAAGAAGAACGCGATCTCTTCGGCTGCCGTCTCCGGCCCGTCCGACCCATGCACCGAATTCTCGCCGATCGACAGCGCAAATTCTTTACGGATCGTGCCGTCCGCGGCTTCCGCCGGGTTGGTCGCCCCCATCACTTCGCGGTTCTTCGCAATCGCGTCCTCGCCCTCCAGCACCTGCACCACGATCGGCGCCGAGGCCATGAACTCGCACAGCTCATCGTAGAAGGGCCGTTCCTTGTGCACCGCATAGAACTGCCCGGCCTGCGCCTTCGACAGGTGAATGCGCTTCGAGGCCACGACCCTCAGCCCCGCAGCCTCGAACTTGGCAACGATCTTGCCGGTCAGGTTCCGCTTGGTCGCGTCGGGCTTGATGATCGAAAACGTGCGCTGAATGGCCATGTCTACCTCTTGGTGATGTGCGGGCGACCGCGACGGCCCCCTGTCATTGATTTCCGGGCGCGGATACCACGCCCCGAACCGAAAGGGAAAGCCCAAATCGCCCCCCCAATCACCCCCGTTGACTTGTCCCCCGTTCCACGCCACACCCCCGCCATGCTCAGCTTGCGCAATATCACCTTCCTCATGGAAGGGCGCCCCCTCTTCGAGGACGCCTCGGCCGTGATCCCCACCGGCCACAAGGTCGGCTTTGTCGGGCGCAACGGCACCGGCAAGACCACGCTGTTCCGCCTCATCTACGGCGAGCTCAGCCTCGATTCCGGCGAAATCGAAATCCCCCGCGGCGCCCGCATCGGCGGCGTCGCCCAGGAGGTCCCCTCGTCCAGTACCTCGCTCATCGACACCGTGCTCGCCGCCGACACCGAACGCGCCGCCCTGCTGGCCGAGGCCGAAACCGCCACCGACCCCACCCGTATCGCCGAGATCCAGACCCGCCTGACCGATATCGACGCCCATTCCGCCGAAGCCCGGGCCGGGGCGATCCTGAACGGGCTCGGCTTCGACGCACAAGCCCAGCAGCGCCCCTGCTCCGACTTCTCCGGTGGCTGGCGCATGCGCGTGGCGCTTGCCGCCGTGCTGTTTTCGCAGCCCGATATCCTGCTCCTCGACGAGCCCACCAACTATCTCGACCTCGAAGGCACGATCTGGCTGGAAACCTACCTGTCGCGCTACCCTCATACCGTCCTCATCATCTCCCATGACCGCCAGCTCCTGAACCGGGCGGTCGGCGGCATCCTGCATCTCGACCGCCGCAAACTGACCTATTACACCGGCACCTATGACAGTTTCGCCCGCCAGCGGCAGGCGCGCTTCGAGCAGCAACTGGCCGAGAAAAAGAAACTCGACGCCACCCGCGCCCATATGCAGACCTATATCGACCGCTTCCGCTACAAGGCCTCCAAGGCCCGCCAGGCGCAGAGCCGGATCAAGGCGCTCGAACGCATGGGCACGATAGAGCTCGACGTCGATGGCGGCGTGGCAGCCTTCAACTTTCCCTCGCCGGAGGAACTGTCGCCCCCCATCATCCGCCTCGAAGACGTCGCCGTCGGCTATGGCGGCCCGCCGGTGCTGAAAAACCTCGACCTCCGCATCGACCAGGACGACCGCATCGCGCTTCTGGGCGCCAACGGCCAGGGCAAATCGACCCTGTCGAAACTGCTGTCCGACCGGCTGAAACCGTCGCAGGGCCGCCTCCATCGCGCTCCGAAGCTGCGCATCGGCTATTTCGCCCAGCACCAGGTCGACGAGCTGCATGTCGACGAGACCCCGATCCAGCACATCCACCGCCTGCGACCGACCGAACTGCCCGGCAAGATCCGCGCCCGCCTCGCCGCCGGCGGCATCCGCGCCGAGATCGCCGACACGCCCGTGGCCCGCCTCTCCGGCGGCCAGAAGGCCCGCCTGTCGCTTCTGATCGCCACCATCGACGCCCCGCATCTGATCATCCTCGACGAGCCCACCAACCATCTTGACATTGAAAGCCGCGAGGCGCTGGTCCGCGCGCTGACCGAATATCAGGGCGCGGTCATCCTCGTCTCCCACGACCCGCATCTGATTGAACTGGTCGCCGACCGCCTCTGGCTGGTCAAGGACGGCCGCGTCACGCCGTTCCAGGACGACCTCGACGCCTATGCGCGGCTTTTGCTGTCCGAACGCGGCGTCGCCTCGCGCAAACCCCAGAAACCGAAGGAGAAAAAACCCGCCAGGCCCGCCCGTGCCACCGTCTCGCCGCTCAAGGCCGAGGTGGTGAAATGCGAGGCGCGGGTGGCCAAGCTCGAGGAAATGCGCTCCAATATCGACGCGCGGCTGGCCAATCCCGGCCTCTATGAACGCGGCGATACGGAAGAAATCGAGAAATGGCAGAAGAAACGCGGCGAGGTCATCGACGGACTTGAACGCGCCGAGGCGCTGTGGCTCGCCGCCCTCGAACGGCTCGAAGCCGCCGGAGGGGCCCCGTGACCGAGATCTTCTTCACCACCTATGTGACCTTCTTCGTCATCATCGACCCCATAGGCCTGACCCCGATCTTCGCCGCCCTGACGCAAGGCATGGACCGCCGCCGCCGTCTCGCCATTTCCACCAGCGCCTGCCTGCTGGCCGTTGCCATCCTGCTCATGTTCGCGCTGGCCGGCGAGGCGGTGCTGGGCTTCGTCGGCATCTCGCTGCCGGCCTTCCGCATCGCCGGTGGCCTGCTCCTCTTTCTCATCGCCGTCGAAATGCTCTTCAAACGCCGCAACGCCCGCCGGTCCCAGGAAATCGAGCACGACGATCATGACCCCTCGGTCTTCCCCCTCGCGGTGCCGCTGATCGCCGGGCCGGGGGCCATCGCCACCACCATCCTGCTTGCGGGTGCCAATTCCGAAGACCCGGCCACCCTGACCCTCATCGTCGCCACGATGGCACTGGTCGTCCTGACCGCGTTTCTGTTCTTCCAGCTCGGCAGCCTGATCGAACGCATCCTCGGCAGCACCGGCATCGACGTCATCACCCGGCTTCTCGGCATGCTGCTGGCCGCCCTCGCCGTCCAGTTCGTCCTCGACGGCCTCACCAATGTTGGCCTGATCGGAGGCTAGGAATGGATACGCCCGACGACACCGCCCGCCTCTTCTACCTGATCCTGCTCGGCATGTTCGTCGCCAGCTACTTCCTCTACGACCAGCGCCAGAAGATGAGCACCACGCTCCAGCAGGCCGCCATCTGGGGCGTCATCTTCACCTTCGTGATCATCGCCTACGGCTTCAAGGACACGCTGAAATCCCAGCTCTTTCCGGCCACCCCGGTGGCCCTGTCGGGCGACCGCATCGCGCTGACCCGCGCCTCGGACGGCCATTTCTACGTCACTGCGCAGGTCAACGGCACCCCGGTCGAGTTCGTCGTCGATACCGGCGCCTCCTCGGTCGTGCTGACGCGGGAGGATGCACGCGACGCCGGCTTCAACCCCGCCACCTTGCGCTATCTCGGCCGTGCCTTTACCGCCAATGGCGAGGTCGCCACCGCCGAGATCCGGCTTGAGAGCTTCCAGCTCGGCGATTTCCGCGACACCAACATCGAAGCCTCGGTCAATGCCGGCGAGATGTCCGGCTCGCTGCTCGGCATGTCCTACCTGTCGCGCTACCGCATCGAGATCGACGGCAACCGCCTCATCCTCACCCGCCGCTGACCCGTCCCCTTCAAACAAGCGGCGCGCCGGCCCGAGGGCCGTCGCATTCCTTCATGTCGGGCCCAGAGGCCCTCCGGTGGGCGCGCGTGGCGCGACCGGGAAGAGCCTCTCACCTCCTCCTTCTTGCAAATACTCTCGCGCGACGCGCGAAACCACGCACCGCGAGGCGCGTTCCGCCCCCAGATTTCAGGCCTTCTGCACCCAGCGCCCCCCATCCTGCGCCCAGTATTTCGCTACCAGCCCGGCCCCGGTCACCGCTTTCCAGTCCTCCCGCGCCACGGCCACGGCGTCCTCCTCATGCCCGTTGAAAATCAGGCAGACCCGCTGAAAGCGCCCGGCTTCCTCGGCATTCACCCGCGCGCCATCGACCAGAAACAGGATATCGGCACCGTTCGGCACTTCACCACCGGCGGTCAGATAGACCGGCTGCGCTGCCTCGTTTCCCGTCCCCGCAACGCCATGGGGCAAAAAGCTGTCCCCGCGAAAGGTCCAGAGCCGCGCATCGAGATCGGCCACCCGCTCCGCCGAGCCGCAGCGCACCACCGCCCGCCAGTCCCGGGCCAGCGACCGCTCCAGAAGCTCGGGCAGCGTCTGCTCCAGCGTCGAGCCGGTCAGGTGATAGAACAGGACCTCCGCCATCACCCCTCGTAATGATCGCGGATCAGCCGAGCGAGGCTGCGCACGCCCCAGCCGGTCGAGCCCTTCGGCGCCAGATCGGTATCGGCCTTCACCCGCGCCACCCCGGCGATATCGAGGTGAATCCAGGGCACGTCATCCTTCACGAACCGCTTCAGAAACTCCGCCGCCGTGATCGACCCGGCAGGCCGCCCGCCGACATTGTTCACATCGGCAACAGCACTTTTCAGCTGCTTGGCATAGGCCGCCCCCAGCGGCATCCGCCAGGCGCCCTCGTCCTCGGCCCCGGCTGCCTTCAGGAACCGGTCCGCAAGCGTGTCGTCATTGGCAAACACCCCGGCATTCTCGTGGCCAAGGGCGATGATGATCGCCCCGGTCAGCGTGGCCAGATCCACCATCCCCACCGGCTTGAATTTCTCCTGCGCGTACCAGAGCACATCGGCCAGCACCAGCCGCCCCTCGGCATCGGTATTGGTGATCTCGACCGTGTCGCCCTTCATCGTGCGGATCACATCGCCGGGCCGGGTCGCGTTGCCGTCCGGCATGTTCTCGACCAGGCCCACCAGCCCGACGACATTCGCCTTCGCCTTCCGCAAGGCCAGCGCCTTCATCACCCCGGCCACCACCCCGGCGCCGCCCATATCCATGGTCATCTCGTCCATGCCGGCCGCCGGCTTGATCGAGATCCCGCCGGTATCGAACACGACGCCCTTGCCGACCAGCGCAAACGGCTTCTCCTTGCCGCCGCCCTTCCACTCCATCACCACGACCTTCGACGGCGACCGCGAGCCCTGGCCCACCGACAGCAGCGTGCGCATCCCCAGCTTCTCCAGCTCCGGCTCCTCCAGCACCGTCACCTTCAGCCCCGCCTTCTTCAGCCCGACCAGCCGCTCGGCAAATTCCGTCGTCGTCAGCACATTCGCCGGCTCGTTGGTGAGATCGCGGGTAAAGAACACCCCCTCGGCCACCGCCAGCAAGGGCTTCACCGCCGCCTGCACCTCCTTGGGCTTCGTCACCATCACCGAAACCGGCTGGTTGGCCGCCCTCTCCTTCTCGCCGGTCAGATGCGCGGTGAAGGCGTAAGACCGCAGCGCCAGCCCATAAACGACCTCCGCCACAAGCCGATGCGCCCCGCCCAGCACCGTCAGCGGCTTCGTCCCCTTGAAGATCGCCGCCGCCGCCCCGGCCTTGCGGGCGGTCGCGGCATCGGCGCGCTTTTCCAGCCGGATCACCTGCACCGCCTCGGCCGCCATGCCGGGCGGCAGCGACACAACATGCCCGGCGCCATCCTTCACATCCCCCCAGGCCTCGCTTTCGGCCAGCCGCTTCAGCGCCCCCCGCGTCAACCGGTTCACCCGCCGCGCCAACAGGTCCATGCCGCCCTCACCGGTCATGAACACAACCACCCTTCCCTTCAGGGCGGCAATGGCATCGACATCGGCTTCGGTAAAGGAAACGGCGACAAGATCGGTCATGGAAATCTCCGGCAATATCTGTGGTTTCGTGCCAGTCTTAGTGCATTTCCCGAGGCGGAGGAAACGCCTTTCCGCATCCGCACCCAGCTCCGAACCGTCGGGCGGGGTTCACCCCGCCTCGCCTCACCCATACGCCCTCTTTCTGTAGGGCGGGATTCACCCCGCCTCGCCTCACCCTTACGCCCTCATTCCGCACAGTGCGTGATCTCACGCACCCCACCTCACCGGCCCGACCCCTTGACCCGACCGCCCGGGCCCAATACGCCTCACCTGCAGGCTTCACCGGCAACCCGCAGGAGGGACCCAAGCCCGACATGCGCCGCCTCGACCGCTATATCGTCACCCAGATGCTGCTGGCGCTGGTCTTCTTTCTCCTCGTCCTCGGCGGCGTCGTCTGGCTCTTGCAGGCACTGAAGATCATCGACCTCGTCATCTCCTCGGGGGAATCCGCCCTCGTCTTTCTGACCTTTACCCTTTACGTCCTGCCCTCCGTCCTCATCGTCGTCCTGCCGATCTGCGCCTTCGCCGCCGCCCTTTTCGTCATCAACAAGCTCTATTCCGAGACCGAGCTCGTCGTCATGATGTTGTCCGGGCTCAGCCCGTTTTCACTCGCCCGCCCCATCGCCATCTTCGCCGCGATCTGCACGACGCTCACCCTCGTCGCCACCCTGATCCTGCTGCCCGCCGGGGCCCGCCGCCTCGCCGAGGGCCAGGCCGAGATCCGGGGCGAGATCGCCAACGCCCTCATCCGCGAAGGCCAGTTCCTGCATCCGGAAAAGGGCCTCACCATCTTCATCCGCAAGACCGATGCGAGGGGCCAGATGGCGGGGCTCTTCCTCCATGACGAGCGCGACCCTGAACAACCCGTCACCTATACCGCCGAACGTGCGGCGCTCCTGCGCGATGGCGATCTCGCCCGTCTGGTCATGTCCCAGGGCGTGGCCCTCACCCAGGACATCGAGGACGACACCCTGTCGCAGGTGCGTTTCGAGGAACTGGTCTACGATCTGTCCTCGCTGGTGAAGCCCGTCGAAAGCGCCGACCGCCCCGAAGCCTTCACCTTCGCCCAGCTCACCGATCCCACCCCGGCGATGCTCGACCACCGACGCTACGACCGCGCCTATTATCTCGCCGCCGCCCATGAGCGCATCGTCATCGCGCTGAACGCCTTCGCGCTGCCGCTCCTGGCGCTTGGCGTGCTTTTGACCGGCAATTACCAGCGCCGCGGCTTCACCTTGCGCGTCATGGCCGCGGTCGCGCTCGGCACCCTGCTGATCGCCGCCGGGCTCGGCATGAAATCCGCCGCGATCAAGAGCACCGCCCTCTGGCCGCTCCTGTACCTGCCGAGCATCGCGACGATCGCCGCCGCCTTCACTCTTCTGTCCCGTGCCTCGCGCGCCCGCCGCGCCACCACGGGCCCGTCTCCCGCCGGGACCGCGCCAACATGACCATCGGGCTCTATATCCTGCGCTGCTTCATCCGCGCCACGATCCAGGTCCAGATCGTCCTTGCGCTGGTCATCCTCCTGATCCTGATGGTCGAGAACCTGCGCATGGCGTCGCAATTCGGCCATCCGGCCACAGAGGCCTTCACCCTCACGCTCCTGCAACTGCCGGAGCTTCTCTCCGAGGTCTTTCCCCTCGTCCTCCTGCTCGGGGCCCTGCTCACCGTCCTGCGGCTCAACCGCACCTCGGAACTGGTCATCTTCCGCGCCGCCGGCATCTCGGCGCTCAGGGTCCTCTTCGTGCCGGTTCTCGCCGCCATGGCGCTTGGCGTCGTCGCCTTCGCGGTCCTCAATCCCATCGTCGCCACCACCCGGGTCGAGGCGGATATCTACCGCGACTATCTCCGCAACAAACAGCAGAACGTGTTCTCGATCATCGAGGGCGGCGTCTGGCTGCGCCAGGGGACCGGCGTCGGCCAGTCGGTCATTCAGGCGGGCCGGCTCAGCCCCGACGGGCGGCTGCTCTTCGATGTCCGCATCCACGATTTCGACGCCGAGGGCCGCATGACCGCCCGCCGCGAGGCGGCCACGGCACTGCTTGACGACGGGGCCTGGATCCTGCGCAATGTCCGATCCTGGGGCATCGATCCGACCTCCGCGCGCCCGCTCGCTGCCCCGGTTGACGCGGCCGAGGCAAGGATGCAGACCGACCTGACCTCCGAGCAGATCCTCGAACGCATCGCCTCGCCCGAAATCGTCCCCTTCTGGGCGCTCCCTGCCACCATCCGCCAGCTCGAGGCCGCCGGTTTCTCGGCCCAGCGGCACCGGCTGTTCTTCCAGTCGGAACTGGCCCGGCCACTGTTCTTCGCCGCAATGGTGCTGATCGGCGCGGGGTTCTCGCTGCGCCATATGCGCTTCGGCAATGCCGGGGTGATGATGCTCTTCGCGGTCCTGGCCGGCTTTCTGCTCTATTTCTTCAAGGACATCTCGGAATCCCTCGGCAGCGCGGGCACCCTGCCCGTCACCCTTGCCGCCTGGGCGCCCGCCGCCATCGGGGTGATGCTCGCCACCGGCTTCCTGCTGCATGTCGAGGACGGCTAGAAACCATGCGTCGCCGCCTCTCCCGTCTCGGGGGCCTCCTCCTTCTTGCCCTTACGGCCACCGCGCTGCGTGCCCAGGAGCTGCCCGTCACGCTCCTCGCGGACCGGGTCACCTATGACCCGCGCGAAGAGACCCTGATCGCCGAGGGTCAGGTCGAGATCCATTATCAGGGCACCCTGCTGCAGGCCCGCCGCATCACCTATGACGACCGTTCGGGCACCATCACCGCCGAGGGTCCGGTCCGGCTCACCACCCCCGACGGTGTGGTGCTGCTGGCCGACCTCACCCAGCTGACCCCGGATTTACGCGAGGGCCTCATCGAGGGCGCCCGGCTCCTGGTTGACGAACGGCTGCAGATCGCCGCCGTCGAGGCCCGCCGGAGCGAGGGCCGCTTCATCACCTTTCACAAGGTCATCGGCTCCTCCTGCCAGGTCTGCGCGGCCAGACCCACACCCAGCTGGGCCGTCCGCGCCGAGAATGTCGTCTATGATCAGCGCGAGAAACAGTTCCACTTCCAGAACGCCTGGTTCGATGTCTTCGGTGTCCCGGTTGCCTATTTCCCCTATTTCCGCGTCCCCGACCCCTCGCTCGGCCGCGCCGACGGCTTTCTGGCGCCGCAATTTATCACCTCCGAGCTTTGGGGCTACGGTATCAAGATCCCCTATTACAAGACCCTCGGGGACCACGCCGACATCACCCTTACCCCTGTCCTGACCACCGGAGGCGCGGCGCTTCTCGAGGCCGAATACCGCCAGAATTTCGCCAATGGCCAGATCCGCCTCGAAGGAGCCATCAGCATCGACGATGCCGGTCTCGGCGAAGGCAGCGGCAGGGGCCGCGGGTTCATTCTGGGCAATGGCCGTTTCGATATCGGCCGCGGCTATCGCGCGGATTTCCAGGTGGAACGGGCGACGGATAACGACTTTCTGCAACAGTTCGACTATTCCGATGCCGACCGGCTGACCTCCCGCCTCGAGATCAGCCGCTTCCGCGCCCGCGAGTTCTTCAACGCCCAGCTCACCGGCTATCAGTCCCTGCGCGACGATGAGGATCAGGCGACCATTCCCTTCGTGCTGCCCCAGGCCGAATACCGCAATACCTGGACCAACCTGCCCATCCCCGGGCGGGTCCGGGTCGAGGGCGACCTGCTCAATCTTCGCCGCCGGCAGGGGCTCGACGTGATCCGCGCCGGGGGCGGCATCGACTGGGAGGCCAGCCGCACCTTGCCGAGCGGCATCCAGCTCAGCGCGCTGGCCGGGGCGCAGTTCGACTATTACGACACCACCAACAACCCTTCCGAGCCCGACGGCCGCCATTTCCGCCTCTCGCCGACGGTCGGCGCCGAGATCCGCTGGCCCTTCTCCAGGCGAAACGGCGGCGCGATACATGTCATCGAACCCATCGCCCAGGTTTTTTACACCAACGAGCCGGACAATCCCGGCATCCCCAACGAGGACAGCCTCCTGCCCGAGCTCGACGAGACCAACCTGTTCCGGCCCAACCGCTTTCCGGGCCGCGACGTGCAGGAAGACGGTCTCCGCGCCAATATCGGCTTCAACTACACCTATTTCGACCCCGATGGCTGGAATGCCGGGATCACCGTCGGACAGGTCTTCCGTACCGAGGCTTCGGCCGAGTTCAACACCGTCGCGGGTCTCACCGACACCCAGTCCGACCTCGTCCTCGCCGGATCGGTCGAGACAGGCTGGGGATACGTCCTTGGCCGCGCGCTTCTCGACCAGCATTTCGAATTCCGCCGCCAGGACCTGGAATTCTCCCTCGGCTCGGACCGGTTTGATCTCAAGGGCGCCTATGTCTTCCTCCCCGCCGACGATAGCAACCCGATCATCGGTGCCGTGCCCGAACGCAACGAGGTCTCGGTCAAGGCCGCCTACCGGATCAGCGACAATTGGCAGATCGGCGGCGACTACCGCTACGACCTCGTCGCCGAGGATCCTATCGAGGCAGGAGGGCTTGTCTCCTACCGCAACGAATGCATCAAACTTGACCTTTCCGTCTCGCAACGCTTTACAAGTTCCGATAATGTGGAAGAGGACCTGAATTTCGGTCTCGTGGTCAGCTTCGCCGGCCTCGGCGGCGACAGTGCCGAGACCTGGCCCTCCGACCGCTGCAAATCCGGTTGGAGAGGCTGAGCCGGGCAAGGCAGACAGGCAGGCAAGCAAGGTGACGGGCATTCTGATCATGGGTTTTCGGTGTATTTCGGGCGCGCTGCTCGCTCTTGTGCTTCTGGCATTGCCGGTATCGGCGCAGAATCCGTTTTCCGCCGCCTATCTGGTCAATGAAAAGGCCATCACCCATTACGATATCGACCAGCGGATGAAGCTTCTCGAAGCCCTCGGCGCCAGGGGCGGCATACGCGACCTGGCCATCGAGCAGCTGACCAATGAGCGTCTGCAGGTCTACGCTGCCGACCTGATCGGGCTTGAACTGATTGACGGCGCGGTCGAGGAGGGCATGGAGGAATTCTCCGCCCGCCGCAACTTCACCAGCGCCCAGGTCATCCAGGGCCTCGCGCAGCGTGGCATCACCGAACAGGCCTTCCGCGATTTTGTCGAGGCGGGGCTTATCTGGCGCGAGGTGGTCCAGGCCAGGTTCCGCGCGCTGGCCACACCAAGCGAATCCGATCTCGATGCGGCGCTGGATTTCGCCTCGCGCGCGGTTCAGGAAAGCGTCGATATCCAGGAACTCGCCATCCCCTTCGAGGGGAGCAGCGAGGATGCGGTCAAGGCGCTCGCCGAACGTCTGTCGCGCGACCTCAATCGCGGCGGCAGTTTCGGTGCCGCCGTGAACCGCTACTCCCGGGCCCCCTCGGCCCGGAATGGCGGCCGCCTCGGCTGGATCCCCGCCGCCAGCCTGCCGGCCCAGATCGCCGGTCAGGTCCTCGCCCTGCAGCCCGGCGAGGTGACGGCACCCATCGAATTGCCGGTCGGCGTCATGCTGATCAAGCTGCTGGATATCCGCGATGAGCCGCGCAGCGAGGCGGAAAACGCGGAGTTGAGCGTGGTCTATTCCCAGCTCGTCGTGCCGCTGTCGGCCTCGGCCTCCGAAGAGGCGGTCGCGGCCGCCACCGAACAGCTCGACGCGATCCGCCGCGAGGCCCGGTTCTGCACCGATATCGACGAACGGGCCGAGGAATTCGGCATCGGGTCGGGCCGGTCCGAACCGACCCCGGCCAGTGCCGTCCCCGCCGCCCTTGCCGAGACTTTAAGGGCCATGGATGCGGGCGACATCGAGATCCTCTCCGGCGCAGGCGGCGTCACGCTGGTGATGCTCTGCGCCCGTTCCGGCGAGGCGTCGCCCGAGGAACGCGAGGCGCTGCGCCGCCGCCTGTTTCAGCAACGCATGACCAGCTTCGGCCAGGGCTATCTGCAGGAACTTCTCGCCGACGCCGTCATCATCGAAGTGGAATGACCCCGGTTTCCGCCAAAAACCCGCCCCCCCTTGTCCTCACGCTCGGCGACCCCGCTGGCATTGGCGGCGAGATCGCCCTGAAGGCCTTCGCCGCGCTGCGCGGTGACCCGGGCTTCGTCCTGATCGCCGATTACCTGCATATGCAGGCCCTTTCGTCCCGGTTCGCGGTCCCCGTCGCCCCGGTCGAAAGCCTCACGATGCGGGTCGGGGACGCCCTTCCCGTGCTCCATCACCCGCTCCCGGCCCCCGTCACGCCGGGCCGCCCGTCTCCCGGAAACGCCCAGGCCACCATCGACGCCATCGCCCGTGCCGTCGCCCTCGTCCGCTCCGGCGAAGCCGCCGCTCTCGTCACCAACCCGATCAACAAGCAGGCCCTGAAGGAAGGGGCCGCTTTCCCCTATCCAGGCCACACCGAATACCTCGCGGCACTCACCGATACCCCCCGCCCGGTAATGATGCTCGCCGCACCCGAACTGCGCGTCGTCCCCGTCACCATCCACATACCTCTGTCCGACGTCCCCGCCGCCCTCACGCCGGAGCTGCTCGAAGAGACCATCCGCATCACCCACGCCGCCCTGATCCGCGATTTCGGCCTTTCCGCCCCCCGCCTCGCACTGGCCGGGCTCAACCCCCATGCGGGCGAAGGCGGCCATATGGGGCGCGAGGAGATCGAGATCATCCTCCCGGTGCTGAAAAAGCTCCGCGCCGAGGGCCTCTGCCTTGCTGGCCCCCTCCCCGCCGACACCATGTTCCACGCCGCCGCCCGCGCCAGCTGTGACGCGGCCATCGCCATGTATCACGACCAGGCCCTCATCCCGCTGAAAACCCTCAATTTCTCCGAAGGGGTCAACACCACGCTCGGCCTGCCCTTCATTCGCACCTCGCCCGATCACGGCACAGCCTTCGACATCGCCGGCAGCGGACGCGCCGATCCGTCCAGCCTGATCGCCGCCCTGAGGCTCGCCGCCCAGATGGCCACCTCCCGCCCATGACCGGCGATCCTCTGCCACCCCTGCGCGAGGTCATCGCCCGCCACGGGCTCTCCGCCCGCAAGTCCCTGGGCCAGAACTTCATCCTCGACCTCAACCTGACCGCCAAGATCGCCCGCACCGCCGGTGACCTGACCGCCTGCGACGTGCTCGAAATCGGCCCCGGCCCCGGCGGCCTCACCCGCGGGCTCCTCGCCGAGGGGGTGCGCCGGATCGTCGCAATCGAGCGCGACCCCCGCTGCCTCCCGGCCCTTGAGGACATCGCCGCCACTGCCCCCGGCCGCCTCGAAATCCTCCAGGGCGACGCCCTCGACATCGACCCGCTTCCCCACCTGACGCCGCCTGTCCGCATCGTCGCCAACCTGCCCTACAATGTCGGCACCGAGCTTCTCCTCCGCTGGCTCACGCCGACCGCCTGGCCGCCCTTCTGGCAAAGCCTCACCTTGATGTTCCAGAAGGAAGTCGCCGAGCGCATCACCGCCCGGCCCGGCAGCAAGGCCTATGGCCGCCTCGCCATCCTCGCGGGGTGGCGCACCACGGCGCGGATCGCCTTCTCCCTGCCCCCCCAGGCCTTCACTCCGCCGCCCAAGGTCTCGTCCGCCGTCGTCCATATCGAGGCCCTGCCCGCGCCTCGCTATCCCGCCGATGCCAGGACCCTGCAGCGCCTCACCGCCGCCGCCTTCGGCCAGCGCCGCAAGATGCTCCGTGCCAGCCTGCGCGGCCTCGCCCCCGATATCGAACTCCTCCTCGCCGAGGCCGACATCCCACCCACCGCCCGCGCCGAGGAAATCTCCATCGAGGCCTTCTGCCGCCTCAGCCGCCTCCTCCCCCGATAACCCGGTCCCGCCCGCGACCCACCCAACCCGAAGGTCTCGGGCCCCCGCCTCCTGCGTCCAATTGGGGAGGAGCAGCCGCAACCGCAGGGCGCGGCTTCTTCGGAACGATCCGCACCCCCGGCTCCCGACAGCAGCAAACGAAAAAGGCCGCGATCCCTGGATCACGGCCCCGAATTCATCGGCTTTTCCCGCCCCTCAGGCCTGCGAAAACGGCTGTTCCCCTTCCGGCGACGCCTCCTTGCCCTCGGTCACCTCCGAGGCCGGCCGCCGGGTCCGTGTCCGTTTCGGTGCCGGTGCCGCGCTTTCCGGGGTATCCACCAGTTCCGGCGCGTCATCGTCACCCGTCACATCCATCACATCCGATACATGCTGCTCGGCATTGCGCGATCCGTTCGCGCCGCCATCGCCATTCGGTCGTTGCGCACCCCGGTCGCGATCCTCCTCGCGGCTCCGGTCGCCGCCCTGATCGTCCCGCTGCCGGGTCTTTTGCGGGGCGTTGTTCTGCGCCTGCTGCTGCTCCTGACGCTCTGCCATCTCGCGCTGCGCCTCGTTCAGCATGCGAACGTAATGTTCGGCATGCTGCTGGAAATTCTCCGTCGCAACCCGGTCGCCCGAAAGCTGGGAATCATGGGCAAGATTCTGATATTTATCGATAATCTGCTGCGGCGTTCCGCGCACCCGGCCTTCGGGGCCAGCGCTGTCGAACACCCGGTTGACGACATTGCCGACACCGCGATTGCGATTGTTGTTCTTGTTTCTGGAACGTGATTTGTTCGAAGATCTCATACTGTCTGATTTTCTGCCATCAGGCATGTCTGGGCGCGTTATCCGCCTGCTCCGGTCCACCACCGGCGTTCATTGTCCCCAGATTTTTGATTAACCCATACCCTCTTCAATGGAGGGCCGTATCTCTCATATCGGTGGATTGCGAATAATCTAGCGACCGGAACGGCCAAAAACAAGCCCAAATGCCCCGAACCGGGGCTAATTGGCTCGTTTTACGCCGATTACCCGATTTTTTCCGGCAAGGTCCCTGTGAATAACCGGATCATTCCACCCGGCGTCGCGAAAGATCGCCGAGACCGCCGCCGCCTGCCCGGCCCCGATCTCGAAAAACCCCCGCCCGCCCGGCGCCAGCCGCCCGCCGAGACCCGCCGCGATCGCCAGATAGGCCGCCAGCCCGTCGCCGCCGGGGGTCAGCGCCAGCGCCGGCTCCCAGTCGCGCACCTCGGGGTCGAGCCCCGCCATTTCGGCCTCGGCAATATAGGGCGGGTTCGAGACCACGAGGTCGAAGACGCCCTCCACGGCGCTCCACCAGTCCGACACCACCAGCGCCAGTCGCTCCGAAACCCGATGCGCGGCGGCATTCTCCGCCGCCACCGCCAGCGCCGCATCGGAGATATCCGTCGCCACGCCCTCGGCCCCGGGCCATTCCGCCAGAAGGCTCACCGCCAGCGCGCCGCTGCCGGTCCCGAGATCGAGCAGCCGCGCCGGTGCCGCGCCTTCCAGCGCCAGATCCACCAGCGTCTCGGTATCGGGTCGCGGGTCGAGCACGTCCCGGGTCACCCGGAACCGCCGGCCCCAGAATTCCCGGAACCCGACGATCTGCGCCACCGGCTGCCGCTGCGCCCGCGCCGCCACTTGGCGCTGAAACATCTGCGCCTCGCTCGCCGAGACCGCCCGATCCGACTCCAGGATCAGCCGACCCGGCTCCAGCCCCAGCACCGCGCCCATCAGCACCCGCGCATCCCGCCCTGGCCCCTCGACCCCGGCTTCCGCCAGAACCGCCTCTGCCTTCCGGATCAGGTCACCGGCCTTCACGGCTCCATCTCGGCCAGCTTCTCTGCCTGATCGGCGGCGATCAGCGCGTCGATGATCTCGTCCAGATCGCCGCCCATCACCTGATCGAGCTTGTAAAGCGTCAGATTGATCCGGTGATCCGTCACTCGCCCTTGCGGGAAATTATAGGTCCGGATCCGCTCCGACCGGTCGCCCGAGCCGACCTGGCCCTTGCGCGCCGCCGCCCGCTCCGCATCCGCCTTCTGGCGTTCGAGGTCATAAAGCCGGGTCCTCAACACCTCCATCGCCTTGTCGCGGTTGCGGTGCTGGGATTTTTCCGAGGAGGTCACCACGATCCCCGTCGGCAGATGGGTGATCCTGACGGCGGAATCGGTCGTGTTCACATGCTGGCCGCCCGCGCCGGAGGACCGCATCGTGTCGATCCGGATATCGCCGTCCGGGATCTCGATATCCACTCCCTGCGCCTCGGGCAGCACCGCCACCGTCGCCGCCGAGGTATGGATGCGGCCGCCCGATTCCGTCTCCGGCACCCTTTGGACCCGATGCACGCCGCTTTCGAATTTCAGCCGCGCGAAGACCCCGTCGCCCGAGACCTTCGCCACCAGTTCCTTCAGCCCGCCCAGTTCCGTCTCCGACGCCTCGATTTCCTCGACCTTCCAGCCGCGCGCCTCGGCATAGCGCTGATACATCCGCGCCAGATCTCCCGCGAACAGGGCCGCCTCATCGCCGCCGGTCCCGGCCCTGATCTCGAGGATCGCCGGGCGCTCGTCCGCTTCGTCCTTCGGCAGAAGCGCTATCTGCAGCGCCGCCTCCGCCTCTGGCAGTTCGGCCCTCAGCCCCGCCAGTTCTTCCTCGGCCAGAGCCTTCATCTCGGGATCGGCCAGCATCTCCTCGGCCCCGGCAATGTCGTCGACGAGCCGAAGATAGGCCGCCACCTGTGCCGCCACCGGCCGCAACGTGGCATATTCCTTCGACAATGCCGCCAGTTCGTCCGGGCTCCCGCCCGCGGCCAGCTTCGCCTCGAGATAGGCGAACCGCTGGTCGATCTGGTGAAGCTTCTCGGCTCCGATCATGGGTCAGTCCTTGCCGGGCGACGGCCAGAAAACCGGCACCGGCTTCCGACCTGGACATCGCGCAATTTCAAACACCCGAAACACTGCCCCGGATCCCGAGATCAGGGACAACAGCCGGGTATCAACAAAAATACCCGCCTCTTTCCCGAGGCGGGCACAGAAATCCCGAACCGGCAGCTACTGCCCGGAATCCGGTGGCGTATCCCCAGGCACAGGATCGGGAGCGGTTGGTTCCGGTGCGGGTTCGGGAGCCTCCGGCGCAGCTTCTACCGGCTCCGGTTCCGGCTGGGATTCGGGTTCGGGTTCGGGTTCGGGTTCGGGCGGCGGTGGCGGCGTACCGATGAACGAGGATATTCCCGGCAGCCATTCCTTCACCCGCGCCTCGTTCACACCCATATCGCTATGGCCGTAGCGCGAGCGCGAGATCAGGGCGATGCGCGAGGTGCCGTCGCCCCAGTCGATGAATTTCACCGAAATATAGTCGGGAAACTGGATCTGCGGCGTGCGCTGCACATAGGTCACCCAGGCATCCTTGATCGCGGCGCTTGGCACCAGATTGACCCGCTCCACCCGGGGCTGGCCCATGACGAACGTGTCGAACGCCTCCATCAGCAACTCTGGCGCGCCCACATAGACCGGGCTTTCCATGTCCACGCGCATCGCCATCTTCTGCTGCGGACCGACGCGGTAGAAATTCGGCGTTGGCGGATCGATGAAGGTCAGGGGATCGACATGCCAGACCGCGGGATCATGGGTGGTCGTCCGCACCATGACCAGGAGGCCGATGACGATCGCGAAACAGACCGTAACAATGACGGTAAACATTATCTTCATGATCTATTCCGCTGCCTGCACCGGTTCTGCTTGCACTGTTTCTAACTCTTCAGCTTTCTTTTCAACGAGTTCGACCACATGGTCAACAAGCTTGTCGTTTTCCAGCTTACGCACCTGCGCCCCGGAAAGATAGACCATCCCCGATCCCGCCCCGCCGCCGGTGAAGCCGATATCGGTCATCAGCGCCTCTCCGGGACCGTTCACGACGCAACCGATGATCGACAGGGTGATCGGCTGGCGGATATGGGCCAGCCGGTCTTCGAGCAGCTCTACCGTCTTGATCACGTCGAAACCCTGCCGCGCGCAGGAGGGGCACGAGATGATGTTGACCCCCCGGTGCCTGAGCCCCAGGGACTTCAGGATCTCGAACCCGACCTTGACCTCCTCCTCTGGCTCCGCCGACAGCGAGACCCTGAGTGTGTCGCCGATCCCCATCCACAGAAGGTTCCCAAGCCCGATCGCCGACTTGATCGTGCCCGAGGTTCTGCCCCCGGCCTCGGTGATCCCGAGATGAATGGGCGCGTCCGTCGCCTCGGCCAGCCCCTGATAGGCGGCGGCGGCGAGGAAAACGTCCGAGGCCTTCACGGAGATCTTGAACGCGTGGAAATCATGGTCCTCAAGGATGCGGATATGCTCCAGCCCGCTTTCGATCATCGCCTCGGGACAGGGTTCGGCATATTTCTCCAGGAGATGCCGTTCCAGCGAGCCGGCATTGACCCCGATCCGGATCGAACAGCCATGGTCCTTCGCGGCCCGCACCACCTCGGCAACCCGCTCCTTCGAGCCGATATTCCCCGGATTGATCCTGAGGCAGGCCGCCCCGGCCTCGGCGGCCTCGATGGCACGCCGGTAGTGGAAATGAATATCGGCGACAATCGGCACCGGGCTTTCGGCGACGATCTCGCGCAGCGCCCGGGTCGCGGCCTCGTCGGGACACGACACCCGCACGATATCCGCCCCGGCCTCGGCACAGCGCTGCACCTGTGCCACAGTCGCCGCCACATCGTCGGTCTGCGTGTTGGTCATCGTCTGCACCGAAATCGGCGCATCCCCGCCGACCGGCACCGATCCGACCATGATCCTGCGGCTCTTTCGCCGCTCGATATTTCGCCAGGGACGGATCGGATTATGGGTCATGAAGGGCAAATCTGTTGGAAAGGGGGCCAGAGCCAAGACATAGGCGCTGAGGGGCCGCTTGTCACGCGGGACCCGCGTCTATTCCTGCAACACCGCCTGCATGGCGGTCGATTCCAGGATCGGGTCGGGAATGGTCTCGGCCAGGGTCTGAGTGCTGGTGATGTCGTCGGGCACCAGCGAGACCTGCTTGACCACATTCGCGCCCTTGCCGACCGGCCCGAAAGCCCGTCCGTCGACCAGCAGATACACCGCCCCGGCGTTGCCCGCCCGCAACAGCGGGGCCTCGACGTCGAGGGGCAATTCATAGGCCTCGCCCTTGTCGAGGATCTTTTCGAAGAGAATCGAGCCGTCGGCGAGATAGACCCGCACCCAGGCTGGCTGCTCGGCGATGACATTGACCGTCGGCGGGGTCGGAACCTCGCGGACCACCGGATCGTAGATCTCGGCGATTTCGGCAAACTCCGGGGTTTCCTCGCTCGGCAGCTTCACCGTGCCGACCGTGTCGGGATCGATCTCGGCGATCGGGCCGTCGCGGGTGGCGACCACCGGGATCTCCAGCTCGCGCGGCTGGTAAAGCCGGGCCAGATCGTTGTCGCGCGCCACCTGTTCGGCGCTTGCGGTGACCAGTTCCGCCCCGGCCTCGGTCGCGGGGGCGGTATCGGCCAGTTCCAGATCGTCGAGCGCGACCGGGGTTTGGTTCACCGGGGCGATCTCGACCGTCTGGATGGCATTCACCACCCGGTAACCCCCATAGCCAAGGCCACCGACCAGCAGCGCCAACACCAGGACCGACCCGACCGCAGACAGGGATATCTCACTGAAAACGCTGGGTTTAATCCCTCCCATCGGCACTGCCTTGAGGATGGCGTCATCCTTGCCGGCCAGCGCCGGCCCTGCCAGAACCCTTGTCGTGCCGCCGCCGGTCCGGGCCGGGCGGACATCGGCATTGACGCCGGTGAAGCCGCTTTCGGTGCAGAAGGCGCGGAAGATGTCTTCGGGGTCGAGCTTCAGATAGCGGGCATACGACCTGACGTAACCGGCAACGAAACCGGGATTGGGAAAGACGCTGGGATCGCAATTCTCGATTGCCGAGATATAGGCCGCCTTGATCCTCAGGTCGCGCTGTACATCGAGCAGCGACTTGCCCATCGTCGCCCGCTCGCCCCTCAGCATGTCGCCGAGTTTCAATTCATACGAGTCAAAGCCCCCCAACTCGTCATTCTGGATTTCACCGTCCATGGATCTCTGCCCCTAGACCCCCAAATTACACCAGCTGCCCGGATGAGAAACGAATCGGAACCTCAGACGAACGCTACCCTTTTTTTATAGTGTAACACCATTTGAAGCGCTTGTGGATAAAGTCTTTTTTCACGGCCTCAAGGGCGAGTTTCCGCGCGTGGCCGCACCCTCCGGCCTCCGCGCGGATTTGCCCTCGCATGTCCCGCTGCCCGGCGCAAGCGCGATTGCGGGGCACGGGCTCTCCGCCGCTGGTTTCCGCGGGGGCAAGCGCGTGGCGGGCACCATGCTCAGGGCAGCTCCAGCGGCCAGAAGACCGGGATGAGTGCGGAGGCGATCACCGCGATTGTTATATTCAGCGGGATGCCGATGCGCATGAAATCGGTAAAACGGTAGCCGCCGGGCCCATAGACCAGCGTGTTGGTCTGATAGCCGATCGGCGTGGCGAAACTCGCCGAGGCGGCGATCATCACCGCGACGACCAGCGGTCTGGGGTCCACGCCCAGCGCCTGCGCCAGGCCGATGGCCACCGGGGTGACCACCACCGCCACCGCGTTGTTCGAGACCATTTCCGTCAGCGTCGTCGCCAGCGCATAGACGGCGAAAACCAGCAACGGCGCCGGCATTCCCGCCAGATAGGGCGCCAGCCCGTTGGCGATCAGCGCCACCGCGCCGGAATTGTCCAGGGCCGCTCCGACCACCAGCATCGCGAAGATCAATGCCAGCAGCTGCCCCTCGATGAAGGAAAACGCTTCATCGGCATCGATGGCGCGGGCCAGCAGGATCAGGGTCACGCCCAGCAGGCCCAGCGCCAGGATCGGCGCCACGCCAAGTGCCGCAAGGATCACCACGCCCGCTAACACCGCGATCACCAGAGGCGCATGCGAGCGCCGGAAGGAACGTCCGGTCGGGGTGGCGATATCGATCAGGTCCACATCCGCCGCCAGCCGCTGGATATCCTCCGGCGCCCCCTCCAGAAGCAGCGTGTCGCCGACCCGCACCACCACATCGTCCAGCTGCCGGCCGATATTCTGGTTCCGCCGATGCACGGCCAGCGGATAGACCCCGTAGCGCCGCCGGAGCCTGAGCGAGCCCAGCGTGCGTCCGACCAGCCGGCATCCCGGCGAGATCAGCGCCTCGACCGTCGTCGTGGAGCGCGAGGACAGTTCGTCGACCATATGGACCGAACCGCTCTCCTTCAGTCCCAGCAGCTCGTCGACCTCGGTGCGCAGCACGATACGGTCGCCACGCTCCAGCGCCACCTCCGGGAAGGCACGGCGCAGCGAGGCATCGCCCCTGAGGACGTCGATGACCCTTATCCCCTCGCGCTTGAACAGCCCGACCTCGAACACGCCGGTGCCGATCAGCGGCGAGCCGTCGGGCACCGCCACCTCGGTGAAGAATTTCATCGATTTCCGCCCGCCCAGCAGCTGCGCCATGCTCTCGCGCCGCGGCAGCAGCTTCGGGCCGAGGACGCGCAGATAGACAAACCCGACAACTGCCAGGATCGCGCCCAGAGGCGTGATCTCGAACATGGTGAACGGCTCCAGCCCGGCGCCACGCGCGATCCCGTCGACCAAGAGGTTGGTCGAGGTCCCGATCAGCGTGCACATACCGCCGAAGATCGCCATATAGGAAAGCGGGATCAGCAGTTTCGACGGCACCGTCCCCAGCGTTTCCGCCAGTTTCGTCGCCACCGGGATCAGCAGCACCACCACCGGCGTGTTGTTCATGAAGGCCGAGGCGAAGACCACGGTCAGCGCAAAGACCACCAGCACCATCGAGGGCCGCGTCTCGCCATAGCGCGCGATCAGTCCGGTCAGCGTGTTCAGCGCCCCGGTGCGCACCAGCCCGCCCGAGATGATGAACATCGCGGCAATCGTCCAGGGGGCGGGATTGGCAAAGACCGACAGCACGTCCGCACTGCCCACCACCCCGATCAGATAGAGAAACGCCGCCCCGGCCATGGCCACGACCTCGGTCGGATAGGTCTCGCGGGCGAACAGGACCAGCATCGCCGCCACAGTCGCCAGCGTGGCATAGGCGGCAAAACCCTCATAGGGGATCAGGTCAACCAACCAGACCGTCCTCTTGTCATTGTCGCCTCCCCAAGTCCTCCCGGCTACGGGATCGCGGCACAGATTGGCGTAACCGCGCCCGCTCCACAAGGCGTTTCGCGATGCTCACAAGGCAATGAAAATCATTCCTCCGGGCCCGCGCCCTGCAACGACCCGCCGACCCGCACCATCTCCACCGACTGCGCCTGCCCGCTGCGGTCGTCTGTGACCACCAGCACCCCGGACAATGTCGCCTCGCCACTCGCCGGCGAGAACCGCGCCTTGGGCATGCCGGTGACAAACCGCATCATCGGCTCGGTCGCATCCATGCCGATCACCGAACGGTAATCCCCGCACATCCCGGCATCGGTCAGATAGGCGGTGCCCTTGTCCAGCACCATCGCATCGGCGGTCGGCACATGGGTATGCGTCCCGACCACCAGCGAGGCGCGCCCGTTGCACCAATGCCCCATCGCCATCTTCTCCGAGGTCGCCTCGGCATGGAAATCCACCACGACCGCCTGCGCCGCGCCGCCCATCGGCACTTTCTTCAGCGCCTCGTCGAGCGCCGAGAACGGATCGTCGAAGGGCCGTTTCATGAAGGTCTGGCCCAGCGCCTGAACCACCGCCACCTTGCGCCCGCCCGCCGCCTCGAACACCGCCGCCCCCCTACCCGGCGCGGTCCTGGCAAAGTTCAGCGGCCGGATGATCCTGGGCTCGCTTTCGATGAATTTCAGCATGTCGCGCTGGTCGAAGGCGTGGTCGCCGAGGGTGAGACAATCCGCGCCGGCATCGAGCATCTGCCTCGCGTGCTCCCCGCTCAGCCCCATGCCGGAGGTGGCGTTCTCGGCATTGACGATGACGAAATCCAGCTTCCAGGCCGCACGCAGCCCCGGCAGTTTTTCGATCACGGCGCTTCGGCCCGACCGGCCCACCACATCGCCCAGAAACAATATTCTCATCTCGCCCCACTGGCGGTCATTGCTACAGTAGTCCTACCTATGTCCCCGACCTCAGCAAACGCCACCGAAATCGGCGCGACCGGCAAGAGTATCGTCGATTGTATTCCTCGGGATACAGTTGAAATTGCTGCGTTTTTCAAATTTTTTCCCTGAATGTTCTGCCCTTTAGCCGACACTTTGCCTTTTTGGCGGCCTCCAAGGCACAACTTATACGAAAGGGTCGGGCCTTGCACACCCCCTACTCAAAAAACCGGCGCGATGGCAAAAGCGGCGGGCCCGCAGCAGCCGTTGGTGGCGATTGATCCTTGAGAGCCTGGACAACCAGGTGGGCGCCGGGTGCGTTAGGCCACGACCAGTCGCAGAGCCAGCTCCCTCAAGAAAATTTAAGGCCACTAGGATGCAGCCCCTGACGAACCGAGCAGCACCCGCCACCGGGCAATATAGTCTTCTCCCGCAGCGTTTGAAAGAGGAGCTGTCTGCTCGGCCCGGAATGGCTTCAGGACCGTCAGGTATTGCGTTACGGTACCCCGCCATTGAAGGGGACGGTCTCACCGGCATGACAAAGCACGCTCCAGTCATACGCCCCGCCAAAACGGCAGATGCCCCGGCCCTGGCCGCCTGCATCGACGCCGCCTATGCCCGCTACACCGATCGCATCTCCGACTTGCCTTCGGTCTCCGAAGGACTGGCGGAAGACATTGCCGACAATCAGGTCTGGGTTGCCGTGCAAGGCGATGAGGTCATTGCCGGTCTTGTCCTTGTCGCCGGTGACGGGTTCCTGAAACTGGCGAACCTCGCAGTCCATCCCGCTCACGCCGGCAAGGGACTGGGACGAAAGCTGATAGCACTTTCCGAAAACGAGGCCAAGCGGCAGGGATATGACGAGATGCGCCTGAGCACCCATGTCGACATGCCTGAAAATATCCGGCTCTATCAGCACCTTGGATGGGTAGAACTGTCGCGCAGCGCCAACACCGTCTCAATGAAAAAGTCCCTGCCGACGGACTGATCCCCGGTGGACATGCTCAAGATGCAACCGGGATGGCGACCCGGTCTGGTTCCTCAACGACAACCCCATAGTCGGCTATTCCAAACTCAAATCCTGCATCTGCCTGCTCTTCTGGTCCGGCCAGTCCTTCGCCACCCCTGGCCTCACCCCCGCAGGCAAGTTCAAGGCCGCCGAGTGCCGCTACACCGCCCCCGACCAGATCGACCCCGCCGCCCTCGCCCTCTGGCTGGCCGAAGCCCGCGATATCCAATGGGATTACAGGAATAACGTCAAACGCAAGGGACGGCAGGAGCGGATTGGCTGAAGCCGATGACCCGCTTGAGCCCGGAGCGGACCTGACCACGGTGTCTTGTCGATACCGCGTTATGATCCAAATCAATGATCCGCCAGCCCACTGCTGCTAAATATTCAACTGGCTGGAGGGTAGAAGATGGAACTGAAAAAGCGGCGAAGAGAATTGCAGGGCCTGAATGGAGCAGTTGGCCTGGTTGCGGGTTTGGGTGGCTACGTCGGTGGACTTTATTCGAATGCCGTTGCGACTTTTGCGATGTTGGCGATCTGGATCGTTGGGGCAACGCTGATCAACGTCTTGACTGATCCGCCGGACAAGAAATGACGACCCGCAATTAGGCTGCGCAATACGTAGTGGCGCCGTCACCAGAGTGATGGATCGGACCGCAACTGCATAGGTCCGCCCCGTCCCGCCGAGCAGACATTGCTTCTCCGGCAAGGATTCCCCTCCCACCAAACCGCTCTTGACCCGATGTTCCCCTAATGTTCATACTTCCCCCATGGAACAGCTCCTGCAACCCGGCCAGCTTCTGGCCCGCGGCGTCGCCCGCCATCTCGGCAGCCACGGGTTTGCGAGCCTCCTGGAATTCGTGCCCACCCGCGGCCTCCGCGTCGATGTCATGGGGCTCGGGCCGAAGGGCGAGCTTTGGGTGGTGGAATGCAAATCCTCCCGCGCCGACTACATGACCGACAGCAAATGGCAGGGCTATCTCGACTGGTGCGACCGGTTCTTCTGGGCGGTGGACGCCGATTTCCCCATCGACATCCTCCCCGACGAGACCGGCCTGATCCTCGCCGACCCCTATGACGCCGAAATCGTCCGCTACGGTCCCGAGACGCCGCTTGCCGGGGCGCGGCGTAAGGCGCTCAGCCTGAAATACGCCCGCACCGCCGCCGCACGGTTGCAAGGCTTTGTCGATCCGGGACCCGCGACCCTGCTGGCCCTCTGAATGGGTGCGGATTGTCCGGCGCTCGTGAAATCAACAGCGCGGATTTCGCGCCTGTGAAATTAGCGAACAAATCAGGAAAATACACACTCTATCAACACTTTATTTGAGTGTTATCAAAGCGGAGCGCGTTTTTGCACGCGTGCAAAGACCCCCTAGCCCTTGCCCTTGACCGCCCGGGCTCTGGCGGCAGCGCTCTTCAGCTCCTCGGCGATCTCCTCGGCCTCGTCGGGATGGAAATCCAGCGGCAGCTCGACCCCTTCGGCCGCAATATAGATCCGCACCATCCCTTCCGAGGTCGGCCCGATCTGCAGGTCCGCCGCGATGTCGCTCTGCTTGTCGATCCCCATGGTCCGGTCCTTCCCGCGCAATACAGGGGCCGTCTCTATATCAAGCCCCGGCGAGGCTCAATCCCGCGCGCCATTGAGGGCTTGCATTCGCCCCCGGCCCCTAGTAATCGGACCCCTCACGTGCCGACGTAGCTCAGTTGGTTAGAGCGCCTGATTGTGGATCAGGAGGTCCCCCGTTCAAGCCGGGGCGTCGGTACCACCCCCTCCCACCCGGTTTCCGCCTGTTCCTTGAACCTGGCTTCCGCCGCCCGCGTCTCATATCCCGAACATACCGGTCCTGCCTTGCGTTGACCGGCCGGACCAGAGGCACGGGGAAAAACATGCCGCTGATATATTCAAACGACCGGCTACTGGACGCCGTGCGGAGCTTGAACGGCTCCGCCTGCATGATCCTCGTCGACGAGGAAACCGGCGATGCCGATACCTCGAGCGACCGCGAGACCTGCCACAGGATTCAGGCCGGGGTGATCGTGCGCGCCAGGCAATACGGACTGACGCTTTACATGGTCGCATTCGGAGGAGCGGGCAATACCGGCCAGTTCGGCGGCAATATCTCACCCGATCTGAACGCCGCAATCCCGCTCAACACGACGGTCTACTACAAGGGGGCCTTCGATACGGACGGCTTCTCCAACGACACGCTAGGCCTCGATATCGCCCATGCCGGCCACGCCCACGCCATCATCATGGGCCAGAGCCGCAACGCCTGCTGCGCCGCAACGGCCCGGGGCGCAGCCGCGGCGGGCCTGGCGGTCCATACCGCGCCGGCCCTGACCCGCGGCGGCAACATCGCAACCGCCGATTTTCAGTATTTCGGCCTGGCTTTCGCGGGCTGGCCGGACGGCACGACCATCTATGCCGGTGTCTGACCGCACCTTTCTCCGGCTTTGCTGCGGACCGGAAATTTGCTAACCTCACCGCAATTTCGCCGATCCGGAGCCCCCAAGATGCGCGTCCTTGCCCAGGCCCTTGTCCTCGCGCTGAGCGCTGCCGCTGCCCTGGCCGAACCGCCCGGGCCCGCAGTACCCGCCTCCGAGCACGGCCAATCCTCCCGCCCTGCAAAGCCTTCCGTGATCCCTGACAAGGGCAAGCAGCCGAATTATTCCAACGGGATCACGGGCGCTTCGCGGACGATCCGCATCGAGGGCGAAATCGGCGAGAATTTCGCCAACCAGCTGGCGCTGGAGATCACGCGCAATCCCGAGGCCGGGATCGAGATCGGCGACAGTCCCGGCGGGCTGATCGAGGAGGCGCTGAAAGCCGGGCATATCCTGCGCAGCCAGGGCAAGTCGGTCACCGTCGCGGGCAGTTGCGCCTCGGCCTGCGTGCTGGTCTTCGCCGGCGGCAAGGAACGCAAGATGGCGGAGGGTGCCGAGCTTGGGGTCCACCGCTCGACCTGGGGCGGGCGGGGTTTGCGGATGTCGGCCGAGGAGGTGCAGGAGGCCAGCGGAAGAATCGGCCAGTTCTATATCGATATGGGTATCTCGGCCGAGATCCTTGTGTTGCAGCTGCGTACCCCCACCACCGGCATGAGCTGGCTGAGCGAAGAGGATGCGAGAACCTACGGATTCATTGACTGAACAGGAGGGTTACCTGAACGTGATGTCCCGCCGGAGGCGTCAACAAATAATTAATCCTCGGATCCTCGGTTAAAGCTATCTTAACTTTTCTGGACTAGATCAAAAAATGTTGGGTGTTGAGGCGTTGGGAGTGTGAGACCCTTGCCGGTGCATGGTTTGACCGGGCGGGGACGCTCTCGGAAATCTCCTGACCAGATGTGGTAACGGGTTTGACGCGTGGACAAGAAGTTGCGAGCAGATAACAGCGAAACGAATGCGGTCGGCGCACAGGCGGACAGTTCGCATTTCGCGGCGATTCTTTCGCATATGAACCAGGGGGTGAGCCTGTTTGACGTCAATCAGCGACTGGTCGTGTGCAATCAGAAATACATCGAAATCTATGGTCTACCGCCGCAGATGGCCAAGGCCGGCACCCATCTGAAGGATTTCCTCTGGAGCCGGATCCAGAACGGGGCCTTCCCTGATATGGAACCCCAGGAATATATCGATATCCGAATGAAGGCGGTCTATGATCAGGAGGAACGCTCCGAAATCCACCATCTCCGCAACGGACGGGTCATCGCTGTCGGTCACCGGCCGATGTCCGATGGCGGCTGGCTGACCACCCATGAGGATATCACCGAGCTTTATGCGCTGCAAAAGGACATCCACCATCTCGCCTATCACGACCCGCTGACCGATCTGCCCAACCGGGTCAGCCTTGGCGAGGAACTTGACCGCGCCCTCGTCCGCTCCCGCGAGGGCGAGGCGTTTGCGCTGCTTTTCCTCGATCTCGACGGGTTCAAGCAGGTCAATGACACACATGGCCATTCCGTTGGCGACAAGCTTCTGATCGCCGCGTCGCGACGGCTGCGCAATTGCGTGCGCTCGTCGGACACCGTTGCCCGGCTTGGTGGCGACGAATTTGCCGTCATTCAGCAGTCCCGCAATATTCCCGACGATGCCGAGGCGCTGGCGAAGCGGATCATCGAGGAATTGTCGAAACCTTTCGATTTCGACGGCCTGGACTTCCATATCTCGGCCAGTATCGGCATTTCCTTCGCCGCGGGCCGCACGGTCAGCCGCGACGAGATCCTCGTCGAGGCCGATCAGGCAATGTATGAGGCCAAACGCGCCGGCGGCGGGACATTCCGGAACTTTCTTGAGGCATGCGCCCCGGCGTTCGGACTTACGTCCCGGTCCGGGGGGGCGGCGGGGTGATGGATCTCAGCGCGGCATAGCGCGCCATTGCCGCCTCGGCACGTTCCAGCATATCGCTTGCGAAACTTCGCGGAACCCGAAGATCGAACCCGTCTTCGGTGCGCAAGATATGCGCCGGCTGGCAGAACAGCTCGGTGACCACCGGGGTCGCCTCGGGCAGCATGTCGAGGTCGAAATTCAGCTGGCGGGCCAGGAAATCCGCCGCCGCCGTCCCGGTCAGGGACAGCGAGACCAGCGCATCGGTCGTCTGCCGCATCACGGCCAGGGTCCCAAGCGACTTCATCACTCTGATCTCGAAGGCCTCCGGGGTGACCAGCAGGTAAGTCCCTGCCCGGCACCAGAGCAGCTGGAACTTGTCCGAGAACGACGCTCCGAGCGTGCCCGGCAATGTCACGCCGCAGGCTTCCTGAAGGAGCGAATTCAGCTCGTCCTCGCGGCCCCGGAACGGCGTCACCTCGTAGACCTCCCGCGCGGCACCCTTCGCCAGTTTCAGCCCCTCCGCCTCGAAGGGCAGCCGCTCTACGCCCAGCGCATCGGTGACGTAAGGTGCGGGTCGTTCCATCTCAGCCCTCCCCCTGCCCGGATCCGGCGCTGAACCGGTGCGGTACGACCTCGCAGAGCGTCTCGATCCCCTGCAACGCATCCACCGCGCGGAGTCTGGCCCCGATCCGGGCCCGCCCGTTGACCACCAGCGCCAGACCCAGCGTGCTGTCCAGGGTCGGTGAATAGCAGGCCGAGGTCACATGGCCCCTGTCCGCGGCGAAGGTGCGCGGCGCGTCGGGATCGAGGATATGGGCACCGGCAACGATCTGCTTGACCGCGCCTGCCGGTCGAAGCCCCACAAGCTGCATCCTTTCCGGCCCGTTCAGCCCCGGCCGCTGCGCGCCTTCCTTGCCGATGAAGCTCTTGCCCAGCGGCAGGAAATGCCCCAGCCCGAGATCGCCCGCCGTGGTCTGGCCGTTGATCTCGGCATGGGACAGGTGTCCGTGCTCGATCCGCAACACGTCGAGCGCTTCCACCCCGAAAGGCCCGCCGCCCAGTTCCTCGGCCTCGGCCACCAGTTCGGCCATCAGCCAGGTGCCCCAGCGGGCCGGGACCGCCAGTTCGAACCCCAGCCCTCCGGCATGGCAGATCCGGAAAATCCGCCCCGTCACCCCGTGAAATCTGCATTCCACATAGGAGAAGCGCGCAAGCCCGTCGGCCACCGGCTCGGCCCCGGTCAGGCAGCCGATCACGTCCCGCGATTTCGGCCCCACCACCGCGATCTGGGCCCATTGATCGGTGACATTGGCGATATGCACCTCCATCTCGGGCCAGAGGCATTGGGCACAGAATTCCAGGTGGCTGAGAACCTCGGCCTCGGTCGCGACGCTGGAGGTCAGCAGGTACTCCGCCTTGGCGATCCTCGTGCAGGTTCCGTCATCCAGGACGAAGCCGTCATCGCGCAGCATAAGCCCGTATCGGACCCGTCCGACATCCAACCCCTTGATAGAATTGCAGTAAATCCGGTCGAGAAACGCCTCGGCATCCTTGCCCGCCACCGCGATCTTGCCGAGCGGGCTGAGGTCGCAGATCCCGACCGCCTGCCGTGTCATCCGCACTTCGCGGTCCACCGATTGCCGCCAGCGGGTCTCGCCGTCGCGGCGATAGAGGCCCGGCACCCTCCAGAGACCGGCATGGGCGACCGGCGCGTCCTGCATGTCGGTCCAGACCTGAACCGGGCTTTGCCGAACCGGCGCGAAGCCGTCGCCCGTCGCACCCGCGCCCCAGGCCCCGATCGAAACCGGTACCACCGGCGGGCGGAAGCTCAGCGCGCCCTCTTCCGGCCCGGTCCCGTTCAGCTCCGCCAGGATCCCCATCGCCGCCGACGCCCCGAGCCGCCCCTGATCGACCCCCATCCCGATAGTGGTGTAGCGTTTCACATGCTCGGGCGCGCGCAGGTTTTCCTGATGGGCCTGCTCCAGGTCGGCCACCGTCACATCGTTGTGAAAGTCGACAAAGGCCCGCCCCTTCGCCGCCACCCGCCACAGAGGTGAGACCGCCACCGGCGCGTCATTGGTCTTCGGTGGCGGGCTGAGTTCGCCGGGGTCGATATCCAGCTCGCGCAACGCCACCGCCGCCTCGGTCTCGCCGCCGACAAGGGCCGCACGGCTGGTGAAGGCACCCGAGACGGCACCCGCCACCGACAGGCCGGGCACCGCGTCGCGGGCGGGGACGAAGGCGGCGATCTCGTCGTTCCAGACAGGTTTAGCGCCGAGATGGGTGGTCAGCGCCAGGTTGGGGTTCCAGCCGCCCGAGACCAGGAGGCAGTCGACCGCCAGCCTCTCGGTACCCGAGGCGGTCCGCACCACGATTTCCTCAAGCGCGCCCCGTCCCTTCGCCGCGATCACCTGGCCGCCCTTGATCACCCTCGCCGTCGCCGCCTGTGGCTCGACATCCTCGCGAGTGTCGATAAGGGCGGCAATCGGGATCTGGGCCAGATCGAGGTCGCGGGCCGTGCGCCAGCCATCGTTGTTGTTGGTGAAGATCGCCACCCGCTTGCCCGGACTGACCCCGAATCGGGTCACGTAGCTTCGTGCCGCCGAAGACAGCATGACACCAGGCAGATCGTTGCCCGGAAAGGCGATCATCCGCTCCAGCGCGCCGCTTGCAAGGATTGTCCGTCTAGAGGTGAACCGCCAAAAGACCTGCCGTGGCAGACCTTCGGGGACCGAAGCCAGGTGTTCGGCCACCCGTTCGAGCGCGGCCCAGGTCCCGTCATAGGCCCCGACCACCGAGGTGCGGGGCATCAACCGCACATTCGGCATCTCTGCCAGTTCCGTGATCCGAGCGGCGACCCAGTCCATCCCCGGCCCGTCATCGATCCGGTAGGTCTCAGACAGGATCCGACCGCCGAACTCGAAATCCTCCTCCGCCAGGATCACCCGCACCCCGGCCCGCCCGGCGGTCAGGGCCGCCATGATCCCGGCCAGCCCGCCGCCGATCACCAGGATATCGCAATGGGCCCAGGCCTTGTCGTAAACCGTCGCGCCCGGGGTCTCCGGCAGCCGCCCCAGCCCGGCGGCGCGGCGGATCAGCGGTTCGTAGACCTTCTCCCAGAACCCGGGCGGCCACATGAAGGTCTTGGTATAGAACCCCGCTCCGAGGAACCGGTGTCCGAGGTCGGCGAGCACGCCGATATCGGTCTTCAGCGACGGCCAGCGGTTCTGCGAGACCGCCTCCAGCCCGCCATAAAGCTCCTGCGTCGTCACCCGGACATTCGGCACGCCATTTGCCAGCGTCACCAGCCCGTTCGGCTCGTCCGGCCCGGCGGTCATGATGCCGCGTTTGCGGTGATACTTGAAACTGCGGCCCAGCAGCCGAACATCGTTGGCCAGAAGGGCCGAGGCCAGCGTGTCGCCGGGATGGCCGCTCATGTCCTGCCCGTCGAAACGGAAAGACAGGGTTTCCCCCCGGGTGATCCGCCCGCCCTTCTGCAACCGGCTCATGGCTTGCCCCGATCAGCCAGCCGCGCCAGTTCCACCGAGCCGATGGCATGGGTCGTGGTGTTCCGCACCACCCTCAGCCAGGACCGGCAGCCCAAGACATGCTGCCAAAGTTCGGCATTGTCCCCGGCGCGATTGTCGCGGAGATGGAGATAGTCGTGAAACGCCTCGGCCCTCTTGGTGGCCCCCTCCCGCGCCATCAGCTTCGCCGACCCGCGATAGCGGAACTCGCGCAGGTCGCGTTCGCCGCAAAGGGGGCAGGTCAGGCGCATTTCACTTCGACTCCGTCAATCGATCCTGCGTTCATCAATGCAAATTCGGCTGCGCGCCGGTCCCTTCCTCGTCGATCAGCCGTCCGGTTTCGAACCGGTTGAGCGTGTAGCGCCGCGCCTCCTCCGCCGGATTGCCGGTGGCCATCAGATGCGCAAAGCACCAACCCGAGGCCGGGATCGCCTTGAAACCGCCATAGCACCAGCCGCCATTGAAAAAGAGCCCCTCGACCGGTGCCCGGTCGATGATCGGCGCGCCGTCCATGGTCATGTCCATGATGCCACCCCAACTGCGCAGCACCCTAGCCCGGCCCAGCTGCGGCAAAAGCTGCATCCCGGCCTCCATAACATGTTCGGCCATCGGCAGGTTTCCGCGCTGGGCGTAGGAATTGTAGCCGTCGAGATCGCCGCCGAAGACCAGCCCGCCCTTGTCCGACTGGCTGATATAGAAATGTCCCATCCCATAGGCGATCACGTTGGGGATCACCGGCTTCAGCCCTTCGGTGACGAAGGCTTGCAAGACATGACTTTCGATCGGAAGGCGCAACCCGGCCATCTGCGCGACCTGGCTCGAGCGTCCGGCAACGCAAATCCCCACTTTCGCCGCCGAAATCGGCCCGCGTGTCGTCTCGACCCCGCGCACCCGCCCGGCCTCGATCCGGAACCCGGTGACCTCGCAATTCTGCACGATATCAACGCCCCGCTGATCGGCGGCGCGCGCAAACCCCCAGGCCACCGCGTCATGCCGCGCCGTTCCGGCCCTCCGCTGCAAGAGCCCGCCTTCGATGGGGAACCGCGCATTGTCGAAATTGAGGAAAGGGGCGTAGGCCCTGAGCGCGTCGCGGCTCATCAGCTCGGCATCGTCGCCCTGCAGCCTGACCGCGTTGCCGCGCCGCGCCAGGGCTGTCATCTGGCCCGGCGTATGGCCGAGCATCAGCACGCCGCGCTGCGAGAACATGGTGTTGTAGTTGAGCGTCTGCGCCAGCTCTTCCCAGAGCTTCAGCGATTGGGAATGGAACTCGACATTCCCCGGCAGAGTGTAGTTCGCCCGCACGATGGTGGTGTTCCGCCCGACATTCCCGGCCCCGATCACCCCCTTCTCGAGCACGGCGACATTCGTGATCCCGTGGTTCTTCGCCAGATAATAGGCCGTCGCCAGCCCATGCCCGCCGCCGCCGATGATCAGGTAATCATAGTCCGGTTTCGGTTCCGGCGTGCGCCAAAGCGGCGGCCAGATGGGTTTCTGTCCGAACCCGTTCTGGATCAGTTTCCAAGCCGAATACCGCATCATGCCCCCGTTACTGCCGCCATTGAGGCGCAACTGCCGGAATAAGGCAAGCCCCGGCAGCAGTCGTTGCGCGACTTCTTGCCCTGTCCTTGATCCTCGCCTATGACGGCGGCCAAGGAAGGTCAGACGAAGGACGGCGACATGCCCAAGATCAACGGCAACGAAATCCGCCCCGGCAATATCCTGGAGCATAATGACGGGCTCTGGGTGGCGGTGAAGGTCAACCATGTGAAGCCCGGCAAGGGCGGGGCCTTCGCGCAGGTGGAGATGAAGAACCTCAGGAACGGCTCGAAGCTGAACGAGCGGTTCCGCTCGGCCGACAAGGTCGAACGGGTGCGGCTGGAGCAGAAGGACCAACAGTTCCTTTACGAGACCGACGGGATGCTGGTCTTCATGGACAACGAGACCTATGAGCAGATCGAACTGCCCGCCGACATCCTCGGCGACCGGCGGCCGTTCCTCCAGGACGGCATGACGGTCCATATCGAGTATTATGAGGCCGAGGCGCTCAGCGCCTCGCTGCCCGACCGCGTCACCTGCAAGATCGTCGAGACCGAGCCGGCGGTGAAGGGCCAGACGGCCGCCAACAGCTTCAAACCGGCCGTTCTCGACAACGGGGTACGGGTCATGGTGCCGCCCTTTGTCGGCAATGACGAGGATATTGTTGTCTCGACGGAGACCTTCGAATACGTCGAGCGGGCCTGAAGCCAGGGGGCGTTTTCATCGTGAAAATACCCCTGACTTTCTGATTTCACGGAATATTCCTTTCCACTTCCGACATATGGCGGGGGCTCATTCGCCGCGTCCTAAATATTTTCTTTCATCTATATTGAAAGTCATCTATGATCGTGGTCAGGGAGGACACCCATGTCACTTGACCAGGCCTTTACTGCCCTCGGCGACCCCACCCGCCGCGCCATCCTGGCGCGGCTCATGCAAGGCGAAGCCACCGTATCGGAACTCGCGGCACCACATGATCTGAGCCAGCCGACCATCTCCAGCCACCTCAAGGTGCTGGAACGCGCCGGCCTGATCGAGACCCGCGTGGATGCGCAAACCCGCCCGCGGCGGTTGCGCCCCGAGGGCCTGAAACTGGCCGACGACTGGCTATCCCAGTTCCGCAGCCAGTGGGAAACGCGCCTCGGCCGGCTGGAGGATTTCATCGAAGGACAGGAGCAAGGCACATGACCGTCACCGAGCGTTTCGAGATCGACCGGACTGCCAACACCATCACCCTGCGCCGCACGATCCGGAGTACGCCGGAACGGCTGTTCGACGCATGGACCCGGCCCGATCAGGTCAGCCGCTGGTGGGACCCGACCGGGGCGCCTCTTGCCGGATGCGAGATCGACCTGCGCGTCGGCGGAACTTTCCGCTTCACCAATACGGGCCGCGAGGCGCACCCGTTCGAGGGCCGTTACACCGTGCTTGAACGCCCGGAACGGATCGGCTTCGAGGCGATGGGCGCGGTGGGCACCGTCACTTTCGCCTCCGGCGGTGCCGTGACCCATATGACCGTCACCATGGCCTGCGCCTCGGCGGAGCATCTCGAACAGTTCATCGCGATGGGCATCGCGGACGGCACGTCCCAGACCCTCGGGAACCTCAAGGCGTGGATCGAGGCATCGGGCTGACCGGCTGTCCGGGACGCCGCCAAGCCAATCAGCGGGTTTCTCAGCTTGCTGCGCACCTGTGTTGGAGAATACACCGCAAAGCCGTCATGTGTTTCCCGGGCGCATGGGGCGTGAAATCACGCACCTTTGGAGGAGAAAACGCGGCAACATCGCTTGTTTCCTGGTTACATGGTGCGTGAAATCACGCACCCTACGCGAAATCGCAGCGCCCGTAGGGTGCGTGCTCGCACGCACCATCCCTCAAGGTCTGCGCTTCCGCACCCCATCAAAACAACACCCGACTTGCCAAAAATCCGTGGAGCGGGCGACGAGATTCGAACTCGCGACCCTCAGCTTGGGAAGCTGATGCTCTACCAACTGAGCTACACCCGCCCGGATGCCCTCTCCGATATCGCCCCTCGCCGCCACGGTCAATGCGGATTCGCGCTTGAAAGAATTCTTCGCCACTCCATGGTCACCCCTTGACCTTCCAGCCACTGGAAGCCTTATGTGGAGTGTCGAAGGAGACAATCCATGCCGCTCGACACCCATTCCGGCCCCCGCCATACCGGCCTGCCGCTGACCGGCCTGACCTGTGCGGGCTGTGCAAACCGCGTCCAGAAGGCCCTCTCTGCCGTCCCGGGTGTCACTTCGGCCTCGGTCAACCTTGCACTCGAACGCGCCGAAATTGATTTTTCCGCCCCAGCCAACCCGGTGTCGCTTGAAAAGGCGGTCCGGGATGCAGGCTACGGCGTCAGGACCGAAGAGATCGGCCTCGACATCACCGGCATGACCTGCGCCTCCTGCGCCAACAGGCTCCAAACGGCGCTGGCTGCCGTTCCCGGTGTTCTCAGCGCCGATGTCAACCCGGCCACCGACCGGGCGCAGGTCCGAATCGCTGCCGGTACCCGGACCGCCGACCTGATCGCTGCCATCCGCGCTGCGGGCTATGACGCAGCGGTGCCCGAAACGATGGCCCGAACGGACACCCCCCGCGACCGCGACCTGATCGAACTTGGGCTTGCCGCCTTCCTTACCCTGCCGCTGGTCGCACAGATGGTCTCGATGGTCGCGCCGCTTGGTTTCCATCTTTCCGTCTGGACCGAGCTGGCGCTTGCCACCCCGGTCCAGTTCTGGTTCGGTCGCCGCTTCTATCTCGGCGCCTTTAAGGCCGCGAAGGCCCGCACCTCCAACATGGACACGCTGGTCGCCCTCGGCTCCTCGGCGGCGTATTTCTATTCGCTGGTCACCGTCTTCACGCTCGGCGCTGCCGCGATGGGTCATCTCTATTTCGAGGCCGCCGCCGTCATCATCACCCTTGTCCTTCTCGGCAAGTATCTGGAAACCCGCGCCAAACGCTCCGCCTCTGCCGCCCTCCGCGCCCTGATGGAGCTGCGCCCAGACACCGCCCGCATCCTGAAAAACGGCACAGAAACCGAACTGCCGGTCGCCCAGGTCGCCCTCGGCGACATCGCCCTTGTCCGACCCGGCGAGCGGCTGCCTGTCGATGGCATCATCACCGAAGGTGCAAGCGAGATCGACGAAAGCCTGATAACCGGCGAACCAATCCCCGTCCTCCGCGCGCCTGGAGACCGGGTCACCGCCGGGTCGATCAACGGCAACGGGGCGCTGAAGATCGAGACCGACCGCGTCGGCGCAGACACCACGCTGGCCCGGATCGCCCATCTGGTCGAACAGGCGCAGACCGGTCGCACCCCGATCCAGCGCCTTGTCGACCGTATCGCCGCCATTTTCGTGCCCGCAGTCCTCGTCCTCGCCACCCTGACCCTCGCGGGCTGGCTCGCAGCCGGTGCAACGCTTGAGACCGCGCTGGGTGCCGCCATCGCCGTCCTGGTCATCGCCTGCCCCTGTGCGCTTGGCTTGGCAACCCCAACGGCGCTGGTCGCCGGCACCGGCGTCGCCGCCCGCCACGGCATCCTGATCCGTGATATCGAAGCGCTTGAACGTGCCGCCGAAATCGACACCGTGGTCTTCGACAAGACCGGGACGCTGACAATTGGCAAGCCTGAGATTACCGGCCTGGCACCTTTCGAGGCCGATGAAACCGCGCTCCTGACCTTCGCCGCCGCCGTGCAAGGCAATTCCGAACACCTGCTGGGCCGCGCCATTGTCCGGGAAGCAGAGGCCCGCAGCCTAGACCTGCCGCAAGTCACTGACTTCAAGGCAAAAACCGGCAGCGGTGTCGAAGGCAGGGTGGACGGCGCCCTGATCCGTATCGGGCGTGCCGACTATGCCGCGGAGGCGCCGGACCCCGCACAGAGCGCCCGCGCCAAGGCGCTGGAGGCCGAAGGCAACACCGTCGTCTGGGTCTCCCGTGACAGGACCCCGCTGGGCCTGATCGCGCTCGCCGACACACCGTGCAAGGACGCCAGGACGGCCATCGACGCCCTGCACCGGCGTCGCCTCCGCACGGCACTCCTGACCGGCGACAACCGGGCTACGGCGGAGAAGATCGCCGAAAGCCTCGGCATCGACGAAGTCACCGCCGGGGTCCATCCGGACGAGAAAGCCGCCCGGATCAAGGCCCTGACCGCCTCTGGCGCGCGGGTCGCCATGGTCGGGGACGGGATCAACGATGCCCCGGCGCTCGCTGCTGCCCATCTCGGCATCGCCATGTCGGGCGGCGCGGATGTGGCGATGGAATCAGCCGATATCGCCCTGATGCGGCCGAACCCATCGCTGGTCGCCGATGCGCTCGATATCGCGAAGGCCACCGGAAGGAAGATTCGCCAGAACCTCTTCTGGGCCTTTGCCTATAATATCGTCTGCCTGCCGCTTGCAGCCCTCGGCTTTCTAAACCCCGCCATTGCCGGGGCCGCCATGGCCATGTCCTCGGTTTCGGTGGTCACCAACGCCTTGCTCCTGAAACACTGGCACCCGGAGACCCGCGCATGAATATCTCTGAAGTCGCCGACCGCACCGGTCTGCCTGCAAAGACCATCCGCTATTACGAGGAAATCGGCCTGATCGCGCCGCAACGCGACACAAACGGCTATCGCCGCTTTTCCCGGACCGACCGTCACCGTCTGGATTTCCTCGGCCGGGCGCGGTCGCTGGGCTTCAGCATCGAGGAATGCCGCGCGCTGTTGGCACTCTATGACGACCGCGAGCGGGCCAGCGCGGATGTGAAGCGGCTGGCCGAGAACCATCTTGTGGACATCGACAGAAAAATCCGTGATCTCAACGAGATGAAGGCCACGCTTCGGGTCCTGGTCAACCGTTGCTCGGGCGACAACCGTCCCGATTGCCCGATCCTGGAAGGGCTGGCCGGGCCGGCGTAACCCCGCGCGAATTCAGCCCCGGACGATGCCATCCCCCTCGACGAGATATTTGAAGCTCGTCAACTGCGCGACGCCCACCGGTCCCCGCGCGTGCATCTTGCCGGTGGCGATGCCGATTTCCGCCCCCATCCCGAACTCTCCGCCATCAGCGAATTGCGTCGAGACGTTGTGCATCAGGATGGCGCTGTCGAGCTCGGCAAAGAATTTCTCCGCCGCTGCGTCGTCCTCGGTGAGGATGCAGTCGGTGTGGTTCGAACCATAGGTGCGGATATGATCAATCGCCGCGTCGATCCCCGGCACCAGCTTCGCCGCGATGATCATGTCGAGAAATTCGCGGCCCCAGTCATCCTCGGTCGCGGGTTTGGTGCCCGCGATCTGCAGGCCCTCGCCCGCGCGGACCTCGACGCCGCTTGCCATGAGATCATCGAGAAAGGGGGCGGCATGTTCGGCGAAGAAATCCTCATGCACCAGCAGACACTCCGCCGCGCCGCAGATCCCGGTCCGCCGGGTCTTGGCATTCAGGATCACCTTGCGGGCCTTTTCCACATCGGCGGCCTTGTCGATATAGATATGAACGATGCCTTCGAGATGGGCGAAGACCGGCACCCTTGCATCCGCCTGAACCCGTTCGACCAGTCCCCTGCCGCCGCGGGGCACGATCACGTCGATATGGCGCGTCATGGTCAGCATCTCGCCCACCGCAGCCCGGTCGCGGGTCGGGACCAGCTGGATCGCGTCCTCGGGCAGACCTGCGGCCCTGAGCCCGTCCACCAGACAGGCATGGATCGCGCCTGAGGAATGAAAGCTCTCCGATCCGCCCCGCAGGATCACCGCATTCCCGGCTTTCAGGCACAGGGCTCCTGCATCGGCGGTCACATTGGGCCGGCTCTCGTAGATCACCCCGATGACACCCAAGGGCGTGGCCACCCGGCGGATATGCAGACCCGAGGGCATGTCCCATTCAGCCAGCACAGCGCCCACCGGGTCGTCCTGTCCTGCCACGGCGCGCAGGCCCTCGACGATCCCGCCGATCCGCGCCTCATCCAGCATCAGCCTGTCGAGCATCGCCTTTGATAGGCCCTTTTCGCGCCCGAAGGCCATGTCCTTGTCATTGGCGGCAATGATCTCGTCCCTCTGGGTCCAGACCGCCTCCGCCGCCGCCTCAAGCGCCAGGCGCTTGCGGTCCGCCGAGGCCGTCGCCAGCACCGCCGAGGCCGCCCTGGCCTTTTGCCCGATCTCCGCCATCATCGCAGTGATATCGCTGTCCGCTCCATCCATCGTCCCGTCCCCTCAAATCGCCATATCGTCCCGGTGCACCAGGGCCGCCCGGCCCGGATATCCCAGAACCGCCTCGATCTCGGCACTATGATGCCCGATAATCGCCCGCGCCTCCAGCGCGTCATACCCGGCCAGCGCCTTGGCCAGCGTCACCCCGTCAGGCCCGGCGATTTCCACCGGATCGCCGCGGCTGAACTGCCCTTCGACCGAGACCACCCCCGCCGGCAGCAGCGACCTTCCCCGCCCGAGCGCCGCCACGGCCCCGGCATCGACGATGATCCGGCCCTTGGGCTTCATCGCCGAAATCCACCGCTTGCGCGCCGCCCGCGGATCGTCTGCCGCCCGAAACACTGTCGAAAGCGCACCCGCTTTCAGCGCCTGCATGGGCCGTTCCACGCCGCCCTTGGCGATCACCATCGCGCATCCGGCCTGCATCGCCGTCCGCGCCGCCAGGAGCTTGGTCTTCATGCCGCCCCTGGCGCCCTCGGTGCCGATTCCACCGGCCATCGCCTCGGTCGCCTGGGTGATCGTGTCGACCACCGGAATATGCCGGGCGTCCGCATCCTCGCGCGGATTGGCGGTATAGAGCCCGTCCACATCCGACAATAGCACCAGCAAGTCCGCCCCCGCCAACGAGGCCACCTGTGCTGCCAGCCGGTCATTGTCGCCATAGCGGATCTCGTCGGTGGCCACGGTGTCATTCTCGTTGACGATCGGCACCGCACCGCATTCCATGAGGGCCGCCAGTGTCGCCCGCGAATTCAGGTAGCGCCGCCGGTTCTCGCTGTCCTCAAGCGTGACCAGCACCTGAGCGGCGACGATCCCATGGGGCGCCAGCGCCTCCTGATAGGCCTGGGCCAGCCGGATCTGCCCGACCGAGGCCGCCGCCTGGGACTGTTCCAGCGCCAGAGCCCCGGCGCCGAGCTTCAGCACCCGGCGGCCCAGCGCGATCGAGCCCGAGGACACCAGGATCACCCGCTTGCCCTCGGCCTTGAGCGCCGCCACATCCTCGGCCAGCGCCTTCAGCCACGCGGCCCTGAGGCCGCCGCTTTCGGGATCGACCAGAAGCGCCGAGCCGATCTTGATCACCACCATTTTCGCGGTCCCGATCAGGTCCGAAGCCCTGAGCAGCTCGCCATCCATCAGGGCTGCCACGATGCATCCTCCACGGCCTCTTCGGCCTCCATCCGCGCGACGATCTCGCTCCTGAGCGCCCGGAGCACTTGGGTAATCCCGTCCCCTGTCACCCCGGATATCTCGAAGACCTTGCCGCCGCTGGCCTCGCGCAGGTCCGCCGTTTTCGCCGCGCGGGTCTCCGCGTCCAGCGCATCGCATTTGTTCAGCGCCGTCACCCGGGGCTTGTCGGCGAGATGACCGCCGTATTCCTCCAACTCGTGGATGATGGTCCGGTAGTCCTCGGCCACGGTTTCCGACGTCCCATCCACCAGATGCAGCAATACCGAACACCGTTCCACATGGCCCAGGAACCGGTCGCCGATCCCCTTGCCTTCATGGGCCCCGGCGATCAGACCCGGAATATCGGCAATGACGAATTCATGGCCATCGACCCCGACGACGCCGAGATTGGGATGCAGCGTCGTGAACGGATAATCGGCGATCTTGGGCCTTGCGTTCGAAGTCGCCGCCAGAAAGGTCGACTTCCCGGCATTGGGCAGGCCCAGGAGCCCGACATCGGCGATCAGTTTCAGCCGGAGCCAGAGCGTCCGCTCGACGCCTTCCTGCCCCGGATTGGCGCGGCGCGGCGCCTGGTTGGTCGCGCTCTTGAACCGCGCGTTTCCCCAGCCGCCATTGCCGCCCTCGGCGATCAGCACCCTTTGGCCGATTTCGGTCAGATCGGCGATCACCGTCTCTTCATCCTCTTCGAGGATCTCGGTCCCCACAGGCAGTTTCAGCACCACATCATCGGCATCCTTGCCAGTGCGGTTCTGCCCCATCCCCTGCTGGCCGTTCTTCGCAAAGAAATGCTGCTGGTAGCGGTAATCGATCAGCGTGTTCAGCCCCGGCACCGCCTCGGCCCAGACCGAGCCGCCCTTGCCGCCATCGCCGCCATTCGGCCCGCCGAACTCGACGAATTTCTCGCGCCGGAACGACACGCAGCCATTCCCACCCGCGCCGGAGCGGATATAGACCTTGGCGAGATCGAGAAACTTCATGACACAGCCTTCCGGGCAGCCCAGCCGTCGCGGGCCAAGCGATACTTGAAGCACAGCGCGGGCTCAAGCCGCGCCTTGGAGGTTTCCATGCTCTCACCCACCCTCTCGAACCCCAGCTTCTCCAGAACCCGCTGCGAGGCGGGATTGTCGTGGAACGCCCCGGCCTCGATGACATCGACCGGGTAGCGGGCAAACATCTCGTCCAGAAACCCCGTCATCGCCTCGGTGCCATAGCCCCGTCCCCAATGGTCACGGCCAAGGAAATAGGCGGTATCGGCAGGCGCGCCGCCAATCCCGATCCCGCCGATCATCTCAGCCCCCAGCCGGATCGCGGCGAAGAACCCGATCCGGTCGCGGAACCGCGTCCCGGCAATCCGCGCACGCGCCATATCCTCGGTATAGGGCAAGGCAAAATTCGCCATCATCGGCGCCACATCCGGGTCGTTGATGATCGCGGCCATGGGCACGGCATCGGCCTCACACAAAGGGTTGATCACCAGCCGTTCGGTCCGGATGTCGAGCGGGCGCATCTCAGAGCTCCAGCTCGTAGGTCCAGACCTTGTGCATGCCGTTATGATAGGTCGAGAACTGCTCGGCCTCGCCGGTATAGCGGAACCCGACCTTGGTCAGCACCCGCGCCGAGGCGTCATTGCCCTGGTGAACCAGCGCGTTCAGCACCCGGAACCCGGCCCGGCGCGCATGGGCGATCACCATCTCGGCCGCCTCGGAGGCGAACCCGCCACCCCAGAGCTGCGGCGCCACCCAATAGCCGATGACCGCACGTCCGTCACCTCGGTCCTTGAGCGAAATCAGCCCGACCAGTTCCGACTGCTCGTCAGCTGCATAATCCATCGCCCAATGCCGTTCAGCGCCGCCCGCGCGCGCCCGGCGGATGAACGCCTCCGCCGCGCCCGGGGGATAGGGATGCGGCACCTCGGCCAGCATCGAGGCGACCCGCGCGTCCCCGGCATAAAGCGCGATCAGCCCGGTATCGCTGTCGTCGAGCGGACGCAACACCAGCCGTTCGCCCTTCAGCGTCTCTGTATGAGGCATCGCGGGTCCTCCCCTGGCCTGCAGCATGAAATTCAGATCACCCATGATGATCCTCCCGAAAAGAAAAAGGGGCCCGGTTTATCACCGAGCCCCTGAAACTTGCGTTTCTTTTGTGCTTGCCCGGTCTACTCGGCAGCCTCCACGGCTGGGAGCACGGAAATGAAGGTTCGGCCCTTGAAACCCTTGCGGAAAGAGACAGCGCCTTCGGCGGTCGCAAAAATGGTGTGATCGCGGCCCATGCCGACGCCCTCGCCCGGCCACCATTTGGTGCCGCGCTGGCGCACGATGATGTTGCCAGGGATCACGGCCTCGCCGCCGAATTTCTTCACGCCCAGACGGCGGCCCGCGCTGTCGCGGCCGTTGCGGGACGAACCACCTGCTTTTTTATGTGCCATATCGTCCTCTCCTTATTTCTCGTCTGCGAAGGTCTTGGCCTGGTCGATCCAGCCATCGCGTTCGATCCGGCCCTTGAACGACAGCTTGTCGTCCATGAAGGCGATGTCTTCGGCGGTCCATTCGGCAATCTGCCAGAAATGATAGACCCCGGCCTCGTTCAGCGTCTTTTCGAGCTTCGGCCCGACGCCGCCGATCTTCTTCAGATCATCGGCCTCGCCCTTGGCTTCGCTCAGAAGGTTCTTCGGCGCCGCCCCGGCGGGGGTCGCGGCCTCTTCCTTCTTGGGGGCTGCCTTTTTCGGCGCGGCCTTCTTGGGCTCTTCCGCTTTCGGAGCCGCTTTCTTCGGCGCGGCCTTCTTCGGCTTCGCCTCAGCCTCACCCTTCGGCGCTGACCCGGCCCCGATTGCAGCCTTCACGCCCGACTTGTCGGCACCCTTTTCGAGGATGTCGGTCACCAGCACCGAGGTCAGCGACTGGCGGTGACCCTTCTTGCGCTGCGACGAATGCTTCCGGCGGCGCTTCTTGAACGAAATCGTCTTTGGGCCGCGGATCTGGTCCAGCACCTCGGCCTGCACGCCCGCACCTTCCAGGAAGGGGGCCCCGACCGAGACGCTGTCTCCGCCCAGCATCAGAACGTCGTTGAACTGGACCATGTCGCCGGCATCGGCGGCCAGTTTCTCGACCTTCAGGATATCTCCGCTGGCAACTTTATACTGTTTGCCCCCAGTCTTGATCACCGCAAACATTTGCGTCGTCCTTCACATCTCCCGCATCCTGTGGCCGCCCCTGGGGGCCGTTTTCGCGCAATAGCGCGCCTCGGACAGCGCCCCGGGTTCCGGGGAATTCCAATAGCCCCGCAACGAGACAGCCCCGGCGAGGAAGCGCCCTTTTAGCGACCGGCAAGTGCAAGTCAAGCAAATATCGCCAAAACACCGCAAAACAAGGCCGCGGCGATCATCGGCGAAATGCCCATTTTCACCCTTGCACGATCCGCCCTGCCCGCATAGGTTCCGCGCCACCCAGGCGATCAGCTACTACATGGGAATCTCAGCGGAGAGGTGCCGGAGTGGTCGAACGGGGCGGTCTCGAAAACCGTTGTGGGCGCAAGTCCACCCAGGGTTCGAATCCCTGTCTCTCCGCCACATCACTCAAAAAATCTCTGCATATTCAATATGATAGCAGATTTTTGGGCTCTGTCAGAAGAACTCGGCTTGAGTTGGGCCGGCGGCACGCATAACCTGCAGCCATGACAAAGAAGCCCAGCCCTTTCCGCTACTTCAAAACCTCGCCCGAGATCATCCGCCTGGCGGTGATGCTTTACGTCCGTTTCCCTTTATCGCTTCGTAATGTCGAGGATCTGCTGC
>JBNKVT010000002.1:0-97628 GCA_050299335.1 Paracoccaceae bacterium | reverse complement strand
ACCGTGCGGGGGGCGAGCGGCGTCCCGGAAACGCTCCAGTGGAGCGTTTCAGCCGCGAGCGGGCGGAGCCCTGGTGAGCGGGGAGGGATGGGGACGGCGGGGTTATGGATTTGGGGCGGGATTGGCGGTTGGCTCGAATGGGGAAACCGAACCTAAGGCGGGTTTCCCGAGACAGGCGGACCCAAATGCGCTTGCCCATGCCTCGTAGCCGGGGGACGTTCCTGGCCGTTGCTTCGGATTTGTTTGGTGGCGGTCGGGGGCAGGCGCTGCATTGCGAGGGTCCCGGAGCGCCTGCGGGACGGGCGAAAATATTCGGACGATCCCCGAAAGCTGCGTGATTTCACGCACCGCCCTTGCAGGGGACGGGCATTCCGGCCAGGCTCAGGCAGGCGGGGTCGAAGACCACGACATGGCTCAGCTCAGGGCGCGTGCGCGAGGAATACAGCATCGCCTGCGCCCCCGCCCGGCGCGCCGCATCCGAGAACCGCCAGGTCGGTGCATCCCGCCCCTCGGCCTGCATATGCTGCCAGACCACCGACGCGTCCGGATCGCCCCGGACATCGGCGACACGCGCGGCGCTCAGCCGCATCGGCGCCAGCACCCGACAAAGCCCGTCGCCCAGATAGCGCGCGATCGCCACTTCCGCGCCCTCGGCGCTGAGCGAGGCATAGGCCGCGATCTGGCCCGAATGGTGGAACCGGCCGACAGGGGCGCGTGCCGGGGTCGCCGGGTGGTCCGCGAGGGCGGCATCCAGACGCCGCCAGACCGGGCCGTCGAAGGACGTCAGCGCCCGCACGCGCCGTCAGTCCCGCGCATAGCCGATCCCCCGCACCGCCTCGCGGATCTCGTCAAGGATCGCCGGATCGTCGATGGTGGCGGGCATCCGGAACTCCTCGCCGTCGGCGATCTTCGCCATCGTTGCCCGCAGGATCTTGCCCGAGCGGGTCTTCGGCAGCCGCTCGACGACACAGGCCAGCTTGAAGGCTGCCACCGGACCGATCTGGTCGCGCACGCGGGCGATGGCGTCCTTGACGATCTCGCCCGGATCGCGGGTCGCTCCGGCATTGACGCAAAGAAACCCCATCGGAACCTGGCCCTTCAGCGCGTCCTTCACCCCGATCACCGCGCATTCGGCGACATCCGGGACCCCGGCCAGCACTTCCTCCATGGCACCCGTGGACAGGCGGTGGCCGGCGACATTGATGACGTCATCGGTGCGCGCCATGATATAGAGATAGCCGTCTTCGTCGATCATCCCGGCATCGCCGGTCTCGTAATAGCCCGGGAAGGTGGTGAGATAGGATTTCACGAAGCGGTCGTCGGCGTTCCACAGACCCGGCAGCGTGCCCGGCGGCAGCGGCAGTTTCACCGCGATGGACCCCAGTTCGCCAGGGGCCAACGGTTTGCCGTCCTCGCCGAGGATCTGCACGTCATAGCCCGGCATCGCCACGGTCGGAGAGCCGATCTTGACCGGCAGCGGCTCCAGCCCCATCGGGTTGGCGGCGATGGCATAGCCGGTCTCGGTCTGCCACCAATGGTCGATCACCGGCACGCCCAGCTTGTCCTCTGCCCAGAGGATGGTCTCGGGATCGGCTCGTTCTCCGGCGAGGAAAAGGGCCTTGAAGCCGCCGAGGTCGTAGTCACCGATCAGCGCGCCGTCCGGGTCCTGACGCTTGATCGCCCGAAACGCCGTCGGCGCGGTGAAGAGCGTCTTGACCCCGTATTCCGAGATCACCCGCCAGAAGGCCCCGGCATCGGGCGTGCCAACGGGCTTGCCCTCGTAGACCACCGTTGTCGCGCCGACCAGCAGCGGCGCGTAGCAGATATAGGAATGCCCGACGACCCAGCCGACATCGGAGGCGGCCCAGAAGACCTCGCCGGGGCCGGTGTCGTAGATGTTCTTCATCGTCCAGATCAGCGCCACCGCATGGCCGCCGCTGGGCCGGATCACCCCCTTGGGCTGGCCGGTGGTGCCGGAGGTGTAGAGGATATAGAGCGGATCGGCCCCGCCGACGGCGACGCAATCCACCGGATCGGCGGCGGACACCGCCTCTTGCCAGTCCACATCCCGCCCCGCGATCAGCGCCGCCCTCGCCTCGTCGCGCTGCAGGATCAGGCAGAAATCCGGCTTGTGCGCCGCCTGGTCGATAGCGGCATCGAGAAGCGGTTTGTATTCCACCACCCGCCCCGGCTCGATCCCGCAGGAACCGGCGAGGATGGCCTTTGGTGCGGCGTCGTCGATCCGCAGCGCCAGTTCATTGGCGGCAAACCCGCCGAAGACCACCGAATGGATGGCGCCGATCCGCGCACAGGCCAGCATCGCCACCAGCGCCTCTGGGACCATCGGCATATAGACGATCACCCGGTCGCCCTTGCCGACCCCCCGCGCCGCCAGCGCCCCGGCCAGGCGTGCCACCTTGTCGAGGAGTTCGGCATAGCTGATCCTCGCCTTCGCGCCGGTCACCGGGCTGTCATAAAGGATCGCGGCCCGGTCGCCATGCCCGGCCGCCACATGCCGGTCGATGGCATTGTAACAGGTGTTCATCTCGCCATCGGCGAACCAGCGGTAGAAGGGCGGGTTGGCGGCGTCGAGGGCTGCCGAGGGCCGCACGGTCCAGTCCACGGCTTCGGCAGCCTGCATCCAGAAGCCTTCCGGATCAGCCTGCCAGGCGGCATAGGTCTCGGCATATCCCATCGATTCCTCCTCCGAGTGTCTTGCCTCATATTAGCGGCATCGCTCCCATTTGGAATGTACCTCCTGGACATAGCCCGCAATTGTCCGACCGTGCCCTTCCCTTTCCACATTTCATGCCGGTTGGGGCAGGGGGGCGGGTCGCGATGGTGCCGGTTCCCCCCTCCCTCTGGGAGGGGGGTCAGGGGGGAGGTTCTGGACGGCCCCCGCCTTCAGTCCCGAGGGCATTTCAGCCGGAGAGGCTCAGTACCCTGCCGCGCGGTCCACCACATGGGCCAGGCTTTCTCCTGCCTCGGCACGGGCGATATTCGCCGCGATGGTCTTCGAGGCTGTCTCGGGCCGGGTTTCCGAGGCGATATGGGGCGTGACGGTGACGCGGGGATGGGCCCAGAACGGGTGGTCGGGCGGCAGGGGTTCGGCACGAAAGACGTCGAGCGTGGCATGGGCAAGATGGCCCTTGTCGAGTGCGGCGAGCAACGCGACGTCATCGATCAGCGCCCCGCGCCCGGGATTGACGATTACCGCCCCTTCCGGCAGCAGCGCCAGCCTTTCGGCGTTCAATAGGCTTTCGGTTGCGGCTGTATGCGGCAGCAGCAGGACCAAAATCTCGCTCTTTTCCAGCAGATCGGCCAGCCCGGCCTCGCCGTGGTGACAGGCGATCCCGTCGATGCGCTTTTCCGACCGGCTCCAGCCCGCGACCCGGAAGTTGAGCCCCGCCAGAGCCGTCGCTGCCGCCTGGCCCAATTCGCCCAGCCCCAGCACCCCGACCGTCCGGTCCCGCGCCAGGGGCGGTATTACGCCGTTTCTCCACACCCCGTCCTGACCGTGGATATGGGCATCCATGCCGAGATGGTGCCTCAGGACATGCCCCGTCACCCATTCGGTCATCCCCTCGGTCAGGCCCGGATCGACCATGCGGCAGAGCGGGACCTTCAGGGTCTCGTTGGCGGTCAGCGTCTCGACCCCGGCCCAGAGGCTCATGACGGCCTTGAGGCGGGGAAAAACCGAGAAATCCTTCACCGGACCGGCGGGGGTGCAGATGATGTAGTCGGCCATCCCGGGCGGCAGGTCCCGAGAAAGGGTCACGTCGAGATCGGCAATGGCAAAGGCGGTCTGCAAAGGCAGTTCCCAGTCGCGCCACTGCGCCTCGGTGCCGGAAAAGAGCGCGTTGATCCTCATCGGGGCCGATGGACATGCGCCGACTGGATCAGCCCGAAGGCGCCCATCAGCACCAGCATCGCCGAACCGCCATAGGAGACCAGCGGCAGCGGCACGCCGACGACCGGGATCAGGCCCATGACCATCGCCATGTTGGCGGCGAAAAAGAAGAAGAACGTCGCCGCCAACCCGCCGGTCAGAAGCGAGCCGAACCGGTCGCGATTACGGATGGCGGAGACGACGCAGAAGACAACGATCAGCGCGTAGAGGCCGAGCAGCGAGATCGAGCCGACGAAGCCGAATTCCTCGGCGAGCGTGGTGAAGATGAAATCGGTGTGTTTTTCCGGCAGAAAGTTCAGCCGTGTCTGGGTGCCTTGCATGAACCCCCGCCCGGTCAACCCGCCCGAGCCGAGCGCGATCTTCGACTGGGTGATGTGATAGCCCGCCCCCAGCGGATCGAGCGACGGGTCGAGGAAGGTCTGGATGCGCTTGTACTGATAATCCTTCAGGATCTGCCAGGAGGTGCCTTGCGAATACATCACCGCCGTTATCACCCCGACGCCAGAGGCAATCGCCGCCCCGAAATACCAGTAGGAGACCCCGGCGAGGAACATCACCACGCCGCCACCGGCCAGCAGGAGGATCGCCGTGCCGAGATCGGGCTGGGTCAGCACCAGGGCGGTCGGGATCAGGATCAGCGTCAGCGGCAGGGTCACCCAGCCGATATGCGAGACCCTCTCCGGTGCCAGCCAGTCATAATAGAGGGCGAGGACCATCACCAGCGCCACCTTCATGACCTCGGAGGGCTGCAGGCGCAGGAACCCCAGATCGATCCAGCGCTGCGCGCCCATGCCGACTGAACCGAAGAACTCGACATAGACCAGAAGCAGGATCGCCCCGAGATAGGCGAAGGGTGCCAGACCGCGCCAGAAGCGGATCGGGATCATCGCCACCACGAACATGAGGCCGAGCCCGGCGCCAAAGCGGATCATCTGCTGCCGCGCCCAGGGGTCGATATCGCCGCCCGCCACCGAATAGAGCATCCCGAACCCGGCCACGGCGACGGCGCAGACCAGCAGCACCAGCGCCCAGTTCAGGTAGAGAATCTTGCGCAGCCCCGTGGGTCTTGGCCGGTAGAATTGGTCGAAATAGCTCATCGCCGCTTCATGCCCGGTCGCTCGGCAGCGGACCGCTGCCCGTGGCGGGGTCGGTTTCGGGTACCTCGCCCCCTGTTCCGATCCCTGTTCCCGCCCCGGTGCCGATACCGGTCCCGGCCCCGGTTTCGGGGCGGATGTCTGGCTCGGGCAGTGACTCGCGCCGGAGACGCTCCTTCTCGCGCTCGCCCGGCGGCCAGGCCTCCAGCGGCGGCAGCCCGCCATGAAGCGCATAGAGCATGATGTCGCGGGCAATGGGCGCCGCCGCCGCCGAGCCGCCGCCGCCGTGCTCGACCACCACCGAGACGGCATAGCGCGGGGCGTCATAGGGCGCGTAGCAGACGAAGAGCGCGTGGTCGCGGCGGTTCCAGGGCAGGTCCTCGTTGCGGGTGACACCGCGGGCGCGTTCATCGGCGGTGATGATGCGGACCTGACTGGTCCCGGTCTTGCCGGCCATCGCCATACCCTCCACCTCGATCCGCGACCGCCTCGCGGTGCCGCCCGCGTCATTGACCACCGAGATCATGCCCCGCCGCACATGGTCGAGCGCATTGGCCCCGATCCCCAGATCGGCGGGTTCCTCGACCGGCACCGGGATGCCGTCCGTGGCCCGGATCAGACGTGGCACCACCATCTTGCCGGTGGCGATCCGCGCCGACATCAACGCCAGTTGCAGGGGCGTGGCCAGCATGAAGCCCTGGCCGATCCCGGCATTCAGCGTATCCCCGATCCGCCAGTCCTCGTCATGGTTGCGCTGTTTCCACTCCCGCGTCGGGGCCAGCCCTTCGGACACGGCGGGCAGGGGCAGGTCGTGGCGGATGCCAATCCCCAGCCGACGGGCCATCTCGGAAATCCGGTCGATCCCGACCCGTTCGGCCACCTGGTAGTAATAGACGTCGCAGGAGCCCTTCAGCGACAGGTTGAGGTTCACATGCCCATGCCCGCCGCCCTTCCAGCAGTGGAACCGCCGGTTGCCCAGCTGATGATAGCCACCGCACCAGATCGTCTCGCCGGGGCTGATCTCGCCGGCCTCCAGTGCTGCCAGCGCCACCACCATCTTGAAGGTCGAGCCCGGCGGATAGGCCCCCGAGACCGCCTTGTTCGACAGCGGGCGGTGGTCGTTGTTGAGAAGCGCGTTCCACTTGCCGGTCGATATTCCGAAGACGAAGTCGTTGGGATCGAAGCCTGGTGCCGAGGCCGAGGCGACGATATCGCCATTGGTCACGTCGATCACCACGGCGGCGGCGCTTTCGCTGGCCATCCGCTCCAGCGCGAAGGCCTGCAGCGCCTGGTCGATGGTCAGATGCAGGTCCTTGCCCGAGACCCCCTCGCGGCGGTCGATTTCGCGCATCACCCGGCCCATGGCGTTGACCTCGATGCGGCTATTGCCGGCCGCACCCCGCAGCGCCTCTTCCATGCGCTGTTCGACCCCGGTCTTGCCGATCTGGAATTTCGGGATCTGCAGCACCGGGTCGGGGTCCTCGAGATTTTCCAGGTCGCGCTCCGAGACCGGCCCGACATAGCCCACCACATGCGCCACCGGATAGCCGTCCGGATAATGCCGCGACAGCCCCACCTCGGGGGTGATCCCCGGCAGCGAGGGGGCGTTGGCGGCGACGCGGGCGACTTCCTCCCAGGTCAGATGCTCGGTCACGGTGATCGGTACGAAAGCCGAGCGGCGATTGACCTCCTTCAGGACATCGGCCTGTTCCTCGGCGCTGAGCGGGATCAGCCGGGCGAGGCGGCGGAGCGCGGCGGCGACGTCGCCCGCCTGTTCGCGGACGATGGTGACGCGGTAGTTCTGCCGGTTCTCGGCCAGCACATTGCCGTTGCGGTCATAAATCAGCCCGCGCGCGGGGGGCAGGAGGCGGATATTGATGCGGTTTTCCTCGGCCAGGAGCCGGAATTCGTCGGCCTGCTCGACCTGCAGCGTCCGCATCCTGAGCCCCAGAAGCCCGATGACCCCGGCCTGCAGCCCCAGCATCACCAGCCCCCGCCGGGTGACATGCCCGTTGCCCTTCGCCTCGGGCCGTCTCATGTCAGCCACCCGAACTGGCGCAGCCGCTCGGTCGGTTTCGGCCAGCGGATATAGAGACCGTAATGCAGCACCACCACGGCAACCGGCAGGCTGAGTGTGGTCGCGAACCACAGCGGCCAGCTTTCGCCGGTATCGGGGGTCGGCACCAGGGCGACTGTCAGGATGAGGCCGTTCAGCATCAGCATGACCGCAAAGACCGCCGCCCCGGTGAACCATTCGTTGAGATAGACCCGGTCGCGCATCACCTCGCGCTGCCCGCGCAGGAATTCCACCCCCAAAAGCGTCATCAGCGCCCAGAGCCCGGGTGGCCGGGTGAGCAGGAAATCCGCCACCAGCGCCAGGGCCGCCACCAGGAGGAATGGCGCGCTTTCGGGACGCCGCACCACCCAGACCGCGGTGATCACGTAGAACAGATCCGGCAGCACCGGCTGTGCGCCGTCCATGCCGAGCGGCAGGAGCGGAAACAGGATCGCCAGAAGCGATACCAGTACATAGAGCGCCCATTGCAGCCAGAGGATCGAGCCGCTCATTGCGACGGGCTCCCGTCGCTCTGGCTGAGGATATCGGGCAGGATGTCGGGTTCGGGCAGACGTGGCCCGATCAGGTCCCCCGGCCCCTCGATGCGTTCCTGGGGATTGCGCAGGAGCACCCGGATGAATTCCAGCCGCCGATAATCTGCCGCCAGCCGGACGCGCAGCCGCCCGTCCGGGCCCACGGCCACCTGGCCGACGAGGATCCCCGAGGGATAGACCCCGCCATCGCCCGAGGTCACGACGCGGTCTCCGGGCCGGACATTCTCGGGGTCCTCGACGAATTCCAGCGGCGGGGCTGAGGTATTGTCGCCTGACAAGAGCGCTTTTTGCCCCGAAGGCTGCACGATCGTCGGCACTTTCGAGTTGATGTCGGTCAGAAGGATGATCCGCGAGGACTGGTCCCCGACCCCGGAAATCCGGCCCACCAGCCCCAGCCCGTCCACCGCCGCCGAGCCGTCTGTCACCCCATCGATGCGACCGATATTCAACAGCGCCGACTGCCGGAAGGGCGAGCCCGAATCCGCCAGCACTTCGCCGGTGACGAAGGACTGCCGGGGGCTGAGGCGGACATTGTTCAGCGCCATCAGCCGGGCGTTGCGTTCCTCAAGCTGCAGCGCCGCCTCGCGCCAGCCCTTCATCCGCTGCAACTCGCGGCGCAATTCGCGGTTCTGCTCGTAGAGATCGTCATAGGAGCGCACATCAGAAACCATCTTGGTCACCGAGGTCACCGGGGTGATCGTCCAGTCGAAGCTGGGCACGAACCGGTCGACGATGGCCATCCGGATCGCTTCGACCCTGGGGTTGTCGATACGCCAGAGGATGAAGAGGCCAAGCAGGAAGACGACGACCAGCGAAAAGACGATCCGGCGGACTGTCTTCAACATGTTCACATCATTCGGGTTTTGCGAGGCCAAGGGGGCAATTCTCCGATGTCAGACGCCCCGGGATTGCGCGGATGCGCCGGATTAGTTTCCGAAGTCTATCACATGTTGCAGCTGTTGTTCATATTCCAGCGATTTCCCGGTTCCGAGCGCCACGCAGGACAGGCTGTCTTCGGCAACCGATATGGCCAGCCCGGTCTGTTCGCGCAAGGCAAGGTCGAGATCGCCGAGCAGCGCCCCGCCGCCGGTCAGCATCACGCCGCGGTCGACGATATCGGCGGCGAGGTCTGGCGGGGTCGATTCCAGCGCGGTCATCACCGCCTCGCAGATCTGCTGCACCGGCTCGGCCAGCGCCTCGGCCACCTGGGCCTGAGTGATCTCGGTTTCCTTGGGCACACCGTTCAACAGGTCCCGCCCCCGGATTTCCATCGCCTGACCGCGCCCGTCATCCGGCATCCGCGCCGTGCCGATGGAGGTCTTGATCCGCTCCGCCGTGCTGTCGCCGACCAGAAGGTTATGCTGGCGCCTCAGATAGGAGACAATCGCCTCATCCATCCGGTCGCCTCCGACCCTGACGGAGCGTGCATAAACGATATCTCCCAGCGAAAGCACCGCCACCTCGGTGGTGCCGCCGCCGATATCGACGACCATGTTGCCGGTGGGATCGGTAATCGGCATCCCCGCACCGATAGCCGCCGCGATGGGTTCGGCGATCAGCCCGGCCTTGCGCGCGCCCGCCGACAGCACCGCCTCGCGGATGGCGCGTTTCTCGACCGGGGTTGCCCCGTGCGGCACGCAGACGATGATCTTCGGCTTCGCCCAGTTGCCGCGCTTGTGCACCTTGCGGATGAAATACTTGATCATCTCCTCGGCGACGTCGAAATCCGCGATCACCCCGTCCCGCATCGGCCGGATCGCCTCGATGGACCCGGGCGTCCGGCCCAGCATCAGCTTCGCCGCCTCGCCAACCTCGAGCACATGTTTCTTGCCGTCGCGGACATGATAGGCGACCACCGACGGCTCGCTCAGCACGATCCCCTTGCCCTTCACATAAACCAGCGTGTTCGCCGTGCCGAGATCGATCGCCATGTCGGCGGAAAACAACCCGGTTATTGCCCCAAACATCTGCCTATCCGCCCTGTTATTATTAGGTGCCCGTGCCAGGCCCGGGCCGCATTCCCTCCCTTATAGGGGCGTGGCCTCGGGGCGGTAAAGGGGCGAGGCGGTACCGGAGTGGGATTTCTGCCCCATTCCCGGCAGATCGTAGCGAAAATCTGCCGATTTTGTGGGTCGGGGCCGGTACTGTCGCAGATATTGGACCCGAAACGGAGAATCGCCCGCCCCCTTCTCAAGGGTTCGCATGCCCCGAGCCGCCCGATCCGTCCGCCATTTCCCGCAAAGACTTTTGCCGATCCGTGCGCTTTTTCACCAAGTGGATGCTGGATTGCTTCCGTTTAGACCAAAATCGTTTCAGACTGAATCAGTCTGAAAAAGAATTTTGGTCCAGAGACGTAGGCTTGAGCAAAATCCTAGGATCAGATTGGTTCAATCTGATCCGGTTTTGCTCTTGATAAAAAAGCATCCAGACCAGATACAGACAGAAAGGCTCTTCGATGATCGTTTACGTCCATGCGGACGATATCTTCGACCGCGGCCTCTTCTTCCAGCGCCATGAGGGGCTGAGCGATGTGGTGCATCTGACCATTCCCCGCGCCTATTCGGTGACGCAGATCGTCAATACCATCATCGCGCGCGTCCGCAACGAACGCTCGATCTATACCATGATCTGGAACGGCCACGGCAATCGCGGCCATGTCGGCATCGGCCAGGGGATCGGGCCCTATTCGGGGGAACTGGCCTTTCTGGCGCCCTACATGACGCCGCATGGCTACGGGGTCGAGATCCATTCCTGCCTCGTCGCCTCGGCCACCAACGATTCCCAGACCGCCGATGACGGGCTGGGGGTCGAGACGGTGCGCCGCTTCGCCTATTACCTCGGCTGTCCGGTGCGGGCGCCTATGGGCTGCAATACGGCCAGGAAAGTCGTCTCCTCGGGCTGGTCCGCGTCGGCGACACCGCCGGCGTCTACGAGACCCCCTGGATCACCGCCCATCCCAATGGTGCGGTCGCCGAGTTCCCGTCCAGCGCCCGGCCCTGACAGGAGCGGGCGTCGCATGGGGGGCTACTCGGGCGCAGCCTCCCGGTTCGGCTCCAGCCCTGGCAGATCGGCGGCATACTCCACCGCTGCCGCCTCGCCCTTCGGTGTCAGGGCGTACACCCCCCTTTGCACCCGCTCGAACCAGCCATAATGGTCATCCGCCATGATCCGTGTCGCCACGGCAACCCCGGTCGCCGCCGCCACTTCCGCCCCCTTTGCAGCACCGTTTTCCCGCAGATAGGCCAGACACCGCAGCGCGTCCTGCCGATAGGCGGTCACCAGCCCGCCCCGCCGCGACCCGCCGGTATTCGGATCGCCGACGCGCCGCGCGAATTCCCGCAGCAGCCGTCCCTTCCGCACCGCGGAAATCCGTGGACTGTAAGGCGCGGGGTCCAGATGCACCTCGGCAAAACCGTCCCGCAGCCGCACCGTCACCAGCCCGAGACCCAGACGCCGGCACAGCGCCACATTGCTCTTCAGCGCCGCGGCAAACCGCCGCCCCGCACCGCGCGGCACCGCGATATAGACCGCATCGCTCATCGCCTGCCGCGCGATCGCCTGGTGGAACAGCGTCAGCGAGAACCCGGTCTTCAGCTCCACGATCACCGGCGCCTCGTCGCCGCGCAACGCCACCACATCCGCCGCTCCGATCTCGGCCTTGACCTCGTATCCCTGATCCTCCAGCAGCCGTTTGACGGGCTCGTACAGATCGGTTTCAACGGGGCGGGCGTAGGTCATGGGTGAAGGATAGCGGGCAATTCGGCCAGGCTCAATTCCGCGCGGCGCTTCCGGAACCCGTCCCATTGTCGGGGCCTCCTCCAAGACACGGCGCGCCGGGTTTCGTGGCCGCGCATTCTTCCCTCCGCCATCGCGCCGGTGTAAAGCCCGGATCATGTCGCACCATGCCGTTGCCTCCGGTCACCGCCTCACCTCCGAGACCGCCGCCGATATCCTCGCCGCCGGCGGCACCGCCGTCGATGCCGTCCTCGCCGCGGCGTTCACCGCCTTCGTCGCCGAGCCCGTCCTCGCCGGCCCGCTTGGCGGCGGTTTCCTGATGGTCACGCCCAGGGACGGTACCTCGCGCCTTCTCGACGCCTTCGTCACCACCCCGTCGCACCGCCTGCCCGAGACCGAGGCCGCCATCTCGGCCATCGACGTCGATTTCGGCCCGGCGATCCAGACCTTCCATATCGGTCCCGGCACCACCGCCGCGCCCTGCCTGATCCCGGGTCTGTTCGAGGCCCATTCCCGTCACGGCCGTATCCCGATGACCGAGCTCGCGGCCCCGGCCTGCCGCCTCGCCCGCGACGGCCACACGATCACCGGGTTCCAGGCCCATGTCATGTCGCTGGTCGCCCCGATCCTTTCCGCGACCCCCGAGACCCGCGCCCTCTATCACGCCGAGGGCAGCCTGAAACCCGCCGGTGTCCTCCACGCCAACCCCGCGCTCGCCGATCTTCTCGAGACCCTCGCCATCGAAGGCCCCCGCCTCACCACCGAGGGCGAGGTCGCGTCCCTGCTGCTCGACCAGCCCGGCAGCCATCTGAGCGCCGATGACCTGCGCCGCGCCGTCCCGGTCTGGCGCGGCCCGCTGACCGTCACGCGTTCCGGCCGGATCATCGAGATGAACCCGCCGCCCAGCCTCGGCGGGCTGCAGATTGCGCTTGGCCTGCAGACACTGCCGCGCGCGCCGTCCCTGGCTGCCGTCGCCCAGGCGCTCGGGGCCATCAACAGGGCCCGCCGCGCCAGCGGTCTCGATAGCGATCCCGAAACCGCCGCCGCCGGTTTCCTCGACCCCTCCCTCGTGGCGCAATTGCGGGAAACTCTTGCCGGCCATCGCCCGGCGACACGCGGCACCACCCATATCTCGGTCACCGACCGGGACGGCAGCGCCGCCGCCCTGACGCTGTCGAACGGCGAGGGCAATGGCGAGATCCTTGCCGGGACCGGCATCATGCCCAACAACATGCTCGGCGAGGAAGACCTCGTCCCCGGCGGCCCCCATGCCTGGACCCCGAACCGCCGCCTCGCCTCGATGATGTGCCCGATGTCGCTGCGCGCCCCGGACGGCACCACGACCATGCTCGGCTCCGGCGGCTCCAACCGCATCCGTTCGGCGCTATTGCGCGTCGCCACCCTGCTTGCCGACACCGATCTCGGCCTGGCCGAGGCCATCGCGGCCCCGCGCCTCCATGTCGAGGCCGGCAAGCTCGATTTCGAGGACACCGGCGGCGAGGCCCACCGTGCCGCCCTCCTCGAAGACTGGCCGGAAGCCACTCCCTGGCCCGAGCCCTCGATGTTCTTCGGCGGTGTCCACGCGGTACGTTCCGGGCCCACCGGCACCGATGCTTTCGGCGATCCCAGGCGCTCTGGCCACGCTTGTCTGGCCTGACCCGTCCCCATGGACGTGCTTTGGGTATCGCACGTTTCGGAACCGGACCCGGAACACCTGGCCTCGTCACCCCCGATCCGAGAAGAGGGCCGGGACCGCTCTCGGGTGGGCGCGGCCCGGTGCTGGCCGCACCGTGCGAGCGGGGGGGACGGAGTCCCCCCACCCGGTCGCCGCCGCGCCCCGGCGCGGCGAAACCCCGCCTCACATCCCCAGAATCCCCCGTCTGAGCAGGTTCAGCCCGGCCACGAGCAGCACGAACAGGATCAGCCGCTTCAGCTTGTCCACCTCCAGCCGGTCATGCAGCATCTGCCCGACCTTCTGGCCGATCAGCGCCGGGATCACCAGGAGCGCCGAGAAGGGCAGTGTCGACGCGTTCAGCACCCCGGACTGCACGTGCGCAGCCACCAGCACGATGGAGCCGACCAGGAACGAGATCCCCTGCACACGCATCATCTCGTCCTTCGGCGCGCCGCGGGCGATCAGATACATCAGGATCGGAGGACCCCAGACCCCCGACAGGCCGCCGAAGAACCCCGCGACCAGGGCGGCGGCGACCTCCACGACATTGGTCATGCCGTCGCGGATCTTCGCCTTCCAGCCCGACAGTTGCAGCAGCGCGAAAAGCGTCACCATGATCCCGAGGATCAGGAACAGCAGCCATTCGGGAAACAGCGCCACCAGTTGGGCGCAGAGGTAGATCATCACCAGCAGGATCGCGTTCAGTTTCCAGTACTTGCGGAAACTCTCCCGCGCTGAGGCCAGACCCTGGCGCAGCGATTGCTGGATATTGGTCACGAAGGCCGGCAGAATCAGCCCGGCAATGGCGACCTCGGCAGAGATCAGCGAGCCGATGCCGGAGATCATGATCATCGGCAGTGCAAACCCCACCGCCCCTTTGGTGAAACCGGCAAACAGTGTCACCGCAAAGACGGCTGCCATCACGAGCATGCCGTAGGTTCCGAATATTTCGGCCATTTATACCGTTCCTTCCGCGTTTGACAGATACCGAGACACTTGCCATGCTTGCCCGGTTCCGGCCAATCCGACAGAGGTCGCAGCACAGGATCCGTGCCACCCCCATTCCAGCCTGTTTCGCGCTGGAACACAATCCAGTGGTATTGCCAGAGGTTTTGGCCGGAGGTTTTGGGATGACAAGATTTCGGATTTTGCTGACCGGCGGCGCTGTCCTGGCCCTCGCGTCCTGCGGCACCCCTGTGCGCGAGACCGTCGCCGGAGCCTCTCCCGCCGGGGCTGTCTGGGTTCTGGCCGAGATCAACGACCGCCCGGTCACCGCCCGGACCACCCTGGAATTCACCGCCGATGGCAGCCTTCAAGGCCAGGGGCCCTGCAATGGCTACGGCGCCGATCAGCGGGTGCCGCTGCCGTGGTTCGATGCCGGTCGCATCACCACCACCCGCCGGACCTGCCCGGACCAGGACGAAGAGGACCGCTTTCTGCGCACCCTCGATGACATGGTCTTCGCCGAGATCACCGGCGATACCATGCTGCTCACCGGCGACCGTGGGGACTCCCTGCTTTTCCGCCTCGAATGACCGCGTCCATGGCCGCTCAGGGCTTCTGTGGAGCCGTTTCGCGTCGCCTCCGCCGAAAACCCGGCCAAATCCACCAACCAGCCTCCGTCAGGGGAAACGGAATATTCACAAATTTATTCCCCGAAATATCAATGCCTTGACGGGGGTTTCACGCTGAAATCCCGACGCGGCGCTTCCGCCGATCCTCCCGCCTTCCGCCCAGAGCAATTGCAACCTGCCGCGCCCCGCGCTAAAGCCACTGACCAAAGCAGGGCCAGTCGGCGCGTCCGGACTGAGAGCAAGGGCATGGGCATGAACCAGTATGAATACCGGGTGATCGCGGCACCGAGGAAATCCAAGAAGGTCAAGGGGGCCAAGACCCCCCCGGACCGCTTCGCCCGAACCCTGACCGATGTCATCAACGAAGAGGCCCGCATGGGCTGGGAATTTGTCGGATCCGAGACCCTGCCGGCGGACGAGAAAGCCTCGATGCTCGGTGCCACCAAGGAGACCTTCCATACTGTGCTGGTCTTCCGCCGCTATGTTGCCCCGGCCCAGACCCACGTTCCAAAGCCCAAGATGGCCGCCGTCGCTGCCCCCAGCCGCGAAGAACCGCGCCGCGAGGAAACCCGCCGCGAGCCCACGCTCGGCGGCGAGAGCCTGTCCCCATCGCCTGCGCCCCGCGCCCCCTGGGTCGGCCCAGCCGAGGACCGCGATTGAGACCGAAGGCGGCATGTCGACCCGAATGCCGCCTGTCTTCTGATCACCGACTTGCTGACAACCGATTACTGTTCCCCGCCCGGAGGCAGGGACAGTTCGTCTTCCAGCCGTTTCTCCAACGCGACCAGGTCCTGCGGCAGAGGCATCCCCATCGCCTTCATCTCGGCCAGTTCCTCGCGCAGCTGCTCCTGCAGCTCATGGGCGTCATGAGGGCGTTCGACCATCTGTTCGAGCAAGAGCGCGATCCGGGCCTTGAGGTCTTCGAACATGGGGCATGTCTCCTGTCGCGGGGGCTGGTCCGCCGGAATCCGTCGGGCCGAAGGCGGGTTGATCCAGGACAATACATTACAATCATCCGAGGTTAAACTGCCACGGAAATGCGATGGGAATCGCTTCTCACCCAAGGGGGAACACCGTCATGACTTTCAGATCGCTGCTCTGCGTCACCCGAACCGGAGAGGATACGCAATTCGTCTCCCGCGCCATCGCGCTGGCTGCCGGGATGGAAGCGCATCTGTCGGTGCTGGTCGTCGGCATCGCCCCGCTGCCCGCCGCCTCGCCCTACGGCATTACCAATGCCGATATCTGGGCCCGCGAGGCCGACGACACCCGCGAGGAGACAAAGGCGCGCGGCGACGCGATCGAGGCTGACCTGGCGAAAGTCGGAGTGTCGGGCAATGTCGCGACCCATCTGCTCGACCAGGGTGCGGTGGCCAGCCTCGTCGCCCGTTTCGCGCGCTATTCCGACCTGACGCTGGTGCCCACGCGCAGCGACGACCATGGCGTCTTTAATGCCTCGGTCCTCAACGGGGCGTTGTTCGAATCGGGACGGCCGATCCTGTTGCTGTCCCCGGAGGACACCGAATTCCCGAAGGTCCGCTCCGCCGTCATCGCCTGGGATGCCAGTCTGGAGGCCTCCAAGGCGGTCAAGGACGCGATCGGAGTGCTGAAGGGCTGCGACAGGGTCACGGCATTGCTGGTCGATCCGGTGCCCAGTTTCGAGGGCCATGGCGAGGATCCGGGTGCTGATCTTGCCGCCTATCTCGCCCGCCACGGGGTGAAGATCGAGGTCAATGCGGTGCCGCGTGAGGGCCAGGCCACCTCGGACATCATTCTGCGTTTCGCCGCCGAAAGCGGGGCCGAGCTGATCGTGATGGGCGCCTATGCCCATTCGCGGCTGCGCCAGTTGATCTTCGGTGGCACTACCTCGACCATTCTGAGCAAGGCGAAGGTGCCGGTGATGATGGCACACTGACGCCCCATTCGCACGGATTTCCAAGACCCGAAAGGGACACCAATGATGACGGAAAGGACCGCCCGATGACCCATACCCCGCACGAACTGGCCGAGGACTTCCCCGACAAGGTGGATCGCATCCACGCGCTGAAGGACGAGAACCCGCATTTCGCCAAGCTCGCCGACGATTATCACGAGGTGAACCGCGCCATCCACCGCGCCGAGACCAATATCGAGCCAACCGACCAGTTCCACGAGGAGGAGCTTCGCAAGCAGCGGATGCGCCTCAAGGACGAGATCGCGGCGCTGCTGAACGGCGGGTGAGCGCGGTGTGACCCAACCTGGCCGGCGCCCCGGACCGGAGCGCATGACATGATGATCCAGCTGACAATCGGGACCGTGGTGATCGTCGCCACGGTCCTGATTGCGGCTGTCTTCGTCAATGTCGCGATCTGGGGCCGGCAGAGGTTCGGCTTCTGGATCGTGCGCCAGCCGCACAATCGCAAATTCGTCGCGGTGCTGACCGTGACCATCTTGTGGGTGCAGGCGGCCTCGACCGTGTTCACCTGGCTCTGGGCGCTGGTCTATCTGGCGGTCGGGGCCTTCTCCACGCTGGAGGAAGCGGTCTATTTCTCGATCGTCAGTTTCACCACCCTGGGCTTCGGCGACATCCTGTTGCCCGAGAAATGGCGGCTGCTGTCGGGGATGGCGGCGGCCAACGGCCTCTTGATGTTCGGCTTTTTCACCGCCTTCATCGTCGAGATGATGCGACGGGTGCGCGGCGATCAGACGCGGGGTTATCCTGAAACCGAATGAAGCGGCAACAGGCAGCCTCCCCGGGCCCAATGGCGATCCGTGGCGGTTTGCCTTTTATCTGAAACACCACATCAGTCAGGCAACCCGAGGCGGCGTTTGCGCCGCAAATGCGTTCGGGCTGCCTGACTGGTGCAGGTCAGGAGCAAACTGCCTTACTGCGTTTCGGGAATAATCTGAGATATCACGCATCACTTTTCGCGTTCGAGGCAAAGCCGAGAGGCAGCGAAAAGGGGTTCAGGCATTTCCCGAAACGCTCTTTGCTTGCGAAGCCTTTTTGAAAGCGGCCTATGTCTCGGGGTCGGCATTGGGATGTTCGGGCCGCACCGACAGCCGCCGGAAGCCCGGCCTGGCCAGATAGCTGCCCACTGTGCGCTCGTGCAAGCTGACGCCGAACTCTGCCTCGACCCAAGTCGATAGCTGCGCCATCTGATCAGGCGTGAGCCGCGGCTTGACCCCACCGCCACCACGATTGGACAACCTCCCGACACCCTTGTCGTTGCAGCGATGAACCCAATCGCGCAACGTCTGCCGGTCCATCCCGCAACTCTCGGCGGCGACCTTGCGAGAGGGACCTTCAAGGACGCGCGCAATTGCAAGCAGCCGACGGGCCACCTTGCCGACTTTCACGCGCACCGCCGCTCAGCGCAAGTCCCCGGCCGTCATGTCAGCCCGCGTCACATTTTCCGTCATTCCCGCCTCCATGCTGTTCAAACATTGGAGTCAGAGTTCTTCCCGGTTGGGAATCCCAAAACACGAGTCAATCGACCTGTCCGCTGGTATTAGCAGAATATTCACATGTAATCCCTATGTTGCCGCCAGAATGAGGCTATGTCGGAATTTATCAAATTCCCTATAGTACTTCGGACTAGCGAGTATGAAATATGGGCAGGCGTCATAGAATATCCAGGAAACTTCCTGCAACCATGGTAGCATTGGCCATGTTTGTTGCAGTTGGTGTGGGTGGAACTGCCAACTACATTGCTACCGAAACCGCTAGAGACCTCACGCTTGCGCGCCTGAGCTCTGTTGTCGACGGACGTTCAACTGAATTGCAACTCCTCTTCAGTTCATTCGCGAACGAGATAGTGTCGCTTGCCGGTTCCAGATCCACACAAGATACGTTTCGGGACCTGAAATTTGGCTGGGTAAAACTTGAGGAAGAGGCTGGAAAGAAGCTTCGGGAGGCCTACCAAGTCGACAGTGGAGACGGCGTGTCCGGCGCTGAAATCTACGATCCGGAAACTGGCTCGAACTATGATTCCACCCATGCCCGGTCGCATGAAAACTTTCGAAACTTTCTGCAGGTTCGGTCCTATCCGGAGATGATGCTCATTGATGGCTCCGGGAATATTGTCTATACTGTTAACAAGAATAGTGAATTTGCTCGCAATTTATTTGATCCAAGTTATGAACTTTCGAATTCCAATCTTCGCATAGCCGTTGATTCGGCTCTTGAGTCCGAAGAAAAAGGCAACGTATTTATTTCGGATGTTGAGCTCTACGGCCCGCTTGGAAATCAGGCCGCAAGTTTCATGGTGACACCGGTCATCGACCGATTTGGAAAGACCATGGGGGCTATTGCCGTTGCGCTTCCTCTCGATACTGTCTCCGAGACAATTGGCCGGCGAAGCGGCCTGGGTGAAACCGGCGAAGTCCTGATTATTGGCGATGATGGATTGATGCGTTCAAATTCGGTATTTTCCACCGAAGACGATACCTTGGTACACTCGTTCAATTCCACAATAATATCTGACGCATTTGAAACCGGCAGCAGTTCCGGTTTTTCGCAGGACTACCGCAACGAAGATCTGATCGTTCAGGTGCAGAAGGTCGATCTGCAAAACCTGACCTGGGCCGTCGTTGCCGTGCAGTCGACAGCGGAAATATTCGTGCCAACGGAAAAAATGCGACTGAGCATGTTGATCCTTGGCGCAGTCTTTCTGGCGGTCGCTGCTGTTATCGCAGTATTCCTGTCATTGAATATTTCGAAGCCAATCACGCTTTTGACCAGGTCTATGAGTGCCTTGGCAGATGGTGACCTCGACGTGGAAGTCAAAGGGGCCAATAGAAAGGATGAACTGGCCGACATGGCCCATGCCGTCGAAGTGTTTCGTGAAAACGGTGTTAAAGTCGTCTCAATGACAAAGGAGCAGGCGGCGGCGACCGAACGGCGGAACCAGGAACGTGCGCAAATGATGCAGGAGTTGCAACGCGCTTTTGGCGAAGTTGTGGATGCTGCAATTGCCGGCGATTTCTCAAAGCGCGTAACCGATGATTTCCCGGATGATGAACTGAATAGCCTCGCGGGTTCGGTAAACAACCTGGTCAACACGGTGGAACGTGGGCTTGACGAGTCCTGCGAAGTTCTGGCCGCACTTGCGAATGCCGATCTCACCAAAAGAATTGAAGGTCAATACGAAGGCGCATTCCTGGAGTTGAAGACCAACACAAATGCCGTGGCTGAAGAACTGGGCGGAATTATCACGAAACTGAAAGCGACCTCTCAGTCATTGAAAGCTGCGACCGGGAACATACTGTCCGGCGCAAATGACCTTGCGGAGCGCACAAATAGACAGACATCAACTATCGAAGAAACGTCTTCGACGATCGAAAACCTGTCCGCAACGGTATTGCGGAATGCCGCAGAAGCGGAGGACGCCAGTAAAGGGGTTTATCAGGTTTCTCGCTCGGTTGAGGAAGGCGGTGAGGTCATGACTCAGGCGAATGACGCAATGGAGCGCATTACCCAGTCATCGTCCAAGATATCAAACATAATAGGTTTGATCGACGGTATCGCCTTCCAGACAAATCTGCTGGCGCTCAACGCCTCGGTTGAAGCGGCACGCGCGGGTGAGGCTGGCAAGGGTTTCGGGGTCGTGGCGATCGAAGTCCGGCGCCTGGCGCAGTCTGCGGCCGACGCTTCGGCTGACGTGAAAGACCTGATCAAACAAAGCGCTGAAGAAGTCGGCAGAGGCTCCTTGCTTGTGTCTGAGGCAGCGACCAAACTGCGGTCGGCGCTGGAGAGGGTTCAGCAGAACTCCGTCCTGATGGAAAATATTGCCCGAGACAGCAGAGCGCAGGCATCGTCGATCGAAGAAGTGAGTACTGCAGTTCGCCAGATCGAGCAAATGACCCAGCACAACGCTTCGTTGGTGGAGCAATCGAATTCCACCATTGAGCAGACCGAAGCTCAGGCCTCCGAGCTGGACCAGATTGTCGATGTGTTTCGGGTCTCCGAAGACCGTCCGGTCGGGTTCGGGAGGGATGTCAACGAAAACTCGGACGCGGATTTCGTTGCTCGGCGTGCCGTTTAAGGCGTTTCGGGAAAAGCTGAGACAGCACGCATCACCTTTCGCGTTCGAGGCAAGGCCGAGAGGCAGCGAAAAGGGGTTCAGGTATTTCTCAAAACGCCTTGTTGGCCCGCATCACCCCGTCCGCCCCTGCAGTGCCCTGATCCGCGCCGCCTGCGCCACCGGATCGCCCGCCCTGTCCAGCATCTCGTCAAAGATCACCGCCGCCGGAGCCCCGCCGAGCCCGATGACGCGGTCGGCAAGGAACACCGCTTCCTCAACGTCATGGGTCACGATAACCGCGCTCAACCCCCTGGCGTCGATCAGATCGCGGGTCAGGCCTCGCATCCGATGGGCGGTGTCCTCGTCCAGCGACGCGAAGGCCTCGTCCATCAGCAAGAGTTCCGGTTCGGCGGCGATGGCGCGGGCCAGCGACAGCCGCCGCTGCTGGCCGAGCGACAATTGCCCCGGAAAATCCCCGCCCCGCCCCGCGAGACCGACATCGGCAAGCGCTGCCTCGGCAAGGGCATCGGGACAGCGGGTGGTCAGGGTGATGTTCTGCAGGGCGCTCCGCCAAGGCAGCAGGGTTGGTTCCTGAAAGACCATCGCCATCCGGCCCGCATCCTGAAGCGTGCCTTCGAACCTGGTATCGAGCCCCGCAATGATCCGAAGCAGGGTCGATTTGCCGATCCCCGACGGGCCGACCACTGCCAAAACCTGGCCCTTCGGCAGTTCGAAAACGATCTCGCCGAGGACCGGAGCGGACCCGAAGGATTTGGCGCGGACCGCGACCTTCATGCCCGCCTCCAGCGCGCGGCGCGGGTCTCGATCGGTTGCAGGATCCAGAACTCGACCGCCAGCATCACGGCGATGAAGCTGAAGGCATAGGCCAGGACATGGCCGACGTCGAAGAACGAGAAATAGAGGTGGATCTGGAACCCGACGCCGTTGGAGCGGCCCAAGAGCTCGACCACCAGCACGATCTTCCAGATGATGGCGATGCCGGTGCGGGCCGCTGCGGCCAGTTGCGGGGCCAGTTGCGGGATGATGACATGGCGCCAGGCCGAAATCCGGTCCATGCGGAAAACCCGGGCCATGTCGTCGAGCGCCGGATCGAGGGCGCGGGCGCCTTCACGTACCATCACCGTGACCATCGGGATCTTGTTGATCGCCACTGCAACCACCACCGCGACCTCGTTGGTGCCAATCCAGATATAACACAGGACGATGACGACCAGCGCCGGCATGTTCAAGAGCAGCAGCACCCAGGGGTCGAACCAGTTGTTCAGCCTTTCGCTGCGGCCCAGCATCAGGCCGAGGACCGAGCCGATCCCCATCGCCACGATGAAGGCCGCGACGACCCGGGCGAGGGTCGCGCCAAGATGGAACCAGAGATCGCCGCTGAGGGCCTCCTTGAAAATGAGGCCCGCCACCGTCCAGGGAAACGGCAGTTCGGACGGATCGGCAACCACCCAGGCGGCAAGCGCCCAGGTGGCGATCAGCGCGGCAAGGGAGCCAAGCGTGGCCAGGCCACGCGACCGCTCAGCCACCGGGGGCGTAGAACAGGCCTTCGGGCAGGCTCGTCGCCGTGCCCACCAGCTTTTCGCCGCCGATTTCAGCCATGATTTCAAGGACTTTCGCCACCTCGGCCGGGTCAACGGGCCCTTGCGGGATCCCGGCGCGGTAGCCTTCCTTGAGGGCCTCGAAATCGGCGTCCTTGTCGGCGCGCATCATCGGGCGGAGCGCGTCCCAGGCGGCCTCGTCGGTGGCCAGAAGGTCCTTGGCGGCCTGCGAGGCGGCCGCGAGACCGGCGACCAGTTCTGGATTGCTTTCGACCAGTTCGCCCTTGACCACATAGCCCAGAAGCGGCGTGTCGGGGTCGAGGCCGAGGGCTTCGGAGGCTTCGGCGACCGAGATCACCTCGCGCATGCCCGCCGCCTTCATCTTGGCGAGGAAATGCCAGAAATTGATCGCGCCATCAACCTCGCCCGAGTCCGCCTGCTGCATGATCAGCGGCGGGGCGCCGAAGATCTGTTCGGTCTCGTCGGCAAGGTCGAAACCGTATTCCTGCTGCGCGTAAGCCCTGAGGATCACCCAGCTTTTATCCACCGGCCCTCCGGCGATACCGATTTTTCCGCCCTTGAGGTCGGCAAGCGTCCGAATTTCGGACTCCGCCGGGACCATCAGCCCGCCGACGGCGGTCGAATAGGGGATGAACCGGTAATCCTTGCCCGCCGCACGCTGCCGCGCGACCCAGATCCAGTCCGAGACGATCACATCGGCGTCGCCCCCCTGGAAAGCGATCTGGGTGGCGGGATTGCCCGCGAGGCCGATCACCTCCATCTCGAACCCGTTGGCGGTGTCGAAGCCGTTATTCCTGATCGTGGTCAGTTCCCAGTTCACGGTACCGCTTTCCAGCACCGCGATCCGCAGCGTCTCGGCTGCGCTCGCAATCCCCGCCCCGAACGCCAGAATTGCCCCGAGGATGCCCCCGAGAACGCCAGATATCCGCATGGTCATGTTTCTCTCCCCGATACTTGTCCCCGTATCCGCGTGAATTGCCCGCAAGTCTAGCCGCCCGCCAGCATCGGCGGAAGGCGGCAATCTTAAGGAAATGGTAAAGAACCGCCTTGATTTGCGTAGTTCTATGGTCCAAATGCGCAGGGTCAGGTCGGCATGGTAGCGTAGCTGGATCGAGTATGATGGCCCTGCAGTTCACAAGCCCGTTCCCAAGCGAATGCCCCAGCGAGGCCGCTTCTTCCATGCCCTTTCCCGCGCCCCTTACCTCGAACCCGGAGACCGCCCATGGCAGGTGATGCCGCGCCCGCGCGCCAGGATATCCGCTCGCTCCTGGTGATTGACGACCACCCGCTGTTTTGCGAGGCGCTGGCAATGACCCTGCAGTCGGTCCTGCATCTGTCGACCATCCGCACCGCCAATTCGATGGCTGCGGGCATGGAAATCCTCGATAACGGGATGGAACCGGACGCCATCGTCCTAGACCTCAACCTGCCGGATGTCTCGGGCGTCGACGGGCTGGTGCGGCTGAAATCCCGCACCCCACACACGCCGGTGGTGGTGGTCTCGGCGCTGGACAGCAATTCGGTCGTCAAGGCGGTGATCGCCGGCGGGGCGGCAGGCTTCATCCGCAAGGACGCGCCGCGCGAAAAGCTGGTCAACGCGTTTTCCAAGATCTGGTCCGGCGAGATTTACACGCCTGAAGGCTACACCCCCGGCGAGGAGGGCAGCGACGAGGAGCATTCCATCGAGGAGGTGGTGGAACGCCTCGCCTCGCTGACCCCGCAGCAGACCAAGATTCTCGAGCTGGTCTGCGAGGGCAAGCTGAACAAGCAGATCGCCTATGAGCTGTCCATCGCCGAGACCACAGTGAAGGCCCATATCACCGCGATCCTCCGGAAGCTCGGGGTGCATTCGCGGACCCAGGCCGTGCTGGTGTCGAAACAGGCGCAGTTCTCCTCGATATTGAAATAACCCGGCCACAGGTCTACCTTCGCCTCATCGTTAATATCCGTAGGGAGGCGGAGTGGACGGTACCCTTGATCCAGAGCCCGCCACCGGGTTCGGGCCGGATGGCCTGCAGGCGGCGGCGTCGTCCGCGCCCGACGCGCGTGCTGCCGTTGCCGAACTGGCGGACGAGCTGAAAGACCTTGATGCCGCCTTCGTGCTGGTCTTCGTCGCGGATGCCTACGATCTTGACGCCGTTGCCGAGGCCCTCTCCGCCAGCTTCGGCCGCGTCCCGGTTATCGGCTGCACCACGGCAGGGGAAATCTCGCCCGAGGGCTATGCGTCCAATTCCATCAGCGCCATCGCCTTCCCCCGCCGCCATTTCCGCATGACCTCGGTTGCCATCGATCCGCTCACCGGCTACTCGGTCAGCCGTGTCATCGAGGGCTGCCGGGGGCTGGCCGCCGAATTCGGGGCCACGCCGGGCTGGCGGCAGATGGCGCTGATGTTCTCCGACGGCGTCGCCAAACAGGAAGACACTCTGGTTGCGGCCATCGAGAACGGCCTGGCACCCGTCCCGGTCCTCGGCGGCTCGGCGGGCGACAATCTCGCTTTCCGCGAGACCCGCATCCTCCATGACGGCTATTTCCGCTCCGACGCGGCGGTTCTGGCGCTGATCGAGACCGATTTCGAGTTCACCGAGGTCTGTTTCGACCATTTCATCTCGGGCGACCAGAAGATGGTCGTCACCGCTGCCGATCCCGCCGAGCGCCTGGTCTTCGAGATCAACGCCGCCCCGGCGGCCGAGGAATACGCCCGCCTGATCGGTGTCCCGGTCGAGAAACTGACCCCCTTCGTCTTCGCCGCCAACCCGGTGCTGGTGAGGGCAGGGGGCCGCTACCATGTCCGCGCCATCCAGCAGGTGGAACCGAACGGTGCCTTGCGGTTCCAGTCGGCCATCGACCTCGGGCTCGTCCTCACCCTTGGCAAGCCGCTGGATATCGTCGACGAGCTCGACCGCGAACTTGGCCGCCTGTGCACCAACCGCCGCGTCCCGCAGCTGGTGCTGGGCTTTGACTGCATCCTGCGCCGTCTCGAGATCGAGCAGACCGGCAAGAGCGCCGAGATTTCCGCCATCCTGGCCCGGAACAAGGTCATCGGCTTCAACACCTATGGCGAGCAGCATCACGGCATGCATGTGAACCAGACCTTTGTGGGCGTGGCCTTTTACGACCCAAATGCCGAGGTGCCGCCCCAATGACCGGACTGGTCTACAGGCCCAACCCCGTCTCAAACCTCCCCCCCAACCCCCCTCCCAGGGGGAGGGGGGAAGCCCGGCATCGCGCCCTCGGTCCCACCGTCCTTACTCACGAAGCCCTGCCACCTGTCGCCGCCCTCCCCCTGTCGGGGGACGGGGGGCTGCCGTCGCGCACCAGTCCCCGTCCATCCCCATGATCGTCGACCCCTCCCTCCCCGCCGAGGAACGCCTCGAGCGGCAGCAGCGCATCATCGACGCGCTGCTGAACCGTGTCGAACGGGCCAACGAGATCGGCACGTCGGCCTATGCCCTCTTTCAGACCGCCATCGCCCTCGAAGGCGAGGTCAAGGAACGCACCCGTGACCTGCAATCGGCCCTCGACGATCTTGGTGAGACCTCGACGCGGCTGGAGACCGCCAATTCCGAGACCGAACGCGCCCGCCAGTATCTCGCCAACGCCCTCGATGCGCTGCGCGAGGGCCTGGCGCTTTTTGCCGATGGCCGCCTTGTCATCTGCAACCGCCAGTTCCTTGCCGCCCTGCCCGATATCGCCTCCCGGATCCGCCCCGGCCTGGCTTTCGAGGAATATGTCCGCATTGTCTCGCACAGCGAGGAACTGGAACTGCCCGAGGGGCAGACGCCGGAGGACTGGGCCCGGTTCCGCCTTTCCAAGCACGGCTCGGCGCTGACCACCTTCACCATCGCGCTGAAGGGGGACCGCTGGGTCCAGATCTCCGACCGCAAGACCCCAAATAACGGCGCGGCCATCCTGCATACCGACATCACCGACATGGTCCGCCAGCAGCGCATCGAGCGCGAACGCGTCCTCGACGACCAGGCCCGTCTGGCGCGCGCCACCTTCGAGCATCTGAGCCAGGGCATCTGCACTTTCGACGCCAATGGCAACCTCGCGGGGTGCAACACCAAGTTCCGCGAATTTCTCAACCTGCCGTTCGATCTCAGCCGCGAGGGCGTCAACTTCACCCGTATCCTCGATTACCTGAAACGCAACGAGATCCTGACCTCGCGGCGCACCGTCACCGATCTCGAGCGCTGGGTCCAGTCGCGTCAGCGCCCGCCGATCAGCCTCGAGATGCAGCGCATCGACGGCATGGTTCTCGACGTCAATCTGCAGGCGCTGCCCGATAATGGCTATGTGGCGAGTTTCGCCAATATCACCGCCGAGAGGCAGGCCATCGAGGCCATGCACCGGATCAACGAGACGCTGGAGCAGCGGGTCGCCGAGCGCACCGCCGAACTGACCGAGGCCAACAAGGCGTTGATCCGCCGGTCCGAGGAACGCCGCCGGGTCGAGCAGGACCTGCGCATCGCCAAGGAGGAGGCCGAGGCCGCCAACATCTCCAAGACCCGCTTTCTGGCGGCTGCCTCCCATGACCTCCTGCAGCCGCTCAATGCCGCGAAGCTTTTCGTCTCCACCCTGTCGGAGACCGCCACGGAGGGCCCCCAAGCCGAGATCACCACCCGGCTGTCGCGGGCCTTCAACTCGGTCGAGGCGATCCTGCATTCGCTTCTCGATATCTCACGGCTCGACGCCGGCGGGGCGGAATTCGCGGTGTCCAGCTTCCCCATCTGTACAATCCTCGATCCCCTGCGCGAGGATTTTTCGGCCATCGCTGCCGAAAAGGGCCTCAAGTTTCGTGTTGCCCCGACAAGGCTCAGGGTCCGCTCGGACCCGGCCTATTTCCGCCGCATCGTCCAGAACCTCGCCTCCAACGCGGTGAAATATACGCAGTCAGGTACGGTGCTCGTCGGCTGCCGGCGCTGCGGCGACAAGGTCTCGCTTCAGGTCTGGGACACAGGCCCCGGCATCTCGCCCGACGATCAGACCCGCATCTTCGAGGAATTCCAGCGTCTCGGCGGTGGCTCGGGCGAGGAGGGCATGGGGCTGGGCCTGTCCATCGTCGACCGCGCCTGTCGCCAGCTGGGCCACCGGCTGTCGCTGCGGTCAGAACCGGGGCGGGGATCGGTGTTTTCCGTCGTCCTTGACGCCGCCCCGGGCCTCCATGGCGAGCCGCTGCCGCCGATGGAGCCTGAGGACACCGAACAATCCGACCTCGATCTCATTGCCGCCGTGGTCGAGAACGACGCCGAGGTGCTGTTCGCTACCACCACCATGCTGGAAAGCTGGGGCGTGGGCGTGCTGCCCGCCGCCTCGACGCAAAAGGCGCTGGAGAACGCCGCCGAACTGGGCCTGCCGCCCGATATCATCATCGCCGATTTCCATCTCGACGACGGAGATACCGGGCTCAGTACCATCAAGGCGCTGCGTCAGATGACCGGCGTGGCGATCCCGGCCGTCCTGGTTACTGCCGATCGCAGCGAAGAGGTCCGCGCCGAGGCCGAGGCGATGGGTGTCGTCATCCTGCCGAAGCCGGTCGAGCCGCAGAAACTCCGCGCCCTCATCGACGGCCGCAACCGCTGGCCGCTCGGTTCCATGCCGGGGGACATGTCCCGTTTCACGCCCGGCGCGTCCCCTCGCACCGCCCGCACCACCCCCCGTACCGCCCCCCGCACCACCAATGTGTGAATTGATCGGTACCGGCACCGGCGCTAGACCCGGGGACAGCAGCGGAGGAAAGCCATGAAGCGTCTTGCCATCGCACTCGCGGTCCTTGCGGCCTCCGCCGGAGAGGGAGTGGCGGGCGCGGCCTCGGATCTCGTTTTCACCGAAGGGGTGTTCGCCGAGGCCGAAACCGGCACCGAAATTATCTATGATCACCGGTTGCTCGGCCAGGAAACCGACCGGTTCAAGCCCTTCGAGGACGGCGAAATCCGTCTCGCCATCGAAGAGGCCGAAACCGGACGCGCGTTGGTGGTGGAGTTCTTTTCCGGTGACACGCGGCGTGGCCGGAACAGCTTTCCGGACAACATCGGCAATCCGCTGGTCATGGCCTTTCTCGAAACCTCGCTGCGCTCGATGGCCAATCTGACCGGCGGCAGCCCGTTCTATATCCGCAACCGCATCAAGGACGATCTCCGCGACGGCGGCGTGATCCGCAAGGTGACGGTCGAGGTCGGTGGCGAGGCCGTCGCCGCACGGGAGGTCAGGTTCACGCCCTTCGCCGAGGATGCCAACCGCGCCCGCATGGGCAATTTCGCCGATCTCGAGCTGGTCTTCGTGGTTTCCGAGGCGGTGCCGGGCTTTTTCGTCTCGATGCGGGCCAATACGCCGAAACACGAAAGTGGTGTGGATTATTTCAACGAAATCATCACCTTCTCAGGCAGCGAGGTGCGCGAATGATTGTCAGAACGCTCGCCGCTATGGCCCTGCTGCTGCCTGTGCCTCAGGCGGCGGCGCAGCACGCCAATTTCAACAACGACTATCCGACCGAGGCGCGGGCGGATTATGTCTTCGGCTGCATGGCTGCCAATGGCCAGACCCGCGAGGTGCTCAGGCAATGCGCCTGCTCGGTCGACGTGATTGCTTCGATCATGCCTTACGAGCGCTATGTGGAGGCCGAAACCGTGCTCTCGGTCACTCAGCTCCGCGGCGAGCGCACCGCGGCCTTCCGGTCGTCACCGGAGGCCAGGAACGCCGTTGCCGACCTGCGCCGCGCCCAGGCCGAGGCCGAAATCCGCTGTTTCTGATCTGGTGAGGGGCGACTGGTGAAATCACCTCTCCTACGCGCTGAAACGAACAAGGCCCGGGCAGCGCGCCCGGGCCTTGTCATTCCGATGGCTGCTCAGCCTTTTTGCAGCACCCGCCGGCCCAGCAACTCGGCGATCTGAACCGCGTTCAGGGCGGCACCCTTGCGGAGGTTGTCCGACACGCACCACAGGTTCAGACCGTTGTCGATGGTGCTGTCCTGGCGGATGCGGGAGATGAAGGTTGCGTAGTCGCCGACGCATTCGACCGGCGTCGTGTAACCCCCATCCTCGCGTTTGTCGACGACCATGATGCCGGGGGCCTCGCGCAGGATGTCGCGGGCTTCGTCCTCGTCGAGGAAATCCTCGAACTCGATGTTCACGGCCTCCGAATGGCCGACGAAGACCGGCACGCGGACGCAGGTCGCGGTGACCTTGATCGCAGGGTCCACGATCTTCTTGGTCTCGGCGACCATCTTCCATTCCTCCTTGGTCGAGCCGTCCTCCATGAAGACGTCGATATGAGGAATGACGTTGAAGGCGATCTGCTTGGTGAACTTGGACGGATCCTTCTCCTGACCCGGCACATACATGCCCTTGGTCTGGTCCCAAAGCTCGTCCATGCCTTCCTTGCCGGCGCCCGAGACCGACTGGTAGGTCGACACAACTACCCGCTTGATCCTGGCGCGGTCATGCAGGGGCTTCAGCGCCACCACCATCTGGGCGGTGGAGCAATTCGGGTTGGCGATGATGTTCTTCGTCTTGTAGCCGTCGATGGCATCCGGGTTCACCTCCGGCACGATCAGCGGCACCTGGGGGTCATAGCGGTAGAGCGACGAGTTATCGATCACCACGCAGCCGGCTTTCGCGGCCTTCGGCGCATATTTCTTGGTCGCATCCGACCCGATGGCAAACAGCGCGATGTCCCAGCCGGTGAAGTCGAAGCTGTCCAGGTCCTCGGTCTTCAGGGTCTTGTCGCCAAAGCTGCATTCGGTCCCGAGCGAGCGGCGAGAGGCCAGCACGGCGATCTCATCGACCGGGAACTGGCGCTCGGCCAGGATCTTCAGCATTTCGCGGCCCACGTTGCCCGTGGCACCCGCGACGACGATGCGGTAACCCATTTGCACTTCTCCACAATGGGGGTTTCTGGACGCGGGTTCCCTAAACCATCCTGGGCAGAAAGGGAAATGGGGAATTTGATGACTGGATCGACCCGGGGGCTATCGCATTTGGGTCACCTGTCTCGGGAAACCCGCCTGAAGTTCGGTTTCCTCCATTCGAGCCAACCCCCAATCCCACCCCAAATCCATAGCCCCGCCGTCCCCATCCCTCCCCGCTCCACACCCGCACGGTGCGACCAGCACCGGGCCAAGCCCGACCCATCCGAGGGGCGGGCGCGTTGCTGACACAAGCTGAGAGCGGCCCGCTCGGAAGCGACTGCGCCATAAAGTGGTCGGCAGAGAAGCCCGGACAGCGCCCACCCTGGGTCGGGCTTTGCCCTCATTTTGAAGTCCCGGCAGGGCAGGGCAGGTTTCCGGAGTGTGCAGGATCTAGGCCCGCAAAATGAACGCAAAGGACACCACAGTTTCATATGCGATAACCCTGGGATCGACCCGGGGGCGATGGGCACGGCCCTGTCATGGGTGGCCTGTCATGTCTGGTGTCAACGGGGCGATGCGGACTATGGCGCGGTATCTTGTCATTTCGTGAACGATACACCGGATCGCCGATCTGGCCTTGCATGGGAACGTTAGTCTCCTTGCCTCTGAAAGTCTGGTAGGATGGATGGCAGAATCGCGGTAGAGCTGGTTCCGGAAGCACCAGCGAAAGGAGCGGCGGATTGCGCATCGGCAGGCGAGAGATGATGGCTCTGACCTCGGCCATGGGGCTGAGTGCTGCGCTGCCTGTCAGGGCGCTGGAGGCGCGGACGGAAGACGCCATTGCGGCCTTCACGGGTGGGGCGGCGGTCGCGGCGGACGGGATCGTGCTGGACGTCGATGATCTTGTGGAAAACGGTGGCAAGGTGCCGGTGGTGGTCGAATGCGAGGGTGCAGCGGCGATCGCGCTGATTTCCGATATCAACCCCTATGCCGAGATTGCCACCTTCCATTTCGGGCCGCTGGCGGGCTCGCGGCGGGTGGAGACCAATATCCGGCTGGCGGGGTCACAGGAACTGGTGGTGCTGGCGCGGATGGAGGATGGCAGCTACCGCCAGCATATCCGCCGCGTCATGGTCACCGTCGGCGGCTGCGCGTGAGGGGGACGATATGCAGAACGTGACCCCGCGCCTGAGACTGCCGAAGACGGCCCGGCCCGGTGAGGTGATCCGGATCAAGTCCCTGATCTCGCACCCGATGCATAACGGCGAGCGCGAGGGCCCCGATGGTGCGGTGATCCCGCGCCATATCATTTTCCGCTTCACGGCGAGCTTCGAGGGGCAGGACGTGCTGCGCATCGACATCAACCCCTCCATAGCATCGAATCCCTATTTCGTGTTTGATGCTATCGTCCCGAGAACAGGGGAGTTTCGGTTTGTCTGGGAGGACGAGGATGGCGATACCTACGTGGAGACAAGCAGGGTCGAGGTGGTATAGGGCGCTGGTCTGCTCTGTACTACTGGCCACTCCCGCGCTTGCCGATCATGACAGCGCGTTTCGCGAGTTGATACTTTCGATTGGCGATGCCGAGCTCGGCGAATACCTGTCGGGCGAATGCGTCACCTGTCACAAGCCGGATGCCGATCCTTCGGGCGGGGTGCCGGAGATTACCGGACTTCCGGTCGAGCAATTCGCGGTCCTGCTGCTATCGTACAGGAACAAGGAACGCGAGAACCCGGTCATGCAGACCATAGCCGGGCGTCTGAGCGACGAGGATATTGCCTCGCTTGCGGCTTATTTCGCGACGCGGGACGCAGAATAGAACCATATCCAACAAACGGGGGGGCGTGACATGTCCATGAACAGACGCGGATTTATCGGAACCGGGGTGGCCGCGGGGGCGGCGTTGAGCGCCCCGGTCGTTCTGGGCCAGGCACGTCCGAAGGTGGTCGTTGTCGGCGGCGGCGCTGGCGGGGCGACGGCGGCGCGCTATATGGCCAGGGACAGCGAGGGCGCCATCGACGTCACGCTGATCGAACCGACGCGGGTCTATTACACCTGCTTTTTCTCCAATCTCTATCTCGGCGGCTTCCGCGACCTCTCATCGCTGGCGCATTCCTATGGGACGCTGGCCTCGGATTACGGGATCAATGTCATCCATGACTGGGCGGTGGGCGTGGACAGGGACGTAAAAACGGTGACGCTGGCGGGCGGGGCTTCGGTTCCCTATGACCGGCTGGTGCTGTCGCCGGGGATCGATTTCGTCGAAGGGGCGGTGCCGGGCTGGGACCTGTCGGCGCAGAACAAGATGCCGCACGCGTTCAAGGCCGGCTCGCAGACCGAGTTGTTGAAAGCCCAGGTCGAGGCGATGCCCGAGGGCGGGACCTTCGTGATGGTCGCCCCGCCCAACCCCTATCGCTGCCCGCCCGGACCTTACGAGCGGGTTTCGATGGTGGCGCATGTCCTGTCGCAGTCCAACCCGACGGCGAAGATCCTGATTTTCGATCCGAAGGACAAGTTTTCCAAGCAGGGGCTGTTCGAGGATGGCTGGAACCGGCTCTATCCCGGCATGATCGACTGGCTGAGCGCCGATTTCACCGGGCCTGTCGAAAGCGTGAACCCCGAGACGATGGAAGTGACGGTCGGCGGTGAGGTGACCAGGGCCGATGTGGTCAACGTGATCCCGGCGATGAAGTCCGGGCGGATCGCCGAGATCGCCGGGGTGACCGACGGCAACTGGGCCCCGGTGGTACCTGCGACGATGCAAAGCCGGGTGGACGAGAATATCCATGTGCTGGGGGATGCCTCGGCCCAGGGGGACATGCCGAAATCGGGGTTCTCGGCCAACAGCCAGGCGAAGGTGGCGGCGATGGCAATCCGGGCGGCACTGACCGGATCGCGGGAATTCCCCGCACGGTTCACCAACACCTGCTGGTCGCTGATCGGCACCGATGACGGGGTGAAGGTGGGAGCTTCCTATGAGGCGACGGAAGAGAAGATCGCCAGCATCGAGGGTTTTGTCAGCCAGGTCGGCGAGGATGCCGATACCCGCAAGGCGACCTATGAGGAATCCCTCGGCTGGTACGACAGTATCACGTCGGATATTTTTGGGTGAGCCACGTCCGGAAACGGTCCAGTGGACCGTTTCCAGCGGCGAACGGGCGCGCACGGCTGCGATCCCTGCCGCCTCAGAACCGATAGCTCGTCCGCAGCTCAAGCACCCGGATATCAGTCACCGGATCGGAGGTGACGATCGTGTCGGCATCGATCGATGTCAGGTGATGCTCGCGCAGTTCCGCCCCAGCCGTCAGTTGCCCGGTCAGGCGGTATTCCATCCCGATCCCGTAAACCACACCGCTCATCGTCGCCCCGCTATCCGCCGAAGTCGATAGATGCGCCCAGGCCGCCCCGGCGAGCCCGTAGACCAGCACCCGCTCGAACCCGGCCCCGGCACGCAGCTTCAACAGCATCTGCCGGTCTATTGCGTTGCCAGGCGGCAGTTGATCATAGGCCAGATCACCAAAATCCGTCTGCAGGGCGGCACCAAGAACCAGGGTTCCGAAGTCATGATCGAACCCGCCATGGAGCCCGAAACTCAGCCCCTCGCCGGAATTCTCTACGGTAGAACCTCCGGACCCGTCGGAGCGCGTCGTCACGCTCGTAACCCCGGCCTGCAGCCCCGCATAGGCACCGGACCAGTCTCGCGCTGACGGGATTTCCGCCGTCTGGGCACTGGCCCCTGGCGCCAATGGCGCAATCGCCATGACGAGACCTGCCGCCATCCTCCGAATCCAAGCGCTGCGCATGCCATCCTCCCTTGCCAGTCGCTCTCCGAAAGGAGCGGCAAGCCGGCCTCTGGTCGCAATATGACGGTTTTGCTATATTGTTTCCCGGGTCTGCTGAGGGTTGGCTGGCGAAATGCACAAGAGGCTGCAGAGTTTCACCGAAGGTCTCGAAACACGCGGCGATGCTGAAACGGTCTGGGCATCTCTGGCGTCCCATGTGGCCGATCTCGGCTTGCCCTTCTGCACCCTGACGATGGCGACCGAAACCCATCACGGCAAGGTTTCGAGCCGTTTTCATTCCAACCTGAACCAGGAGTTTTCGGAGACCTACCGCACAAGGATGCTGGATAACGATCCGTTTCTCGCCATTCGCTGCCGAAGTCTTGCCGCCGAGACCATTCTCACCGACCCCGACCGGTTTCCTGGCGCCAGGGGCCGGCAGCGGGACTTTCTGGAACTGGCGGCGGCGCAGGGCGTGAAAAGCTGTCTCGGAATTCCCGTCAGGACCCGCGATCAGGGCGAATTCGGCGGCTGGGTGATCGGAAGCGATGCCGACGAAAGCGAGTTTGAGCGTTTCTGCGCCGACCATGGTGCCCAGGTGCATCTGGCCGCGCTCCTCGCCTTCGAACGCATTGCCGCGCTGGGACGTATCGAGGCGCAGGGCTCCACCGCCCGCCTCAGCCCCCGCGAGCGCGAATGTCTTCTCTGGCTGAGCGCGGGGCTCAGGGTGGCGATGATCGCCAACCGGCTGGACCTGTCGGAGGCGGCGGTGAACCTCTATATCCGCAACGCACGGGCCAAGCTTGGGGCGCGGACCCGCGAGCAGGCTGTGGCCCGCGCGATCCTGTCGGGCGAGATCGCACCGTGATGGGTGCTTCGCGCTTGGCGCGTGTTCTCTTTTTGTGCTAAGGCAGGGTTAACGAGAAGATTTAGGGCGGAGCAGGCGGATGCGTGTCATAGGCATCGACCCGGGGCTGAGGCGCATGGGCTGGGGGATCGTGGATGTTGCGGGGACACGGGTGACCCATGTCGGCAACGGTGTGTGCACCGGCGAAGGCAGCGACCTCGCCGAACGGCTCTTTTCGCTCTTCGAACAGCTGACCGATGTCGTCGCCCGCTTCGCGCCCGAGACGGCGGCGGTCGAACAGACCTTCGTCAACAAGGATGCCGTCGGCACGCTGAAACTCGGCCAGGCGCGGGGGATCGCCATGCTGGTCCCGGCGCGGGCGGGGCTGGCGGTGGCGGAATACGCCCCGAACGCGGTGAAGAAGGTGGTGGTCGGGGTAGGCCATGCCGAAAAGCATCAGGTCGAGCATATGGTGAAACTGCAGCTTCCCGGCGTGAAGCTGGCCGGGGCCGATGCCGCCGACGCGCTGGCGATCGCGCTTTGCCATGCACATCACGCGCAGTTCGCAGGCAAACTCGATCTCGCACTGGCGAGGGCCGGGGCGTGATCGGCAAGATTTCAGGCCGGATCGAGTACAAGGGCGACGACCATCTGCTGATCGACACCGGTGGGGTCGGCTACCTGGTCTTTTGCTCGGAACGCACCCTTGCCGCCCTGCCCGGCGAAGGGCATGTGGCGCTTTTCACCGAACTCGTCGTCCGCGAGGATCTTTTGCAACTCATCGGGTTTCTCACGCTTGCCGAAAAGGAATGGCACCGGCTCTTGACCTCGGTGCAGGGGGTCGGGGCCAAGGCGGCGCTGGCGATCCTCGGCACGATCGGGGCCGAAGGCGTGAGCCGAGCCCTGGCGCTGGGCGATGTCGCGGCCATCCGCGCCGCGCCGGGCGTGGGGCCGAAACTGGCGCAGCGGGTGGTCATGGAGCTTCAGAACAAGGCCCATGCCGTCATGGCGATGGGTGCCGGTGGTAGCCAGCGGGCCGTGGTTTCGGGCAAGCCCGAAACCCCTGCGGCGAAGCCGCAGGCTCAGCCGGAGGCTGAGACGGCCCGCCTCTCCGGCTTCGACGCCGGCGCCCAGGCGGATGCTCTGTCCGCTCTCGTCAATCTCGGCTACGCCCATGGCGATGCCGCAGCCGCCGTCGCCGAGGCCGCAGGCGAAGCGGAGGGTACCGGGGCAGGGGACCTGATCCGGCTGGCGCTGAAAAACCTGGCTCCGAAGGGATGAGCATGGACGCGCCCGACCCGACCCTACGCCCCGCTCCCCGTCCCGAGGATGCCGACCGGGCGCTCAGGCCCCAGACCCTGGCCGAATTCATCGGCCAGCGCGAGGCCCGTGCCAACCTGGCCGTCTTCATCGAGAGTGCGAAGACCCGTGGTCAGGCCATGGACCACACGCTTTTCTACGGGCCTCCGGGGCTGGGCAAGACGACGCTCGCCCAGATCATGGCCCGCGAACTGGGGGTGAATTTCCGCATGACCTCCGGCCCGGTACTGGCCAGGGCCGGCGATCTTGCGGCGATCCTGACCAATCTCGATGCACGGGACGTGTTGTTCATCGACGAGATCCATCGCATGAATCCGGCCGTCGAGGAGGTGCTCTACCCTGCGCTCGAGGATTTCGCCCTCGACCTCGTCATCGGTGAAGGCCCCGCGGCGCGTACTGTCCGCATCGATCTGCAGCCTTTCACCCTGGTCGGGGCGACAACGCGGCTGGGCCTTCTCACCACCCCGCTCCGCGATCGTTTCGGCATCCCGACGCGTCTGGAATTCTACGAGGTGGGCGAACTGGTCGAGATTGTCGAACGCGCCGCGCGGCTGCTCGATGCCGCCGCCACCCCCGACGGCGCCCATGAGATCGCCCGCCGTGCCCGGGGCACGCCGAGGATCGCCGGGCGGCTGCTTCGTCGGGTGGTGGATTTTGCCATTGTCGAGGGCGACGGCAGGGTGACAGCCGAGATTGCCGACAGGGCGCTGACGCGGCTGGCGGTCGACGATCTCGGGCTCGACGGGGCGGACAGGCGCTATCTGCGGCTGCTCGCCGAGAATTATGGCGGTGGCCCGGTGGGGGTGGAGACGATCGCGGCGGCGCTTTCAGAGGCGCGGGACGCCATCGAGGAGGTGATCGAGCCGTTCCTGCTGCAACAGGGCCTCATCCAGAGGACCCCGCGTGGGCGGATGCTGGCGGCGAAGGCCTGGCGGCATCTGGGGATTGCCGCACCTGCGAGGCACTCGGACGACCTCTTCGACAGCCAGTAGCGGAGACCGCGCCAATGCAACACCGGATAACGGTCAGGGTCTATTACGAGGACACCGATATGGCCGGGATCGTCTATCACGCCAATTATCTGAAATATCTCGAACGCGGCCGGTCCGAGGCGGTGCGCGACGCCGGTATCGATCAGAGACGCCTGCGCGAGGAAACCGGGGCGGTGTTTGCGGCGCGGCGGATCGGTATCGACTATCTTGCTCCAGCGCGTTTCGATGATCTCCTGACGGTGGAGTCCCGCTTGTTGCGTCTCGGAGCGGCAAGCCTGGATATGCGCCAGACGATCCGGCGCGGCGACATGCCAATCGCCGGGGCGCAAGTGCGGATCGCCTTCGTGTCGATTGCCGGACGACCGGTCCGTTTTCCCGAGGGGATACGCGGTTGCCTTGCAAGGCTGGTGAGCGATCCGAGTACGACATAGCTCCTGCGCCGCGGGCCGCGAAACGACCCGCGACCGGACAGTTTGTGAGTCGTAAGCCACCGAAATCTTTCAAAGATTTCGGCCGCTTTCTTTGCAAGAAAGCGCTTCTCTCGGACCGTTGGGGCGGGTGACGGGTGGGTCATTCCGCCCAGGCGCTGCCCGCGGCCGCAAAACCTGCCGGGACGGGATCGCGTCAGAAGGCCTTCAACTCGAAGAGCTTGCCGTAGAAACCCTGCAACCGCTCTTCTTCCTCGCCAAGCGTATAGAGCCTCCGGAACAGCTTTTCCGTCTCGCCGCGCTTCTTCGCCTTCTGATAGGCCTTGACCTGCAGAATGCGCTGATCCGTCTGCCCGGCATAGGAATGCCCCTTTACCAGCCGCCGGTCGAGCTTGCCGGCCCAATGCGGAAAGCTCATCGCGTCGTAGTGGATGAGATACATGCTCGCCGCCCCCGGTTCCTCGGTCACATGCCGGTAACGCCCGTCGCGGAAGAAGGCCTTGTGGGTGCCGAAGCGCTGGATATCCTCGCCGCAGCGGACCATGTATTTGCCGACAATGTGTGACAGGAGCCCCCATTTGAAGAATTCCTTGCCCTCGCCGCCATAGAGCCTTTCCCCGATCTGCCGCCAGACCGCCTTGTAGAAGGGCCGCCGGACCAGATCGGCGCTGAAGAGCGTGTTGATATCCGAGCTTGCGCGCCAGACCGGCTCGCAAGAGCGGGCGCGGACCAGCGCCTGGTCCTCGGGCACCGTCTCGAGGAAATCGTGCATCGAGCCGTTCGGCCAGAGAAACTCGTCGGCGTCGCAGAAGAACATCCAGCCGTCCTTCTGCCGCTCATAGGCTTCCATGAAACAGATGGTCTGCCGCGCCTCGAGCGCATTGCGCCGCTCGCGGCCCTCCCAAAATTTCTCGTCCATCGGATGCGAGACGACGATGGGATCGTCCTTCAGTTCCGCGATCATCGGATCCTGGGGATCGTCGAAATAGAGATTGATCCGGCTGAAGCCGATATCCTTGTAATAGCTCACGAAACGCCGGACCAGATCGGGATGTTCCTTCAGCATCGTCGTGACGGTCAGATGCTCGACTGGGGTCTTCTCGACCACGCGGGTGATCTCGGGGAAAGGTTCGCGTGCCTTGGCCTCCATGGACACCGCCGCGCGGACCAGCGGGCTGTCGTCGAAGCTGTAGACCCCTTTGTAATACTTGTATTCCCCGGCGGTGATCTGTTTCAGCTTGGGCAGGATCGCCTTGTCGATGGGGATCAGGTCGTGGGCGGGCGGCTTGGGCGGATAAGTCAACTCGCGTTCCATCCCGGCGCGGTCCGCGACGAAATCCACCGCCTCGTCGAATTCATGCGGTTTGAAGATGCGATCGATGCGGCCGATATCCGGGCCGTATTTCATGGCGATCGGACCCCAGCGGTTCTTGAGGATGCTGGTCTTTTCGCTGTAATCGTCGAACCTGGTGATGAATTCCTCGAAAGTCGGGTTGGCGTCCAGCCCCGCCTCCTGCAGCACACCGAGCTCGCCGGCCTTCTTGAACCTGCCGGGGAAGACATGGTCGAACCAGACCTCGAACAGCCGCATCACCGGGTCCTTGGCCATGACAATCGAGACATAGCCCTCGGGCACCAGATCCTTGCGGTCCTTGAACGGCCAGGACCGGTAACCCTTGCGGTCATTGACGCTCCAGGGACGCTCTTCGGTGCCCTCGGGGGCGTCGGCGAGCCAGAGCATCAGCTTCAGGCGGGTGTTTTCGGTGTCGACGGTGGAAAAGAACGCGATCCGGGCGCGTTGGCTGTAGGTCGGCAATCTGGCATGTCCCTTGGGTCAAAAGATTGCGCCATTCGTTACCACGCCTGTCTGGGGCTGGCCAGAAGTTCATCGTGGTGTCTGCGGCGGGGTCCCGTCGACTTCAGAGACGCGCGAAGGCCCGTCAATCCGCCCCGGCCTTCGATTTCGAGGCCGCCTTCTTCGCGGCGGCCTTTTTCGGTGCCGCCTTCCGCCTGGTCTTTTTCTCCCCGACCTTTGCCGTGATCAGTTCCACGGCCTGTTCCATGGTCACATCGGCCGGTTCGACATCTTTCGGCAGGGTGGCGTTCACCTTGCCCCATTTAACGTAAGGTCCGTAACGTCCGTCCATCACGTTCACCGGCCCGCCCTCACCGGGGTGCTCGCCCAGTTCCTTCAAGGGCTTCGCCGCCGCCCGGCCACCGCGCGCGGCAGCCTTCTGGGCCAGCAGTTCCACGGCCCGGTTCATGCCAATGGTGAACAGCTCGTCGGCATCCTTGATATTGGCGTAGACGCGCCCGTGCTTCACGTAAGGACCATAGCGCCCCAGCGACGCCTCGATGGGCGCGCCGTCCTCGGGGTGCTTGCCGATGAAACGCGGCAGGGACAGCAATTCAAGCGCCTTGGCCAGATCGACGGCGGCAAGGTCCATCCCCTTGGGGATCGAGGAGCGTTTGGGCTTTTCGTCCGAGCCGTCCTCCTGCTCGCCCAGCTGCACGTAAGGCCCGAAGCGGCCCGAGCGCAGGGTCACGGGCACGCCATTGTCGTCATGGCCCAGAAGCTTGCCATCGGGCCCGGCGATATCGCCGCCCTCGACCTCGCCGGCCAGGGGACGGGTGTAGCGGCATTCGGGATAGTTCGAGCATCCGATGAACGCCCCGCCCGAGCGCGCGGTGCGCATGGACAGCCGGCCATTGCCGCAATTCTTGCAGATGCGCGGGTCGGTGCCGTCCTCGGTGGGCGGGAAGAGATGCGGTTCCAGCACCTCGTTGATCTTCTCCAGCACCTCTGTGATCCGCAGTTCCGAGGTCTCGCCGATGGCGGCGGAGAAATCCTTCCAGAACCCGTCGAGCACCTTCTTCCATTCCTTGTCGCCGGAGGTGATTTCGTCGAGTTCCTCTTCCAGACCGGCGGTGAAATCATAGCTCACATAGCGCGAGAAGTAATTCTCCAGAAAGGCCGTCACCAGCCGCCCCTTATCCTCCGGAATCAACCGGTTGGATTCCTTCCTCACATAGCCGCGGTCCTGAATGGTGGTCACGATCGAGGCATAGGTCGAAGGCCGCCCGATGCCCAGTTCCTCCATCCTTTTCACCAGCGTCGCCTCGGTATAGCGCGGCGGCGGCTGGGTGAAATGCTGCTCGGGGGTGACGGCGCGCTTGTCGGCAGCCTCGCCTTCCATGATCTGGGGCAGGCGCTTGTCGTCATCATCGAGGACCGCGTCGTCGCGGCCTTCCTCATAGACCTTCAGGAAGCCGTCGAATTTCACCACCTGGCCGGTGGCCCTGAGCCCCACCTGGCCATCTGCAGAGACGATCTCGACCGTGGTGCGCTCGAACCGCGCCGCTTCCATCTGGCTGGCCAGGGTGCGTTTCCAGATCAGGTCGTAGAGCTTGCGCTGATCCGGTTCCAGCTTGGCCAGTTTCGAGGGATCGGCGGACATGTCGGTGGGGCGGATGCATTCATGCGCCTCTTGCGCGTTCTTGGCCTTGTTCTTGTACATGCGCGGGCTCTTCGGCACGTATTTGTCGCCATAGCGCGACTTGATCTCGTCGCGCGCCGCCATCACCGCCTCGGGGGCCATGTCGATGCCGTCGGTCCGCATATAGGTGATATAGCCGGCCTCGTAGAGCCGCTGCGCGGCGCGCATGGTCTGCTGGGCGCCCATCGAGAATTTCCGGCTGGCCTCCTGCTGCAGGGTCGAGGTCATGAAGGGCGCGGACGGATTGCGGGTGGCGGGCTTGGCAGTGACGCTGTCGATCTTCAGGTCGCGCGAATTGATCGCGGCGACGGCGAGACCGGCGGCAGTTTCCGTCTCGATATCGAACTTGTCGAGCTTCTTGCCGCCAAGCACCGTCAGCCGGGCCTCGAATTCCTGGCCGCGCGGCGTCGCCAGCATCGCCGTGACCGACCAGTATTCGCGGGGACGGAATGCCTCGATCTCCATTTCGCGTTCGACGATGAGGCGCAGGCAGACCGACTGCACCCGCCCGGCGGAGCGCGACCCCGGCAGTTTGCGCCACAGAACCGGGCTGAGGTTGAAGCCGACGAGATAGTCCAGGGCCCGGCGGGCCAGATAGGCCTCGACCAGTTCCATGTCGATCTGGCGGGGATGCGCCATCGCATCGGTGACGGCGGACTTGGTGATGGCGTTGAAGACCACGCGCTCGACCGGGGTGGTTTTCTTCACCGCCCGGCGCTTGGTCAGCGCCTCCAGCAGATGCCAAGAGATCGCCTCGCCCTCGCGGTCAGGGTCGGTGGCGAGAATCAGCTTGTCGTCATCCTTGAGCGCCTCGGCGATGGCGCGGACATGTTTCTGGGACTTCGGATCGACCTCCCAGATCATCTCGAACCCGTTCTCGGTATCGACCGATCCGTCCTTGGCGGGCAGGTCCCGCACATGGCCATAGGAGGCGAGAACCGTGTAATCCGGGCCGAGATACTTGTTGATCGTTTTCGCCTTGGCAGGGCTTTCGACGACGACAACGGCCATGCACACATTCTCCTGATTTGACACGGGCTTCAATGGGCGGCGAACATGTGGGTGCCGCGCGGGCCTTGTCAATGGGGCAGTTCGCGGCAGGGGTCCCCGGGTCCCCAATCAGCCCGAGTGGCGATTTGTGTCAGGCACGGGTTAACGAAACATGAACGGATCGCCGGAACGGAGCGCCGGAACAGGGAGAGACCGAGCCCATGCGACTGCCAGCCCTTGCCACCGTCCTCGTCGCGCTGATGTGCCAGTCGGCAGCCCGGGCCCAGCAGAGCTGGACCGAACCTGAGCGCGGCTCGGAGTTGCGGGCCGACCTCATGGATGCGATCCGGCCCATCGCCGAATGGCAGCTAGGCGATCCGGTGGAGTTCGTGGTGCAGGATCTGCGCGTCTCGGGTCAGGTCGCCTTTGCCATGCTGCTGCCGCAGCGGCCGGGCGGCGGAGCGATTGATCTTGCCGACACGCCGATGGTGCGCTGGTTCAACCGCGATCCGGCCGAGATGGACGGGGCGGCGATGCAGGTGCTTTTCCAGCAATCGGGGCGGATGTGGGTGCCGGTGGACTATGCCATCGGTGCGACCGACGCCTGGTGGGACTGGGATATCTACTGCCCGCGTTTCAGACGGGTGATCCCTGAAGTCTGCCGCTTTGAATGACGCTGGACAGGTTCGGTTTTTCCAGAACCTGAAGCTCGGACGGCGCCACGCCGTCGATCGTCATCCGGATCGCATGGCCGAGACCCATCCCGGCGGCGCGGAAATCCTCGTGGACGACGAAAATCTCCGAGCGGAACCTTTCCATCAGCGGGAAGGTTTCCTTCACATAGAGATCGATTTCCCTTCCTACCTTGAACCCCGCAGCCTCGATCCCGGCGGTGGCGGCAATCGCGCCGTTCACGCTGCCGCAGATCAAGCCGTCCGGCCGGTGCCGCGAGGTCATGATCCGCTCGATCTCCTCCTGGATCCGCGTATGCGGATCGTCGATGGTCACCCGGCGGATCGGGATTTCCAGAAGGTCGTTTTCCTCGACCCCGCGCACGAAGCCCGAGGTCATGTGTTGCCCATAGGACAGATCGGTCGGCGGCCCCAGCAGCGCCAGCCGCTTGCGCCCCCGCCGCACCATCACATCGACCCCGACCCGCGCATATTCGGCATTGTCGAAATCGTAATAGGGATGCTCGATCCCCATATGCGTGCGCCCGTGGGTGGCAAAGGGAAAGTTCCGCTCATGCAGGAACTGTACCCGCGGGTCTTCCGGTTCGGTCCGCGAAATGATGATCCCGTCCGCCGAGCCGGTCTCGACCACATAGCGGATTGCCTCCATCGGATCCTTGCCCAGCTCATAAGGTGTCACGATCAGATGGTAAGGCGTATTCGCCAGATACTGCGACACCCCGAAGACCAGATGTGACGAGACGCCCATCACCTCGTTCTCGATATTCAGCACCAGCGCGATCACGTTCGTCTTGCCGGTCCTGAGCCGCACCCCGGCCCGGTTCGGGCGATAGCCGATCTGGCGCGCCACCAGCCGCACCCGCTCCTTGGTGGCGGGTGAGATATCCGGGGCATCGCTCAGCGCCCGCGACACCGTGGTGACGCCGAGACCGGTCATGAAGGCGATGGTCTTCAGCGTCGGCCGCTCCGAGTGTCCGTTCGACGGATCCCCTTCACTGCCGGGAGGCTGGCTCCCCGTGCCGTTTTTCTTGTCTGGTGCCATTTCCGTGACATGATCCCGATAGCGCAATCACCGAACGCCGGTGATTCTGGCGTCAATCTATATCACATGGTCAAAGTCTGAAACGTTTCAGTTTGGTTGCGCCGCAGCAAACTCCTGACCGCACGCGCCGGGGCGAACCGGGTGCGCGCGCATTTGCCTGCAAGAGACGATTTGTGGATAATTTGACAATTCCGTTTGAAATTCAGCAAAATAGCGCCGTGATAGCGCAATCATTGCAGTTCTCGAAAGCGGTTTGAATTTTGCCGCGCGTGACCTGTCCGGCGCAGGCCCTTGGACATAGGGCGAATTTCGTTAAATTCGGCGTTGCTTTCCCTGTCCGGCCTCGCTAGCATTTTTCTATAACGTTTTAGAAACTGGGAGGACCAAATGAAACTCAGATCGTTGGCTGCTGCTCTTGCGGCATCCGTTGCGTTGCCGACCGCGGCCCTGGCCGTCGAGCTTGAAGTCACCCATTGGTGGACTTCCGGCGGCGAAGCCGCTGCCGTGGCCGAATTCGCCAAGGCGTTCAACGAGAAGACCGAGCACACCTGGATCGACGGCGCCATCGCCGGCTCGGGCGGCACAGCGCGTCCGATCATGATTTCGCGCATTCTCGGCGGTGACCCGATGGGGGCGACCCAGTTCAACCACGGGCGTCAGACCGAAGAGCTGATCGAAGCCGGGCTGATGCTCGACCTCACCGACCTCGCCGAAGCCGAAGGCTGGCGCGACATCGTGCATCCGGTCTCGCTGCTGGATGCCTGCACCTATCAGGACCGTATCTACTGCGTGCCGGTCAACATCCACTCCTGGCAGTGGATCTGGCTGAGCCACAAGGCCTTCGCCGATGCCGGTGTCGATGTGCCGCAGAACTGGGACGAGTTCGTTGCAGCGGCACCCGCTCTCGAAGCCGCCGGGAAGATCCCGCTGGCCATGGGCGGTCAGCCCTGGCAGTCCTCGGGGGCCTTCGGCGTGCTGGCCATCGCCATCGCCGGGACCGACGCCTGGATGGCCGTGAACCGCGACAAGGACGCCGAAGTGGCGGGTGGTCCGGAATATGCCAAGGTGTTCCAGGCAGCCGCCGATGCCCGCAAGCTGCGTGAGGGCTCCAACGTCCAGGACTGGAACCAGGCGACCAATCTGGTGATCACCGGCGCGGCCGGCGGCCAGATCATGGGCGACTGGGCGCAGGGCGAGTTCCAGGTGGCCGAGCAGGTCGCCGGTGAGGACTATTCCTGCCTGCCGGGCCTCGGTGTGAACGAGATCATCTCGACCGGTGGCGACGCCTTCTACTTCCCGAAACAGGACGATCCCGAGGTTGAAGCGGCTCAGCTTGAGCTGGCCTCGCTGATGCTGTCGAAGGAAGTCCAGGTCAACTTCAACCTCAAGAAGGGTTCGCTGCCGGTGCGCGGCGATGTCGACCTTGCGGCGGCCAATGACTGCATGAAGAAGGGTCTCGAGATCCTCGCTTCGGGCGCCATCCTGCCGGACGGCAACCAGCTGCTGTCGCCGGACACCTCGGGTCAGATCGAAGACCTGATGACCGAGTTCTGGTCTTCCACCGACATGTCGGCCGAAGATGCTCAGGCGCGTTACGCCGAGATCATCGCCAGCGCCGACTGAGGTCTGCTCAATACCGCTACCGGCCCGAGATTCGGGCCGGTAGTCATTTGGGCTGCACGCGGTCACCCGAGTTCGGAACGCGCCACCAGTTGGCCCGTCGGACCGCGTTAATGGGAGTTACGCAGCTTGAAACAGCAACTGCAATCCGGGTTCGTCTGGGCGCTGGGGTCGGCGATCGCCTTGCAAATCCTTCTGGGGATCGGCGTCGGCGACCTTTTCATCAATCGCCTCGGTGCCCCGGCAGGTCTGGTCACGGCCCTGCCATGGATCGCTCTCGTGGTCATGGCCCTGTGTGCCGGTACGATCCTCTTCAACGCCGCCAGCGAGGGCAAGGTGTCCGGGTCCAACCGCCTGATGACCCATGTCATCGGCTGGACCGTCACCGCCGCGATCCTGTTCGTGCTGCTCTTCTGGGGCAAGCCGATCCGCGCCTTTTTCCCCAAGGACATCGAGAACCCGATCCTCGACTACCTGTCCGAGTTCATCGGGGCCTTCATCGGCGTCTTCGTCAATTTCGCCGCCGCTTACGGGCTTTTCGCCGGGCTGATGTTCCTGACCTTCGCGCTGGCCATCGCCGCGGTTGGCTGGGCCTACTCGACCAATGACCGGCCCGAGCAGATCGAACGCCTCTTTGTCGGCAATATCGTCGCCAAGATCGCCGCCGTGCCGATGGCGCTGACGGCGCTGGGCATCTTCGTCGGGGCCACGCTCTGGACGGTGGCCTATTCGTTCACCGACTCGCGTCTGCTGCCTAAATTCGACATCACCAAGTTGAACCTGGAGCAGTATGACCGGCTCTGGGGCGAGCCGCGCTGGATCCAGTCGATCATCAACCTTGCCATCTACGGCATCTGCTCGCTGGCCTTCACTCTGGTCATCGGCTTCGTGCTGGCGGCGATGCTCGACCGCAAGATCCGCTTCGAGAACACCTTCCGGACCATCTTCCTCTACCCGTTCGCTCTGAGCTTCATCGTCACCGGCCTCGTATGGCAGTGGATCCTCAACCCCGAGTTCGGCATCCAGATGCTGATCCGAAAGCTCGGCTTCACAAGCTTCAACTTCGACCCGCTCTACAACCCCGACATCGTGGTCTTCGGTCTGTTGATCGCCGGGCTCTGGCAGGGCACCGGGCTGGTCATGTGCATCATGCTGGCGGGCCTGCGCGGCATCGACGAGGATATCTGGAAAGCCTCTCGCGTCGATGGTATCCCGATGTGGAAGACCTATATCCAGATCGTCATCCCGATGATGAAACCGGTCTTCATCACCGCCCTCGTGCTGATCACCTCCGGTATCGTACGGCTCTATGATCTCGTCGTGGCGCAGACCTCCGGCGGGCCGGGCATCGCATCCGAGGTGCCGGCGAAATACGTCTATGACAAGATGTTCCTCGGCCAGAATCTGGGCCAGGGCTTCGCCGCCTCGACCATGATGCTGCTGACCGTGGTCATCGTCCTGGTCCCCTGGGCCTATCTCCAGTTCAGCGGAAGGAAACGCGCATGACCGACGCTGCCATCAATCCGTCGGTTGCCGTGGACGCCTCTGGCCCACGCGGTCCGCGCCCGAAACGCGCCTTCTCGTCGCGGAACATCTTCCTTTACGGGACGCTGATCCTGGTCTCGGTCTACTACCTGCTGCCGCTCTATGTGATGATCGTGACGTCGCTGAAGGGCATGCCGGAAATCCGCCTCGGCAATGTCTTCGGCCCGCCGGTCGAGGTCACCTTCCAGCCCTGGGTCAAGGCCTGGGCCGAGGCTTGCACGGGCATCAATTGCGACGGGCTGAGCCGCGGCTTCTGGAACTCCGTCCAGATCCTGATCCCCTCGGTGATCGTCTCGATCGCGGTGGCCTCGGTCAACGGCTACGCCCTGAGCCTCTGGAAGTTCAAGGGCGCGGATACGTTCTTCGCCATCCTCCTGGTCGGCGCCTTCATCCCCTATCAGGTCATGCTCTATCCGATCGTGATCCTCTTGCGCGAGATGGGCCTTTACGGGTCGCTCTGGGGACTGGTGATCGTCCACACGATCTTCGGGATGCCGATCAACACGCTTTTGTTCCGCAACTATTTCTCGACCATCCCCGAGGAATTGTTCAAGGCCGCCCGCGTCGACGGGGCCGGGTTCTGGTCGATCTTCTTCCGGATCATGCTGCCCATGTCCCTGCCGATCTTCGTCGTCTCGATGATCATCCAGGTCACCGGCATCTGGAACGACTTCCTCTTCGGTGTGGTCTACACGCGGCCCGAGTTCTACCCGATGACGGTTCAGCTGAACAATATCGTCAACTCGGTGCAGGGCGTGAAGGAATACAACGTCAACATGGCCGCCACGATGCTCACCGGGCTCGTGCCGCTGGTCATCTACTTCTTCTCCGGCAAGCTGTTCGTTCGCGGCATCGCGGCCGGTGCTGTGAAAGGCTGATTACATGACTGAATCGAGTATTTCGGTACGTGACCTCTCGCTGAGCTTCGGCACCGTCAACGTCCTGAACAAGATGAACCTGGAGGTTGGCGAGGGCGAGTTCATCGTCCTCCTCGGCCCCTCGGGCTGCGGAAAGTCCACGCTGTTGAACTGTCTTGCGGGGCTCTTGGACGTCACCGACGGCCAGATCTTCATCAAGGGTCGCAACGTCACCTGGGAGCAGCCCAAGGATCGCGGCATCGGCATGGTCTTCCAGTCCTACGCGCTTTATCCGCAGATGACGGTGAAGGGGAATCTCAGCTTCGGTCTGAAGAACCAGAAACTACCCAAGGAGGAGATCGAGAAACGCGTCGCCCGCGCCTCGGAAATCCTGCAGATTGAGGAACTGCTCGACCGCAAGCCCGCCGCGTTGTCCGGCGGTCAGCGCCAGCGCGTCGCCATCGGCCGGGCGCTGGTCCGCGACGTGGATGTGTTCCTGTTCGACGAACCGCTGTCGAACCTAGATGCCAAACTGCGCTCGGAACTGCGCGTCGAGATCAAGCGTCTGCATGCCGACCTGAAAAACACCATGGTTTACGTTACACATGACCAGATCGAGGCCCTGACCCTTGCCGACCGTATCGCCGTCATGCGCGGTGGCATCATCCAGCAGCTGGACAACCCGCACACCATTTACAACCAGCCGTCGAACCTCTTCGTCGCCGGTTTCATCGGCTCGCCGTCGATGAATTTCCTGCAAGGTGAGATTGCCGATGGTGGCGTCTGCCGTGTGCCGGGGGCCGATGTTTCGATGGACGGCTATGACGGCAGCGTTCCGGCGGATGCCGGTCGCAAGGTGGTTCTGGGCGTCCGACCCGAGCATATCGCCATAAACCCCGCAGGCGGCGGTTTCGACGCCGTAGTGGATATCGACGAGCCGATGGGCTCGGACAGCCTGTTGTGGCTGTCGCTGGCCGGGCAGAAACTGTCAGTACGGATCGAGGCGGGTCACGGCTATCAGCGCGGCGATGCCGTTCAGGTCGCTTTTGACATGAGCCGCGCCTCGATTTTCGATGCAGGAACCGAACAGCGCCTTTGAGGCGCGAAGCGGTTTCATAAGGAGTATCTTCCATGCTGGACTTGTCCGGCACCTGGACCCTGACGGAGGCCGAAGGCGGGTCTCCGGTCGAGATGGTCTTGCCCGGAGACGGCCATTCGGCCCTCCTCCGGGCCGGACGCATTCCCGATCCCTATTTCGGCCGCAACGAATACGACTGCCGCTGGGTGGCGGAGCGGGACTGGGTGGCGTCCCGCAGTTTCGACGTTGATCCGAAGGCGGCCAAGGCCTGGGTCCTTGAGGTCACCGAACTGGATACGGTGGCCGAAATCCGCCTCAACGGACGGCTGGTGCTGAAGGCCGCCAACCAGTTTCGGCGGTATCGCGTCGATGTGACCCGCGCCCTGAAACTCGGCGAGAACCGCATCGAAATCCTCTTCCGCTCCTCGATCAAGGCCGCCGAAGCGGCCCAGAAGAAGCAGCCCTATTTCGTCCCCTATTCCGACGGCAACTGCCCGATCCCGAACGGCAACATGCTCCGCAAGGTCCAATGCGATTTCGGCTGGGACTGGAACATCGCGCTGGCCCCTATCGGCGTCCACGGCACCATCACCCTGAAACCCGTCACCGACACCCAGATAGCCTCGGTCATTGTGGGGCAAAAGCACGCCAAGGCCTCGAAATCTGTCGATTTATCCCTGAAAGTGAACGTTAACGCCCGCCGTGCAGGCGACGTTCCTCTGAGGATCGAAATCGGCGGCGAAGTGATTGAAAAAACCGTCTCCCTCCCCAAGGGCGACACCACCCTCACCGAGACGATTACCCTCAAGAACCCCGCCCTCTGGTGGCCCGCCGGTCTCGGCGACCAGCCGCTTTACACTCTCACAGTCTCCGTCGGCCACGACACCCACAAGACCCGCATCGGCATCCGCACCCTCGACCTCGTCGCCAAACCCGACCGCATCGGCACCGGTTTCAAGTTCACCGTCAACGGTCACGACACTTTCGCCCGCGGCGTCAACTGGATTCCCGCCGACGCGCTGCCGGGCCGGATCACCCCGGAAAAAACCCGGGCGCTGCTGCAATCCGCCGTAGACGCCAACATGAACATGATCCGCGTCTGGGGCGGCGGGCGGTACGAGCCGGACTGGTTCTACGACCTCTGCGACGAGCTTGGCCTCATGGTCTGGCAGGATTTCATGTTCGCCTGCAACCTCTACCCCGCCACCCCGGATTTCCTGAACGAGGTGGGGGTGGAGGTCCGCGAGCAGGTTGCCCGCCTCCAGCACCACGCCTGTGTCGCGCTGTGGTGCGGCGACAATGAACTGATCGGGGCGCTGAACTGGTATCCCGAAAGCCGAGAGAACCGCGACCGCTACCTTGTCGCCTATGACCGGCTCAACCGCACCATTGAAACGGCGCTCAAGGAAACCGACCCGAGCGCCAACTGGTGGCCCTCCAGCCCCAGCCCCGGCCCGATGAGCTTCGGCGACGCCTGGCATGACGACACATCCGGCGACATGCATTTCTGGTCCGTCTGGCACGAGGGGAAGGATTTCGAGCATTACCGCGACGTCTCCCCCCGCTTCTGCTCCGAATTCGGCTTCCAGTCCTACCCCTCGCTGAACGTCATCAAGAGCTTCGCCGACAAGGACGATCTCAACATCGCCTCCCCGGTCATGGAGAGCCACCAGAAGAACACCGGCGGCAACGCCCGCATCGCCGAAACCATGTTCCGCTACTTCCGCTTTCCTTCCGATTTCGGCAATTTCGTCTGGCTCTCCCAGGTCCAGCAGGCGCTGGCGATCCGGACAGCGGTCGAATACTGGCGCAGCCTCAAGCCCCATTGCATGGGCACGCTCTACTGGCAGCTCAACGACACCTGGCCCGTCGCCAGCTGGTCCAGCCTCGACTACGGCGGCAACTGGAAACTGCTGCACCATTTCGCCCGGCATTTCTACGCCCCGGTCACAATCACGGTCGCCCCCGACGCCACCGGCACCCTGACCGCGAAGGCCGTCAACGACACGACAAAACCCGTCACCATCGAGGCGGAATTCTACGCCGTCCGCATGGACGGCACGTACAAATCCCTCGGCAAGGTCAAACGGAAACTGGGGACCGAAGCCGCAACCGAGCTGAAGACCATCCCCGGCGACAGGCTCGCCGGGGACGAGATCCTCGCCTGGGCCTTCACTGCCTCCGACGGCTCGGAAGGCGGCGACCATTTCTCGCCGGTCCGCTACAAGAGCTTGCCGCTTCAGGACCCGAAACTCACCCTCAAGACCCGTATCGAAGGCAAGTCCGTCATCGCCACCGTCACGACCAAAGCCCTGGCGCTTTTCGTCACGCTGGAGGCCGAAACCGCTGGCCGTTTCTCCGACAATTGCTTTACAATGACCCCCGGCCACAAGGCCGAGATCACATTCACACCCGACAAAGGCTCCGCCAGACAGGCCGAGAAAGGCCTCCGCTTGCGCGACCTCTACTCCTCCTCCCGCTGAGGCCCGTCCGATGAACCGCACGAAGATCAACGAAATCCTCCGCCAGGGCGACGCCTTCATCCGCTCCTTCGGCTACATAATGCCCCCCTTCGCCTATCTCTCGCCCGAGGAGCTGAAGTCCCACGTGGCAGACGCCCCCGCCATCATCGAGAACCGCATGGGCTGGGACATTACCGACTATGGCCAGGGCGATTTCGACAAGCTCGGGCTGTTCCTGTTCACGACCCGCAACGGCTCCCACGCCAATGTCAAACGGGGCATGGGTATGCTCTACGCCGAAAAGATCATGATCAGCCGCGAGAATCAGATCTCGCCGATGCACCGCCACATCCTCAAGACCGAGGACATCATCAACAAGGGCGGTGCCACCCTGACGCTGGAACTCTTCAAGGCCGCTGAAGACGGTTCCATCGACGAAAACGCCCCGGTCGAGGTCATCTCCGACGGGGCGCGGCGGCGGCTGGACGCCGGTGGCCTTTTGAAACTGGCCCCGGGCCAGAGCGTCACCCTGGAACCCGACACCTGGCACGCCTTCTGGGGCGAGGGCGGCGACGTGCTGATCGGCGAGGTTTCGAACGTCAATGACGACCTCACCGACAACATCTTCCGCGACCCGATCGGGCGCTTCTCGAACATCACCGAAAACGAGGCACCGGAGCATCTTCTGGTGTCGGACTACGACACATGGCTCAGATAAGGACAGGCACATGACCGATTTTTCATACCAACTCTACTCCTCCCGCAATTTCGGGCCGCTGGGCGACACCCTGACCATGCTCGCCGGCCTCGGCTACGCCCAGGTCGAGGGCTATGGCGGCCTTTATGCCAATCTCGAAAAGCTCGATGAGCTGAAGGGGCAACTGGCCGAGACCGGCCTCAAGATGACCTCGGGCCATGTCGGGATCGACATGCTGGAAAAGGAAAGCGACCGGGTGCTGGAGATCGCCAAGGCCCTGAACATGCAGGCCATCTTCTGCCCGGCGGTCGGCCCCGACGAACGGGTCAAGTCGCTGGATGGCTGGAAGGAATTCGGCGCCCGGCTCGCAGCGGCCTCGAAGCCCTACGTGGCGGCGGGTCTTGAATTCGGCTGGCACAACCACGCTTTTGAATTTGCCTCCCTCGAGGACGGCTCGGTGCCGATGACCCATATCCTCGAACAGGGCCCGGACCTTTCCTGGGAAATGGACGTCGCCTGGGTGGTCAAGGGGGATCATGACCCGCTGGACTGGATTGCGAAATACGGCGACCGGATCACCGCGGCGCATGTGAAGGACATAGCCCCCGAAGGCGAATGTGCGGACGAGGACGGCTGGGCCGATGTCGGTCAGGGCGTTCTAGACTGGAAGGGCATCATGGCGGCACTTCGCGGCACCAAGGCGCAGCTTTTCGTGATGGAACACGACAATCCCAGCGACGACAAACGCTTCGCGACCCGCTCGATCGCAGCGGCGCAGCAGCTTTAAGAATTGAGAGGCAACATGGCAGAGAATCTAGGCGTCGGCATCATCGGCTGTGGGAACATCTCCACGGCCTATCTGAACCTCGGGCCGCTGTTCAAGGGGCTCGAGATCCGCGCGGTGGCGGATATCAACATGGACGCGGCGAAGGCGCAGGCCGAGAAGTTTTCGGTTACGGCTCAGACTGTGGACGAGTTGCTGGCGAATGACGCCATCGACATGGTGATCAACCTGACGATTCCGGATGTGCATTACGCTATCACCAAGCGGATTCTTGAGGCGGGCAAACATGCCTATTCCGAGAAACCGCTGGTCCTGACCCTTGAAGAGGGCGAAGACCTGCGCCGGATCTCGCAGGAAAAGAACCTGCGTGTGGGCTCGGCTCCGGACACGTTCATGGGCGGCTCGCACCAGCTGGCGCGGAAGCTGATCGACGACGGTGCGATCGGTTCGATCACCGGCGGCGTGGCCTGTGTGATGTCCCATGGCATGGAAAGCTGGCACCCGAACCCGGGCTTCTTCTTCCAGCCCGGCGGCGGGCCGGTGCTGGATATCGGGCCCTACTACGTGATGAACCTCATCAACCTCATCGGCCCGGTAAAGCGGGTGGCGGCCCTGGCCACTGCGGCAACGCCGACCCGCACTATCGGCTCGGGCCCATTGGAAGGCCAGGAAATCCCGGTCGACACGCCCACCAACATCCATTCGCTCCTGGAATTCCACAATGGTGCCACGGTAACGCTGCTGGCCAGCTGGGACGTCTGGAAACACCGCCACGCCAATATGGAGCTTTACGGCACCGAGGGCTCGCTGTTCGTACCGGACCCGAATTTCTTTGGTGGCGATGTCGAGATCGCCGGGACTGACGGCGAGATCAGGACCGCCGAGGCATGGGATCATCCGTTCGGGCGTCCCAATGTCGAGCGCAAGGACGGGTCGATGGCGGCGAACTACCGCACGGCGGGACTGGCGGACATGGCGGTGGCGATCATCGAGGGGCGCGATCACCGCTGTTCTCTGGACCGGGCGCTGCACGGGGTGGACGTGATGACCTCGATCCTGAAATCGGGGGAGACGGGGGAATTCGTGACCTTGTCGACGATCTGCGAGCAGCCGGCATTTCTGGGACCGGAAGAGGCGGCGGCGCTCTTGAAGTGAGGTTTTTCGCCCCGCTGGCGCGGGGCGACTCGCGGGGGGCTCCGCCCCCCGCACCCCCCGAGGTATTTGGAAGAAGGAGAAGGCGAAGGGGTTTTTACGGATTCTCCTTCTTCCAGATACTCTCGCCCGGTGGGCGAAACCTGCGTGCGAAGCGCGCTTTGAACGGGACCGGGCTTGCACCGGACGCCGGAATTTGACTGTATGCGTTTGAACGCCGCGACAGACGGCACGAGGGAGACGATGGCCTACACACCAGACAAGAACCGTTACGAGAACATGGTCTACCGCCGGGTCGGGCGGTCGGGGCTGAACCTGCCGGCGGTGTCGCTGGGCCTGTGGCACAATTTCGGCGGCGACACGCCCCATGACACCAAGCGGGCGATCTGCCGGACGGCGTTTGATCTCGGGATTACCCATTTCGATCTGGCGAATAATTACGGGCCGCCGCCGGGGTCGGCGGAACATGCCTTCGGGTCGATCCTGAAGGAGGATTTCGCCGGGCTGCGGGACGAGATGATCATTTCGTCCAAGGCAGGATACAGGATGTGGGATGGGCCTTACGGCGAGTGGGGCAGCCGCAAATACCTCGTCGCCTCCTGCGACCAGAGCCTGAAGCGCTGCGGGCTGGATTATTTCGACATCTTCTATTCGCACCGTTTCGACCCAGACACGCCGCTGGAAGAGACCATGGGGGCGCTCGACCATATCGTGCGTTCGGGCCGGGCGCTCTATGTCGGGATTTCGTCCTACACATCCGAGCAGACCCGCCGTGCCGTCGAGATCCTCGACGATCTCGGCACCCCTTGCCTGATCCACCAGCCCTCCTATTCCATGGTCAACCGCTGGGTCGAGCACGACGGGCTGAAGGACACCCTGGCCGAGCTTGGCATCGGGTCCATCGCCTTCTCGCCGTTGGCGCAGGGCCTTTTGACCACCCGCTATCTCGGCGGCATCCCGGAGGGCAGCCGGGGGTCGCGGCCCGGGTTTTTCAACCCGAAGATGGTCAACGAGAAATCCCAGGCGGCCCTCAAGGAGCTCAACGCCATCGCCGAGGCCCGCGGCCAGACGCTGGCCCAGATGGCGCTGGCCTGGGTCCTCCGCGAAGGCGGCATCACCTCGGCCCTCATCGGCGCCTCCCGGCCGTCCCAGGTCGAGGACTGCGCCGGGGCCATCTCCAATCTCGACTTCTCCGCCGACGAGCTGGCCGCCATCGACCGGCTCGCTGACGAAGATCAATTCAAGGCATGGGCAGCATGATCCGGAATCCGATCCTCCCCGGCTTCAACCCCGACCCGTCGATCTGCCGGGTGGGCGAGGACTATTACATCGCCACCTCCACCTTCGAGTGGTTCCCCGGCGTCCAGATTCACCATTCCCGCGACCTGGTGAACTGGACCCTGGTCGCGCGCCCCCTCAACCGACCCGACCAGCTCGACATGCGCGGCAATCCCGACAGCTGCGGCATCTGGGCGCCGTGCCTGTCCTACGCAGACGGCCTCTTCTGGCTGGTCTATACCGACGTGAAGCGCCTGCAGGGCAACTTCAAGGACGCCCACAACTACATCGTCACCAGCCCCACCATCGACGGCGACTGGTCCGAGCGCATCTATGTCAATTCCTCGGGCTTCGATCCCTCGCTCTTCCATGACGAGGACGGGCGCAAGTATTTCATGAACATGCAGTGGAAGCACACCACCGACAGCGTCGGCGGCAAGCCCAAGCACCACGCCTTCGACGGTATCCTGATGCAGGAATGGGACCTGAAGACGCAGAAACTGATCGGCGAGATCCGGAACGTTTTTCCTGGTTCCCCGCACGGTCTGGTCGAAGGCCCGCATGTGTTCAAGAAGAACGGCTTTTACTACATGACCACCGCCGAGGGCGGCACCGGCTACAACCACGCCGTCACCATGGCGCGCGCCACCGATATCTGGGGGCCTTACGAGCTTCATCCCGACTGGTTCCTGATGACCTCCAAGGACGCCCCCGACGCCCCGCTGCAACGGGCCGGCCACGGGCAATATGTCGAGACCCCTTCGGGCGAAGTCTACCACACCCATCTCTGCGGCCGCCCTCTGCCCGGGGTGAAAGCCTGCGTCCTCGGCCGCGAAACCGGCCTGCAGAAATGCGTCTGGGGGGCGGATGGCTGGCTGAGGCTCGCTCATGGTGGCATGGTTCCGGCCCTGATGGTCGAAGCCCCCGCAGGTGCGCCCGAACCCAACCCGCCGCGCCCGGTCGAAGCCGTCTTCACCGGCGACACCCTGCCGCCCGACTTCCAGTGGCTCCGCACCCCGTACCCCGACCGCATCTTCCAGATGACCGGTACCGCCCTCCGCCTCTTCGGGCGCGAGAGCATCGGCTCGTGGTTCGAACAGGCACTGGTGGCGCGTCGGATCGAGCATTTCAAGTACCGCATCGAGACGCGGCTTTCATCCTTCACCCCCGAAACCTACCAGCACTCCGCCGGTCTCGTCTCCTACTACAACCGCGACAAGTTCCACTACCTCGCGCTGTCCGACAATCCGGGTGTTGGACGATCACTGTCGATCCTGTCCTGCGAGGGCGAATGGGAGAACTCCAAGCTCACCTTCCCGATGGACCAACCGGTCGCCATCCCCGAAGGCCCCATCGACTTCGCCGCCGATGTCGAGAACGAGCGGATGCAGTTCTTCTACCGCACCGGCAATGAATGGATCGCCATCGGGCCGGAACTTGACGCCAGCATCGTCTCGGACGAGGCTGGCCGCGGCGAACACGCCTCGTTCACGGGCGGTTTCGTCGGCATGGCGGCTTTCGACACCTCGGGACGCGGCCAGCCGGCGGATTTCGACTATTTCAACTACATCCCGCAATAAGCGGGTCAAGGGAGGGAAGACATGGCAACGAATATCAAGGGCCCGGCGATTTTTCTCGCGCAGTTCGCGGGCGACGAAGCGCCTTATAACAGCCTGCCGGCGATTACCGAGTACATGGCCGGGTTGGGCTACAAGGGCGTGCAGATCCCGACATGGGACGGGCGGCTCTTCGATCTCGACAAGGCCGCCGACAGCCAGACCTATTGCGACGAGGTCAAGGGCATCTGCGCCGATCACGGGCTGACGATCACCGAATTGTCGACCCATCTGCAGGGCCAGTTGGTCGCGGTCAACCCGGCCTATGACGAACAATTCGACGCCTTTGCACCGGCTTCGGTGCATGGCAACCCGAAAGCCCGTCAGGCATGGGCGGTGGACCAGATGCTGAAGACGGCCAAGGCGTCGAAGCATCTCGGCCTATCCGGGTCGGTGTCCTTCACCGGCTCGCTGGCGTTTCCTTACCTCTACCCATGGCCGCAGCGCCCGCCCGGATTGATCGAGGAGGCCTTCGCCGAACTGGGCCGCCGCTGGAAACCCATCCTCGACGCCTACGAGGATGCGGGCTGCGATGTCGGTTACGAAATCCACCCTGGCGAGGATGTGTTCGACGGCACCACCTTCGAGATGTTCCTCGACGCCGTCGGCGGCCACAGGCGCGCCATGATCAACTACGATCCCAGCCATTTCGTGCTGCAACAGCTCGACTATCTCGCCTTCATCGACATCTATCACGAACGCATCTCGGCCTATCACGTCAAGGACGCCGAGTTTAACCCCACGGGCCGTCAGGGCGTCTATTCCGGCTATGCCGGCTGGACCGAAAGGGCAGGGCGCTTCCGCTCGCTCGGCGACGGGCAGGTGGATTTCAAGGGCATCTTCTCGAAACTGGCGCAGTACAATTACGACCGCTGGGCGGTGCTGGAATGGGAATGCTGCCTGAAATCACCGGAACAGGGCGCGGCAGAGGGCGCGCCCTTCATCACCGAGCACATCATCGAGGTCACCACCAAGGCCTTCGACGACTTCGCCGGTGGCGAGACCGACCGCGACCAGCTGCGCCGGATGATGGGGATCTGAGGGAGACTGGCTTCGGATGGCATCAGTTCTGGACCTCAGGCCAAACCTCCCCCCTGACCCCCCTCCCAGCGGGAGGGGGGAATCCCGACCTCGCCGCGACGCGCCTCCCCTCTCCCTCTGGGACAGGGGTTGGGGGAGAGGGGTGGCCGGAGGTAGCCAAGAGCACGGAATGGGAAACAACGAAATCTGATCAATCGTAAAGCTGGCACCGGAAGTCGCCGCAGACATCCGCACCATCGCCCAAAGGGAGGAACAAAATATGGCAATCCAAGGCAGAGCCGACGCAAAGTCAGCCCCCATCCGTCTCGGCATGGTCGGCGGCGGGCAGGGAGCCTTTATCGGCGCCGTCCACCGCATCGCCGCCCGCATCGACGGGAACTATGATCTGGTGGCGGGGGCTTTCTCGTCCACGGCAAAGAAATCGAAGGATTCGGCAAAGGAACTCGGCATCGACCCCGACCGCGCCTACGGCTCGTGGGAAGAAATGGCCAAGGCCGAGGCCAAGCGCGAGGACGGGATCGAGGCCGTCGCCATCGTCACTCCCAACCACGTCCACGCAGGCCCTGCCGTGGCCTTCCTCAAGGCGGGCATCCATGTGATCTGCGACAAGCCCTTGGCCTCGACGCTAGCCGACGGCAAGAAGATCGAGAAGGCGGTGAAATCCTCCGGCAAGCTCTTCATCCTCACCCACAACTACACCGGCTATCCGATGATCCGGCAAGCGCAGGAGATGGTGCAGAAAGGCCAACTCGGCGACCTCCGCCTCGTGCAGGCGGAATACCCCCAGGACTGGCTCACCGAACCGCTGGAGAAAACCGGCCAGAAACAGGCCGACTGGCGCACCGACCCCAAACGCTCCGGCGCGGGCGGCTGCGTCGGCGATATCGGGACGCACGCCTACAACCTCGCCCGCTTCGTCACCGGCCTGGAACTCGAGGCGCTGTCCTGCGATCTCGACAGTTTCGTCAAGGGCCGCAAGCTGGATGACAATGTCAACGCCATGCTGCGCTTCAAGGGCGGGGCAAAGGGGATGCTCTGGGCCTCCCAGGTGGCGCCGGGCCACGAGAACGGGCTGAAACTGCGGGTCTACGGCACCAAGGGCGGCATCGAATGGGTGCAGGCCGACCCCAACTACCTCTGGTACACGCCTTTCGGGAAACCGAAACAACTGATCACCCGCGGCGGGGCAGGGGCAGGGAAGGCGGCGGAGCGCGTCACCCGCATTCCCGGCGGTCATCCCGAAGGCTACCTGGAGGGCTTCGCCAATATCTACACCGAGGCCGCCGCCGCCATTCGCGCTGCCCGCGCCGGAAAGGGCAAGCCGCCCGCCGGGGTCCAGTTCCCGGGGATCGACGACGGCATCGAGGGGATGAAGTTCATCGACGCCTGCGTCAGGTCTTCGTCCAAGAACGCCGCCTGGACCAAGCTCTGACCCCCCGCCCCGGCCCGGCACCAATCCCGGGCCGGGGCCCATGCTCCGCCGGCACCATCGCTTTTCCCGAGAGGTCGGCTCCCGCCCGTCGCTCTCGCCCCCGTTCAGGGGCTCGGCTCCCGTTGGGCCCGGTCGCCGTGGCTGGCGCCACGGGCTCTCAAACGCCTGCCGATGTGGATCTGGTCCTTGGATTGGAGCATTTTGCGCCAGATCGAATTCACTCCAAGCCTTGAGACGCATTTGCGATGCAATCGCCGCCTCGCGGGTTTGAATGAATATGTGACTCCGTTCAGGCGCAAAACGCTCCGGGTGTTGATAGCGCCGTTTCCCTTTTGCACCATCGCGCCTTGATGACATCCCGCTCGCAAAGGCTTGACTGGCACGAGGGCGGCGAAAGACCTATTGAGGACCCGAACCATCAGGAAACCTCATGCGTCTGTCTACCATCCTTTGCGCCGCGTTTTTCGCACTGTTCCACGGACCTGCCGCCATGGCCCAATCCAATCCGGTGGTGATCGAATTGTTCACCTCGCAGGGCTGTTCCTCCTGCCCGCCAGCCGATGCGCTCCTGACCGAGTTCGGACGCCGCGAGAATGTCATCGCCATGGCGTTCCATGTCGATTACTGGGACTATCTCGGCTGGAAGGACGACTTCGCCTCGCCCGCCTTCACCCGCCGCCAGAAAGCCTATGCCCATTCTGGCCACCGCCGCACCGTCTTCACGCCGGAGCTCGTGGTCCAGGGGGCGGAATCGGTGGTCGGTCACAAGCGGGACATGATCCTCGCCGCCATCGGCGCCCACGCGTCCGCCACCCCCAGCGCGCGCGTGCAGGTCGAAAGGAGCGGAGGCGGGCTGACTGTCCTCGTCCACCCCAATGGCGCTGCGGTGTCGGAGGCAGACATCCTGCTGGTCACTTACCAGCCCGATTCCGAAGTAATGATCGAACGGGGGGAGAATGCCGGGCGCACGGTGCTTTATTCCTATATCGTCGGTTCGGTCATCCGCCTCGGGACCTGGGACGGAAATTCCGACAAGTCCCTCCGCGTCGAGAATGTGGCTGGGCCGGTCGCGGTGATCGTGCAGTCTGTCAATCACGGCCCCATCCTCGCGGCGGCTAGACTGGACCCCTGACGTCTGCCCCGGACCCTGTTCCCGCGGAACACGCGACCCCGCCGCGTCCTCCGCGCCTCGCTTCAACCGTGCCGCACCGCCACCGTTTTCAGCGCCGAGAACCCGTAGAGGGCCTCGAACCCTTTTTCCCTTCCATGCCCCGACTTCCCGACCCCGCCGAAGGGTAGCTCCACGCCGCCACCGGCGCCGTAATTGTTCACGAAGACCTGCCCGGCCCGGAGCCGCTTTGCCAGCCGCATCTGCCGTCCTCCGTCCGCGCTCCAGACCGAGGCGACCAGTCCGTAGCCGGTTCCGTTGGCGATCCGGATCGCCTCCGCTTCATCCCGGAACGGGATCAGCACCTGTACGGGGCCGAAGATTTCCTCCTGCGCCAGCACATGCTCCGGCCCGATCCCGGCGATCAGCACCGGCGCCTGGTAATGCCCGCCCTCAGGCGCCCCCTCCGCAATCCGTCCTTCGGCGACGATCCGGTCTGCCGGAACCTGGCCCAGATATCCAGCGACCACCTGTTTTTGCTTCGCCGAGATCAGCGGTCCGAGATCGAGATCGTCCAGCGCCGCCCCCACAAGCATCGCCTTGTAACGGGCGGCCATCGTCTCCTGGACCTCGTCCCAGATTGCCTCTTCCACCAGGATACGCGCGGCCGCCGAACAGGTCTGCCCGGCATTCTGAACGCCGGGGCCCACCAGAAACGGCAGCGCCGTCTCCAGATCGGCATCGGCGAAGACCAGCTGCGCCGACTTGCCACCCAGTTCCAGTGTCACGGGCACCACATTCCGTCCAGCCGTAGCCTGCACCCGCGCCCCGGTGGCCACCGAGCCGGTGAAAGAGACATGGTCCACCCCGGGATGCCCCGCCAGCGCCGCCCCGGCCTCCTCGCCCAGCCCCGGCACCACGTTCAGCGCTCCGGCAGGCAACCCGGCCTCTTCGGCCAGCCGCGCGAAGGCCAGGGCAGTCAGCGCGGCTTCCTCGGCCGGTTTCAGCACGCAGGCATTGCCCATCGCCAGGGCCGCCCCGACCGAGCGGCCGATGATCTGCATCGGGTAGTTCCAGGGGATGATATGCCCGGTCACCCCATGGGGTTCGCGCAAGGTATAGACCGTGTAGCCGTCCAGATAGGGAATGGTCTCGCCCATGACCTTGTCCGCCGCCCCGCCATAGAATTCCATATACCGCGCCAGCGCCACTGCATCCGCCCGCGCCTGGGTCAGCGGCTTGCCGACATCGCGCGCCTCGATCAGGGCCAATTGGTCGATCCGCCCTTCCACCAGCCTGCCGATCCGCGCCAGAACCCGGCCACGCTCGGCAGCTGTCATCCGGCCCCAGTCACCCTCCAGGGCTGCGCGGGCCGCGGTGACCGCCGCGTCGATATCGGGAGCATCGCATCGTGCAATATCGGCAATCCTTGTGCCGGTCGAAGGGTCCTCGACGCTCAGGGTCCGTCGCGCGGGCTTCCAGTGCCCGGCGATGAGACATTCCGTCGGCTCGAACCAGAGGTCATCCATGTTTCACACCTCCCCGCGCGTCATCCTTCAAGCCTCCCATCCGTGCCAGTCGACCCAGCGCCCATGGAAATCCACCCGTCCGATCACCTGCTCCCGCCCCTCCGGCCAGAGGGTCAGGGTGATCGCGGCCCCCGGCGCGCCGCCGTCGCCCTCCATGCGCAGCCAGGCGAGCGGCGCGGTAGGCGTGGCCCTCGACCCGGCCTCGGTGATAAGTGCGGCCACACGCGCTTGCGCCGCGTCGGGGAGGTACTGCCAGACGATCGAATGGGTGACGACATGCGCGGCCCCGTCCCTGCGCTTTGCCAGGCGGCGGGCCAGAAAGTCGAGCGCATCGGCCCGTTCCACAGTGCCGCCGTCCGATGCGGCGATCGCCAGGGCCGCCTCGGTCCGGGCCAAACGGTCGGACTGGTCGGCCCAGATATAGCTCAGGAGCAGGTTGACATGTTCGGGATTGCGCGGGTCGAGGGGCGACCGGTCGCAACCGGCGGTTTCGATAGGCACGATCCGGATATCGGGCGGAGGCGGCCCTTGCCAGTCGGGCTCCAGCCGGACGGGAGAGACCGGGTCGCCGAAGCTCAGCCCGCCAAGATGGTAGGCATAGCGCGGCCAGCGCATGTTGAGCCCAGCCGAGGCACCGATTTCGCTGGAGACAAGCGGCAGGCCGGTCCGGTCGGCCACGCAGAGGAACCCGGGATAGAGCGCGCTGAGGCGGCGAACTTCGTTGGTCTGGGGCGGTGAGGTCATCCGGTCGAGAATGAACCCGGCCTCGCTTGCCATCGCGGCTTCGACCGCGTGCCAGAGGCGATCATCGGCAACCGCGCGGTCATTGGGAGGATAGACCTCCGCCAGACTGGCGCGACCGGCCCGGGCCAGGGCATGAAGCGCACCGGCAAGGCGCAAGGGTACGGCATCGGCGCGGTGCGAGGCGTTGCCGGGCCAATCGATTATATGCGCCCCGACCGCCGTATCCGCCGTCAGGCGATCCCCGGCCAGCCGCATCAGTCGGGCCGTGAAACCCGAGCCGAGATCGTCGCAATGCTCCGCTTGGGCGTGAAAAGCTCCATGGGCGTTTATCAAGATGCCTCCTGTTCCCTGCGCATGGCCGCAAGCGCCTCGGCGTCGGTGAGGTCGGAGGCGAGCAGCCGGTCGAGCCCCCAACCGGCATGATCGAGCGCCCAGGTGACCAGCATCCGCTTGCGGATATAGACCCCGTGACGGTCCATGTCGGCCCGGGTGACCGGTCTGTCCCCGAGCAGGGCGTCAATGGCGGCAATATCGACCGGGCCGAGGGCGACGTAATCGGCCAGACCCTCGCGGACCCAGTCGGGCATGGTGTGAAACCGGATCGCGCCGACCCGTTGGCCGACCAGCACATGGGTCAGTTCATGGGTGCCGTAATAGGCCAGGGTGCGGGGCGGGCCGATGGTTCGCCCGTGTTTGATGAGCCGCCCCTGGTCGAAATCCGCCCCGGCAAGAAAGCCGCCATTGCCCGAGACCGGATAGAAGACCAGCCCGCCGGCATATGGCGCGAGACCGAAATAGACCTTCCAGCGCCAGCCCTCTCCGGCGACGAACAGGTTGAACGGCCCCTCGGCGGGGCCGAGCGGGCTGGCATTCAGCCGGGACGAGATATCGGCCAGCACCGCATCGGCGGTGGGCGGGATCGGGTGGGTCGCGTGGATCGTGACCGGGCCGAGGTTCCGGGAATGGGCAAAGAACGGCTGCGGCCGGGCGAAGGCGGCGATGCCGGCAATGGCGGCGGCGATGGCCATGAGGCAGAGGAAGGAAGCGAAACGGACCAGCCGCCGGATCATTTCGCGAACCGGTCCATGAGGCGTTGGAGCGGCGAGCGGGTGTCGGGATCGGCCGCTGTGGGTTCCGGTCCTGTGGATTCCGGTGCCACGGGTTTCCGGTCCTGCTGCCGCTCCGGTACCGGCGCGGTTGCCGGGTTCTTTGACCCTGTCGAGGACCGGGCCGGGGCCGTGCGCCTGGCGATGGCATTGAGAAACCGTCCCGTATCACCCGCGGCAAGGTCCGGAGCACCCTCGGCGCAGCCATCCAGGACATCGCGCAGCCAGGCCTCGTCGGCCTTGGCGAAATCGTGCAGGACGTAACGCGGCACCGCGTCCTTGTGGCCAGGATGGCCGACGCCGAGACGGACCCGGCGATAGGCATCGCCGATATGGCCGTGAAGCGAGCGCAGGCCGTTATGCCCGGCATGACCGCCGCCGGTCTTGACCTTGACCTTGCCCGGGGCGAGGTCGATTTCGTCGTGCAAGACGGTGATATCGGCCGGTTCCAGCTTGAAGAACCGCATCGCCTCGCCGACCGATTGTCCGGACAGGTTCATGAAGGTCTCGGGCTTGAGGAGGGTGATCTTTTCGGACCCCAGCCGCCCTTCGGAGATCACGCCCTGGAATTTTGACCGCCACGGCCCGAACCCATGCGCCGAGGCAATGGCGTCGAGCGCCATATAGCCGATATTATGCCGGTTTCCGGCATGTTTGGGACCAGGATTGCCGAGGCCGACAAAGAGTTTCAAGGCTGCCTCCAGACGGGACCGCAAAGAACAACGCGCCCCGGCGGGGACCGGAGCGCGTTGCTTTTAACATGGCGGGATTGGGTGCGGAACCTATTCCTCGCCACCGTCTCCGGCAGCCGCGTCCTCGCCCTCTTCGCCTTCGGCGTCCTCGTCGTCGTCGGTGGCCTTGATGCCGGACGGTGCCTGGATATTGGCAATGACGAAGTCACGGTCGGTGATCGTCGGCTTCGCGCCCTGGGGCAGCTCGATATCCGAGATGTGGATCGTGTGGCCGAAGGGCAGGCCGGTCAGGTCGACGGTGATGTGATCGGGGATCGCCGCGGCCGAGACGCGCAATTCCACCTCGGGGCGGACGACGACAAGGGTGCCGCCCTTCTTGAGCCCGTCGCAGACATCGTGGCCGATGAACTCGACCGGGATGTTGAGGTTGATCTGCGACTTCTCCGACAGGCGGAGGAAATCGACATGGGTCGGCAGGTCCTTGACGACATCGCGCTGGACCGAGCGGCAGATCACCTGGGTGTCCTTGCCGTCGACCTTGAGGTTCAGAAGCGTCGACAGGAAGTGACCCGCCTTCAGCATCTTCAGCAATTCGTTGAACTTGACGTTGATCGCGACCGGATCGGCGTTGCCGCCGTAGATGATTCCGGGCACAAGTCCTTCACGACGTGCAGCGCGGGCGGCCCCCTTGCCAGTCCCTGCGCGCGCCGTGGCGTTGAGAACGGGGTTCTCGGCCATGGGCTTTCTCCTGAGTTTAGGCGGCGATCCTCCAAGGGTGTAAGCGCCGCGTGAGAGCGGCCGTATAGGGGATATGGCCCGGCTTGGGAAGGAGTTTTTGCAGATGCGCGCCAAGGAACGCTGAGCGCGGCGCGTCGTTATGGTATGAGGGGTGACAAAAGGAGAGGCCGGATGTTGCGGATTGTGGGATTATTGTGCGTGGTTCTGGCCGCTGGCGATGCGGCGGCGCTGAGCTGCATAGTGCCGAATTTCGGTCGGGACTTCAATTACGCCCAGGCCTCCGAGGCGCGGTTCTATGTGGCGCTGGGCCGGTTGATTCCGGATGGCCCGGTGCCCGATGTGTTGCCCGAGGAACAGGCGTCGCAGACCGGGGTTCGGGGCTATTCGGTTCCGTACCGGTTCGTGGGCAGCCTTATTGGTAAGGCAGGACCGGGGCCGGAACGCGAGATGGCGGTGCGGGTCGAGGTGAACTGTGTGGCAGTCTGGTGCGGCGGTTTTCCGCGCGGTACGGATGCGGCGCTGATGCTGCTGGAACAGGACGGGGACGGGGCGATATTCCGCATCGGGGCCTGTGGGGCGGCGCAACTGGTGGAGCCCGATGCCTCCGACCTTCGCGCCATAGGCGCGTGCCTTCGGCAGGGTGCGTGCCGTCGTGGTCAGCTGGATCATTTCGAGCGCCGGTTCCGTTGATTCGGCGTACCCGTGAAATCCTTGCAGACGTTAAGAATTTTGCCGGAAACTTCTGCAGGTGCGACATATTTTCGCTGTCAGCGGCTGAGAGACAGGGCAAAGGGTTGATCCGATTGAACAATCTGGATGTCCGAAGGCAGTTTATCCGTTTGACGAAAGGAGATGACACGGATTGCGGGGGAAACCCCGCCCAATTTAGAACACAGTATCCTTCAAGGAGAGGCCGCAGCAGAGCGTCGGGTGCGCTCCGGATCGGAGCGGGAGGCGGGTTCCACCCAAAAGCGAAATTCGAATGCCACGACGGTATCGGCTCTGACCCGCGATACCGCCGCAACAAGGAGACGTGTGATGAGTTTGACGGGACGTCGTTCGCTACCACTGGCCCTCGCGGCCGCCGCATTTTCCGCAATTTCCAGCCTTGCTGTCCCGGCGGGTGCCAATGCGCAGGACGTCGCGGGCACGCCAGAGAATATCGGCAAGCGGATCGCCATTGCCGGGCGGCAGCGGATGTTGGCCGAGGGAATGGCCAAGTCGGTCTGTTACGCGCAGGCGGGGATCGATGCCGAGGAGAATCTCGGCGATCTCTACACGATGTGGAACCTCTATGGCTGGTATCATCGCGGGATCTATCTTGGCAATGTGCAGCTTGACCTGTTCCAGGAAAAGAACGAGCGGATCAAGCAGGTCTGGACCTCGGTCGACTCGGTCTGGGCCAGCCTGTCGCGGGTGCATCACGAGGTGCTCTCGGGTGGAATGCTTTCAGGTGGCGAGTTCGAGCGGATGATTGACGCCACGGACGGCATGACCGAGCTGAACAGCGACATGGTAGCGGTGATCGGCACGGTCTATGCGCGCGAGATGCACGATGCCGGCCAGGGTTCGGCGCACTTGATCGACCTTTACGAGCGGCAGCGGATGCTGGCTCAGAAACTGTCGAAGGAGGTCTGTCTGGTGCAGCAGGGTTTCCAGCTCGACGACACACGGGCGTCGCTGAACGAGACGATGGCGGCCTTCGACGCGTCGATCGGGGCCTTCATCGACGGGATGCCCTCGGTCTCGGTGCCGCCGGCACCGACGGGCGAGATCCGAACGCAGCTGATCCGCGCCAAGGCTCACTGGGACAATGTGCGCGACAGGAGCGCGCGCGTGGCTGAAGGCGGCGGGCTGAGCCGCGAGGAATTGTCGGAATTCCGCGTCGAGATGAACGCGTTCATCGGCGAGATGACCCTCGCCATATCCAAACTGGTGAAATACGAGGCGAGCAAGGCCTGAACCGGCCCGGGTTCAGGCGGTATCCCTCCTGCACCCCGCGTCCCGCCGATCGGCCGATCCCGGACGGCTGGGAAGCTTCAGCCGCCTTCCGGCGCCGGATGGCTGCGCCGCACCCATCGACCATCAGGACCGGCCGAGTGCAAAGGCCGCCTCGAAACGCGCTCCATCGGTATCCGTCGGCCGCACCGTGACCGCACCGATACCGCCGGGGCCTCCTTCCTGAGACTTTCGGGCAGACTACTCGCAGCTTGCCTCGAAAGCTGCGGCATCTTCGACGATCCCCGTATAGGTCACGGTGCAGGTTTCTTCGCCGACGTTTATGCTGGCGCTGCGCCGGGCCCGGATCTCGCGGACCTCGAACCCGTTCAGTGCCACCTGAACGATCTCGCCGCCTTCCAGAAATCCCGCCACATAGGCCGTGACCTTGCCATCGGCCAGAACAAAGGTTTGCGCGACCTGCGGGCGGCTGGCGGTGTCCGGCGCTGCCGCTTCCGAAGCATCGGCCGTCCCGGCGGTGTCAGGCGGATCGGTCGTGTCGCCTGAGCTCGTGTCGGCCTCCATCTCGGTTTCCGCCTCGGCACGGTTCGGCTTGCCGTGGCACTCGCGCATGTCCTCGCGGCGGGCTTCCATCTGTTCGCGGAATTCGCGCATCCGCTCCTCGTATCGGGCATCCATGGCTGCGAGGATGGCGTCCACCTGTTCCGCGCCCGCGCTGGCGATTGCCGCTTCGAGGGCGGCATCACGGGCGTCGAGCTCAGACACCAGAGCCGCGATCCGGTCGCCGAGGGCGGTTTCGACCGCGCCGGTCGTCCCGGAAACCGCCGCGTCGAGGTCGGCGGCGGTCAGGGGCGGGGTCTCGGGTTCTGCCGAAACCGACGCTTCGAGCGCGGCCAGGCGCTCGTTCACGGCCCCGATCTGGCCGCTCAGGCTCGCCACCTCGGTGCCGGTGGTGCCGAGCTGGGTCTCGATGCCGCCGACATCGGGTCCACCGAACAGCATCCCCAGCGCCACGCCGATCGCGGCCCCGGCACCGCCGCTGAAGACGATCTTGGAATTGTCAGCCATCTCCGTACTCCCTGTTATGCGATCCCACGCACCCTTGGGGCGAATCGCCTGTCTCATTGTTCACAAGTCCGACACGCCCCGGCGCTTCAGTCAATGATCGTGGATCCGTTCCCTGCTGGGATGCACCGCGATCCCGAAAATACCGCCCACTGGCATGACCCGCCGAAGCGATGGGCGAGCCCGGGCCTCGGCGCTTCTCCCGGCCTCAACCCGCTTCTATTCGCGGAAAAAATTGTTCTTCAGGATATACCGCGCACCGCGAAGCCATGCCTCGTCGGAGTTGTTCCGTATCTCCACCGCCAGGCCCCGCACCATCTGCCCCGTCTCGACATCCCGCAGGACGATATTCATCGACTGGATCAGGGTCGAGACCTTCTGGATCTCGCCCACCATCGAGTAATCCGCTCCCAGATCCGCCGCCGCGCGCAGCTCGCAGCCATAGCAATCGGCCATCGACGCCACTCGGTCGATCTGGTCTTGCACCGGCGCGAGATCGAGCAACCGGAACCCCTCTGCCTCCACTGTGTCGCGGATGTAATCGGTGATCATCCCGGTCCGCGCAACCTCGGCCTCCGAGCCGAAAAACTCGGCCTCGTGAGACGTGTCCAAAAGCACGATCCCGAAAAACGCCACTTTGGGGTTCTCCTTCAGGGGCGGCAGGGCTGGCTGCGCGAAGGCGGGCGCGGCAAGGGCCAGAAGGAGGATCAGGATTCGCAGCATGGGGGTATGCTCGGGCACGCCAGCCATGATTTCAAGGCCACCAGGGTCTTACAAACTTCTTAGGCAAGGTTTGTTTCATCTCGGGGCGATCCTCCTTAGGCTTTCGCTCTCGGCACGCGCCATGGACGTGCCGTTCGGGGAGACTAGATGCTGCGTCCGCTTGCTGTCGCCGCGCTGATGCTGGCCGGGGTCCAGACCGCCGCGCAGGAGGCGCAGGTGGTCAGATCGGCCGTGATCCGCATCGATATCGCCAACAAGCTGCCTCCGATCTCGCGCCTCGATCTGGAGCCCGGGGATCTGGGGTTTGCCGGGGCTTTTCTGGCCATCGACGACAACCAGACCACCGGGCGGTTCATGGGGCAGGATTTCGTCAACGAGAATGTCTCCGTGCCTGTCGAAACCCTTGAGGACGCCCCTGACGTCGCCGTTGCCGAGATGGAGCGGCTGATCGGCGAAGGCATCGGGTTCATCGTCTCCATGGCCGATGCCGAGACGACGCTGGCCATGGCTGGTGCCGCCGGAGACAGGGCGCTGATCATCAACGCCATCGCGCCCGAGGATGCCTTGCGCAACGAGGACTGTCGCGCCAACCTGCTGCATGTCGCCCCCTCGCGGGCGATGCTGACCGACGCGATGGCGCAGTTCCTGTTGTGGAAGAAATGGACCGACTGGTACCTGATCCATGGCTCTCACGCGGACGATCTGGAACTGGCCGATGCCTACCGTCGCGCCGCCCGCAAATTCGGTGCCCGCATCGTCGAGGAGCGCGAATTCGAGGATACCGGCGGGGCGCGGCGCACCGATACCGGCCATGTCCAGATCCAGAAGGCCGTCCCGGTCTTCACCCAGCGGGCCGAGGCGCATGACGTGGTGATCGCGGCTGACGAGACCGGCTATTTCGCCGCCTATCTGCCCTATCAGACCTGGGAGCCGCGCCCGGTCGCCGGTTCGGCCGGCCTGCGTCCCGTCACCTGGCACCCCGCACAGGAGGCCTGGGGGGCGCCGCAATTCCAGAACCGGTTCGAGGCCCTCGCCGGACGCTATATGCGGCCCGAGGATTACCAGGTCTGGCTGTCGCTTCGGGTGCTGGGCGAGGCCGCGACCCGCACCCGGTCCACCGAATATCAGACCCTGAAGGATTTCATCCTCGGCCCGGATTTCGAGGTCGCGGGCTTCAAGGGCCAGAAACTGACCTTCCGGCCCTGGGACGGGCAATTGCGCCAGCCGATCCTGCTGACGGGCCCAAGAGTGCTGGTCTCGGTCTCGCCACAGGAGGAATTCATCCACCGGGTGACGCGGCTCGACACGCTTGGGACGGATGAGCCCGAGAGCAACTGTGACATCGAACGCTGAGGGGACCCCATGCTGAAACTCTGCGCCACCGTCGCCCTGATCGCCCTCGCGGGGCCTGCCCGGGCCTATACGATCTATGTCTCGAACGAGAAGGGCAACACCATCACCGTCCTTGACAGCGAGACGCTGGAGGTGACGGCCACGATCAATGCCGGCCAGCGCCCGCGCGGGATCGCCATCAGCCCGGACGGCAGGGAGCTTTATGTCTGCGCCTCGGACGACGATCTGGTGCGGGTTTTCTCCACCGAGACGCTTGAGGAAACCCACACGCTGCCCTCGGGCCCCGACCCGGAACTGTTCATCCTGCACCCTTCCGGCAACCCGCTCTATATCGCCAATGAGGATGACAATCTGGTCACGGTGACCGATACGCAGACCCACACCATCCTCGCCGAAATCCCGGTGGGCGTGGAACCCGAAGGGATGGGGATATCGCCGGATGGTTCGGTGGTGGTCAACACCTCCGAGACCACCAACATGGCGCATTTCATCAACACCGAGACTTACGAAATCTTCCAGAATACGCTCGTCGACCAGCGGCCCCGCTTTGCCCAGTTCACCGCCGATGGGTCGCTGCTGTTCGTGTCGGCCGAGATCGGCGGTACGGTGTCGGTGATCGATCCGTCAAACGGCGAGATCATCAAGAAGATCAGTTTCGAGGTGCCGAATGTCGTCCCCGAAGCGCTGCAGCCGGTCGGGGTGCGCGTCACCGCTGACGGCAAGAAGGTCTTCGTCGCCCTTGGCCCCGCCAACCGCGTGGCGTTGATCGATGGCGAAACGTTCGAGGTCGAGAAATACCTGCTGGTCGGCCAGCGCGTCTGGCAGCTCGCCTTCGATCCGGAGGAAAAGTTCCTCTACACCACCAACGGCAACTCCAACGACATCTCGGTGATCGATGTCGAGGCGGAGAGGGTGATCAAATCCATACAGGTCGGCCAGCAGCCCTGGGGCGTGGTCGTATCGCCAAACTGAATTCCGGGAGGGAAAACATGCTGAAGAAATCTACCCTGGCGCTCGCCGCCGCCCTGATCGCGGCCCCTGTGCTTGCCCATGATCTCGGATTTGCCGGGCTCCTGTCGAATACCAACAGCGAAGACCTGGCACCTATCACGCTCTCCTCGGGCAAACCGCTGGCCGCCGAGCCCTATAGGCTGAAATCCGGCACCTATTACGAGATCGAGATTGTCTCGGACGGCACTGCCGAACTGGCGCTGTCGGGCGGCGATTTCTTCCGGGCGATCTGGATCGACGAGATCGTTATAAACGAGATCGAAATCCGGCCCATGGGCATCCACAGCCTGGAATTCGATGACGAAGGTACAGCGGAGATGTCCTTCATTGCCATCGTCCCCGGCACCTACGAGCTGCGCATCCCCGGCTCGACCGGCGAGACCCAGCGGGCGGTGTTCATCATCCAGTGACCAACGCGCTAGAAATTTCCGGTGTCAGCCACAGTTTCGGCAAGGTGAAGGCCCTCGACGACGTGTCGATACACGTCCCCGAGGGCAGTTTCACGGCGTTGCTTGGCATCAATGGGGCAGGCAAGACGACGCTGTTTTCGCTGATCACGCGGCTCTATGACAATATCTCGGGCGAAATCCTTGTCGGCGGCCACGACGTCCGCCGCAATCCCGGCCCGGCGCTGGCCCGGCTTGGCGTGGTCTTCCAGAGCCGCGCGCTGGACCGCGACCTGACGGTGCGCCAGAACCTCTCCTATCACGCCGCCCTGCAAGGCATGTCCCGCGCCGAAACCCGCGCCCGGGTGCCCGAGGTCCTCGCCCTCGTCGGACTTACTGACCGCATCGACGACCGCATTACCGCGCTCTCCGGCGGCCAGACCCGTCGCGCCGAGATCGCCCGCGCCCTGATCCACCGCCCGAAACTGCTATTGCTGGACGAAGCTACGGTCGGGCTTGACGTGAAGACCCGCATCGAGGTCACTCAGCTCGTTCGCGTCTTGATCGAGACGGAAGGCATCGCCGCCCTATGGGCCACCCATATCTTCGACGAAATCGAGCCCGCCGACAGCGTCGTCATCCTCCACAAGGGCCAGGTCCTGAAAACCGGTACCGCTGCCGAGATTGCGGGAGCCAGGAGCCTGAGCGATACTTTCCTCGACCTGACCGGTGTCCCCGAGGAAGCCCTGCTATGATTTCAGCCACCGCACGGAGCGCCTTCGGCGCAAGACTTTTACCTCGTTGTGTTCCTCCGGAACAAAACGAGCCGTGCCTCCGGCGGAGGTATTTGAAAGAAGAAGAAGGCGAAAGAAAAAGACGTCCTGTCCGTTTCCGGCACAGGACGCCTTCTCCTTCTGCGGTCATCGGCGCCTCCGCCTGTACCGCATTTCAGTACTGGCACTTAATGGTTACTCCTTCTTTAAAATACCTCGGGGGGGGTGTGGGGGGGGCAGCGCCCCCCCCACCGTGTCGGCGCGCGCAGCGCGGCGAAACCCTGTCTCCGCGAGGCCCCCATGCCTGACCGCCTCACCTGGTCCGGTCGCCTTAACGCCTTCCGCGGCATTGTCTGGCGCGAGGCCCTGCGCTTCACCAAGCAGCGCGAGCGCTTCCTCTCAGCCCTCGTCCGCCCTCTCGTCTGGCTGTTCATCTTCGCCGCCGGCTTCCGCTCCGTCCTCGGCATCTCGATCACCGAGCCCTACGAGACCTATATTCTCTACGAAGTCTACGTCACCCCCGGCCTTGCCGCGATGATCCAGCTGTTCAACGGTATGCAATCCTCGCTGTCGATGGTCTACGACCGCGAGACCGGGGCCATGCGCACCCTCCTCGTCAGCCCCTATCCCCGCTGGTTCCTGCTGGCCTCAAAGCTGATGGCCGGCGTCGCCGTCTCCATCGTCCAGGTCTATGCCTTCCTCGCCATCGCCTGGTTCTGGGACGTCCGCCCGCCGGTCTGGGGCTACCTCACCGCCCTTCCGGCCCTCATCCTGTCGGGGATGATGCTGGGTTCGATGGGCCTGTTCCTGTCCTCGACCATCCGCCAGCTCGAGAATTTCGCCGGGGTGATGAATTTTGTCATCTTCCCGATGTTCTTCGCCTCCTCCGCCCTCTACCCGCTCTGGCGCATGCGCGAATCCTCCGTGCTGCTGCACGATATCTGTGCCGCCAACCCCTTCACCTGGGCCGTGGAACTGGTCCGCTTCGCCCTTTATGGCCATGTCAACTTTCTGGCGCTGGCCGTCGTTATCGGCTGCACGATCTTCTTCATGGGCGCTGCCATCTATGCATACGACCCCTCCAAGGGTCTGATCGGTCGTCGGAAAGGCTAATTGACGGCGCATTTTCTTCTCAGATAGCGAGACTGTTGCAAGCATCTCCGAAAGCCCGGGAGAGAATCGCATGACCAGTGCCGCCGTCGCCGATGCCCGCGCGCATTTCATTTCGCTGAAGGATTACATGGCCGAGGGCCTGATCGGGCACGAGGCGCTGGTCGATCGCCTGCTGATCGGCCTTCTGACCGGCGGTCATCTGCTGGTCGAGGGGCCCCCGGGCCTGGCCAAGACCCGCGCCGTCAAGCGCCTCGCCGACGGGCTCGACAGTTCTTTCGCCCGTGTGCAATGCACCCCCGACCTGATGCCCGCCGATCTCACCGGCACCCCGGTCTTCCGCCCTGATCGCGGTGAATTCGAATTCGTCAAGGGCCCGGTCTTCCACTCCCTCGTCCTCGTCGACGAGATCAACCGTGCCCCGCCTAAGGTCCAGTCGGCCCTTCTGGAAGCCATGGCCGAGAACCAGGTGACCGCAGGCGGTGTCACCTACAAGCTGCCCGAGCCGTTCCTCGTCGTCGCCACACAGAACCCCATCGAGCATGAAGGCACTTTCCCGCTGCCCGAGGCCCAGCTCGACCGGTTCCTGATCCATGCCGTCGTTGGCCTGCCCGACGCTGAGCGCGAGCGGGAAATTCTCGATCTGGTGGAAGAGGAAAGCCACGACGCCATTCCCAAAACCCCGCGCCGGGTTTCCGCCGACGAGGTGCTGGCCGCCCGTCACGAGGCGATGAACACCCATCTTTCCCCGGCGCTCCGGGACTATATCGTGCGCCTGGTCACCGCCACCCGCTCGACGGAGATCGCTCCCGATATCGCACGCGCCATCGAATACCCGATTTCGCCACGTGGCTCGCTGGCGCTGGCCGCCACCGCCAAGGCCCGCGCCTGGCTCGATGGCCGTGACTACGCCACGCCCACCGATGTTGCCGCCATGGCTGAGGACGCGCTGGCGCATCGGATGGTGCTGGCTTGGCGTGCCACCGCCGAGGGCGAAACCCCGCGCAACCTGGTCCGCAAGATGCTGGATCAGGTCGAACCGCTGTGAGAGCCCTTTCGTGAGCCTCGAGACCGCCGATCCCCTCTCCCAACCCGGCATCGCCGTTGATGCCGAGGCGCTGATCGCCCTTCGCCACCTGTCGCGCCGCCAGCACGGGGCCCGCGTCTCGCCGACCAACCTGCCGGGCGGCTTCGTGTCGCGCAAGCGGGGGCGGGGGCTCGAGACCGCCGAGATCCGCGCCTATACCCATGGCGACGATATCCGCCATATCGACCGCAACACAACCGCGCGGACCGGCAACCTGCATGTCCGCACCTTTCAGGATGAACGTGATCGCACCGCGATACTCTGTGCCGATTTCCGGTCCGACATGCTATGGGGTACCCGCCGTGCCTTCCGCTCCGTCGCTGCCGCCGAGGCGCTTTGCCTCATCGGCTGGCGTGTCGTCGAGGCCGGGGGTCGCGTCGGCCTCATCGCCTTTGGCGGCGAGCCGGTGCTGGTTCCCGCCCGAGGCCGCGAGCGGGGCATGGTCAACGTGATCGGCGGACTGGTTCAGGCGCATCGCGCGGCGCTGGAGGCTGCCGCCACCGGGTCGCAACCCATGGTCAGCCTCTCCGAGCCCCTCGAAATGGCCGCGCGCGTGGCCCCCGCCGGGGCGTCGGTCTATCTCGCCACCGGGCTCGACCAGCCGGGCGAGGGTTTCACCGACATGGCCTCGGCGCTTAACCACCGCGCCGATCTGAACGTGCTTCTGGTCACCGACGCCTTCGAGACTTCCGCGCCCTCGGGCAACTACCTGTTCGAGGATGATACGGGCCGCCACTCGGCCACACTCAATGCGCGTTCCGTCGAACCCGCCGGGGTCAAGCGCATGGAACGGTTGGGGAAGATCGGTATCCCGTCGGTGGTGCTGGACGCCTCGAAACACCCGTCCGAGATGATCGGCATGCTGGAGGTCTTCGATGAACGAGGACGCTGAAATCGCCGAGATCCTTGAAAGCCTTCACGACATCCGCCTGCCGCTGGAGGCCTCGGGCGGCATCTGGGCCGACATCGCCGCCGCCTTCGCACTTGGTCTTCTGATCGCCTGGGGGCTGACCGGGCTGATCGGGCTTCTGACCACCCGCGTCGACCGTGGCTCCCGTTCGGCCCTTCCGATCCTCGAAGCCGCCCGCGACCTGCCGCCGCAGGAACGCCTCGCTGTCATCGCCAGCGTGATGCAGAGCGCCGCCAAGGGCCGCGACTGGCTGGCCGAGATCGGCGAAACGGGCATGCGTCAGGCCCTCGACGTCTCGCTTTACACCCGCGAGGTCGAGGTGGATGTCGAGGCCCTTCACAACGCCGCCATCCCGGCCCTGAAACGGCTGGAGCGCGCATGATTTCGCTGGCCGATCCCTGGTTCCTGATCCTCCTGCCGCTGCCCTATCTGGTCCTGCGCTTCGCCCCGCCCGTCACCCGCACCGGTGGGGCCTTGCGCATCCCCGGCGTCATCGGCGAGCGCCTCTTGGGCCGCGCCCGCGCCGGGGAAAGCATCGCCCTGAAACTGGGGCTTCCGGCGCTGATCTGGCTTTTCCTGATCCTCGCCCTCACCGGCCCGCGCCTGATCGTCCCGACCCCGGCATTGCCCACCTCGGGGCGCGATATCGTCATTGCGCTGGATCTGTCCGGTTCCATGGTCGAGGAAGATTTCTATATCGACGACCGCGTGGTCTCCCGCCTAGACGCCGTCAAACATGTCGGGTCCGAGTTTGCCCGTCGCCGCGCCGGTGATCGGGTGGCGCTGGTGATCTTCGGCTCCAAAGCCTACTACGCCACCCCCTTCACTTTCGACACCGAGGCCGTGGCCCAAGCCATCAACGAGGCCACCATCGGCCTGTCGGGCCGGGCCACTTCGATTTCCGATGCGCTCGGCCTGTCTTTGAAACGCCTCGACGCCTCCGAGGCCGCCTCCAAGGTCGTTGTCCTCCTGTCCGACGGCGGCAACAACTCGGGTGCCGCCACCCCCCGCGACGCCGCCCGCCTTGCCCGCGAGAAGGGTGTGAGGGTCCACACCATTGCCATGGGTCCGCGCGACGTGACCAATGCAGGCGACGAGCGGGACGTGGTCGATACGGTGACCCTGAAAGCCATTGCCGACATCTCGGGTGGGCAGACATTCCGGGTGAAGACCACCGAGGACCTGATCGCGGTTACCGAGGATCTCGACCGGCTGGAAGCCACCACCGCCGAAGGCACCGCCGCTGAGGTTTACGCCGAGCTTTGGGTCTGGCCTGCTCTTCTCGCCCTGTTCCTGCTTGCCGCCCGGCAATTGGGCTTCGAGCCCCGCCTGCGCCGCAAACAGGCCCAGTTGCAAGGAGAACTCGCATGATCGAGCTCTTCGGCCTCGCCCTTCTCCGCCCGCTCTGGCTGCTCGCCCTGCCGGTGATCGCCCTGATCGTCTTCGTCGCCTGGCGCCGAACCTCCGCCTCGTCGGGCTGGGAACGCGCTGTCGACCCCGCCCTGATGGCCGCCTTCACCCGCATGGGCCGCGTCGTCGAGGGCAAGGCGAAGCGCGACCTTCTGCCGGCCGCCGCCATGGTCCTGGTCGCCCTCGCGCTTACGGGCCCCGCCGTGGAACGTCGCGACGGAGCCTCCTTCCGCAATCTCGATGGGGTGGTGCTGGTGATGGATGTCTCCGACTCCGTCGCCCAAAGCGACGCCTGGCTCGACGCCATGACCGCCGTCCGCCTGATCGCCCAACGCGCCGGGTCGAAGCCGGTGGCGCTTGTCGCCTATGCCGGGGACGCCTATCTCGCCTCGCCCCTGACCACCGACGCACGGGTCTTCGGGACCACGGTGTCTTTCCTCACCGAAGGCATCATCCCCGACAAGGGCAGCCGCCCGGCGCTGGGGCTGGCGATGGCCGCCCAGATTCTCGCCGATGCCGAGATCGTCGCCGGGGACGTGGTGCTGGTCAGCGATGGCGAGGGCCTCAGTGGGGAGACCTCCCGCCTCGCCACCGCCATCCGCGCGAAAGGCGCTCGTCTCTCGACCGTCTATATCCCGGGCGCTGGCGAGGCCCCGGACCCTGTCGCCCTCACCGCATTGGCCGAGATCGGCGGCGGCATCGCGGTTCAGGCCCGCAACCCGGTCCCGGTCGCCAGCCTGATTGGCAGCGGCCTCGCCACGCGCCTCGAAAGCACCGATTTCGCCGTCCTCATCTGGCGCGACTACGGTCGGTTTCTGCTGCTTCTCGCCCTCTTCCCGGTCCTCCTGATGTTCCGGAGGGTCGCATGATGCACCGCGCCACCACCCCCGCCCTGATCGCCGGCCTCGCCGGTCTGGCTTTCCTGATGGGCGGCACCGCCCCCTTCGGTCGGCTGGCGCTGGAACTGGGGATGCCGAGGCTGGCTGTGCCGCTGCTCGACACGCCGGAATGGAAGGGCACCGCGTTGTATCGGGCGGGCGACTACGACGCAGCCGTCGAAGCCTTCACGCAAGCGGGAGCAGAGTTTTCCTACAATCTCGGCAACGCCCATGCGCTGGCAGGGAACTACGCATCGGCGATGGAATCCTGGGACATCGCAATCGCCCAGAATCCCGACGACACCGAAGCCATCGACAATTTCGAACTGGTCAAATCCTTCTACGCCGGGGTCGAATTCGAACTGAACGGGCCGCTGATTACCGAGGAAAAGGATACTGACATCACTGCTGAGGCCGAAGTCGGCCAGGGCCAGGGCCGCGCACAGGGCACTGGCTCGGACGCCACCAACACCTCGACCAATCTCGGCATCCCCTTGATCCTGTCGAGCGAACAGCAAGGTGTCTCTCGCGTCTTCGACGCCCAGTTCGTCGCCGCCAATGACCGCTGGCTGGCCACCCTCGAAGACGAGCCCGGCCGCTACCTCGCCGCCCGCATCGCCGAGGAACACAAGGCCCGCATCGCCGCCGGAACCGCCCAGCCGGAGGCCGAAAGCCCATGGTGAGACTGCTCGCGCTCCTCCTCCTCGCCTTCCCGGCCTTCGCCCAGCAGGTCGACCCCGACAACATGCGCCTGACGCTCGAGTTCGAGAACCTGCCCGAGACCCCCTATCAGGACGAAATGGTCCTCCTGACCATCCGCGGCGTTTACCGCGAGACCATCGCGCTGGAAAAGCTGATCGAGCCGTCGCTGGAGGGCTTCGCCTGGACCCAGCTCGGCCGGGACAAGTGGACCGACGAGCGTATCGACGGGCTGCCCGCCAAAGTCTTCGAACGCCGCATGGCGCTGTTCCCGCAGGATGTGGGCCGGATCGAGGTCGGCGCTTTCCGCCACGAATTCACGCTCACCGACCGGGCCGGGAACCGCTTTGCCTATGCAACCGAATCGGAGCCGATCGCCATCGACGTCCTCGAGGCCCCGCAGGATGGCACCTGGTGGCTGCCGGTTCGCAAGCTCAACATCCGCGACGAATGGAGCAACGCCATCCACATGCTGGAAGCGGGCGAAGGCGCGCTCCGCATCGTCACCATCACTGCCGAGGGGGTCTCCCCGGACATGATCCCGCCGATGCCCGCCCTCACATCACCCTCGGCCTTCATCTTCCCGCATCCCGAGCGTCGCGTTGTCGACCTTACCCCCGACGGTCCCATCTCGACCGTCTGGTGGCGCTGGACCGTGCGGCCCGCCGAGGGCGCGCCGTCGGCGATCCTCGACCCCATAGAAATCCACTATTTCGACACCGTCGCCCGCGAGGCCAAGACCGTGACCCTGGCCACCCAGCGCATGGCCGTCATCTCTTCCGACACGCCGGTCGCGCCCGTCGCCCGGTCTCGGACGGAGACCATCTGGAGCCCACCCGTCTGGGCCCCATTGCTTGCCGGCCTCCTGACCGGGCTTGTGCTATTGGGAGGCAAGCTCCGCAACCGGGGCCGGCTGGGGCTGAACGGCCTCCTGCGCCGCCTCGGCCTCGACCCAGAGACCCGCGCCCTCAAACGCGAGATCCGCAACGGCAACGCCGCCGCCGTCTACCGGATGCTGAAGCTGCATCTGCGTCCCGTCGATCCCACCGCCCGCGAGATCGAATCCGCGCTGTTTTCCGGATCACCAGGGGAGATTGCCGAAACCCACTTGCCGAAGCTCAAGGAAATCCGCTGAGCGCGACCATAAGGAAAGGTGTATTCGAATCCACCCTACTTATGAGAAAGGTGCGTGAAATTACGCACTCTACTGGTCGAGGAAGCTCCGCAGTTTGCGGCTGCGGCTCGGATGCTTCAGCTTCCTCAGTGCCTTCGCCTCGATCTGGCGGATACGTTCGCGGGTCACGGAAAACTGCTGGCCGACCTCTTCGAGCGTGTGGTCGGTGTTCATGCCGATCCCGAAGCGCATCCGCAAGACCCGTTCCTCGCGCGGCGTCAGCGAGGCCAGAACCCGCGTCGTGGTGTCCTTCAGGTTGCCCTGAATGGCGCTGTCCAGCGGCAGGACGGCGTTCTTGTCCTCGATGAAATCGCCGAGCTGCGAATCCTCCTCGTCGCCGATGGGCGTCTCCAGCGAAATCGGCTCCTTGGCGATCTTCATCACCTTGCGGACCTTGTCCAATGGCATCTGCAGCTTTTCGGCCAGTTCCTCCGGCGTCGGCTCGCGGCCGATTTCGTGCAGCATCTGGCGGCCGGTGCGGACCAGCTTATTGATGGTCTCGATCATGTGGACCGGGATGCGGATCGTGCGGGCCTGGTCGGCGATGGAGCGGGTGATCGCCTGGCGGATCCACCAGGTCGCGTAGGTCGAGAACTTGTAGCCGCGGCGGTATTCGAACTTGTCGACCGCCTTCATCAGGCCGATGTTCCCCTCCTGGATCAGGTCGAGGAACTGCAGGCCGCGGTTGGTGTATTTCTTGGCGATCGAGATCACCAGCCGCAGGTTCGCCTCGACCATTTCCTTCTTGGCCTGGCGCGCCTCCTTCTCGCCCTTCTGCACCTGGTTGACGATGCGGCGGAACTCGGTGATGTCGACGCCGACATACTGGCCCACCTCGGCCATTTCGGTGCGGATCTCGTCAACCTTGTCGCGGTAGGACGTGGTCAGGATATCCCAACCCCGTGCCTTCAGCTTGCCGACACGGTCGATCCAGCCCGGTTCCAGCTCCAGCCCTTTATATTCCTCGATGAAGTCGCGGCGGTTGACCTTCGCCTGATCGGCCAGCTTCACCATGGCGCCGTCCAGCGCCATGATCTTGCGGTTGATGCCATAAAGCTGGTCGATCAGCGCCTCGATGCGGTTGTTGTGCAGATGCAGCGAGTTCACCAGTTCGACGATCTCCGAGCGCAGCCGCTGGTATTCCAGCTCCTGGGTGGTGGAGAAACTCTCGTCGCGGTTCAGGGTCGCCGAGATCCGGCTGTCCTGCATCTCGGCCAGCTTGGCATAGTCGGACGCGATCCGGTCCAGGGTCTCCAGCACCTCGGGCTTCAGTGCTGCTTCCATCGCCGCCAGCGACAGGTTGGCCTGATCGTCCTCGTCGTCATCCTCGTCATCTTCGCTGGCCACCGGGTTGCCGTCGGCATCCAGTTCCGGTTCGGCCCTGTCCTCGGATTTGTCCTCGCTCTTGGCCTCGGACCCTGCCGACGTGTCGATCACAGGGGCGGTTTCGTCATCCTCCATCGACGCCCCGAAGGTCGTCTCCAGATCGATGACATCGCGCAGCATGATGTCTTCTTCCAGGAGTTCGTCGCGCCAGATGGTGATCGCCTGAAAGGTCAGCGGGCTCTCGCAAAGCCCCGAGATCATCGTGTTGCGCCCGGCCTCGATCCGCTTGGCAATCGCGATCTCGCCCTCGCGGGACAGAAGTTCCACCGAGCCCATCTCGCGCAGATACATACGGACCGGGTCGTCGGTGCGGTCCAGCGTCTCGTTGGTGGCCGAGGTGGTGACCAGTTCGCGCGAGGTCGATCCACCGCCCTCGATCAGGTCGGTGCCGGTATCGTCCTCGCCATCCTCGTCGCCGTCGTCGGAATCGACCACATTGATCCCCATTTCCGACAGCATGGCCATGATGTCCTCGATCTGGTCGGCGCCGACCTGATCCGAGGGCAGGACCTTGTTCAACTCGTCATGGGTGATGAAACCGCGGGCCTTGGCGGCGGCGATCATCTTCTTGACCGCGGCCTGGCTCATGTCGAGCATGGGGCTGGCGCCGTCCTGGTTGTCGTCGGCGGTTTCGATGTCGGTGTCTTTTGCGGCCATCAAGTGCTCCGGAGCTGTCGAAGGGCGAGGGGTGGGGTGCGGCCCTTCCGAGCGGATTCTGTCTGAACTAGCGAAGCGAATCAGTGATTCGCAACGTGATTCTATTTTTTACGTTTTAACCAAACCTGCTCATCAATGAGCGATTGCAGGTGATCCGACAGGGATTTTGCGTCCGTTGTGTCATTCGGGTCCTCTCCCAGCGCGTCCCGCGCCAGTATCTGTTTCTGCGCACTCGCCTGCTGCAACCGCCATGTCAGTCCCTCATCCGCGGTGCCGGCCAGTTCGGCTTCGGCATCCCGGATTTCCTCAAGACTGCCGAGTTCGGACAATTGCCGGCCGATTTCCAGCCGGATCGCCTGAGCGGCCTTTTCGGAATTGGCATCGGCCCGCAGCATGGGGTTGCTGCGGACATGGCCGATCTGCATCAGCTTTTCCATCGGATCGTGGCCCAGTCGGGCAGTCAGCGCGCCACGGAGCGTCGCTGGCGAGGTCACCTGGGTGCTATCTGGGGCCTCGTGCAGCCAAGACAAGAGGTGGGTGCGAATTTCTGCAAGATCGGGACAGAGAAACGGCAACGCCTCGATCTCGGCTTCCATCTCGCGGGCCAGGGCGGGGTGATTGATACATCCGGCCAGAATTGCGCTCTCCCGGATGCGCGCCTCCGCCTCGATCCCCGCCAGTTTCTGCCCCAGTAGCGAGGCCCGCGTGCTCGGCAGTGCATGGACAGCCCGCGCTTGCCGTCTGTTCGCCCCGGCCCCACCTCGGACATAACCGCGCGGGTTGCCCGGATAGTCGCGGCCCTGGTCGCGCCCGAAATCCCGGCCCTGGGGCCGGAACAGCTCCGCCCGCCGGGTCCGGATCTCCGCCTCGTAATGCGCCCTGATCGAGCGGTCGGTAATCAGTCCCAGCGTCTGCCTGAGCGCCGCATCCAGCGCCGCCCGCCGTTCGGGACTGTCGAGCACCCGATCCTCGGTCTCGCGCTGCCACAGCAGATCGACCATCGGCCGCGCGTTTTGCAGCAGCTCTGCCATTGCCCTTGCGCCCTTAGCCTTGATCAAGTCGTCGGGGTCCAGCCCCTCGGGCAGGACGCAGAACCTCAGCGACTTCCCCGCCTCCAGCAGCGGCAGGGCGATATCGATCAGCCGCATGGCCGCCCTCAGCCCCGCCTTGTCCCCATCGAGGGCGATCACCGGCTCGTCGGCCATGCGCCACATCAGGCGCAGCTGATCTTCGGTGATCGCGGTGCCAAGGGGGGCAACGGCGTGGTCGAACCCGGCCTGGGCCAGCGCGATCACGTCCATATAGCCCTCGGCGACGATCACCCCGCCGGCCTTACCCGCCGCCTCGCGGGCGGGTCCGTGATTGTAAAGCGACCGTCCCTTGTCGAAGAGCACGGTTTCGGGAGAGTTCAGGTATTTCGCCCGCGCCTCGGGATCCATCGACCTTCCGCCGAAGGCGATGGCGCGGCCGCGTGCGTCGCGGATTGGGAACATGATCCGGCCGCGGAAGCGGTCATAAGGCTGGCCGCCATCCTCGGGTAGGGCGCAGAGACCGGCATCGACGAGGTCCTGCGGCCTGATCCCCTTGCCCGTCAGATGCTCGAAGAGCTGGGTGCGCCTGTCAGGCGCAAACCCGATCTCGAACCGCTCCAGCGTTTCTGACTTCAGACCGCGCCGGTCGAGATAGTCGCGGGCCCCCGCCGCGGCGCCGGTCTTCAGCTGCAGGCGGTAGAACTTGACGGCCTGTTCCATGATCTCGGCGAGACCGGCCCGTTCGTCGGCCTTCTCCTGTGCCTTCGGATCGCGGGCGGGGACTTCCATGCCGACTTCGCGGGCCAGCAACTCGACCGCCTCGATGAAGCCGAGATTCTCGGTCTCGCGCACGAAACTCAGCGCGTCACCCTTCGCATGGCAGCCGAAGCAGTAATAGAAGCCCTTGCGGTCATCGACATGGAACGAGGCGGTCTTTTCCTGGTGGAACGGGCAGGGTGCCCAGTAATCCCCCTTGCCCGGGTTGGATTTCCGCTGGTCCCATGAAACTTTCCGGCCCGCGACCTGAGCGATCGAGATGCGGGAGCGAAGCTCGTCAAGGAAACCGGGCGGCAGAGACATGCAGGTGAATATCGCCTTGGACGGTGCCGGGTCAATCTAGGGATTATGTGGAAAGCGGGGACAATCGGTCCCGATCTGCCCGAGAGACGCAGAATTGGTCCGCGCCCTGGTCCGGAAGCGGTCTTCGCGCCACTGCGGTGCGGCGTCAGACCAGCCGGATCAACTTGCGCTCTAGCACACGCAGCACCGTTTTCAGGTCGTGGCCGCGCTTCAGGATCTGCCCGTCCATCCCGATCACCGAATACATCCCCTGCCGGTTCGCCAGTTTCGGATGCTTTTCGATCCGATAAAGCGGCGTTTCGGCGGTGCGGCGATAGATCGAGAACACCGCGCATTCCCGCAGCATCGAAATCCCGTAATCCCGCCATTCACCAGCGGCAACCATCTTACCGTAGAGCGACAGGATGATCCCCAGTTCGGTCCGATGGAAACTGACCTTTTCCGATCCGATGGAAATCGCGGCATGAGTTACGCTGGTCATGGGCAAACTCTTCCTCAAGCGCGATAGGATGGCAAGGAGAGTTTTCCTGCGCTGTCACAATAATACCACGATCGAAGCACCATCGCGCCCAAATCCTTACCGATAAGTATAACTGTAGCTTAACGAGCTCGGCCCCCGGTGCGGCGATAATTCAGCCCCCACATTGCATCGCCGCACTTGGGGTTTAAAAAACGCAACGAAGGCAAAATAATTTAAAGCGGTTTACATTCATTCCGGCCACCGCCATGATTGTGCCATAATTTAGGCCCCACTATTCCTTAACGTGAATCACCCAGGTTTCTCGCAAGCTGCTTGTCGGCTTCGAGGTCTCCGGTGCCGCAGGCAACAGCCCCCACATTCCCTGCGGCACCGGAATATCGTCTCTCTCTTCCCGCATCGCGTCTTTCTCCGGTTTCGAGGGTAACGACGCTTTAACCATTCTCCCCACCAAAATGCCACTGGGAAACGCCCAGGCGAGCCGCTAAGGCTCTTCGAACCGGTTTTGATTTGCAGGATAACTCAGATGCGCGATTTTCAGACTCCGGGCCGCTCGCTGGTGATGGCGATGAATGCCATGGCCGCCACCTCGCACCCGCTGGCCACCAAAACGGCAATCGAGACGCTTGAGGCCGGGGGCAATGCCGTCGATGCCGCGGTCGCGGCGGCGGTTCTTCTCGGTGTCTGCGAGCCGCAGATGACGGGGATCGGTGGCGATTGTTTCGCGCTGATCAAACCGGCGGGCAGCGAGGATCTGGTCGGGCTGAACGCCTCGGGCCGGGCACCGGCGGCACTGGAGGCGGCGAGGCTCCGCGCCGCTGGTCATGGGCAAATGCCCGAACACAGCGCCGATGCCGTCACTATTCCCGGTGCCGTGGACGGGTTTGCAACCCTGGCCGGGGACTGGGGCCGCCTCGGTCTCGCCCGCTGCCTCGCCCCGGCGATCCGCTATGCCGAAGAAGGCGTGCCCGTCGCCTCGAGGGTCGCCCATGACTGGGCCAATCTCGCCGGGTTTCTGCAAGGCAAGGCCCGCGAGGATTTCCTGATCGGTGGCAAGGCGCCTGGGGCGGGGCAGGTATTTCGCCTGCCGAAACAAGCCGAGGCGTTGCGCCGTATCGCCGAAAAGGGCCGGTCGGGCTTTTACGAGGGCGAAGTCGCCGAAGACATGGTCGCCAGCCTCAACGCCCTCGGGGGCTGCCACACGCTGAAGGATTTCGCCGCCAATACCCCGACCTATGTCGATCCGCTCTCGGGCACCTACCGGGGCACCGAGCTGATCGAACTGCCCCCCAACGGCCAGGGCATCGCCGCCATCCTGATGGCCAACATCCTGTCAGAATTCGACCTCGCCGCCCTCGACCCATTCGGCCCCGACCGCGTCCACCTGATGACCGAGGCCGCCCGCCTCGCCTATGACGCTCGCGACCGCTTCGTCGCCGATCCCGAATACGCCGCCCGCTTCCACGACCACATCCTGTCTCCCGAGACCGCCAGACGCCTTGCCGGTCTCATCGACATGTCCCGCGCCATGGACCTGCCGGTCGCCCTCCGCACCGAGGCGATCCACAAAGACACCATCTATCTCTGCGTCGTCGACAAGGACCGCATGGCGGTGTCGCTGATCTACTCGATCTTCCACGGCTTCGGCTCTGGCCTCGCCTCCGACAAATTCTCCATCCTCTTCCACAACCGGGGTGCAGGCTTCTCCCTCACCGAAGGCCACCCCAACGAGGCCGCCGGCGGCAAGCGCCCCATGCACACGATCATCCCCGGAATGCTCCGCCAGCATGGTCGCCTCACCACCAGTTTCGGCGTCATGGGCGGCCAGTACCAGTCGGCCGGCCACGCCCAGTTCCTCACCAACGTCACCGACTTCGGCATGGACATCCAGACCGCCATCGACGCCCCCCGCTCCTTCCCCGACGGCGACGAGCTGCGCATGGAAAGCACCTTCCCCGAAGCCACCCGCGCCGACCTCGCCGCCCGCGGTCACCAGATCGTCACCGCCCCCGGCCCCTTGGGAGGCGCGCAAGCCATCCATATCGACCCCGCAACCGGCCTCCTCACCGGCGCGTCGGACCCCCGCAAGGACGGCTGCGCCCTGGGATACTGACCCCCGCCACCCGACGCCCGCGATTCGCCCGGAAGTCCAGGATCGCCCGCAGGGCGACCCGCGAAGCGGGCTTGTCCTTTACTTCCGGGCGAATCGCATCCCACACTGGAAAAGGCGTGTTGAGGACGCAGACTGCGCCCTCAACCGCTTCTCAGCAGATTCCCAGAACCCCAAAACCAGCGCCGACATCAGCATCAAAGACTTCGCCCGCCACACCGCGCGAGCGAGCGAAAGCCGGGGGGCTACTGCCCCCCGGCTTTCGCACCCCCTCTGAGGTAACATCGCTCAGTGCTTCTACGTGTCGAACATCCTGCTCGCTTGGTTTCTTATTCCGGTAATGTGTGCTTTCATGGCCGCTCTTTGGCGACCCTGCCCAGGTGGCCCGCGAGGATTGAAGGACGAACTCCATGAACGTGCAATGGGTCAACCTGGCCGCCGCCCTTGCCGTCGCCTACCTGTTCTATCGCTACGTGCTCGCACCGCGCCTTACCTCGAGTTCAAACGATGCACGTCAGGCCCGCCTGCTCCGTGCACTTGATAACTACGACCCACCCGCTTCGATCCCCTCAGCCAAACCGACGGCGGACAATACCTCGTCAGAAACGGCGGACCCCCAGGCCTTTCTCGATGCGCGGCAGACCGAGATGATCCTCTTGCGACGGATCGCTCCCGAGACAACACTCCTGCCCCGCTCCCGCTTCGGCGGCCTGCCACTCCTGCCCGACAATGTCGACTGGCCCCGGCGCAGCAACCACAACACACCGCTGCATTTCCTGGCCATGATCGACTGTTCCGAAATGCCCTCCCTGGCGGGGCAGCCGCCGCTGCCGCCGGACGGTCTGCTGCTGTTCTTCGTCGATATCGAGGAGGAAATGGACGTCTCATACGAAGACGACGAAGACCCTCCTCCGTACCGCGTCATCTACGTGCCCGAAGGCGCGACCGCATCGGAACGTGCTCTGCCTGAGGACCTGCCCCCGTTCGATCACTTTGCCGACAGCACAGAATCGGATTTCTCCACCGATAGGCAGGCAGCGTCCTGGCCTATCGTGCCCGAAATCGTTCCGGCATGGGACCTGCAGGACAGCTTCCCGCCTCCCGCCGTCTGGGAGGTGCTCCGGGAACGCGAACGAAACGCATGGGCGCCTTACCTGGAAGACGCGTCAGCACGGCGCTACAAGTTAAAGGGCGGCCACCACGCAATGCTTGGCCCCACGCAGCATATCACCAATGCCACCAGCGACACGGGAGTGCGCCTCTTGTGCCTCGACAGCGACGCCGAAGCCAAGTTCGCATTCTGCGACGCCGGGGTCATCGAGTTCTGGATCACTCCCGAAGACCTCGCCGCACGCAATTTTTCGAAAGTACGGGCCCACGCAGCAGGCGGATAGGGGAGGACCGCTCCTCCCCCTCCCGTTTCAGTTCTTCGACTTGTCGACCATCTTTCCGGCCGAAATCCACGGCATCATCGCACGCAGCTTCTCGCCCACCTGCTCGATCTGATGCTCGTCGTTCAGCTTCCGCGTCGCCTTGAAGAACGGCTGCCCCACAGCGTTTTCCTGCATGAAGTCCCGCACGAATTTCCCGGTCTGAATATCGCGCAGCACCGCCTTCATCTTCGCCTTGGTCTCATCATAAGGCAGAATGCGCGGGCCGCTGACATACTCCCCGTATTCGGCCGTATTCGAGATCGAGTAGTTCATGTTCGCGATCCCGCCCTCGTAGATCAGGTCCACGATCAGCTTCACCTCATGCAGGCACTCGAAATAGGCCATCTCGGGGTCGTACCCAGCCTCGACCAGCGTCTCGAAGCCCATGCGGATCAGCTCGACCAGCCCGCCGCACAGCACCGCCTGCTCGCCGAAGAGGTCGGTCTCGCATTCCTGGCGGAAATCGGTCTCGATGATCCCCGAGCGCCCGCCGCCGATCCCGGCGCAATAGGACTTGCCGATCTCCAGCGCGTTGCCCGAAGCGTCGTTATGCACCGCCACCAGACACGGCACCCCGCCGCCCTTGACGAACTCGCCGCGCACCGTGTGGCCGGGGCCCTTCGGCGCCATCATGATCACGTCGACGCCCGGCTTCGGCTCGATCAGCCCGAAATGCACGTTCAGCCCGTGGGCAAAGGCGATCGCCGCGCCTTCACGCAGGTTGTCATGAACGTATTTCCGATAGGTATCCCCCTGCAGCTCGTCCGGCATGGTCATCATCAGCACATCGGCCCAGGCCGAGACCTCGGCCAGTCCCATCACCTGCAGCCCTTCACCCTCGGCCTTGGCGCGCGAGGGCGAGCCCTCACGCAGCCCGATGGCGACGTTCTTGGCCCCCGAATCCCGCAGGTTCAGCGCATGCGCATGGCCCTGCGATCCATAGCCGACAATCCCGACCTTCTTGTCCTTGATCAGATTGATGTCGCAATCGCGATCGTAATAAACCCGCATCGTCTCACTCCTCGGTTCACGTTTGGATTGGCCGCGACCCTATCAAAGCCCCCGCCCATTTGATTTTCAAAATTTTCTGAATAGCGGCATTTTTAAGGATTTCTATTCGCCTAATAACTGTATACTGAAAATTTCATGTCCAACCTCGACGACACTGACCGCCGCCTCCTCCGCCTCCTGCAGGACGACCCCACCCTGTCGATCCCCGACCTCGCCGAGGTGGCGGGCCTCTCGACGGCGCCCTGCTGGCGCCGCATCGACAAGCTGGAACGCGCTGGCATCATCCGTGACCGCCGCATCGTCATCGACAAACGCGCCCTCGGCTTCGAGGTGCAGGTGTTCCTCCGCATCACCCTCGACAAGACCGCGCTGGACGCCTTCGACGCCTTCATCCGCGAGGCCCGGGACATCCCCGAAGTCGAAACCATCCAGACCCTCCTCGGCCGCGTCGACATCCGCATGGACGTCATCGCCCGCGATCTCGCCCATTACCAGCACCTCTACCGCACCCGCATCCTGGCACTTCCTCACATCGCCGAGATCGAAGCACTTATGCTGGTCTCCGAACTGAAAAACACCGAGGCCCTGCCCATATGATCGACGCAACCGACGAGGCCATCCTCAAGGCTCTCACCGCCAACGGCCGCCTCTCCGCCCGCCAACTGGGCGAGGCGGTCGGCCTGTCGCAACCCGCCGCCTGGCGCCGGGTGAAGAAACTAGAAGAGGCCGGCATCATCTCCGGCCGCCAGATCATCCTCGACCGCGCCGCGCTCGGCTTCGAGGTGGTGGTGTTTCTCGGCGTCAAGCTCGCCACCAAGGGCCGCACCTCGCTGGAGGATTTCGAACGCGCCGTCTGCGCCATACCCGAGGTGCAACTGGTCCAGCACGTCCTCGGCGTCTACGACTACCGCCTGAGGATCGTCGCCCGCGACCTGACCGATTTCGAGCGCATCCTCAGGCGCCGCATCATGACCCTGCCGGGGGTCGGCGAGGTGGAATCGAATGTCCTGCTGAGCGAGGAAAAGAACCAGTCGGGCGCCTTGGCGCGATAGGTGTCCGGCCCCTGTCCGTGACGGCCCGCAGACTTTTCGCCGTATCAAGGCCTCGTTCAAGGCATTTCCGTCGCCTGCGAGCCGTGCTCACGCGTCGGGGCCCGACATCCGGAGACAGATGGACCGAGGCCAGACGCCGAAACCTTGTGTGATCTTGCCGAACCCAATGGGGCGAGGACGGCCTCTGCCGGGCTGGATCGGCAGCTATCGGGTCCGGACAAGGAACGAGGCCCGGGCTTGGTGCGACCCGGGCCTCTGGGAGTTGGGCAATACACGCCCTGATTTGACCTGAACCCGGCGCGGCGCCATCTGGTGCCGACGAACAAAAGCCCATAACGGCAGCCGCGCCCTCGTCAGGTCAAAATCGAATTCCTCGTCAATGATTCCACCACTCCGGAAGAGCGAATGGAAATCAGTTGAATTGATCGCCGACACCCTGGGGGAGATGGGTGTCGGCGACTTTGGTCCGGGCGCAGCGTGCCTTGCGGGCGGCGCGTGCCCGGGCAAGGTCAATGACCTTGTCTGGGTTGGACCCTGATGTGGATCCGGATACCGGCGAAACATCGGGAAGGTCGGCCTGAGGGCGCAGGCCAAAGGATCTTTCCATGAGATAGTGAAAGACTTGCGTGGTTGACGTGAAAGGCGGGATCTGGTCCCGGTCGCAACACTTATCCATGGAATTCTTCCCAAGGCGATTCGTCGATTTCTTAACGCTATGGAAAGGGTGCTTGCGGCTGGCTTACAGGAATTGTCAGGAAAATGTCAGAAAACCGTCAGGTTGGGATCGCCAAATCTCGACTTTCTCCAAGGGGGCATCGCGGGTCAGAACAGGGCGCTGAGCAGGCCGATCAGGCTGAACCCGCAGGCGGCGAAAAAGAAAAAACGCTGGGAAAGATTGGTGGTGGCGGCGAAGATATCCATGATCATACTCCGGGTTTGAAGGTGTTCGGCCATGGGGCCGGTCTTGCTTCAAGAGACGCCTGGCTTGCGGAAACGGTTCATGCCTGGTGGGATCCTGGTTAAGGCTCTCCCAATAACCTGGGCGATGCGGTGTCTGGGCCGCAAGACATAGGAAGACACTTCGCGATTGCCGGTCGTGGTGCCGAGACCGGATGTTCCGATTGTGTCGCGAGGGGGTCAGGCGCAAGGCCAACGGGCCGCAATTGTGGCGGTTTGGACTTGCCGAGGCTATACAATGTCCCAACATATGCATTGGGGATGGGTGGGACATCCATCCGGAAAGATAACTAGCAAAGGGCGGCAGCATGGGTATTTTCGATTTCCTCGCCGGGGAGTTCATCGACGTCATTCACTGGACGGATGACACGCGCGACACGCTGGTCTGGCGGTTCGAGCGCGAGGGCCACGAGATCAAGTATGGCGCCAAGCTGACGGTCCGCGAAGGCCAGGCGGCGGTGTTCGTGCATGAGGGCCAGCTGGCGGATGTGTTCACGCCGGGCATGTACATGCTCGAAACCAACAACATGCCGATCCTGACCACGCTGCAGCACTGGGATCACGGCTTCGAAAGTCCGTTCAAGTCGGAGATTTATTTCGTCAACACCACCCGTTTCCAGGACCTGAAATGGGGCACCAAGAACCCGATCATGTGCCGCGACCCGGAATTCGGCCCGGTGCGGATCAGGGCCTTCGGCACCTACACGCTGCGCGTCACCGATCCGGGGAAATTCCTGACCGAGATCGTCGGCACCGACGGCGAGTTCACAACCGACGAGATCAGCTTCCAGGTGCGCAACATCATCGTCAGCCGCTTCACCCAGGCCATCGCCTCGTCGGGCATTCCGGTGCTCGACATGGCCGCCAATACCGAAGAGCTGGGCAAGATCATCGCCGCCAGGGTCTCCCCGACCCTGGCCGAATACGGGATCGAGATGCCGGACTTCTATATCGAGAACATCTCCCTGCCCGAGAATGTCGAGGCGATGCTGGACAAGCGCACCTCGATGGGCATTGTCGGCAATCTCGACAATTACACCAAGTTTGCCGCCGCCGAGGCGATGCAGGCTGCCGCGACCGCGCCGGGCGGCGGGGCGATGGCTGCCGGGATTGGCGCCGGGGTCGGGATGGGAATGGCGAACCAGATGACCCAGCAGGGGCCTTGGGGCGCCATGCCTGCGGCGGCCGCACCGGTTGCGGCACCGGTCTCCCCGCCTCCGCCGCCGGTGGAAAAGGTCTGGCACGTGGCAGAAAACGGCGCGACCAAGGGTCCATTCTCGCGGGCGACGATGGGGCAGATGGTGGGGCGCGGCGAGGTGAAACGCGATACGCTCGTGTGGACCGCCGGGATCGACGGCTGGACCAGGGCGGGGGAGATCGCCGAACTGGCGCAGTTGTTCACGGTGCTGCCGCCCCCCCCGCCGCCGCCTCCGGGGTGAAAGGGTCTCGCCTTGCCGGGGCGGGCCAGCATCCGCTCGCTGGGGCACTACCTCCGAACCCCTCGGACATTGCCGACAAGCAGAAGGGAAAAGGACACGCGCCCCTCGCGGGACGGCCGGGGTTCCCTTGACCTGTGCCCGGCGCGCGACCTAGACAGGAAGACGGTTGGCGAGGGCGGGATATGAGCGAGACTGTCACGGAGGATCACCGGTTTCCATGCCCGGCCTGCGGGTCGGACTTGCGGTATGAGCCGGGGACGGCGGCGCTGAAATGCGATCATTGCGGGGCGGAGCGGGCGGTTGAGGATATCGGCCCGTCGCGGGGCGAGACGATCCGGGAGGTGGACTACCGCCGGGCCATTCGCGAGCAACTGCCAGCCTCCGAGATCGAGGAAACGCGGGTGATCCGCTGTCCCAGTTGCGGGGCGCAGGTGGAGATGGGCGAGGACACCCATGCCGCGGAATGTCCATTCTGCGCCACGCCGGTGGTGACCGATACCGGGACGCATCGCCATATCAAGCCCCATGCGGTCCTGCCGTTCAAGATGGCGGAGCGCGAGGCGCGCGCGGCGCTGACGCGATGGCTCGGGCGGTTGTGGTTCGCGCCGGGGGGCGTGCAGGACTTTGCCCGCAAGGGGCGGCGGATGCGCGGGGTCTATGTCCCCTTCTGGACCTATGATGCCGACACGAAGAGCCGTTATACCGGCCAGCGGGGGGATGCCTATACGGTGCAGGAAAGCTATACCGCGACCGAGAATGGCAAACAGGTAACCCGGACGCGCAGCGTGCGTAAGATCAGGTGGTCGCCGGTTTCCGGGCGGGTGGCGCGGTTTTTCGACGATGTGCTCGTTCTGGCCTCGAAGGGACTGCCAAAGGGATACACCGACGCCTTGGCGCCCTGGGATCTGGAGGAATTAAGGCTCTATACGCCGGAATATCTCGCCGGGTTCGAGGCCGAGGGCTACCAGGTGGAACTGGAGGACGGCTACAAGGAGGCCCGCGCGATCATGGAGCGGCAGATCCGCCGCGATGTACGAGCGGATATCGGTGGCGACGAGCAGCGGATCGGCGATCTGGACACCGAGGTGGGCACGTTGAGGTTCAAGCATGTGCTGCTGCCGGTCTGGCTTGCCGCCTACAAGTTCCGCGGCAAGTCCTACAGGTTCGTCGTCAATGGCCGCACCGGCAAGGTGCAGGGGGAACGGCCCTATTCGGCCTGGAAGATCGCGCTGGCGGTGCTGGTTACGACGCTCATTGCCCTTGCGGTGGGGTACTGGATTGCACAAGGGCAATGAGCGGTTACATGGTGCGCACAGAGGTTACTGGTTACTGAGTGACTGGTTAAGCTTGTCTCTGTACGCAGGACTTAAATCGCTTTCAAATGCGGCGCGATCGCGACGGGACAAAGGTAATGTCTGGTAGAATTCTTCCGTGAAAGTGGCAGATTGGCCTCGAAACCGGGGGAACAAGGCGGTTCTGTCGAATAGATTAGTTCTCGGTTAATGGGGTTGTCAGCGAGGTGTCATTTTCGCGCGTGCCGTTGACCCTTGGCGAGACCCGGTGGACACGCAGCAGAGAATCGGGGGCAGGGCGCATGAGGGGCGCTGCCTTGTCGTCGGCCTCGCCGAGCCAGAGCGCGTGGTCGGCGGCGGCGATAATGACCGGCATGCGGTGGTGGATCGGGGCCAGGGTCTCGTTGGCCGCGCATGTGACGATGGCGCAGGTTGAAACCGGATCCTGGCCCCCGGCCTGCCAGTCCTGCCAGATGCCGGCGAAGGCGAGCGGCGAATTGGTGGTAGGCTGGATGTACCACGGCAGGCGCTTTCCGTCGGCGGTCTTGGTCCATTCGTAAAAACCCGAGGCCGGGATCAGGCAGCGGCGCTCGCGCACGGCGCCGCGGAAGGCGGGTTTGTCGGCGACGGTCTCGGCACGGGCGTTGATCAGGAGCGGGCCGTCGGTGAAGGACTTGTACCAGTGCGGCGTGAAGCCCCAGCGCATCAGGGTGGCGGTGCGCGTGCCGTTGGCGGAGGTGACGACGACGATGCTCTGGGTCGGACAGATGTTGTAACGGGGTTGCATGTCGGGCAGCGCCGAGATTTCGGCCCCGAACAACTCGGCCATGGCATCGGTGGGCAGGGTCAGGGCAAAGCGTCCGCACATGGGGCGCAGGACAGCAGAAAGCGTCCGGTTTGACCAGTCCCGGAGCAAGATACCATGAATTGCCCAGCTGAGCGGTCAGGGGGCGGGGAGATCGATGCCTTCGACGAGTTCGTCGAGGAAGAGGCTGAGCAGCTCAGCCCGGCTCGACACGCCGGCCTTTCGGTAGACGGCGGCGTTCTGGGCCTTGATCGTGCCCTCGCGGCTGCCGCGGGCCGAAGCGATTTCGGAATTCGACAGGCCCTTGATCGACAGGATGGCGACGTCGCGTTCCGAAGGGGTCAGGTCCCAGGCAGCGAACCGGTCCTCCATGACCTGCTGGAAGGCGCCGGTAGCCGCATCGAGCTGGCGTTCGACTGCGGTGTTGCGGCTGGTCAGACGGCGCGCCTCGGCGATCATCAGGGCCGCGCCCGACCAGAGGGCGGCGACGGCGACGGTTTCGAGCGAGACATGGGCGACCCCCGCGTACCATTCGTTGGTGACGTCGAAGAGAAAGCCGACGCCGCAGCCGATCTGCAGGGCTGCGGCGACGAGGAAGAAGTTTATGCGGGTCACGGGGCGCCGGGTGTCAGTCACCCGCTCGTTTTAGACCAGTGATCATGGCGCGGACAAGGTTCTCGTGGTGCCTGAGCCCCGAAAAGACCACGCCCGAGACATGCAGGACGATCAACACGAGCGCCGTGCTGACCAGACCCTCGTGCAACTCCTCCACCCAGTCCGCGCCCCAGAGGGCGTCGAGGCCCATCATCCAGCCCGATATGCCGATCCCAGCAAGGGTCAGCATCAGGGCCAGGATCATCGCCCCGCCTGCCGGGTTGTGGCCAAGATAGCGTTTCTCGCTTCCCTTCCCCATGTCGCTGAGATAGGCGAAAAGCCGCTGCGGGGAGGGAACGAAATCCGAGAACCGGGCATGTTTCGAACCGACGAAGCCCCAGACAATGCGGATGGCGAGGATTGCCATCAGCGCGTAGCCGAGACCGCGATGCAGGTCGCGGGGGTGCTCGATCGCATAGGCGAGGGCAAAGAGGGTCACCGTCGACCAGTGAAAGGCGCGCACCACGAGGTCCCAGACCCTGACGGTCGCGGTTGCGGTGCGCGCTTCCCCCACGGTCTCAGTCCTCTTCACGATCCAGCTCGGCACCGGTGCGCGGGTCGAAATAGATCTCGACCTTGTGGCCGTTCTGCCGGCCGTAGATCTCGTAGCAGCCATCGCCGGTCGTCTTGGCGATCTGGACCGTGCCGTTAGCCTCTTCGAAGGCCTTCACGGTTTCCCACATCGGCTTCATCGGGCCGTCGCCCTTGCAATCGGGTTCGGCGAGTGCCGGGACCGCGGCGAGTGTGGCGAGGACGAGGGTCGGGAGGGAGATCTTCATATTCCGTGCTCCGAATATTGGTTCCGGCGGCGGGATTGCCGACCGGTGCGGACCACATGGCATGGGGGTGGCGCAGGGTGGAATTGACCCGGGGGTTAGACCAAGGGCCGTAATCCAGGGATTAGACCGCATTCATGACGGGTAGAGCGGTGTCTTGAAGCGGTCAGCGCCGGAATGCCGGAACTCCCAAGGGCATCTGGGCACCAAGGAGCGCGCCCTGCAGGAGCCCGGCGGGTCGGCGGCTGCCTGCGGTCCCATTCCCGCGCCCTGCATCCATGTCGAGACCTCGGTTCCGGCCTCTCCGCCCGAGGCCGGGTCCGCATCGCACATCGCGTTCCGGCGGCGTGGGCGTCTCGGCATTCACGCATTTGGCCGGACTGAGCCGGTCACAAGGCTGACAGGATCTCGGTTTCGGTCCGTTTCAGGGTGCGGCGGGCGGCGGGCCAGGACCGGTCCGGGCGGGCGAGGTCGGGAAAGAGGGCAAGGAGTTCGCGGCGGGCCTCGGCGGTGGCGTTATCCAGCGTGTAGCTGCTGGGATGAAGGCTTTCGCTCGGCGTGCCGTTGGAGACCACGATCTCGTGGCGATCGAAGAGGAGGTGGATGTATTCGACCTCGCCGCAACCGGTGTCGCGGTATACCGTTCTGCCATCCACGAGGTCGCGGGCGAAGACGAGGATTTCAGGCTCTCCGAACAGCAGGTCCGCCCTGTCGCTCCGGATCATCAGCCGGTGCAGGGGCGACACCGTCAGGTCGGCGGCGGGCCGGGCCGGGCCGAGCGCCCCGGCGGTGATCGTGACCGGGAAGAAATCCGGATTGAACTTCAGCTCGCGGCGGCCGAGACGGCGGCTTCCGATCCAGCGGATCGGCTGGGGGCCGTTGTCGAGCGTATCGACAAGGTCGCCGGGCGCGAGATCCTCGATCCGCTTCTGCCCATCGGGGGTTGAGATCAGCGTGCCCCGGGTGAAACAGACAGGGCCTGGGTGGATCTCCGGATTAAGGACCGGATCAAGGCCACCGATATTGAAATCGCCATCGCCCGGCTCCCCGATATTGCTGTCCACCTCGTCGCCGTCCGAGTTGAAATCCTCGTCGTCGACCAGGGGAAAGATCTGGGTCTCTCCGGGTTGAAAATCGGCCTGCGGGGCGATGTAAAGCTGGTTGAACTGCGGCGCGCCCGTGCTGGAGGCGTCGGGAACCAGCCCGTTGACATTGGCCTTGAAGGTAATGTCCGACGTCTGGTTGTCCAACTGGACCGAGCCGGTCTGGCCCGGGTTCTCGCCGACATAGGTGTATTTGACGACGCCGTTATTATAGTCGTCGATAGTGTCATAGACGATGATGTTCTGGATCTGGGTTCCGGTCTGAACGTCGCCATCCGCAGCGATATTGGGATTTGGATTGCCCTCGGAGGGGACGTCTCCGGGGATGACGAAGACCACGATGTCGTCGGCCTCGAAGGGCATTTCGGTGGGGGTGACGTGGACGGTTGCTTCGGACCCGTTTCCTACGGGGCTGGAGTTATAGCCCGACAGGACGTCGGAGCCTCATACAACTAGGTCAACCATGATATTCCAAGCGATTTCTACGACTGCTCGTTAAACGGGGCGGTGGATAGCGGCGACGCGGAGAAAAGTAAAATTCTAAATATTAAGAAAGTAAATGATGTCAGGTCGCATACTTGTATTGCTAATACCACCGGCTTGATCAATTGACTGCTATCCAGTCTCTACTGGTGATAGAGGTTATTCGGTCAGGCTCGTTGGCAAAGAAGTTCCAGGCGGCTTGGCATTTGTCGAGGATGTGCTCGTAGGTATCGAAAACCGTGATG
>JBNKVT010000001.1:0-81856 GCA_050299335.1 Paracoccaceae bacterium | reverse complement strand
GTGGTCGTCACCCCGTCGAGGATCACGATCTCATGGCTCCAGTCGAACTGGTAGGCCTCGCCCGGATCGAATATCAGCGGGACATAGGCACCGGCCGAGGCCTCCTGCGTGGCCTTCGACCAGCCGGCTGCATAGCGCCGTACCGCATCGTAACCGCCGCCATAGCCGCGGTTGCGCAGCTCTTCGTAAATCCGGATGAGCGTCAGGCGTTCGCGCTTTGGCTGCCGGGCATTCTCCGCCAGAAGCGCGTCCAGTTCCGGCCGCCAGGGATCAATCTTCGGACGCGGCTGCGTCGTGCGATCATAGGTGAACTCGGTCACGCCAGAACGGATCACTTTGCGCACCGTGTTCCGCGACACCCGAAGCTCGCGACATATCTGCTTGATCGACTTGCCGTCGATGAAATGCGCGCGCCTGATCTTCGCGTTCGCCAGTGGGCTCGAACCAGTGGCGCCCACACTGGCTCACTCTCCACGACCAACATCCCCTGAATGCTCCCTCATCCTTTTGAGGAAGCTTCTGATCACATTCGTCAGGGGGGTCACTTTTGGACGCCGACCACCCCGCAACAGGGGTCAATTTTGCCTGCCTATTCACAGGTCTCGGCAAAGGCCGATCTGGACAGGCCGATGGTCTTGTTGCGCGCGGCCCTGCCCGCGCTCAAAGTCTCCAAGGGCGTGATATGCGTCACCGCTTCCATTGCCAGTCTTGCCGCCCCGGCGGGCGCCTTTGGCTATGCGGTGATGAAACACGCGCAAATCGGGCTGGTGCGCGCCATTGCACGCGATTTCGGGCGCGACGGCGCAATTCTGTGTAATGATCGGTAATCTTTCGCCGATTTCGACACCTGGGCGTGAACCAGCAATTTCCGTGCTTGTGTAATGAACCGGCGCGGTGTGTTGTGCGTTCAACTCATGCATAACCATGACAGAGGGAAGAAAATGTCACTCGCTAAAATCCCCTTGGCCCTTTCGGCCGCCGCCGGCCTCGCCCTGACCGGGTGCACCAATCCGGACGGAACCACCAACAATACCGGCACCGGGGCGCTGCTCGGCGGCGTTCTGGGGGCAACCACCGGCGCCATCGTTTCCGATGGCGACAAGAAGGGCGCGATCATCGGCGGTATCGTCGGTGCCGGCCTCGGCGGCGCGATCGGCAACCAGCTGGACAAGCAGCAGGCCGAACTGGAGCAGGAAATCGGCGGCTCGGGTGCAAAGATCATCAATACCGGCGACCGGCTGATCGTGGTGATGCCCGAGGCGATCACCTTTGATGTCGACAGTTCAACGGTGCGAAACTCGATCCGCGACGAGCTCTACGCGGTGTCGCGCAGCCTGCAGAACTATCCCAACACCACCGTCCAGGTGATCGGGCATACCGACAATACCGGCTCGCACACCTATAACCAGAGCCTGTCGGAGCGCCGGGCCAATGCGGTGGCGTCGATCCTGATCCAGGGCGGTACCTCAAGCTCGCGGATCGTGGCCTATGGACGCGGCGAGACCCAGCCGGCGGCCTCGAACGCCACGCCGCAGGGTCGGCAGCAGAACCGCCGGGTCGAGATCGTGATCACGCCGACGGGCTGAGTATCCCCCCGATATCGACGGAAAAGGGCCGGTTTTCACACCGGCCCTTTTCATTTCTTGCTGAAAGGACCCGTTGCGCCTAGCATTCTTGGCATCCTTGCCGATTGTCGCCCATGCCATTCAAGAAAGTCGATCCGCCGCGCGTTTCCGCCTCGATCACCACTCAGATCGAAAGCCTGATCCTGAAGGGCATCCTGCGCCCCGGCGAGAGGCTGCCCTCCGAGCGCGACCTTGCCGCACAACTGGATGTCTCGCGCCCGTCGCTCCGCGAGGCGCTGGCGGAGCTGGAACATGCCGGGCTGATCGTCACCCGGCCGGGCAGCGGGGCCTATGTAGCCGAGGTGCTGGGCTCGGTCTTCGCCCCCGCGCTTGTGGACCTGTTCTCGAGCCACGAGGCGGCACTGTTCGACTACCTGTCCTTCCGCAAGGACATGGAGGGGCTGGCGGCGGAGCGGGCGGCTCGGGCGGGGTCGGACACCGACCTGAAGGTGATCGGGACGATCTTCGCCAAGATGGAGGCGGCGCATGAAGCGCGGGCTGCGAAGGAGGAGGCGGGGCTGGATGCGGATTTTCACATGGCGATCGTGGAGGCGTCCCATAACGTGGTGATGCTGCACATGATGCGGGCGATGTATGAGATGCTGCGGCAGGGGGTGTTCTATAACCGGCAGGCGCTGTTCTCGATGCAGACGACAAGGGCCGAGTTGCTGGACCAGCACCGGGCGATCAATGAGGCCCTGCAGGCGCGGGACGGGGCGCGGGCACGGGCGGCGGTGGAGGCGCATCTGGGGTATATCGAGGCGGCGATGGAGACCAGGCGGAAGCAGAGCAGGAACGAGGAGACGGCGAAGCTGAGATATGCACATGAATTGCGGCGCTAGGGGCGTTTGCACGCGTGCAAAAATAGTCATGGTGCTGAAATTGTTGGAAAAAATAGTTACTTATGTGTGTATTTTCACGGTTTGTTCCGTTTGACGTCTAAAGAGACATCCGGCTTGGAGCGTGTCGCTTGGGGCCCAATCTGCGCCTGACAAACTGATGAAAAGGCACCGGACGCGCAGGTCTTGGGACGCGCTTCGAGGTGCACGAAATAGGACTATCGGGAGGTCCTGCCTTCGGTCGGTTTTCCCCTGACAGAGCGGATATGCGGTGGTTGGAGCGGTGAACGAAGTCCTGTCGGGAATGCCAATTCCGGTCCAGGATTGCTGCGCGATCCGGTCCGTCACGAGGGTCCAGATGGGGGAAAATCAGTGGTCCTGACTGTCAGACAGGTTGACGTTTACGTCACGTAATGCACAAAATTTTGATCCGTATCTCTCTGAAAAAACGAGGTTTAATTCCAGACTAATTTTCTGAACATTGCCCAAAAGGTTGTCTCTGCAACCGAAAGTTCCACTTCGATACGGGTGAACGACGTTTCACGATCGGAGAACCAGAATGATCGAGATACTTTCCACCCTGATGCGCGGATCGGCGGCTCGCCGGAAGGACGCGGTGACGGGGCACTATGCCATCGAACTGATCGAAGAACGGACCCGCGAGGCAGATGCGGCGCTGTTGTCGGCCAAGTCGGCACTCGCCGGGTTGATTGCCCGGGAGCGGAAGGAGGCGCGAAGCCTGGAGATGATCCGGGGACGTGTCCGGGAGCTAGAAAAGCGGGCGCGCGCCGCGCTGGAAGGCGGCAACGAGGATCTGGCGGCGGAGGCGGCCTCGGTCATTGCCGATCTCGAAAACGAGGCGACGGGGCGCGAGAGGGCGCTGGCCGAGCTTCGGTCGCGGATCACCCGGATGCAGTTCTCGGTCGAAAAGACGCATCGGCGGCTGATCGATCTGAAGCAGGGCGTCATCGCGGCGCGGGCTGTCCGGGCCGAGCACCGCGCGCAGCGGGGGATGACGCGCGGGGTGGACCGGACCTCTGCCATCCGGGAAGCCGAGGCGCTGGTGGCGCGGGTGCTGAACGAGGAGGACCCGCTGGAGACGGAGGAAATCCTCGACGAGATCGATGACGGTCTTTCGGGCAAGGCGGTGACCGAAAAGATGGCCGAGGCCGGCTATGGCGCACCTGATAAAGTGCGGGCCGCCGATGTGCTGGCGCGGCTGAGGGTGAAACCCTGAACCCTGAAAACTGTCAACTTCTGAACTGCAACCTGACTTCAGGTCCCTGAGCGGGCCGCGTGAAAGGAGACTTTCCAATGCAATCCGAATCCAACCATCTCTATTCCGCGTTCAACTTCTTCGGTGTCATCACCGCCTACGGCATGCTGGCCCTGTCGATCTGGCTGACCGACGTGCCGCTGGCCACCAAGGGCTATTGGGGGATGAGCGTGCTGCTGCTGACGCTGGCGCTGGTGAATTTCGTCAAATACCGGATGGATGAGCGCATCCAGCAGGAGAAGCTGTCGAAGCTGGAACAGGCCAAGACCGACAAGATCATCGAGGAATTCGGGATCGAGAAGGGCTGATCCGACAAGGTCTGATCCACAAAGAAAAAGCCCCCGGACCGTGGAGGTCCGGGGGCTTTGCCGTTCTCATGTCCCTCAAGGTTAATGCAGCTTCGCCGACACGTCCTTGATCGCGGCGTTAATCATGACATTGTCCTGATCCGCGGTGATCTTCTTTTTCAGTACGTCTGAGGCTGCAGCCACGGCGATCCGCACCGCCCGGTCCTTGACCTCGCGCACCGCAGCGGCTTCGGCGGAGGCGATCTGGTCGGTGGCGGCGGCGAGACGGCGCTCGATGGAGACTTCCAGCTCTTTCTTGCCGGCCTCCAGCGCGATCTGGGCCTCTTCTTTGGCCGCCTTGACGATGGCATCGGCCTGATCGGCGACTTCCTTCTGCTTGCGCTCGTAGGACGCCAGCAGCGACTGGGCCTCTTCGCGGAGCGACCGGGCCTCGTCGAGCTGGTCGCGGATGCCCTGCGCCCGCTTGTCGAGCATTCCGGTGATCCTGCCGGGAACGCCGAAATAGAACAGCACCCCAAGGAAGACCAGAAAGGCGATGGTGACGACGATATTGGTATCGTTGAGGAAATCCATGACCTTACCCTTTCAGCCGGTCGGCGACGGCGGCCTTGACGGCCTTGGCGTCGCCGGAACCGGGCAGCAGGGCCTCGACCAGCGCCTCGGCGGTTTCGGTCGAGACCTCGCGGATATTGTCGAGCGCCGCCTCGCGGATTTCGCGGATGCGGGTTTCGGATTCGGCGGATTTCGCCGCGATCTCGGCGTCGGCCTTTTCAAGGGCGGCATCGAGTTCCTTGCGGATCTCGGCGCGGGCCTCGGCGCCGATTTCCTGGGCCTTTGACCGTGCTGCGGCCAGCGCCTTGTCATAGGCCTCCTCGGCCTCGGCGGCGCGGGACTTCAGTTCGGCTGCATGTTCGAGGTCGCGGGAAATGGCCTCCTGGCGGGTGGCCAGCGTTTCGGCGATGCGCGGGATCGCCACGCGGCTGAGCATGTAGTAGAGCCCGACAAGCGCCAGCAGGAACCAGAAGATCTGGCTGCCGAAACTCGTGAAGTCGAGCTGCGGCATCCCCGTGACGTGTTCGGTTTCGCTACCCGTTGCCATGTTTGTCTCCGATCTGGCATCGGCGGCCCCGGCGGGGCCACCCGGATATTCCGGTTGCGGCTATTAAAGCGCGAACATCAGCAGCAGGGCGACGAGGAACGAGAAGATCCCCAGCGCTTCGGCAAAGGCGATACCGATGAACATGGTCGCGGTCTGGTCGCCGGCGGCGGCGGGGTTGCGCAGGGCACCCGAGAGGTAGTTGCCGACCACGTGGCCCACGCCGACGGCCGCGCCGCCCATGCCGGTACAGGCGAGGCCCGCGCCGATCAGTTTGCCGAGTTCGTTTGCAGCTTCGAGTTCCATGTTCTTGCTCCTTCGGGAATGGAATTTCGGGATTTGGTTCAGTGACCCGGATGCAGCGCGTCGTTGAGATACACGCAGGTCAGGATGGTGAAGACATAGGCCTGGATGATCGTGACGATCATCTCGAGCCCGTAGATGGCGACGATCCCGAAGATCGGGAAGATCGAGAAGACGCCCATCGCCCCGGCAAAGCCCGCGAAGACCTTGATGACGGCGTGGCCGGCCATCATGTTGCCCGCGAGGCGGATGGAGTGGCTGACGGGGCGGACGAAGTAGGAGATCACCTCGATCAGCAGCAGGACCGGGCGCAGGGCCAGCGGGGCGGAGGAGATCCAGAAGAGTTTCAGGAAGCCCGCGCCGTGCTTGACGAAGCCGATCACGGTGACGGCGACGAAGACCATCATCGCCAGGACGCCGGTCAGCGCGATATGCGAGGTGGTGGTGAAGGAATAGGGCAGCAGGCCCAGGACGTTGGCGAAGATGATGAAGATGAAGATGGTGAAGATATAGGGGAAGTATTTCAGCCCCTGCTTGCCGGCGATATCCTCGATCATCTTGTGGACGAAGCCGTAGACCACCTCGGCCAGCGACTGGGACCGCGTCGGAACGAGGGCGCGGCCGCGGGTGGCGTAGACAAACAGAAGGAAGGTGCAGGCCAGAGCGATGCCGAGCCAGAGCGTCTGGTTGGTGATCGTGTACCAGTGGACCTCGTGGCCGCCGAAAAGGGGCGAGACCACGAACTGGTCCATCGGGTGAATGTTGAAGCCGCCGCCTTCGTGAGATTCGCCTGCCACGGGTCTCAGTCCTCGTCTTCGTCGCCCGCTTGGGGCTGAGTTTCCGCCGGGGCTTCCGGCTTTTTCCTCTGCACTTCCTTGACCGTGTGCATCATCGTGCGCACCCCGGCGGCGAAGCCCAGCAATATGAACAGCACCAGAAAGATCGGGAGCGTCCCGAAGAGGGTGTCGAGCCCCATTCCGATGCCGAAGCCGATGACCAGACCGATCACCAGCTCCAAAACCATGCGCCAGGCAAGCCCGGCGGCGCTATGCGCGTTCGGCTTTCGGGGCGGCGGTTCCTGCGCCGCCTTCGCGGCCTTTATGCGCTTGCCCAGTCCCTCAAGCCTGTCTTCAACCGGCTCTTCTGCCATTGCGAACGGCGTCCTTTCCGGCGGCAAACCGGGATAGAACCCGGCCTGCTGACTTGGCGCGGACACTAGGGGCGGTTTCGGGGGCTGTCAAGGCAAAGGAAGCTTGCGGCAACACCTCGTATCATTCTGATTTAAAAGGATTTTTATCAGGTGCGGCGAGGAGGCGCAGGAGACGCCCCGCCCAGGCCACGGGCCTGTTGCGCCTTCCGGTTTCATTTAACCGAATGGTTGATGATTCATTTTCCCGCGCCTAGTCTGCGGCCATGACCGACGCCTCCGCCCAGCTCGACCGTACCTTCGCCGCCCTCGCCGACCCGACCCGCCGCGAGATCGTCGCGCGGCTGCTGGCGGGCGACCTGACGGTCAGTGCCCTGGCCGAACCGTTCGAGATGTCGCTGGCGGCGGTCTCGAAACATGTAGCGGTTCTGACCCAGGCCGGGCTGGTGACCCAGCGGCGCGCGGGGCGGGTGAAATGGTGCCGGCTGAATGTCGAGGCGATGCGCGACGCTTCGATCTGGATGGAAAGCTTCGGCGGGTTCTCGGAGGCGGATTTCGACGCTTTGGAACGGATGATCGCGCCGCTGATGGACGTCGAAGACTGACGCCCCCTTTCACGGTGAAGAAACGCCATTGCAGGACAATCGTCCGATCCGTAATACATCTGTCATCATGTCGTCACAGACCGCCGCCCCCATAATTGTCCTTTCGGACCTCCAGCCCATTGCGGCAGGTCGGCGGCAGAATGTCTACGAGCACCCGTCCGACCCGACGGCCCTGGTCAAGGTACCGAAACCCGAAACCTGTGACGACCAGGGCAACCTGCTGCAGCGCCGTCTCACCGACCGCTTCCGCCGCGCCACGGCCTTCGGCGACTTCCTGCGTGAAATACGCGAATATCTCGAACTGAAGGCGCGCCACCCCCAACCGGGTGTCGAGCTGCCGTTATGCGAAGTGCGCGGCCTCGTTCAGACCGATCTGGGCGTCGGGCTGGTCTATGAGCGGATTTCCGACCCCGACGGCAGCCTTGCGCCGACGCTCAAGGCGCTCATCGCCAGCGGCCGGGCCGGGGCACGGCAGATAGACGAACTCGACGCGCATTTTCGGGATCTTCGCGAGAAGCACGTGGTGCTGAGCAATTTCAACCTCGATAATGTCGTCTATCAGACCCGGCCAGACGGTACCGGACGGTTTGTGTGGGTGGACAGTATCGGGTGCAAGCAGTTCGTCCCGACGCGGCGCTGGTTCCGCCGGATGAACGACCGTAAGCTGAGCGCCATCGAGGACCATTGTCTGAAAGCGATCCGACGTGGGATGCGCCGGTCCGAAATTCCCAAGAACCGGACGGACCCGGTCGATCAACCCAATTGACCGGTCCGGGCTGGACTTGGCCTTCAAAGCCTCTATGTGTACGGCCATGCTTTCGCTAATAAAAAATTCCGTTCTTGTTCTGTCGGATCGCGAACCCGTTGCGCAGGGCCGCCGGCAATATGTCTATGAGCATCCAGATGCCGATGATACGCTGGTCAAGGTCCTGAAGCCCGAGACCTATGACGCGGAGGGCAATCTGGTCCGCCGCCGCTGGCTTGACCGCTTCAGCAAGGCCTCGGCCTATTATCCGTTCAAGCGAGAATTCGCCGAATTCGTCGATCTGAAGGCCCGTCATCCCGAGCCCGGGATCGATCTGCCGCTGTGCTATATACAGGGGATCGTGCAAACCGATCTCGGCCTTGGCTTTCTGTTCGAGAAAATCGCCGATCCCGATGGGTCGCTGTCCGAGACCGTCTTTGAGATTTCAAAACGCAAGGGCGCGACCCGGCAGCATCTGGACGATCTGAAACCGTTTTTCGAGACGCTGGAGGCCCATCACGTCGTGCTGGGCGATCTCAATACGAAGAATGTCGTCTACCAGCTGCGAGAAGACGGCACCGGGCGCTATGTCTGTATCGACGGCACCGGCTCGAAACAGGCGATACCGCTGCGCAAGTGGTTCCGATCTCAAAACACCCGCAAGATCAGGCAGTTGCATGGCAGACTCCAACGGCGACTGCTGCGTGGGATGGCCGGTCCGGAACATGAACGCGAAGCCGTGGTTGCGGCTACCGCACCGAAAGCTTAAGTCTTCCGGACATGGCCCTGTTCAACAAATTCTCGTCCCGCCCGACAGTCTCGGTGATCCGCCTCGAAGGCGTCATCGGCGGCTCGGGACGTTTTGGCGCGTCGCTGACCGACACCGCCCTCGCGCCGCTGATCGAGAAGGCCTTCAAGGGCAAGCCCAGCGCGGTCGCGCTGGCGATCAACTCGCCGGGGGGCTCGCCGGTGCAATCCTCGCTGATTGCCGCCCGTATCCGGCGGCTGGCGGATGAGAAATCGGTGCCGGTCCATGCGTTTTGCGAGGATGTCGCTGCCTCGGGCGGCTATTGGCTGGCGACGGCGGCGGACGAGATCTGGGCCGATGCCAGCTCCATCCTCGGCTCGATCGGGGTGATCTATGCCGGGTTCGGCTTTCCCGATCTGATCGCCAAGCACGGGATCGAGCGGCGGGTCTATACCGCCGGCGAGGACAAGAGCATCCTCGACCCGTTCCGACCGGAAAAGGACAGCGATATCGCGCGGCTGAAAAGCCTGCAATCGGTGATCCACGAGAATTTCATCGCCCAGGTGAAGGCGCGGCGCGGCGCGAAGCTGGCGGACAGGGATCTGTTTACCGGCGATATCTTCCTCGGTCCCGAAGCGGTCGAGGCCGGGCTCGCCGACGGGATCGGGCATCTGGTGCCGAAGATGAAGGAACTCTATGGCGACAAGGTCCGGTTCAGCGTCCAGAAACCGAAACGGGGCCTTCTGCGGCGGCTGGGGGCGCAGGCGGCATCGGATGCGTTGGGGGTGGTCGAGGACCGTGTCCATTGGGCGCGGTTCGGGCTGTAGTGATGGTCAAGGCGGTCACCTTCTTTCTGATCGGGATGATTATCCTCGCGATGTTCGGCAAGCTGCGGATGCCGAAACTGCCGCGCATGAAGCGGCCCGGCAGGAAGGTTACCGAAGCGCGGAAATGCCCCGAATGCGGGGCTTATATCCTCGGCGAGGGCACGTGCTCCTGCAAGACCTGAGCCGCGCCGCGCGCCCTTTTCCGGAACCCTGCCGCCCGGCGTCCCCCCCTCCCCTTGGGAGGGGGGTCAGGGGGGAGGCCCTTCCCAGGGCTCAGGCCTTTGACGAATGGCGCCGGAACGGATCGGGGAAAACGCGGTCATGACCGATATCCTGTCGCTTATTGGCGGGCTCGTGCTTCTGGTCATGGCCGGTGATGCGCTGGTGCGCGGTGCCGTTTCGGCCTCGGTCCGCTTCGGCGTACCGCCCTTCATCGTCAGCCTGGTCATCGTCGGTTTCGGCACCTCGGCCCCGGAATTGCTGATCTCGGTCCAGTCGGTGCTGACGGGCGCGCCGGGACTGGCGCTGGGCAATGTCGTCGGTTCAAACATCGCCAATGTGGCGCTGGTGCTTGGTTTGTCGGTGGCGATCTCGGCGATACCGGCAAAGGCCGTGGACACGCGCAAATCCTATATCCAGATGCTGCTGGCGACGCTGATCTTCATCGCCTTGTGCTTCGCCGGGCCGCTGACCTGGTGGCACGGGCTGATCCTGCTCGCCTGTCTCGCCTATATGCTGACAAGCGCCCTGCGCGCCGCCCGCGCCCATCGCCGCGCCGATCCCGACCGCGAACGTATCCGCCAGATGCCGGATTGGCAGACCGGTGCCTTCCTGATCGCCGGGCTGGTCGGTCTGCCGCTCGGGGCGGATTTCCTCGTCGATGGCGCGCGCGGGCTGGCGCATGAATTCGGCGTCTCCGATGAGATCATCGGCCTGACCATCGTCGCCATCGGCACTTCGCTGCCGGAGTTGTTCACCTCCGCAATCGCCGCGATGAAGAAACATGCCGAGGTTGCGCTGGGCAATGTGCTGGGCTCGAACCTGTTCAACCTTCTGGCCATCATGGGCGTCACCACCCTGATCGGCGAGGTCCCGGTCAACCGCCATTTGCTGGTCGAGGATCTCTGGGTCATGCTCGCCGCCACCCTGGCCCTGCTTCCTTTCACCCTCCAGGGCCGCGCCATGCCGCGCGGCGTCGGATTCGGGTTCCTGATCGCCTATGGCGCCTATATGGTCACCCTGTTCTGAGAGGAGGGGTCATGACACGCGCAGCACTGGTTACCGGAGGCGCGAGGCGGCTGGGCCGCGCGTTGGTGCTGGAACTCGCCGCGATGGGGGCCGATGTCGCCATCCATTTCCACGGCAGCCGGGACGACGCCGAAGCGGTGGCGGCGGAGGCCCGCGACTGCGGTGTTTCGGCCACAGTGCTGCAGGCGAACCTCCTCGACGATACAGCCGTGGCCGGCCTGGTGGATCAGGCAGCCAAGGCGCTGGGGCGGCCGCTGGATGTGCTGGTGAACAATGCCTCGATCTTCGAGTATGACGACATCCTCTCGGCCACGGCCGAGAGCTGGGAACGGCATCTGGGTTCGAACCTGAAAGCTCCGCTTTTCCTGACCCAGGCCTTTGCCCGCCAATCTCCGAAAGCGGCACGTGAGGCGAATGGCGAGGCGCGGGCTGGCGGGGCGATCATCAACATGATCGACCAGCGGGTGCGCAAGCTGACTCCGGACTTCATGACCTATACCCTTGCCAAATACGGGCTCTGGGGTCTGACCCAGACCTCGGCGAGGGCGCTGGCACCGGACATCCGCGTCAACGCCATCGGCCCTGGTCCGACCCTGAAGGGCGCCAGTCAAAGCGCGGCGCATTTTTCCGCCCAGAGGGCCGCGACGGTGCTGGAGCGCGGCTCGGACGAGACGGGCATCCGGACCGCTCTGCGATTCCTCCTTGAGAGCCATGGTGTTACCGGTCAGCTTGTCTGTGTCGATGGCGGCCAGCATCTGGGATGGCGGACTCCTGACATTATCGGGCTGGAGAATGACGGTCCGGGTTGAGAAAGACCGCCGGACCTCACCTCCGATTGTCCACGCCACACATTTCCGTCACAATTCGGTAATGAATTTGTTAACGATTCCATAAATTTATCCTGATTTAAAAAAATTACTCTTTGTTATCTGAGTGTTACAATTTTGCCTAAATTTTCAGCAATCCGCTGACCGGCCAAGTAATTAAGGTCCGAAGCCAGCGAAAAAATTTTTATCCGCATAATTATCCACAGGAACGGTGAGTATGTTTTTCCTTGCTATTCACTCTTCGTAGCGGCAGCGCTAGGGAGAATCACCAGCCAGGACCGGAACCCACCGCACGATGCTGCCCGACATACCGACACAGACCGATCAGCCCCAATTCGACGAAGACGGCCGTCCCGTTGCCGACCCGACGCGGCCGACCGGCGTCGAAGTGATCCAAGGCTACCTGAAGACCCTCACCGAGCAGCCCGGCGTTTACCGGATGCTCGATGACAAGGGCGCGGTGCTTTATGTCGGCAAGGCGCGGAGCCTGAAGAAGCGGGTCTCGTCCTATGCCAAGCCGACCGGGCATTCGGCGCGGATCTGGCGGATGATCTCGGCCACTGCCTCGATGATGTTCCTGACCACCGAGACCGAGACCGAGGCGCTGCTGCTCGAACAGAATCTCATCAAGCAGCTGAAGCCGCGCTACAACGTGCTGCTGCGCGACGACAAGAGTTTTCCGAATATTCTGATCACCGATGAACATGCGTATCCGCAGATCAAGAAACATCGCGGGGCCAAGAAGGAAGGCGGCCGCTATTTCGGCCCCTTCGCCTCGGCGGGCGCGGTGAACCGGACGTTGAACCAGCTGCAGAAGGCCTTCCTGTTGCGCAATTGCACCGATGCGATGTTCGAAAGCCGCACAAGGCCCTGCCTGCTCTACCAGATCAAGCGCTGTTCGGGGCCCTGCGTCGGCAAGATCAGCCGGGCGGAGTATGGCGAGCTGGTCGAGGATGCGGCGCTGTTCCTGCAGGGCAAGACCACCCGCATCCAGAAGGACCTCGCCGCCGAAATGGCGAAGGCCGCCGAGGCGATGGAATTCGAACGCGCCGCCGCGCTCCGCGATCGGATCCGGGCTCTGACCCATGTTCAGGGGACGCAAGGCATCAATCCCGAAGGGGTCGAGGAGGCGGATATCGTCGCGCTCCACCAGGATAGCGGTCAGGCCTGCGTGCAAGTCTTTTTCATCCGCGCCAACCAGAATTGGGGTAACCGCGCCTATTTCCCGCGCACCGGATCGGGGGCGGAGCCGGAGGAGATCCTTGAAGCCTTCCTCGTCCAGTTTTATGGCAACAAGACCCCGCCCTGCAGCTTGCTCCTGTCGCATGGTGTCGAGAACCCGGACCTTCTGGAAGGGGCGTTGAGCCTGAAACTCGGCCGCCGCGTCCGCCTTTCGGTTCCGCAGCGCGGCGAAAAGGCCGCTCTTGTCGAACACGCCGCCCGCAACGCGCGCGAGGCGCTGGCCCGCAGGATGGCCGAGACCGCTACCCAGGGCAGATTGCTGGCCGGGCTGGCCGAGGTCTTCGGTCTCGACACGCCGCCCGAGCGGATCGAGGTCTATGACAACTCGCATATTCAAGGGACCAATGCAGTGGGGGCGATGATCGTCGCCGGGCCTGAGGGGTTCCTGAAATCCAACTACCGCAAGTTCAATATCAAGGGCGCCGACCTCACCCCCGGCGATGATTTCGGCATGATGAAGGAGGTCCTCACCCGCCGCTTTTCCCGCCTCCTGAAAGAGGATCCCGACCGCGAGAACGGCCTCTGGCCCGACCTTCTGCTGATCGATGGCGGCGCCGGCCAGGTCGCGGCCGTTGTGAAAGTGATGCAAACCTTGGGCGTCGGTGATCTGGGGATCGTCGGTGTCGCCAAGGGTGTCGACCGCGATGCCGGCAAGGAGGAATTCCACCGTCCTGGCGCCCCCCCCTTCGCCTTGCCCCACCGCGATCCGGTGCTCTATTTCATCCAGCGTCTCCGCGACGAGGCGCACCGTTTCGCCATCGGCGCCCATCGCCAGAAACGCGCCAAGGCAATCGGGGCAACGCCGCTGGACGAGGTGCCCGGCGTTGGGGCCGGGCGCAAGAAGGCACTTCTGGCGCATTTCGGCTCGGCCAAGGCGGTGACCCGGGCGGGGCTGGCGGATCTGAAGGCGGTGAAAGGGATTTCGGACCGGTTGGCCGAGACGATTTATTATACATTCAATGAATAAGCCGAAGACTGATACATGGTCGGACCGGCCCGCAAGACGCGTGAACCCTACGAGCTTGCACTTACGGGGAGCATGTCAGCTGCTCTTCCGTATTGGCGAACCCGGTGATCGCGGATTGCCGTCCTGAACATGTCGCACCAGGTCGCATTCAATCCATCCCTCGAGACGCATTTGCTTCGTAAACGCCGCCTCGCGGGTTGGATTGAATACATGACTCTGGTCAGGCGTGACACGCTCTAAATCGACGTCCGCGACCGATGCTCGACCTTACGAATGCGGCCCCACATGCTGCGCCATCCGGGTACCGGTCCACGATCATATCGGCAGACAGACACAGTTTCAGCCCTGAAGTCCGGTCAAGCCCGGGGCTACCCGCCCAGCAGGGACGCGATTCCGCTACCGCCACCGGAGGACGAGAGAATGCTCAGGGCCACGAACTGGCTGCTCGTTCCACTCGCTTGGGCTCTGATCTGGCTCTTGGCCAGAAACTGGTTCAGCAGCCGTTCCACATTCGCCGAATCCTGGAAGACCTCCAATGAGGTGCTGCCGAATAGTGCGGCGGATCGTTTCTGCAGCGTTTCCTTCTGCTTGTCGACATCCAGCGCGCCGAATTCGGTCGGCAGGGAGAAGGCCTGTTCGAATACCCGCCGCAGCGGTGGGGAGCCGAGAATCGAGAACCAGGCCGAACTGGCAGCGTTCCCGGAAGTTGCATATTCGGCGATCTCGCGCCGGAAGCCGACCGCAAGCCGCAGGCTCTGGTCGGCATCGCCGATGGCAATCTCGAATTGCCGCTCCCTGAACTGGGCCACCACCGAAGTCGCAAAGCCTGGCGAGGCATTGTGGGGCCCGAGGATATTGCCAAACCCGAAGGCTTCGGAGAATTTCCGATAGCGCGGATCGACAAAGCGGTTGGCCAGAGATTGCGGGTCATCCGTGCCTTCGGCGAGGATGCGACCGATGAAATACTTCTTGCCAATCTCCTCATCCAGTCCGAAGGCCCCCAACGCCACACGCAGGAGTCGGCGGTCGGCGACCAGGTCCTCGGCGCTGTTGATACCGGCGATGTTTTCCTCGAAATAGGCAATGTCGCGGGTCAACTGCGCCTGGGATTCGAAGGCCTTGAACTGGGTGTCCCAGGTCCGGTCCAGAAACCGCAGCCCTCCGATACCAGAAATTGGCGCGACCGGCGTGTAGGTCATGACACTGGCACGCTGTGCGGAGCACCCTTTGTCCGATCGCCGGAAGCGGTGCGGATATCTGACCGATCTGGGCCTTCAACCATTGCCCCACCCGAGGACTTTTCCTGCGACTGCTTGAACAATCGCGCCTCCCGCCCCATCAGCGAACGCAAGGCCTTCAGAGCGGGATAGTAGTTTTCTGCCAGGATGCACTCGGTTGCCCGGTCCAGGCTGACCCGGCTTTCGGCGTCCGAGAACACATGGCTCAGCTGCTCGATCCCGGTCAGGAGCTGGCGTTTTGCCAGGTCCCGGTCCGCCTCGCCGGCGAGGATCAGTTGGGCGATATAGACCACCCGCTTGACCGGCGTGTTCGCCTCATGCGGGTGGATGGCGTCACGCAGCCGGAGGACATTGGCATCCGGGGTGACGATGTTGAGACGCGTCCGCTTGTCGCCATTCTCCATCACAACGCCGTTGACCATCACCCTCTCGCGGGGGCCGAGCTTGAGGACCAGGCCGGACATTCAGGCCTCTGCTTTCCCGGCCCGGAGGCCGCGCATGATCGAGGTGTTGATTTCGACGAGGATTTCGGGGTTTGCGTCCCCGGCCATGACCTTGCGCGAATGCTGAGCGGAAAATTCGAAGAGATAGAAGAGCTGAGCCCGCAGCTTGGCATCCAGTTCGTTGCCGTTCGAGGCGACATCCTGGGCAATGATCGCCCAGAGACGGTTGTTCTCGTGCAGCGCCCGGACGAGATTGGCGAAGCTGGCTCCACCTTCGCGCGGTTCGGCGAGTTGGCGGGTCACTTTGGCGAAGGCGCGGTATTCGGTATCGCGGCCAAGCGGCATATACGCATTGGCATTGCCATATGCATTCTGGGCGAGAGCTGCGGACTGCATGTCGGGGTTATCCTCTTCAACTCGGTACGTCAGGGCGGCCATCCTGTCAGGAACGCAGCTTCAAACTTTCTGTTCGGTCCGGACGGGCGTCCGAAAACGCCCGTCCGCTTGATCTGCCCTTACCGGAAGAGGGCGAGGATATTCTGCGGTGCCTGGTTGGCGATCGACAGCGACTGGATACCCAGCTGCTGCTGCACCTGCAGGGCCTGCAGACGGGCCGAAGCCTCTTCCATGTCGGCATCGACCATGGCACCGATACCGGACTTGAGCGAATCGGTCAGCTTGCCGATGAACTCGTTCTGGATCTCGATCCGGCCCTGGACCGAACCGAACTGCGCCGCGGCGTCGATCGAGGTCTGGATAAGCGTCTCGATATCGGTCAGCGCCTGGTCGGCACCCTCGTCCGTGGTGACGTCCATGTTGGCCAGAGCGTTCAGGCCACCGGCCTGGGTGTTGTCGCCGGTGACGCTGTCAACGCGGACCGCGATGGTGTCGGTGGCGTCGGTCACCGTCGAAGTGGCGACCAGCTGACCCGACCCGTTGACCGAGAAGTCCAGAACATCGGTATCGAGGCTGTTAGCGTCGACATAGGCTTCCCAGGCGGCGACCAGACCGTTGGCGACATCTTCAGCCGTGTCCGTGGCGGTCGCGACATAGAAGATTTCCGAGGCACCAGCGACCGTGGCAGCGGTGGTGTAGTCGCCCGGCACGAAGGTCGACGAGTCGGCGTCTGTACCGGTCAGACCGATGGAGAAGGCGATGCCCTCGGCAACACCGGCGATGGTGTAGCTCTGGGTCTGGGTCGCGTTCAGCGTGGCCGAAGCCGCACCGACAGTACCCGAACCGGCGGCATAGGTGCCCGAGGCGTCCACAGCACCGTCATTGGTGTCGAGGTTCTGGCGGTTCACCGTGATGTTCGACGCCGTCACCGTGCCGTCCGAATCGCGGTCGAGCGAAGAAAGGATTTCGACAGCTTCGGTGCCGGTCAGCAGGTTCAGCCCGTTGAACTGGGCCGCCCCGACGATGGAAGCCACCTGATCGCGCAGCGCGCCGATATCGTCCTGGATCTTGTCGCGGTCGACGTTGCTTTCCTGCGCGGCGACGACTTTGTCCTTCACCTGCTTCAGCAGGTTGGTGATCTGTTCGGACGCGTCGCGGGCAACCGCAACGGTGGAGGTCCCGAGCGACAGCGAGTCGGAGATGGCCGAGAAGCCGGCGACATCCGATTCCATCACCTGGGAGATCGCCCAGATGGCCGAGTTGTCCTTGGCCGAAGAGATCGACTTACCGGTCGAAATCTCGTTCTGGGTCATGGCAAGGTTCTTGTTGATCGACTTGAGCGTCTGCAACGCGACCATTGCACTGTTGTTGGTAAGAATACTGGACATGATAGTTCCCTTTGCGCGCGGTGCGTTCGACACCACGTTTTAAGTTTGTACCGCTATACGCGGCGATCGAACGCCATTCTGACGGTTGCGGCAAAGCCATGTTTCGGGCCAACCGCGCCAACCCCTCGGTCGCAGGCCAGAAGCTAGGCAAAGGCGGATAACGGCGGGTTAATGCCCGTCTCGGAATGCCGACAATTTTCGGCAAATCCCAACAGTAAGCAACGTTACCGGGACTTTGTGCTATACGGCTGGAAAGGCTTGTATAATGGTGTTTCGCCGCCCGTCGTGAGGTTAATTTCCGGTTTTGGTTCCACCCGGCTTTTCGGACCGCTTAACCTTAATACAAAACTGAGACCGATTGCGGCGTTGCGAAAATACTTGTTGCGTCGCAACATCCGCCCGGAGTAGAGGCGAATCCCATGGCTCAGTTGCACATAGTTGTTGTCGATGAGAATCGCGAGCGGGCGTTGAAGATCGTCGACGGGCTCGCCGACAAGGGCGATTTCAGGGTTTCGGTGATCGGGGACAATGCCGGTCTGGCGCGCAAACTCGCCGAATTGCAGCCCGACGTCATCCTGATCGATCTCGAAAACCCCAGCCGCGACATGTTCGCCGAGATCACCCAGGCCTCGCTGCCGCTGGAACGTCCTGTGGCGATGTTCGTCGACAAGGCCGATCCGTCCTTTGCCCAGGCCGCCATCGAGGCCGGGGTCAGTGCCTATGTGGTCGACGGGCTGCAATCGGAGCGGATCAAGTCGATTCTCGACACGGCGATTGCGCGGTTCCATGCCTTCTCGCGCCTGCGCGCCGAGTTGAACGCCACCAAGACCGCCCTTGCCGAGCGCAAGATGATCGACCGGGCCAAGGGGCTGCTGATCAAGGCCAAGGGGGTGACCGAGGACGAGGCTTATGCGCTGTTGCGCAAGACCGCGATGGATCAGGGCAAGCGGGTGGGCGAGGTGGCCGAAAACCTCGTAACCGCCGCGGGGCTGTTGTCGTGAGCCTCGACACGGTTGCCTGCGGGTTCATTCCGCTGACCGACTGCGCCGTGCTGGTCGCCGCCCAGGACATGGGGTTCGCCGCCGAAATGGGGATTGATCTCGATCTGCGGCGGGAGGCGTCCTGGTCCAATATCCGCGACAAGATCGCGGTCGGGATCTATCCCGTGGCCCATATGCTGGCGCCGATGGCGCTGGCCTCGTCGCTGGGCGTCTGGCCGATCTCGACCCGCATCGACGCGCCCTTCATCCTCTCGGTCAACGGAAACACCCTGACCACAACCCGCCTGATCGCCGAGCGGGTTCGGGCCAAGGGAGGGCGTTTCGCCGATCCCGCCGCCACGGCCCGCGCCATGCTGCAGGTCTTCGACGACCGGCCCTTGCGGATCGGCATCCCGTTTCCGCAATCCATGCACCGACTGCTGGTCTCCTATCTGTTCCAGGGCCTGCCCGGTGGCGATGCCATTGAGTTCGTCACCGCCCCGCCGCCGGTCCTCGGCGAGGTGCTGCGTGCCGGCGAGATCGATGCCTTCATGGTCGGCGAACCCTGGGGCAGCCGCGCCGTCGAGGATGGCGATGCCGAAATCCTGCTGCCGGGCGCGGGTATCTGGACCGCGGCGCCGGAAAAAGTGCTCGGCACCCGCCGCGACTGGCACGAGGCCAATCCCGAACTGTTCGCCCGTCTGATGCAAGCGCTGCACCGCGCCTCGGACTGGGTCGCCGATCCCGCCTCCACGGGCACGCTGGCCGAAATCCTTGCCCAGCCGCGCTATCTCGGCGTCCCGGCGGAGGTGATCGAGCGGGCGCTGACCGGCGAGGTGGTGCTGAACGGGGCGGGGGAGCTTGGTGCGCACCGTTATCTGATGCGCCTCGGCGGGGGTGCCGTGAACTTCCCATGGCGCAGCGCTGCAGAATGGATCGCCAGCCGCCTTGCCCCCGGCCTTGGTGTCTCGGTCTCCGAGGCCCGCAGGACCGCCCGCGACTGTTTCCGCCCCGATCTCTACCGCGCCGCGATCGATCCCGAGAACCGGATCACGCCGCCTGCTTCCTCCAAGGTCGAAGGGACGCTGGCCGAGGCGGTCCTGACCGAGACCGGCTCCGCCCAGGTCGCCATCGGCCCCGATACTTTCTTCGACGGTGCCACTTTCGACCCGGATGTCTGATTTTTAGGCATCATTCCGGGGAATTCTGCCTTTTTCTCGCGCATTTTTGCTGCACTGCGCAAAAACACGCCAGTCACCATTGACTTCTCCCCGCGATTCGCGGCATTTCGTCCTTGTTGACAGGCAACGGGGTCTGTCTCGCTCCCCTTCGCCCAGGGAAATCCACCAGAGCAACGCCGCTCAACCGTCAGCCTGTCCGGCTCGGCGCGTTGGGCTTTTTTTGTGAGAGAGACATGAGAGTAAAACACCTGATCCCGTCTACCCTTGCCCTCCTGCTTGGCGCCTCGGCCGCCAGCGCCGAGTGGCTGGAGGTCGAAAAGGACGAGCTGACTTTCGGCTTCATCAAACTGACCGACATGGCACCGCTCGCGATTGCCTACGAGATGGGCTATTTCGAGGATGAGGGGCTGTTCGTCACCCTGGAGCCGCAGGCGAACTGGAAGGTCCTTCTGGACCGCGTCATCGACGGGCAGCTGGACGGGGCGCATATGCTGGCGGGGCAACCGCTGGCCGCGACCATCGGTTATGGCACCGAGGCGCATATCGTGACCCCCTTCTCGATGGACCTGAATGGCAACGGCATCACTGTGTCGAACGCCGTCTGGGAAGAGATGAAGCCCAACATCCCCACCGGCGAGGACGGATTGCCGATTCACCCGATCTCGGCCTCGGCCATGGCGCCGGTGGTGCAGAGCTACAAGGATGAGGGCAAGCCGTTCAACATGGGCATGGTCTTCCCGGTTTCGACCCATAATTACGAGCTGCGCTACTGGTTGGCCGCCGGGGGGCTGCATCCGGGGTATTATTCGCCCGATGATATCTCGGGGCAGATCGATGCCGATGTGCTGCTTTCGGTGACCCCGCCGCCGCAGATGCCAGCGACGCTGGAGGCCGGGACCATCGACGGGTATTGCGTCGGGGAGCCGTGGAACCAGCAGGCGGTGTTCAAGGGCATCGGGGTGCCGGTGATTACCGATTATGAAATCTGGAAGGATAACCCCGAGAAGGTCTTCGGGCTGACCAAGGAATTCACCGAAGCGAACCCCAACACCACGCTGGCCATCACCAAGGCGCTGATCCGGGCCGCCATCTGGCTGGACGAGAACGACAATGCCAACCGTCCCGAGGCGGTCGAGATCCTGTCGCGGTCGGAATATGTCGGGGCTGACTATGACGTCATCGCCAACTCGATGACCGGTACCTTCGAATACGAGAAGGGGGACGTGCGCGAAGTACCTGATTTCAACGTCTTCTTCCGCTACAACGCCACCTATCCCTACTACTCGGATGCCGTCTGGTACCTGACCCAGATGCGCCGCTGGGGCCAGATCGCCGAGGCCAAGCCCGACAGCTGGTATGACGAGGTCGCCCGCTCGGTCTATCAGCCCGAAATCTACCTGGAGGCCGCCCGCCTGCTGGTCGAGGAAGGTCTGGCGGACGAGGCGGATTTCCCCTGGGACACCGATGGCTACAAGGCCCCGCAGTCGGAGTTCATCGACGGGATCACCTATGACGGCCGCACGCCCAACGCCTATCTCGACCAGTTCGAGATCGGCCTGAAAGGCGAAGAGGTCGCCGGATAACCCCAGACTGGCGCCCGGCCCTACCCCTGCCGGGCGCCCTTTTTCAAAGATACGAGCAGGACAGAGCCCAATGACTGCCATCACCGAGCCCGATCTCGACCGCGAAGCGCGGCGCGAACGTTATTTCACCAAGGTCAACAGGGCCGACAAGTATTTCCGGGTCCTCGGCCTTTCCTGGGTCACCCCGGCGCTGAAGCTTGCCGGTGGCGACGACCCCAGGACCAATGGCCGCGATATCTGGCAGCTTCTCGGCGTGCCGCTTCTGGCCATCCTCCTGTTCCTCGCCGCCTGGGGGACGCTGGCCCCGAAGGTCCAGACCTCGCTCGGCGCCATTCCCGGCCCGGCTGAAGTCTGGGAGCAGGCGGTCAACCTGCATGGCGATTATCTGCGCGAGAAGGAGAAGGAGGCGGAGTTCTACGCGCGGCAGGATGAGCGCAACGCCCGTTATGCCGAAGCCGGTCAGGACGAGCGGATCAAGTGGCGCGACTATACCGGAGCGCCGACCTATTACGCGCAGATCTGGACCTCGATCAAAACCGTGTTCTTCGGGTTTTTGCTGGCGACGCTGATCGCCGTTCCGCTCGGCATCATGTCGGGCCTGTCGAAGACGGTGAACGCCGCCATCAACCCCCTGGTGCAGATCTTCAAGCCGGTCAGCCCGCTGGCCTGGCTGCCGATCGTGACCATGGTGGTCTCGGCGGTCTATGTGACCAATGACGGGCTGTTCGCCAAGTCGTTCCTGGTCTCGGCGATCACCGTGACCCTGTGCTCGCTCTGGCCGACGCTTATCAACACAGCACTTGGGGTCGCCTCCATCGACAAGGATCTCGTCAATGTCGGCAAGGTGCTGAAATTGGGCACCTGGACCAAGATCACCAAGCTGGTGCTGCCCTCGGCCCTGCCCTTGATCTTCACCGGTCTGCGCCTGTCGCTCGGGGTCGGCTGGATGGTGCTGATCGCAGCGGAAATGCTGGCCCAGAACCCCGGGCTCGGGAAATTCGTCTGGGACGAGTTCCAGAACGGCTCGTCGGACTCTCTCGCCCGCATCATCGTCGCGGTGCTGACCATCGGCATCATCGGCTACATGCTCGACAGGCTGATGTACGCGCTGCAGTCGATGTTCACCTATTCGGCGACGAGGTAAGACATGAGCATCCTCGAACTCGATCACGTCACCAAGTCCTACGGCGATACCTGTATCCTCGATAACGTCTCGCTGAAGGTCGTCGAGGGGGAATTCGTCGCCATCGTCGGGTTTTCCGGCTCGGGCAAGACCACGCTGATGAACCTGCTGGCGGGCCTGGAGATGCCCGACAGTGGGGCGGCGATTTTTCGCGGCACGGAGATCACCGGGCCGGGGCAGGAGCGGGGGCTGGTGTTCCAGTCCTATTCGCTGATGCCATGGCTGACCGTCAACGGCAATGTCAGCCTCGCGGTCGATGCGGTCCACAAGGGCAAGTCGAAGGCCGAACGTGCCGGGATCGTGAAGAAATATGTCGATATGGTCGGCCTGTCGCACGCCACCGACCGGCGTCCGGCCGAGCTTTCGGGAGGTATGCGCCAGCGCGTCTCGGTGGCGCGCGCGCTGGCGATGCAGCCGGAGGTCCTGCTTCTGGACGAGCCGCTTTCGGCGCTGGATGCTCTGACGCGGGCCAATCTGCAGGACGAGATCGAGCATATCAGCCAGATCGAGAAGAAGACCATCATCCTCATCACCAATGATGTGGACGAGGCGATCCTGCTGGCTGACCGGATCATCCCGCTGAACCCCGGGCCGAACGCCACTTTCGGGCCGGAATACACCGTCAGCCTGCCGCGTCCGCGCGACCGGACGGCGATGAATACCGACCCGGCCTTCAAGAAATTGCGGGCCGAGGTGACGCAGTATCTGATGGAGATCGGCATCGAGACCAAGGAGGGAGGCACCCGCGTCCTGCCCAATGTCACGGCCATCCACCAGATGCCGAAGGCGGTGCGCGAGGCGTCGGAGACCATCCTTGACGAGCGGTATCTGCAGTTCAGCCAAGTGGACAAGGTCTATCCCACGCCGAAGGGTCCGCTGACCGTGGTGGAGAATTTCGAGCTGACCATGAACAAGGGCGAGTTCATCTCGATCATCGGCCATTCGGGCTGCGGCAAGTCCACCGCCCTGACAATGGCTGCCGGGCTGAACGAAATCTCCAACGGCGCGATCATCCTTGACGGCAAGCATGTCGAGGGTGCCGACCCCGAACGCGCCGTGGTCTTTCAGGCGCCGAGCCTGTTCCCGTGGCTGTCGGCGAAGGAAAACGTCGCCATCGGGGTGGACAAGGTCTATCCGCGCGCCTCGCAGGCCGAGCGGCAGGAGGTGGTTGAGTACTATCTCGAACGGGTCGGGCTGGCGGATGCGATGGACAAGGCGGCCTCCGAGCTGTCGAACGGCATGAAGCAACGCGTCGGCATTGCGCGGGCCTTTGCGCTCAGCCCGAAACTGCTCTTGCTCGACGAGCCCTTCGGGATGCTCGACAGCCTGACGCGCTGGGAATTGCAGGAAGTGCTGATGGAGGTCTGGTCGCGGACCAAGGTCACGGCGATCTGCGTCACCCATGACGTGGACGAGGCGGTTTTGCTGTCCGACCGGGTGGTGATGATGACCAACGGGCCGCGGGCGACCATCGGCAAGATCATGGACGTGGACCTGCCGCGCCCCCGCACCCGCAAGGCGCTGCTGGAGCATCCCGACTATTACACCTACCGCGCCGAAGTGCTGCAGTTCCTGGAGGATTACGAGCACGGGCATAGCAGGAAGGATGCGGCGTGATGTCCCGGGCCGCCGTTCCTCATACCGGTAGGGTGCGTGATTTCACGCACCTCCTCTTGAGGATACCTGGCACCGCCGCAGCCGGTTTCCCGAACGCAAGGTGCGTGAAATCACGCACCCTACGGGTGTCCCGTTTCGAAATCTCAACGAGCCCAACTCAAGCCACAAGGAGCCCACGCCCATGGGTATGAAACTTGTCGTCATCGGCGCCGGCATGGCCTCGGGCCGCGCGATGGAACATCTCATCGAGGCCAATGACGAGCTTTACGACATCACGCTGTTCTCGGCCGAGCCCCGGGGGAACTACAACCGCATCATGCTGTCGCCGGTCCTCTCGGGCGAGAAGACCTATGAGGAAATCGTCACCCACGATGCCGACTGGTACGAAGCCAATGGTGTGACCTGCCGCTTCGGTGAGCCGGTCCACCGGATCGACCGCATGCGCAAGGTCGTCGTCACCGATCAGGGCGAGACGCCCTATGACAAGCTCCTCATTGCCACCGGATCGAGCCCGTTCATCATTCCGGTCCCGGGCCGCGACCTCGACGGAGTCATGGCCTATCGCGATCTTGGCGACGTCAATCGTATGCTTGACTACGCCAGGAAACCCGGCGGACGCGCTGTGGTTATAGGCGGCGGCCTCCTTGGGCTCGAGGCCGCCGCCGGCTTGTCCGCGCAAGGCATGAAAGTCACCGTCATCCACCTGATGGGCCACCTGATGGAGCGTCAGCTGGACCAGTCCGCCGGGTATCTGCTGCAACGCGAACTGGAAAAGCGCGGCATCGATATCCGCTGCAACGCCAACACCAAGGCCATTCTCGGCGAGGAAGAGGTCGAGGCGGTGGAACTGGCCGACGGTACCAGGATCGACGCCGACATGGTGGTCATGGCCGTCGGCATCCGCCCGAATTTCGGCCTCGCACAGGCTGCGGGCCTGAAATACAACCGCGGACTGCTGGTCAATGACGAGATGAAGACCGACGATCCGGAGGTTTTCGCCATCGGCGAGTGCGTCGAGCATCGCGAGGTCTGCTACGGGCTTGTCGCCCCGCTCTATGACATGGCCAAGGTCGCGGCGCGGAACCTGCTGGGCTTCCACGAGACCTTCAAGCCGGTCGAAATCTCGACCAAGCTCAAGGTCACCGGCTGCGACCTGTTCTCGGCCGGGGATTTTGCCGAAGGCGAGGGCCGCGAGGAGATCGTCTACCGCGACGCCACGCGCGGCATCTACAAGCGCCTCGTCATCGAGGAGAACCGCATCATCGGCATCGTCATGTATGGCGATACCGCCGACGGCTCGTGGTTCCTGCAATTGCTCAAGGACCGCGAGGATATCGCCGAGATCCGCGACACGCTCATATTCGGCCCGAATTTCGCCGGTGGCGGTGCGCTGGACCCTATGGCGGCCGTTGCAGCCTTGCCGGATGATGCGGAGATCTGCGGCTGCAACGGCGTTTCCAAGGGCAGGATCATTGCCGCCATCCAAGGTGGCGCGACCACGCTCGATGCGGTGAAGGCGCTGACCAAGGCCTCGACCTCCTGCGGGACCTGTGCGGGGCTGACCGAGCAGGTGGTGGCGCTGACCCTCGGTGACGATTTCGTCCTGCCCGAGGCCGCAGGCATGTGCAAATGCACCGATCATTCCCATGACGATGTCCGCAAGCTGATCCGCATGAAGGAACTGAAATCCATCCCGGCGGTGATGCAGGAATTGCAGTGGAAGACCTCGAACGGCTGTGCGAGCTGCCGTCCGGCGCTGAACTATTACCTGATCTGCGAATGGCCCGGTGAATATGTCGATCACGCCCAGAGCCGGTTCATCAACGAGCGGGTGCACGCCAATATCCAGAAGGACGGCACCTATTCGGTGGTGCCGCGCATGTTCGGCGGCATGACCACGCCCAATGAACTGCGGGCGATTGCCGATGCGGCCGAGAAATACAATGTCCCCACCGTTCATGTCACCGGCGGCCAGCGCATCGACCTTCTGGGTGTGAAGAAAGAGGACCTTCCCGCGATCTGGGCCGATCTGAATGCCGCCGGGATGGTTTCGGGCCACGCCTATGCCAAGGGGTTGAGGACGGTGAAGACCTGTGTGGGCAAGGATCATTGCCGGTTTGGGACGCAGGACAGTACCGGTCTTGGCATCAAGATCGAAAAGGCGCTCTGGGGGGCCTGGTCACCGCATAAGTTCAAGCTGGCGGTTTCGGGCTGTCCGAGGAACTGTGCGGAGGCGACCTGCAAGGATTTCGGCGTCGTCTGCGTGGACTCAGGCTATCAGCTGATGGTCGGCGGTGCGGCGGGCATGGATGTGCGGCAGACCGATCTTTTGTGCCAGGTCGCGACAGAGCAGGAGGCGCTGGAATACTGCGCCGCCTTCTACCAACTTTACCGCGAGAACGCCCAGTATCTGCACCGGCCATACAAGTGGATCGCCAAGGTCGGATTGGACTGGGTCAAGGAGCAGGTGGTCGAGAACGCGGAGAACCGCAAGGCCCTCGCCGACCGCTTCTTCCATTCCCAGAAATTCCACCAGAAGGACCCATGGGCCGAACGCGCGCAGGGCCGCGATGCCCATGAATTCAGCCCCATGGCCGATCTGACAAAGGTAGCCGCAGAATGACCCAAGCCATCGATATCGGCGCCCTGGAGGATATCCCCCAGCAGGCCGCCCGCCTAGTGAAGACCCATTTCGGCTGCATCGCCGTCTTTCGCACCGACCGCGACGAGGTTTTCGCCCTCGACGATCGCTGCCCCCACAAGGGCGGGCCGCTGTCTCAGGGGATCCAGCACGGAACCTCGGTAACCTGCCCGCTGCATAACTGGGTGATCGATCTCAATACCGGCCTTGCCCAGGGCGCGGATGAGGGATCGGTGCGGACCTTCAAGGTGCGGGTCGAGGAGGGCCGCATCCTGCTGGATGCCGAGGCGCTCTCGGACAGTATCGCAGCGCAATGAGTTCAACGCGTTCAGGGAATTAAGCCCGGGCGGGCAACGGCGTCCGCCCTTCCACACACGCCAGGCAACGATGTCAGGCCAGTTTAAGAAGCGCACAAGCGCATCAACAAAGGAACGAGCCCAATGTCTTATGTAGCTCCACAAGAGTTCGCTTCGAAAATGATCGACGCGGGCGAATCGAAAATCTTCATGTCCACCAAGGACACCCTGATCCGTGCCTACATGGCCGGGGCGATCCTTGCGCTGGCCGCCGCCTTCGCGGTCACCATCGCCGTCAATACCGGCAACTTCCTCGTCGCTTCCATGCTGTTCCCGGTCGGGTTCTGCATGCTTTACCTGCTCGGCTTCGACCTACTGACCGGTGTGTTCACCCTCGCGCCGCTCGCGGTGATCGCCAAGCGGCCGGGCTGTACCTGGAACGGCGTCCTGCGCAACTGGGGCCTGGTCTTCGTCGGCAACTTCGCCGGGGCCATGACCACTGCGGTCTTCATGGCGATCATCTTCACCATGGGCTTCACCCAGGAGCCGAACGAGATCGGCCAGCGGATCGGCCATATCGGCGAGGCGCGGACGCTGGGCTATGCCGCGGCCGGCGCGGGGGGCATGCTGACCCTCTTCATCCGCGCGGTGATGTGCAACTGGATGGTCTCGACCGGTGTCGTCGCGGCGATGATGTCGACCAGTGTGTCGGGCAAGATCATGGCGATGTGGATGCCGATCCTGGTCTTCTTCTATCTCGGCTTCGAGCATTCGATCGTGAACATGTTCCTGTTCCCGAGCGGAATCATGCTGGGCGGCGAGTTCACCTGGTTCGACTATTTCGCCTATAACGAGATCCCGACCGTGATCGGCAACCTCGTCGGCGGTCTGACCTTCGTCGGCGCGATGATCTATTCGACCCATTACCGCACCGGACCGAAGCGCAACGCCGCGCCGGTCGCCGCCGAATAACCCCATCGGGCCCCGCCCATGCCAGGGCGGGGCCATCCCGGGATGCCGATGATGCCCAAGGACCTTGCCACCGCGACGCTTTCCGTCACCCTCGGCCAGCATTCGGCTGCCGGGCGGAAGCCGGTGAACCAGGACTTCCACGGTGCGATCATCCCCGAAGGCCGCGCGCTGACGCTGAAGGGCGCGGCTTTGGCGATTTCCGACGGTATCTCGTCTTCGGAGGTCAGCCAGATCGCTTCGGAGACGGCGGTGAAGAGTTTTCTCTCGGACTATTACTGCACCTCCGACGCCTGGTCGGTGAAGACCGCCGCCTCGCGGGTCATTGCCGCCACCAATTCCTGGCTCCACGCCCAGAACACCGCGCTCGAGGACCTCAATCGTGGTCATGTCGCCACTTTCACGGCCCTGATCCTGAAGGGCCGCACCGCGCATGTCTTCCATATCGGCGATGCCCGCGTCTGGCGCGTCTCCGGCGGTACGCTGGAACAGCTCACGACCGATCACCGTGTCGTGCTGTCCTCGGTTGAAAACTATCTTGGCCGCGCCCTCGGCCTTTCCCCCGCCGTCGAGATTGACTACCGCGCCATCCCCCTGGAGCCCGGTGCCACCTTCGTCCTGACCACTGACGGCGTCCACGAGCACCTGACACCGCAAGCCATCGCCGCCACCATCGCCGAGCGTGGCCCCGAAGCCGCCGCCGCGGCGCTAGCCGAGGCCGCGCTGGCAAACGGCTCCGAAGACAACCTCACAATCCAGATCCTGCGCGTCGATACCCTGCCGCCGAAGGACGCCGCCGGTATCCTCACCGATGCCGGAAGCCTGCCGCCCGCCACCATCCCGCGCCTGCCCTTTGAACTCGACCTCTACCGGGTCGAGCGGCCCATCCACCGCTCGCACCGTTCCCACATCTACTACGCCACCGATCTTGAGACCGGCGACCCGGTGGCCCTGAAAATCCCCTCCGCCGACATGAAGGACGACGAGGCGGCCTTCCGCCGTTTCGCCATGGAGGAATGGATCGCCCGCCGCCTGAACTCGCCGCATGTCCTGAAACCCGCTCCGGCGCATGAGGACCGTTCGGCGCTTTATGTCGTCACCGAGTATCTGGAGGGCCGGACCCTGCGGCAGTGGATGACCGACAATCCGTCGCCCGATCTCGAGACCGTCCGTGACCTCATCGATCAGATCGCGCGCGGGCTTCAGGCTTTCCATCGCAAGGACATGCTGCATCAGGACCTCAGACCTGAGAACATCATGATCGACCGGAACGGCACCGTGAAGATCATCGATTTCGGGGCGGTCGAGGTTGCGGGCATCCTCGAGGCCGCCCCGGCGCTCGACAAGGCTGAAATTCTCGGCACCCATCAATATGCCGCGCCTGAGTATTTTCTCGGCTACAAGGGCAGCACCGGCTCGGATATCTTCTCGCTTGGGGTCATTGCCTATGAGCTGCTGACCGGTCGGCTGCCCTACGGCGCCACCGTCGCCCGGGCCACTTCGGAGAAGGCGCAGTCGGCCTTGCGCTATGTCGGGGCGACCACGCTGGATGAGAAGATCCCCTTCTGGGTTGACGAGGCCCTGAGACGCGCCGTCCACCCGGACCCCGCCAAACGCTACGGCGAGCTCAGCGAGTTCACGACCGACCTGCGCAAACCCAACCCTGTTTACGACCGCTCCGGCTTCGTCCCGCTCGCCCAGCGCGACCCGGTGCGGTTCTGGCAGACGGTCTCGGGGCTTCTGGCCCTGATCGTCGTCGCCCTCACCCTGCACATTCTCGGACAATAAAGGAGAGCCCACATGTCCCTGACCCGCGAAGACGTCACCGCCCAGATCCTCACCGCCAAGAAACAGGGCGGTCTGACCTGGGAAGGCATCGCCGAAAAGATCGGCATGTCGCCCGTCTGGACCCATTCGGCGGCGATGGGGATGAACGCCATGCCCGAGGACAAGGCCACGCTGCTGACCCAGGTGCTCGGCCTGCCGCAGGAAGCGGCCATCGTCCTGCAGGAGAGCCCGACCAAGGTCTGGGAACAGACCGTGCCGACCGACCCCTGCATCTACCGTTTCTACGAGATCGTCGGCGTTTACGGCCCCACCCTGAAGGCACTGATCCACGAGAAATTCGGCGATGGCATCATGTCGGCCATCGATTTCGACATGTCGGTGACAAGGGTCGAGAACCCCAAGGGCGACCGGGTGAAGGTCGAGATGTCGGGCAAGTACCTCGCCTACAATTCCTGGTAATCCGAAAGGTCGCCCCATGCGCAAGCCCTTCAAACCCGTCTGCACCACCTGCCCCTATTGCGGGGTCGGTTGCGGCGTGCTGGCCACGCCGGATGGGCGCGGAGGGGCGGGGATCAAGGGCGATCCTGACCATCCGGCGAATTTCGGGCGGCTCTGTTCCAAGGGCTCGGCGCTGGGCGAGACCCTCGATACCGAGGGCCGCCTGCTGAGCCCGCAGATCGGCGGCATCAAGGCCAGCTGGGATCATGCGCTCGACCTCGTCGCCAGCCGCTTCCGATCGGCCGTCGAGCAGCACGGGCCTGATAGCGTGGCCTTCTACGTCTCGGGGCAGTTCCTGACTGAGGATTATTATGTCGCCAACAAGCTGATGAAGGGTTTCATCGGCTCGGCCAATATCGACACCAATTCGCGGCTGTGCATGGCTTCGTCGGTGGCCGGTCACAAGCGCGCCTTCGGGACCGATACCGTGCCGGGCACCTACGAGGACCTGGAGCAGGCGGATCTGGTCGTGCTGGTCGGTTCCAACCTCGCCTGGTGCCACCCGGTGCTGCATCAGCGGATCATGGCAGCCAAGGAGAAACGCCCGCTGAGCGTGGTCAATATCGACCCGCGCCGCACCGCGACCTCGGACATGGCCGATATCCATCTCGGGATAGCACCTGGGTCGGACGTCACCTTGTTCAACGGCCTTCTTGCCTATCTCGCCGCCAATGGCGCGGTGGACGAGCGCTATGTCGCCGCACATGTCTCTGGCTATTCCGAAAGCCTCGCCGCCGCCCGATCCGCAACCCGCGAGACCGTCTCTGACATCTGCCAGGTCCCCCTTGCCGAAATCGACGCGTTCTACAAGCTCTTTGCCGCCACGAAAAAGGTGGTCACCATCTATTCCCAAGGGGTCAACCAGTCCTCGGACGGTACCGACAAGGTCAATGCCATCATCAATTGCCACCTGGCAACTGGCCGCATCGGCAGGCCCGGCATGGGGCCGTTCTCGGTCACCGGCCAGCCAAACGCCATGGGCGGGCGCGAGGTTGGGGGGCTGGCCAACATGCTCGCCTCGCATCTCGATATCGAGAGCGCCGAGCACCGCGCCCTCGTGCAGGGTTTTTGGCAGTCGCCGACCATCCCGACCGAACCGGGCCTCAAGGCCGTCGACCTTTTCGATGCGTGCGCCAGCGGCCAGATCAAGGCGCTGTGGGTCATGTGTACCAATCCCGCCGTGTCGATGCCGCGGGCCGACCATGTCGCCGAGGCGATGAAGGCCTGCGCATTCACCGTCGTTTCCGACATGATGGCCGAGACCGACACGACCGTGTTGGCCGATGTCCTGCTGCCGGCCACCGGCTGGGGCGAGAAGGACGGCACCGTCACCAATTCCGAACGCCGCATCTCGCGCCAGCGCGCCTTCCTTCCGGCCCCCGGCGAGGCGCGGCCCGACTGGCGGATCATCTGCGATGTCGCGGGGCGCATGGGTTGGGAAGCGGCGTTCTCTTACTCGGGACCGGACGAAATCTTCGCCGAATACGCGGCGCTGACCACGCGGGCCGAGAGCTTTGATCGCGACCTGAAGCTTTCCGGCCTCGCCGACCTCGACCGCGCCGCCTATGACGCACTGCCTCCGGTCCAGTGGCCGGTCACCGACAAGGTCGCCGGAGGGCGCCTGTTCACCGACGGCAGGTTCCACACTCCCGACGGCAAGGCAAGGATGTTGCCGCTGATCCCGCGCCGCAGCGTCAATCAGGTGACCGATACCCACGACCTGATCCTGAACACCGGCCGGGTCCGCGACCACTGGCACACCATGACCCGGACGGCGAAGTCCCAGCGGCTGTCGCAGCATATCTCCGAGCCCTATGTCGAGATTCATCCCCGGGACGCCGCCGCCCGCTCGATCGTGGATGCCGATCTCGTCTCGATCGACAGCCCCCATGGCGGCATGGTGGCACGGGCGAAGATCACCGACCGGACGCCGAAGGGCGTGCTGTTCGCGCCGATGCACTGGACCGGGCAATGGACCTCGAAGGGCCGCGTCGATGCGGTGATGGCGGCGGAGACCGATCCCGTTTCCGGCCAGCCGGAACTGAAGCGCACCGCCGTGTCGATGCGGCTTTTCCAGCCCTCCTGGTACGCTTTCGCCGTCACCCGCAACAGGCCATCCCGCGAGGCCGGATACTGGGCGATGGCGCGGACGGAGATGGGCTACCGGATCGAGCTTGCCGGGCTCAACACCCCCGATGACTGGGAAGTCCGGGCAAGGGCGCTGCTGAATATCGGCAAGGCCGAGGCTGTCACCTATACCGACGCCGCCCACGCCCAGACCAGGATCGCGTTCTACGATGGCAAGCACCTCGCCGGCGCCATCTTCATCGCCCCCGAACCGGTTGCCGCCTCTCGCGCCTTCCTGTCCGAGGCTCTGAGCGGTAAACCCCCGGCGCTGAGCATCCTTGCCGGCCGCGCCGGTTCCGACCGCCCGGATCAGGGGGCGACGGTCTGTTCCTGCTTCAATATCGGGATCAACACCATCGTTTCGGCCATCGAGACCCGTGGCCTCACCTCGGTCGAAGAGATCGGTGCCGCCATCCAGGCCGGCACCAATTGCGGCTCCTGCCGACCGGAGCTTCGGGCGATCCTGCAGGGCATGGAACCGAAAGTGGCGGCGGAATAACCCAAGCGCGCCGCCCTTCCGTCCGCCACCATGGCAGCCTCGTCCAGCCCGGGGGTTGGCCAGAGGCCGAAGCGGCGGGAGGCAAGACGCGGTTCCGTGTCAATCGGAAGGATTTCAACGTTTGGGCGAGCGCGCAACCGGTCCTTGTGTCCATTTCCGGACCGTGCCCCGGACTCCCTCGAACGCGCCCTCCTTTAGCGCGCGTCCCAGGAACCGGTCGGGGTTGGTCGGGGGCGGAAAGCGCAGGTGCCGGGTCAGCGCGCGGGTAAAGCCGAAGCGGCGGTAATAGGGTTCGTCACCGACCAGCAGCACCCGTGTCCAGCCCGTCTCGGCGGCCCGGTGCAGCGACGAGGCGATCAGTTCAGCCCCCAGACCCTCGCCCTGGTGGGTCGGGTGAACGGCGACAGGGCCGAGCAGGAGGGCCGGGTCCCCTGCCGGACCGATGCGCACCGGCCAGTAGCGGATGGCGGCGGCCAGGGTGTCATAGGCGTCGCGGGCAGTGAGGCACAAATCGGCGACGGGCGGGACATCGTCGCGCAACCGGTAGGAACTGAGCGCGGTGCGGCCCGGGGCGAAGCAATGGTCGAAGAGATATTCGACCTCGTAGTCGTCTTCGGGGTGTTCTTGGTGGAAGCGGAACATGCAAGCTCCGGAAGCAGGCAGGGCAGGGGCAAGCGACGGCGGGATCAGACCCCTCGTCGTGCCCGTCGGCGCGTCATCGCGAACACCATGTTTCCACGCCCTTTTCCCGCATTATCCTCGACTTCGCCCTAGCATGGCCCTTAGACAGAGGCAAAGCAAAATGGAGGCGAAGATGTTTTATCGGCCCGGAACAGACGACCACGGCCTGCCCCATAACCCATTCAAGGCGATCGTCTCGCCGCGCCCGATCGGCTGGATTTCGTCCCTGGACGGGGCGGGACGGGTCAATCTCGCCCCCTATTCCTTTTTCAACGCCATTGCCGACAATCCGCCTCTGGTGATGTTTTCCTCCTCCGGTGCCAAGGCGGATCGCGGCGATACCAAGGACGCGGTGGCGGGCATCCGCGAGACCGGCGAGTTCGTCTGCAACGTCGTGTCCGAAGCGCTGGCCGCGCAGATGAACCAGAGTTCGGGAAACTACCCGGCCGATGTCGATGAGTTCGAGGCGGCGGGGCTCGAAAAGGCGCCCTCAGAGATCGTGAAACCGCCCCGGGTGGCGGCGGCGCCGGCTTCGCTGGAATGTCGCCTCTGGAAGGTGATCGACCTGCCCGCCGATGGCCAGAAGATGGTGATCGGCGAGGTGGTCGGTGTCCATATCGACGAGGCGGTGCTGAAGGACGGTATTTTCGACGTGACCGCGTTCGGGATCGTGGCCCGGCTTGGATACATGGATTATTGCGCCGTCGATACGCTGTTCCAGATGACGCGGCCGAAGGTCTGAGCGCGTCTTCCTGAAAGAAACGGCGCGGCAGCCTGTCGGCCGCCGCATTCCTATGTGTCGGGCCGTCAGGCCCTCCGGTTGGCGCTATCGGCTGGCGCAGCGCCCTCAGGCGCGGGTCTTCAGAAGATCGCGGATCTCGGCCAGCAGTTCGACATCGGTCGGGGCGGGCGGGTCTTCGGGGGCTTCCTCCTCCTGCGGTCCTTCGGCGGCGTCCTTCACCCGGTTCACCGCCTTGACCAGCAGGAACACCACCCAGGCGATGATCAGGAAATTGATCAGCGCGGTGATGAAATTGCCGTAATTGAAGGTCGCGGCCCCGGCTTCCTGGGCCGAGGCGAGGGTGGCGTATTCCCCACCATCGAGGGTGATGAAATAGTTCGAGAAGTCGATCCCGCCGAGGATCAGCCCGATGATCGGCTGAATCAGATCGCCGACCAGCGAGGTGACGATTGCGGTAAAAGCCGCACCGATGATGATGCCGACGGCCATGTCCATGACATTGCCCTTGGCGATGAACAACTTAAATTCCTGGATCATGCCCTGCCCCCTTTGCTGCGGATGAAACGCTCTTCAGGATCCAGCCTAGGCAAATCCGGTCGGACCGCAAGTCCGAGAGCGGTGGACGGTCCCGACATCTGGCTGCTGTTTCCGTCCCGCAACAGGCTGTTCGCATTTGGTCGGATTGTCTCTCGACCCCGGTCAATTAGGTTTTGGGAGAAACACCATTCCGGAGGGACATTCATGGCCGATCTATCCGCATTCCCGATCACCACACGATGGACACCCGCCCATCCCGACCGTATCCAGCTCTATTCCTTTCCGACCCCGAACGGCATCAAGGTCTCGGCGGCTCTCGAGGAAACCGGGCTTCCTTACGACGCCCACCGCATCTCGATCATGGACAATGACCAGATGGCGCCGGAATTCATCGCGCTGAGCCCCAACAACAAGATCCCGGCAATTCTCGATCCCGACGGCCCGGATGGCAAACCCATCGGCCTATTCGAAAGCGGTGCCATTCTCGTCTATCTCTCTGAAAAGACCGGTCTTCTGGCACCGACCGATGCGCGCGGCAAATCCGAGGCGCTGCAGTGGCTGATGTTCCAGATGGGCGGGGTCGGGCCGATGTTCGGGCAGCTCGGCTTCTTCCACAAGTTCGCCGGGGCCGATATCGAGGACAAGCGCGCCCGCGATCGCTATGTGAACGAGACCCGCCGGCTTTTCGGCGTCATGGAGGCGCGGCTGGACGGTCGCGACCACATCCTCGACTGGGGCTATTCCATCGCCGATATCGCCCTCTGGCCCTGGGTCCGCACCATTGACGGGTTCTACGGTGCGGGCGAGCTCGTCGGCACCGACGCTTTTCCCCGGGTCCGGGACTGGGTGAAGCGCTGCGAGGACCGGCCCGCCTCGCAAAAAGCCGTCAACATTCCGCCCCGCGAGGTCTGAGGCCCTTCCCACCGACGATCTGGACAGGCAGGGCGCGGCACCGTGCCCTGCCATTCAGGCCGGAAGGATGATACCGGCCAGCGCCCCGCCCAGGCCCGCCACGCCCAGCACCGCCGAGACGCCCCAATGCCGCCGAAGCAGCAGGTACCCGCTTGCCAGCATCAGACCCAGCACCAGCCAGTCGAGGCTGGCGATCTCGGGCACCCACAGCACCAGCGGTCCCGGTGCGACCCGCGTCACCGTGCCGAACAGCACATGCAGGGCGAACCAGACCGACAGGTTGCCGATCACCCCGACTACCGCCGCCGTGATTGCGCCCAGCGCCGATTTCAGCCGCGGGCTTTCGGAAAGGCGCTCCACATACGGGCTGAAGGCGAAGATCCACAGGAAACACGGGGCAAACGTCGCCCAGAGCGTCACCGCCGCCCCGGCCAGTCCCAGCCAGACCCCGCCCTGCCGGAAGGCGGCGAGGTATCCGGTGAACTCCGTCACCAGGATCAGCGGCCCCGGGGTGGTTTCGGCCAGTCCCAGCCCGTCAAGCATCTCGCCCGCCTCCAGCCAGCCCTTGGCCGTCACCACGTCCTGGGCCATATAGGCCAGCACCGCATAGGCCCCGCCGAAGGTCACCACCGCCAGTTTCGAGAAGAACTGCCCGATTTCGCCCAGGATCGGCGGCGCCCCTGACAGTCCCAGCGCCAGCAACGGACCCCACCAGATCGCCAGCCACAGGACCACGGTCCCGATGGTCCGCCCGAGCGGGATCCTCACCGGCGCGGCGGCATCCTCCGACCGTTCCCCGGTCAGCAGCCCATACAGCCCAACCGCGAGGATCAGCACCGGAAACGGCAGCGAAAAGAAGAAGATGGCGACAAAGGCAAGTCCCGCGATCACCCAATGTTCCGCCCCGTCAAGCGCCCGTTTCGCGACCCTGAGCAGCGCCTCGATCACGACCACCAGCACCGCCGACTTGACGCCGGTAAACACTGCCGCCACCAGCGGCACCTGTCCGAACGCGGCATAGATCATCGCCAGCGCCAGTACCACCGCCGCACCGGGTAGCACGAACAGGAGCCCCGCGATCAGCCCGCCCCTTACCCCATGCATCCGCCACCCGGCATAGGTCGCCAGCTGCATCGCCTCCGGCCCCGGCAAGAGCATGCAGAAGGACAGGGCGCCCAAGAATTGCTTTTCGCTCAGCCAGCCCCGCTCCTCGACCATATCGCGGTGCATGAGGGCTATCTGCGCCGCCGGCCCCCCGAAACTCAGGCAGCCGATCCGCCCCCAGACCCGTGCCGCCTCCGCCAGCGACGGAGCGGGCTTCGCTTCGATCTCCACCATGTTACCCCCGCATTCCAGGCCAGTTATGTCCTTCATCTCTCGCATCCCGGCACCACCGGTAGAGCGCGTCATAGATCACCATCCCGGCCTCGAGCTGCGCCAGGTCGTCGCGAAACATCCGTGACAGGCCGAGCGAGACCGCCAGCAGCCCCGCCGCCTCGGGTGCGAGGTCCAGCCGGTCGGTGTCCGCCCCCCGCACGATCGCCGCCAGCCGGGCGAGAGGGTCCGAGGTGAGGTGAAATTCCTCGATCATGGTGTCAAAGCTGCAATTCCCGGCGCGGTGGGACCAGAAGACATCCTCGACATCGAAGGGCACGGCGCCGAAGCTCTCGACCACCAGCAGCACTTCGGAAGGGGCGACGAACAGGAACCGCGCCTGCGGATCGACGAAGCGCCGGATCAGCCAGGGGCAGGCAATGCGGTCGATCTTGGGCCGGTGCCGGGTGACCCATGTCGTCGGACGCGGCTCGGGGATCGCCGCCGCCGGAACCAGCGGGCCGCCCGCCTCCCGCCAAGCCAGGATTCCGCCCTCCAGCGTCTCGGCCGCGATCCCGTGACAACGCAGTAGCGCCGCCGCCCCTTGCGACAGCTTCCCGCCCTTCTTGCAGTAAACCACCACGCGCTGACCCGACAGCTGCGGCACCAGCGCCTCGATAGCTCCAAAAGGGTGGGCGAAGGCACCGGGAAGGAACACCGGGTCTGCGGCGAAATCGTCGTCATCGCAGGTCGAGATCAACACCGGTGCTTCCGGCGAACCGATCAGCCGCATCAGTTGGGCCACGGAAATTTCTGTTGGAGATGGCATCGCGCATCCTCCCTCTCACAGGTTCCAAGGATGCGAAACTTGGGCTGACGCCTCACGGGGCGTTCGCGACCCCTTGCCCCCACTCTAGGACCCGCCACATTCGCCCGTCAACAGGCAGCCTCCACGATCCCGAGAGCCCGTGGCGCAGCCACGGCGACCGGGCCCAACGGGAGCCGAGGCCCCGAAGGGGGCGAAGGTGACGGGCGGGAGCGCTGCCTATTGGGAAAAGCCGATGCCGCCGGTGTCAAAGCTCGGCTTCCGGTGTGATCGGGAAAAACGTGCCTCCGGACCAGAGGCCGAACCACCGCGCGCCGTCCACCTCCTCCATTTCGCCCAGGTCCACAAGGCGGTAAAAGCTCTTGCGGTCGATCAGCGCCTCCAGATTGCGCCGCACCAGCACATAGGGCGACGGTTCGCCGGTCTCGGCATCGGTCTCGACCCGGATCGGATGCTCCGGTCCCGCCGCGACCTCGTCCTCGACATTGGTCACGAAGCGCAGCACCTGATCGGTCCCTGTGCCCCTTGCCTCAAAATCCACCGCGACGAAGGGCGCGTCCTCGACCGTGATGCCCACTTTCTCGACCGGCGTGACCAGAAAATAGTCCTCCCCGTCCTTGCGGATGATCGACGCGAAGAGCTTTACCAGCGGCTTCCGGCCAATCGGGGTGCCGAGATAGAACCAGGTCCCGTCCCTTGCGATCCGCATATCCAGGTCGCCGCAGAACTCCGGATCCCACAAATGCACCGGCGGCGGGCCCTTTTTCGCCGCCTTCTTCGCGGCATTCGCCAAGGTCCCGGCATCGGGGATCACTTTTTCCTGACTGGACACCACATTCCGCCTCGTTTCTCATCCGGGGAGTTTGCGTAGCTGCCCAAACCCTATAAGTTATGAGCGAAGCGACGCAACGGATTCCCCCTGCCCGAAGGATAGCATCAATGACCGACGCCGACGACCTCGTCACCGAGATGGAACAGACTGGCGAGGCACTGGCCCGCGCCCGCGAGATGGTCGGCCGCCGTGTCATCGGCCAGGAAAAGGTCGTCGATCTCACCCTGATCTCGCTGCTCTGCGGCGGCCACGGGTTGCTGGTCGGGGTGCCGGGTCTGGCGAAAACCCGCCTCGTCGAGGCCCTCGGCACCGTCATGGGTCTGCAGTCGAACCGCATCCAGTTCACCCCCGACTTGATGCCGTCCGACATCCTTGGCGCGGAGGTGCTGGAGACCGGTGCCGACGGCTCGCGAACCTTCAAGTTCATCGAAGGCCCGATCTTCTGCCAGCTGCTGATGGCCGACGAGATCAACCGCGCCTCCCCCCGCACCCAGTCGGCCCTGTTGCAGGCCATGCAGGAGAAACACGTCTCCATCGCCGGCCAGCGCCGCGACCTCGCCGAGCCGTTCCATGTGCTGGCAACTCAGAACCCGATCGAGCAGGAAGGCACCTATCCGCTGCCCGAGGCCCAGCTTGACCGTTTCCTGGTCCAGATCGACGTCGACTATCCCGACCGCGATGCCGAGCGCGAGATCATGCTGGCCACCACCGGCATCGAGGATGCCCAGGCCGAACCGGTCTTTGACGCCCCGTCGCTGATCGCCGCCCAGCGGCTGATCCGCCGCATGCCGGTCGGCGAGAGCATCGTCGAGATGATCCTCGATCTGGTCCGCGCCGCTCGTCCAGGCACGGCGGATGCCTTTGAAGAAATCAACAGCACGGTCATCTGGGGCCCCGGCCCCCGCGCCGCCCAGGCGCTGATGATGACCACCCGCGCCCATGCGCTGATGGATGGCCGCCTCGCGCCGTCTCCGGAAGATGTCGCCGCCATGGCCCGCCCTGTCCTCGAACACCGCATGGCGCTCGGCTTCGCTGCCCGCGCCGAGGGCCAGACCCTCAACGCCCTGATCGCCCGCCTCGTCGACCGGACCACCGGTCAGGAGGCGGCGGCTTGAGCCCAGGCAGCGCCGAAACCCAGGAAGCCATCTGGCTTCGCCGCGACGCTGAAAAAGTCGCCGGCGCCCTGCCGCCTTTGCTGGCTGAGGCCCAGCGCCTCGCCTCGACGGTGATGATGGGCGAGCATGGTCGCCGTCGCTCGGGCCCTGGCGAGAATTTCTGGCAATACCGCCGCGCCATCCCCGGCGACGTGCAGACGCAGGTGGACTGGCGGCGTTCGGCCCGGTCGGATCGGCTTTATATCCGCGAGATGGAATGGGAAGCGGCCCAGACCGTCTCCATCTGGGCCGATGACGCCCTGTCGATGGACTACAAGTCCGCAGCAGCCCCCCGCACCAAGGCGCAGCGGGCCAATCTGCTGGCGATGGCGCTGTCCTACCTGCTGGCCCAGTCCGGCGAGCGGATTTCATTGCTCGGCACCGAGGCCGAGCCGCCGCGTTCGGGCGAAACTCAGCTGCGCCGCATGGCCCTCATCCTTGCCCATCACCGCGAGGACCGCCCCGATTACGGCGAGCCGCCGCAGGGCAACCTGACCCCCGGCGGCAAGGCGGTGTTCCTGTCGGATTTCCTCGGTGAGGCCGACAGCGTCCTGCCCGCCCTGTCGCATGCCGCCGACCGCAATGTCTCGGGCTGTCTCGTGCAGATCGTCGACGACAGCGAAGAGGCCTTCCCCTTCGATGGCCGCACCATCTTCGAGAGCATGGGCGGCAAGCTGCGCTACGAGACCCAGCGCGCCCGCGCCCTGAAGGAGGCCTATCAGGACCGCCTTGAGGACCGCCGTGAAGCGCTGCGCCTCATGGCACGGCGCACCGGCTGGCGCTTCCTCATCCACCGCACCTCGGAAAGCCCCCGCAAGGCGCTGCTCTGGCTCTACATGGGCATCGGAGAACAGCTCTGATGTTCACCCTTGGCCCCATCGCTTTCCTGACGCCTCTGGTCCTCACGGCCCTTATTGCGCTGCCGATCCTCTGGTGGCTGCTGCGCGCCGTTCCCCCGTCGCCCGAGCGCAAGCCCTTCCCAGGTGTCCGGCTGCTGCTTGGCCTCGAAGACCCCGAGCGCACGCCGGATCGCACCCCGTGGTGGCTGCTGCTGCTCAGGATGATCGCGCTTGCCGCCGCCATCCTCGCCTTCGCCAACCCGATCCTGAATCCGCAACTCCGCAATCAGGGCTCCGGCCCGCTGCTGGTCCTCATCGACGGTGGCTGGGCTTCGGCCCCGGACTGGGCCGACCGCATGGACCGGGTTGACGAGTTGCTCGACCAGGCCGCCCGTTCCGGCCGCCCCTCTGCCGTGCTCTCGCTGGCCGAGACGCCGCCGCCGGAGGGCACTATTCCTTTCCGCGACGCTGCCGACTGGCAGACCCGTTTGCAGGGCTTCGCCCCCCGCGCCTGGGCGCCGGACCGCGAGGGTTTTGCCACCTGGCTGAACGGCATCGAGACCGATGGCTTCTCGACCGTCTGGCTGACCGACAATCTGGAGGCCCAGGGCGACCCGAGTTTCCTTGCCGAACTGCAAGCGCAAGGCCCGGTCACCGTCATCAGGGGCGACGCGCCCATCGTCGCGCTGACCGCCCCCCGTTTCGAGGAAGGCGCTGTCCGGATCGAAGCGCTGCGTCCCGACACCAAGCCGCTGCCATCGCTCGCCGTCTCGGCCATTGGCCCGGATCCGCAGGGGATCGAGCGCAAGCTCGGCGAGGCGCGGGCCATTTTCGAGCCCGACGCGACCTCTGCCGAGATCGAATTCGATCTGCCGCTGGAACTTCGCAACCGCATCACCCGCATTTCGTTGCCGCAGGTGCGCTCGGCGGGGGCGGTGGCGATTACCGATGACGGTCTCCAGCGCCGCAAGGTCGGCCTGATTGCCGGGCGGCAGGCGCGGGAGGGCACGCAGCTGGTCGCGCCGTTGCATTATCTCCGCAAGGCGCTGGCCCCGTCGGCGGACCTGATCGAAGCGCCGCTTGAAGACATTCTCAACGCCGCCCCGGATGTGGTCATTTTCGCCGATGTCGGCACCCTGACCGCCACCGAGCGCGACCGGCTAACCGAGTGGATCGAGGGCGGCGGGTTGCTCGTCCGCTTTGCCGGGCCGCGTCTGGCGCAGTCCGGCGAGGGCCAGCTTGAGGAAGATCCTCTGCTGCCCGTTCGCCTGCGTGCCGGTGGGCGCAATGTGGGCGGGGCGATGTCCTGGGGCGATCCCAAGGCGCTGCGGCCCTTCCCGGAATCGAGCCCCTTCTTCGGGCTGCCGGTCCCCGGCGAGGTCGATATCACCACGCAGGTCATGGCCCAGCCCGATCCCAACCTCCCGGAGCGGGTCATGGCCGCCCTCGAAGACGGCACCCCCCTCGTGACGGGCCGCAATCTCGGCGAGGGCCGCGTCGTCCTCTTCCACGTCACCGCCAATGCTGAATGGTCCTCGCTGCCGCTGTCGGGCCTGTTCGTGCAGATGCTTGAACGCCTCGCCATCTCGACCCGTTCGACCACGCCCGAGGCCGAAGAGCTTGAGGGCCAGACATGGACCCCTGTTGCCGTGCTCGACGGTTACGGCGCGCTTCAGGAACCGGGCCTGCTGGCCGGGGTCGATGGCGCCGATCTTGTCTCAAGCCGCCCCGGCCCCGATCTGCCACCCGGCCTCTACGAAGCCGGGGAACGCCGCATCGCGCTGAACCTTTTCCGCCCCGGCGACAGTCTCGCGCCCTTGGCCGCGCTTCCCCTCGGCATCACCGTCGAGACCATGGGGGTGGTCCGCGAGACCTCGCTGCGTCCCTATCTCATCATGCTTGCCCTTGCCCTTCTGACCCTCGACATCCTCGCCACCCTCTTCGTCGCCGGACGCCTGACCGGCCCGCGTCTGGGCCGGGTCGCGCCCGTGCTTCTGGCCGCCCTTCTGACCCTTCCCGGCGCGCCCGAGGCGCAGGAGGACCCGCTGGCCGACGACCGGCTGGCGATTTATGCCGCCAATGCCACGGTGCTAGCCTATGTGCGAACCGGCGACGCCCGCGTTGACGAGATCTCCGAGGCCGGGCTGACCGGCCTCACCCTGATCCTCAACCGCCGGACCGCCGTCGAGCCCGACGCGCCCGTTGCCGTGGACCTCGAAGAGGACGAGCTTGCGTTCTTCCCCTTCCTCTACTGGCCGGTTACCGAACAGCAGAGCCTGCCATCGGACGAGGCTTACGCGAAGCTCAACGAATACCTCCGCTCTGGCGGCATGATCCTTTTCGACACGCGCGATTCCAATCTGGGCAATATCGGCTCGGGCACCCCCAACGGCCGGATGCTGCAGCGGATCGCCGAGAAGCTGGATATTCCGCCCCTGGAACGCGCGCCCATCGACCATGTGCTGACGCGGACTTTCTACCTGATCCAGGATTTCCCGGGCCGCTACACCTCCACCGAGCTCTGGGTCGAAGCCGCCCCCGAAGCCGAAGAGATCGAGGGCCTGCCTTTCCGCAACCTCAATGACGGTGTCACGCCGGTGGTCATCGGCGGCAACGACTGGGCCTCGGCCTGGGCGGTGGATGCAGGCGGCGGGCCGATGTTCCCGGTGGGGCGCGGCACGGCGGGGCAGCGGCAGCGCGAGTTTGCCTACCGTTTCGGGGTCAACCTCATCATGCATGTGATGACCGGCAATTATAAATCGGATCAGGTCCACGTTCCGGCGCTTCTGGAAAGGCTCGGCCAGTGATCCAGTCGCTTTCCTTCTCGCCCGACATCTCGTGGACGCTTCTGGCCAGCTTTGCCGTCCTTCTGGCCACTGCCACGGCGCTGGCGTTCTGGCGGGGCCTGCAGGGCTGGTGGCTGCGTGCCATCGCCGCCGCGATCCTGCTGCTGGCGCTCGCCAACCCCTCGTGGCGGCAGGAGGACCGCGATTATCTGCCGGATATCGCCTTTCTCGTCTTCGACGAGACCGCCTCCCAGAACATCGACATTCGCCCCTCCCAGCGCGCCGAGACCGAGGCTGAAATCACCGCCGCGCTCGAAGCGCTGCGCATCTCTCCGACGCCGGTCGAAACCGTCACCATCCGCGTCACCGACGCCGAAGGCGAGGATCGCGAGCGCGGTACCCGACTGATGACCGCCCTGGCCGAGGCCGCCTCCGAGGTTTCCCCCGACCGCATCGCCGGGGCGATCCTCGTCACCGACGGGCAGGTTCACGACCCTGAGATTGCCCCCAGTTTCGACGCGCCCGTGCATGTCGTCCTGACCGGCCGCGCCAGCGAATGGGACCGTCGCCTGGTCATCGAGACCGCCCCCGCCTTCGCCATCGTCGGCGAGCCGGTCGAACTGACGCTGCGCGTCGAGGCCTTGGGCAACGCCCCTGATAGTGCGCTGGGACAGGCGCCGCTGTATATCTCGGTCAACGGCGAGGACCCGATTTCCTTTCAGGTTCCGACCGGCGAAACGGTCACCATCCCGCTGGAACTGGCCCGGGGCGGCATGAACGTCCTGCAATTGTCGCTGGACCCGGCGGAAGGCGAACTCACCGAGCGCAACAATTCGGCCATCGTGTCGATCAATGGCATCCGCGACCGGCTGCGGGTGTTGCTGGTGTCGGGCGAGCCCTATGCGGGCGAGCGGACCTGGCGGAACCTGCTGAAGGCCGACAGTTCGGTCGATCTGGTGCATTTCACCATTCTGAGGCCGCCGGAGAAACAGGACGGCGTCCCGGTGTTCGAACTGTCGCTCATCGCCTTCCCGACCCGTGAGCTGTTCATGGACAAGGTCGACGAGTTTGACCTCATCATCTTCGACCGCTACCGCCGCCGCGGTGTGCTGCCGACCCTCTATCTCGAAAACATCGCTCGCTATGTCCGCGACGGCGGGGCGCTGCTGATCGCTTCGGGTCCGGCCTTTGCCGGGGCTGAAAGCCTTTACCGCACCCCCTTGCGCGACGTGCTGCCCGCCGAACCCACCGCGCAGGTGATCGAGGAAGGCTACTACCCCCGCGTGTCGGAAATCGGTGAACGCCACCCAGTGACCAAGGGCCTGACGGACTTCGCCCCGCACCCGACCGCCGAGGACGGCACCCCGGGCTGGGGCCGCTGGTTCCGGTTGATCGAGATGACCGAGACCGGCGGGAATTCGATCATGGAAGGCCCCGAAGGTCGGCCGCTGCTGGTGCTGGACCGGCCGGGCGAGGGGCGGATCGCGATGCTCGCCTCGGACCACGCCTGGCTGTGGTCTCGCGGCTATGAGGGCGGGGGGCCGCAATCGGAACTGCTGCGTCGGCTGGCGCACTGGCTGATGAAGGAACCGGAGCTGGAAGAGGAAGTGCTGGTCGCCGAGCCGGACGGAGCCAATGTCACGGTGACGCGGCGCTCGCTGGGCGAGGCGGCGGGCGATCTGCGGGTCGTGACACCTTCAGGCGAGGAAATGATCCTGCCATTGACCCAGACCACGCCAGGCGAATGGCAGGCGCGGTTCGAAGGGACCGAGAACGGCATCTACCGGCTATCGGATGGGGACAAGGAAAGCGTGACGGCGCTAGGCCCGGCGGCCCCGAAGGAATTCGAAAACCCGATCTCGACCGGCGACATCCTGGAACCGCTTGCCGACGCCACCGGCGGCGGCATCCTGCGCGTGGCTGAACTCGGCACCCCGGATATCCGCCGCGTCGCGGAGGGAAGGGTGACATCAGGCCGCAACTGGATTGGCCTGACCCGCCGCGAGGCCTATCAGGTCAACGACATCCGCCTGACCCCGCTGGCGCCGGGTTGGGTCCTGTTGCTGATCGCGGGCGCGCTGATGTTCGTCGCCTGGCGGATCGAAGGGAAGTGACTACGACGCAAGGTGGCTTCGAAAGCGCCTTGCTTTTCAGATCGCGGCCAGCGCCTTTTCCAGCATCCCCTTCACCTGCCCGGCAATATCCTCGAGCTTCGGATTGCCGATCGCCGAAAAGGAGGCCAGCGGGTCCACCGCGCTGACCTCGATCCCGCCCTCGACCTGGCGCACCAGCACATTGCAGGGCAGCATGGTCCCGATACGCGGCTCCAGCTGGATCGCCTGATTGGCCATCTTCGGATTGCAGGCGCCGAGGATCGTGTAGGGCTCCATGTCGACGTCGATCTTCTTTTTCAGTGTCGCTTTGACGTCGATCTCGGTCAGGATGCCGAAGCCCTGATCGGCAAGGGCGGCGCGGGTGCGGGCGTCGATATCTTCCATCGAGGCGCCGGGGAAGGTGCGGTTCAGGGAATAGCTCATCGGCCTTGTCCTTTTGCTTGCGTTGACAGAAATCTAGGCGCAGTCGGGACCCGTTACCAGCGTCCCGTGACCCAACGCCTCAGTCCCGCACCGGATTGAGGAAATCCCAGCCCTCGTAGAACCCGCGTGCCAGCGCATCGATCTCGCCCAGATCGTCGCTCTCATAGTGCTTCAGCACATTGTATTTGCGCATCAACGGCGCCAGCTTGGGCCGCCCGTAGCCGGAGCCGCCATTGAGATAGAGCAGGCACAGTTCGGCATTGTTCAACTGCGCCCGGAACAGGTTGGAATAGTAGCGTTTGTTCTGGATCTCCGCGCCGTCGATATATTTGAGAATATTGTAGAAAATCCGGAAGATCGGGCCGAGGTCGTTGATGTCCTGGCGGTAGCGTTCCTCGTAGCAGGCAAAGATATCGGCGCAGCCGGCTTTGGCGTCCTCCTTCAGGTCCGCGACCATTTCATCCACCATCCTTTCAAGGGCGGCCCGCCCGGTCAGCCGCGCCTCGCCCGAGCCGAGGGCGAGGCCGTTGATATGGTCGGTGAGGATGTCGATCAGCTGGAAGAAGTTCTTCTCGAAGATCTGGATCTTGAAGAAGTCGGTCTGGATGCGGAACTGTTCGGTCTGCTCCGCCACCTGCGCGCGCGTCTCCGCCTGTTCCTTCACCATCCGCGACATTTCCTGGCGCTGTAGCTGAAGTTCCTTGCGCTGGATCAGGAGGGTGATGATGAGGCCCGCGAAGGCGAGGCCGGAGAAGAGCGCGGAGATGCCGCCGAAGAGGTCACCGGACTGGGAAGCGGCCTCAAGGTCGTCGGTCAGCAATGCGGCCGCGATCCCGTAGGCTGCCCAGACCAGAACCACCGCAAGGCAGATCAGGATGACGCCCTTGGGCGTGAGCCAGTAGTCGAAGGGGTCTTTGTTCATTTCGGGTCCGATCTTGCGGGCCTAGCTGTCGGGATCGCTCTTGATACGGACTGTGAAGGAGAATGGCGGTTCGCTCAAGGCGCGAACCTCGATGACCACACCAGTCTCAAGCATCCACGTTGCGCGATGGCGCTTGGTCAGGGTGCGATCTTGCAGGCTGTCCAGTTTCGTGGGTGGGCCGTTGGTTTCGGAAAAATGACGAATGGTGCGATCAAAAAGGCCCCAGACGAGTTCAGTCGTAAGCCCATTTTCTTTCGGTTCCAGAGTGACAAGCTCGAGTTGACCAATATTAAAACTGTAGAATGCCGAGAAGGGGTGCCCGAGAAAGGGGACATCAGGGTTGTGCAACATCCTGCCGAATATCATTTCGTTTGTCGTAGGGTATCTGGTCGATTTCTGATCCTGCGCCAGAACCTCTGCATACGTCATTCCAACAGACAGGCCACGCCATAGCTCCTGCGACTGAGCTGCAAAGCCGCAACTGAGAAACCCGGACAAAAATATGAAACCAGCCAGACCTGTAGGAACGGTCACATTCGCCTCCCCCACAAATCATACTCCCCCGCCTCATCGACCTCCACCTCGACGATCTGTCCCGGCACCAGCCCCTCGAAGCCCTCGTCGATGAACAGGTTGCCGTCGATCTCGGGCGCGTCGGCCTTGGTGCGGCAGGTGGCGGCGTCTGCGTCCACCTCGTCGATGATCACTTCCAGCCGCTGGCCGAGTTTCGCCTCCAGCTTCGCCGCCGAGATGCCTTGCGCCTTTTCCATGAAGCGGTTCCAGCGGTCCTGTTTGACCTCTGCCGCGACGTGGTCGGGCAGGGCGTTCGAGCGGGCGCCGGCGACGTTTTCGTATTTGAAGCAGCCGACCCGGTCGAGCTGGGCTTCGTCCATCCAGTCGAGCAGGGTCTGGAACTCGGCCTCGGTCTCGCCGGGATAGCCGACGATGAAGGTGGAGCGTAGGGTGATCTCGGGGCAGACGGCGCGCCATTTTGCAATCTCGTCCAAGGTCTTGGCCGCCGCCGCCGGACGGGCCATGCGGCGGAGGGTTTCGGGATGGGCGTGCTGGAAGGGGATGTCGAGATAGGGCAGCACCAGCCCCTCAGCCATCAGCGGGATCAGGTCGCGGACATGGGGGTAGGGGTAGACGTAGTGCAGCCGGACCCAGGCGCCGAGGGCCCCGAGGTCGCGGGCGAGGTCGGTGATGTGGGCGCGATGTCCCCGTTCCTCGGCATGGCGGATGTCGATGCCGTAAGCGGAAGTGTCCTGGGAGATCACCAGCAGTTCCTTCACCCCGGCTTCGACCAACCGTTCAGCCTCGCGGATGACGGCATGGGCGGGGCGGGAGGCGAGGCGGCCGCGCATGTCGGGGATGATGCAGAACTTGCATTTGTGGTTACAGCCTTCGGAAATCTTCAGATAGCTGTAGTGGCGCGGGGTGAGGTGGACGGATTGGGCGGGCAGGAGGTCGATGAACGGGTCGGGCGCGGGCGGGACGGCGGTGTGGACGGCGTCGAGCACCTGCTCGTATTGATGCGGGCCGGTGACGGCGAGGACGGAAGGATGGGCGCCGGTGATATAGTCGGGCTCGGCGCCGAGGCAGCCTGTGACGATCACCCGGCCGTTTTCAGTCAGGGCTTCGCCGATGGCTTCGAGGCTTTCGGCCTTGGCACTGTCGAGGAACCCGCAGGTGTTGACGATCACGGCGTCGGCCCCGGCATAATCGGGGCTGATCGCGTAGCCTTCGGCCCGAAGCCGCGTCAGGATACGCTCGCTGTCGACCAGCGCCTTGGGGCAGCCGAGCGACACCATGCCGATGCGTGGTTGGCCGTCGCGGGAGGCGTCGGGGACGTGGGCGCGGGCGAGATCGGGGCGGAGATCGGGCGGGTTCTGGACCATGAGGCGCTCATAGCTGACGGCGCGGGATAAGGAAAGCTGCGCCTTTCTCCCGGAGTGCGAAGCGGGGAGAGGGGGCGCCCGATGCCGTACCGGCATTGCGGGAGCGCGGGAGGAAACCTCCCGCGGGCGCCCCTTGCCTGGCTTCACCCTGTTCTCTCCGCTGCAGCCATGCGAGACTGCGGACAGATCGAAAGGAGCCTGCCATGCGCCTCGTCCTTGCCTTCCTGCTTTTCGCCACCCCAGCTGTAGCCGAGTGCGATTTCGACCCCGGCCCGGGACGGAGCGTCGCTTCCGATGGCTTTGCCCGTGAAACCGCGCAGGCGATCGATTGTCTCGAAGAGCAGATCGCCGGTCTCGAAGCCGCCAACGCCGCGCTTCTCGCCCGGCTTGAGGACCTGGAGGCCATCGCCGCCCTCATCCCCAGCACCTATGCCGCCGACGACGGCCGGGGAAACGGCGCTACTGCCCCTTATGCCTCGGCCAGTTTCGATCTAACCGCCCGTCCGAGGGGCCGCGCCTTTGACGTCGCTCTCGACCATGCGGTGATCCTCGACCTTTGTGCCGATGCCGAGGGCTGCCTTCTGAGCCTCGCCTCTACCTCGGAAACCGCCCGCGCCGCACCGGACCTCGGGCGCATCGGCCCTTGTGCCTTCACGTACGAGGCCGAGACCGGCGCCTGGAGCCTGCAGCCCGCCTGTGGAGGACTGACCGGCATCGACGGCGACGGGCGTCTGCCGGGGTCGGAGACACCTGACCGGGTGACTGTCATGGCGATCGGAAGCGAATGCGCCCTGACCGAAAGCGCACTCGACCTCCGCGCCGACGATGCGGGGAATGCTGCGCTGGCGCGCGACCGGGATCAGGGGTTTTTCCTCATTTCGGGTCTGACGGCGGGCGATACGGCTCCACCTGCATCGGACTATGTTTGCCGCCTGTCTATCCGCGATTGACACGGCTGCTGCGAACCGGAAAGCCACCACATCGATCCTTCGGAAACGCTTCCACGGACCGGGACGAGAACCGACCGTCGCCTCGGATCGGTCAAGTCCCTCGGCTCGGAACGGTTCAAGAAATCATCAGCCCACAAGGCTGATCTGGGCGAAAAGCCAACAAGTACAACCATTTCGAGTTGCGTGCGATTTACATTCATGCCAGTCAGCCTCGGCAACAAATTTCGTCAAGGAAAACCAAAAATGCGTCTTACTGTACTTGCAACATTGTCCGTAACCGCCCTCGCAGCATGCAGCGCCCCGTCAGAACCGGGTAGCTACGACCGCAGCCTGAACACCAAGACTGCGGGTGCGGCTGTCGTCTCCGGCTTTGCGAAACTGTGCGGAGGCAAACGTATTGCCGAATACCGCGAGAGCTTCATCAATACGATGAGAGCTCAGCGCCCCGTTTCCGCCGAAGCCGAAGCCAAGATTCGCAGCCAGTTTGCCGCAGCCGATGCCGATATCGCGGCGCGTTTCGATGCTGCCGCGCGAGCGAAACAATGCTCGGACTACCCGTTGGATCAGGCGGCAATCGACCGTGGTGTCGCTGGCGATTTTTCGGGCCAGATCTGATCTTTCCGGCAATCACGCTCTGAATGGCCCGTGTTGGCACTCCAATTCTCGCCGGTGTCAGTTTCTGAAGCAGCACGGCGAGATTTTAGCCAATATCAGCCACTGTGACAAAAAAAGGCCCGGCAAATTGCCGGGCCAGTCCAACAGGGAGGAGAAAAAGTCACGAGGCCAAACGGTAGCCTCCGGACTCTGTAACCAATATACGCGCGTTGGAGGGATCGGGTTCAATCTTTTGCCGCAGCCGGTAGATATGGGTCTCCAGCGTATGGGTCGTCACCCCGGCATTGTAGCCCCAGACCTCGTGCAGCAGCGTATCGCGGGCCACCACGCCGTCATTGGCGCGGTAGAGGTATTTCAGGATGTTGGTTTCCTTCTCGGTCAGGCGGATCTTCTTCTCGGCCTCGTCGAGCAGCAGCTTCGCTGCCGGTTTGAACGTGTAGGGGCCGATGTTGAAGACCGCGTCCTCGGACTGCTCGTGCTGCCTGAGTTGTGCGCGGATACGCGCCAGCAGAACCGGGAAGCGGAAGGGTTTCGAGACATAGTCGTTGGCACCGGCATCCAGCCCCAGGATGGTGTCGGCATCGGTATTGTGCCCCGTCAGCATCAGGATCGGGCATTTGACTCCCTGTTTGCGCATCAGGCGGCACAGCTCGCGACCGTCCATGTCGGGCAGGCCGACATCAAGGATCACCAGGTCGTAATGGTCCTGCTTGGCCTTTTCGAGGCCCCCGGCACCGCTTCCGGCCTCGAAGACGTCGAATTCCTCTGTGAGGACCAGCTGGTCGGCCAGCGCCTCGCGCAGGTCCTCATCATCGTCCACCATCAGGATCTTTTTCAGGGTGCTCATGGGCTTTGTTCCTCGTCGATTGCGAATAATCTGTGCTGCCTGAACGTTTCAGACAAGCGAAGGCATCTTGCTCTCACAGGAGTGTGTGTCGGATGCGGCGATTGTTTCAATTTGGCGGGAGCGGGGCTATATGCTGAAACGAATTGATGGATTCTTCGACGGGGTTTGCACTGTGTCACTGGGACTGACGGCCGAGGAACGGGTGGCGCGGGCGCGCTCGGACCTGCGCATGGGCGCGGTTGTGGCGATCGCCGCCGAGGGGCGCGGCGTGCTGGCCCTTTCGGCCGAAATGGCCTCTCCGGCGCGGCTGGCAACCCTGCGCGCCATGGGCTGCCGGCTCGATCTCGCCGTCACCCGCTGGCGGGCCGAGACCCTGAAGGCCCGGGCCTATGACATGGACCTCGCCCGTATCGCGGTGCCGGGCGATGTCAGCGCGGAATGGGTCACCGCCACCGCCGACCCGTCCGAGGATTTCCGGCAGCCGATGAAGGGCCCGTTCCGCACGCGGCGCGACGGCGATGCCTGTTTCCACCGCGCCGCCCTCCGCCTGTGCAAATCCGCCCATCTGCTGCCCGCCGCCCTGGTGCTGGAGCTTGACGACATGCACCGGATCGCCGCCGAGCACGACCTGACCATCCTGCCCCTCGACGACGTCATGGAGGCCACCGAACTGAAGCTGACCGAGGTCTCTGCCGCCCGCGTTCCCCTGACCGTCTCGTCGTTGGGCCGGGTCCGGGTCTTCCGCCCCTCGGATGGCGGCGAGGAGCATTACGCCATCGAGATCGGCACGCCCAACCGCCCCGGCCCGGTGTTGTCGCGCCTGCATTCGGCCTGTTTCACTGGCGACGTGATCGGCTCGCTTAAATGCGACTGCGGGCCGCAATTGCACGCGGCCCTGGACAATATCGCCGCCGAGGGCACCGGTGTGCTGCTTTATCTCAATCAGGAAGGGCGCGGGATTGGTCTCGCCAACAAGATGCGGGCCTATGCGCTGCAGGACCAGGGGCTGGATACGGTCGAGGCCAACCACCGGCTGGGCTTCGAGGATGACGAGCGCGATTTCCGCATCGGGGCGATGATGCTGAAGGCGCTGGGTTTCGACAGCGTGCGGCTGATGACCAACAACCCAGCCAAGGTGGCCAGGATGGAGGCTACCGGCGTGCGCGTCGTCGAACGCGTCCCGCTCAAGGTCGGCCGCCGTCCCGAGAACGAGGCCTATCTCGCCACCAAGGCGGCGAAGAGCGGTCACTTGCTGTGAGCCACCCGTGACACCGGACGACCTCGTCGTCACAAGCTGGTACGCTCGATTCCGGGGCCGTTGTTTTCCTTGCGCCACCGGTCGCGGCGGTATCGGGCCGAAAACCCGCGAAGGCGACGGCGTCACCCCCGAGGGTACCTACCGGTTGGTCGGGATCCTCACCCGCCCCGACCGGGCGCGCCTGGTCGGCACACCAATCGGCCTCCGCGACGCCTGGTGCGACGACCCGGCCGCGCCATCCTACAACCGCCTCGTTCTGCGAGATGGCCCCGGGACCGAGAAACTCCGCCGCCCCGATCCGCTCTATGACCTCATCGGTGTCCTCGATTTCAACATGGACCCGGTCACCCCCGGCCTCGGCAGCGCCATCTTCCTGCATGGCTGGCGCAAGCCCCGCCACCCGACGGCCGGCTGCATCGCCTTTGCCCGGAACGACCTTCGGCATATCCTGTCCCACTGGACCCCCCGGAGCCGCATCGTGATCCGGGGCCGCTAGCTGTTTGATACCAGTGCGTGGTGGGTTCGAGACCTGTGAATGCGACAACCCTGCCCATTACCGGGGCAAGGAGGAAGATCGTAGCCTTGAACTGCCGGTGCGAGATGTCCTGGCCGGCTGGTCCCGTTTCGGGGAACCAGGAACGATGGAAGCGGCGGCGCGCGGTTTCGCTTGCCCGGGAAACGCTCTGGCCCTTGCCGCCGGGCTCTGGCAGATATTGGCGCATGAGACGACTTGGCAGGCCGCCTGAGCGCGGCGCGATCTATATTCATCGGCCCGGTGCCTATGGGATCATCCGGGACGGTGACTGGGTGCTCCTGTCCCGCGAGGCCTCGCCGTCGCGCGAGATTTTCCTGCCCGGCGGCGGGATCGATCCGGGCGAATCGCCGCTGCAGGGGTTGTACCGCGAGGTGCTTGAGGAGACGGGCTGGTCGATCCGCCTCCGCCGCCGGCTGGGGGCATATCGGCAGTTTCACTATCTGCCCGAATACGGGTTTCACGCCTGCAAGGTCTGCGCGATCTACGATTGCGTCCCTGGGCGGAAACTTTCCGAACCGCTGGAGGCAGGGCATGAGGCGGTCTGGTTCCGGGGCGATGAGGCGGTGGCGGCCTTGGCGAACGGGTGCGATGCGAGGTTTCTGGCGGAGGTGCTGGCGCGGGGATGAAGGGGGCGGGTGCGGAGCGGCATAGGCTTTGTCCTCGGTGAAAGGCGCGGGGGATTGCGCAGGCCAAGGAGCAACGCGGCAGATTTGGCTTTCGATGATGAAACCGGGCCAGAAATTTTTCAAAAATTTCGGTCGCTGTCTTTGAAAGACAGCGTTGCCCTCAAGGTTGCGTCACGCTCCTTTCATTGTCCGGGGCGTGAATTCGGGTGCAAGAGACCGTCACGAAAGGCCCCGGCACCGCCGACGTCCCCAATGGCAAGAAACGAGCCCCGGCGGTTGGGGGGAAGGGCCGGGGCTCGGGATACTCGTTAAGGTGAACCCGTTGGGTTGGGCGGATACTACCCCCCGCCGCTGATCTCTTCGCAGGTCTCGGCGCGGGCGACCAGCCGGGCGCAGGCATTCTGTGCCGAGGCCGCCGTGAGTCCGACGAACTGCGCCTTGAAGACCGTCCCCGAAGCGGAACGGCTTTCGACGATCCGCCGCTTGGACCCGTCCAGCGCCTGGATATCCTGGAGCGCTGTGGTCAGAAGATGCCGCTCGGCCTCGTTGCGGGTGCGGAACTGGCCGACCTGGACACCCCAGTTGGGCGGGCCGCCGGGCACGGCCACCGTCTTGACCTGCTCTGGCATCTGCGCGCTGGCCATCGGCACCAGCGAGGCGACCTTGGCCACATCCTCGGCCGAGATCGAAGCGACCTGCGACTCGGCCTGCCCCACGGTTCGAGGCCGCAGCCGGGGGCGGATCGTGTCGGTGACCACCTCGTCGCGCACTTGGACCCGGCGCGGTTCCAACCCCGCGAGAGATGCCGTCTGGGCCCCCGCCTCGATCTGCGGCATCGTCGCCAGGTTGCGGGTCGCCAGCACCACCGCCTCGGTCACCGAATTCACCGAGGCGCGGGCTACGACCGTGTCGGCGTCGTCGTCGAGATCCCGCAGGCGTGGCCGTGACGCGGTATCGGGTTGGCCCTGGGACAGTACGCTGCCCGCCGAGGCCACCTCGACCGGCGCGTCGAGACTGATCCGGGGTGGCCTGACCACCGCCACCCGGCTTGGCATCCGCTCGAAGCCGAGATCCATCAGTTCTGCCACCCGCTTGTTCCGTGCCGCCGAGGAGGACCCTCCGAACATCGCCACGATCACCCGTTCCTGCCCGCGCTGGGCCGAGGAAACCAGATTGAATCCTGCCGCGTTCGTGTAGCCGGTCTTGATCCCGTCCGCGCCCTCATAGGCGCTCAGCAGCCGGCGGTTGGTGTTGTAGACGGTTCCGGTTCCGGCGTAGGTCGAGCGGCGCGAGAACAGGTTGTAGTATTCGGGAAAGTCGTAAAACAGCCGCCGCCCCAGAAGCGCCATGTCCATGGCCGAGGAATAATGTCCGCGCGCCGTCAGCCCGTGCGGGTTGATGAAATGGGTGTTGCGCATCCCCATCGCCCGGGCGGCATTGTTCATCTTTTCGGCGAAAGCGGACTGCGACCCCGCCACCGCCTCGGCCAGCGCCATCGCCGCATCGTTGGCCGATTTCACCGCCGCGGCGCGAATCAGATACCGCAGCGCAATGCGCTGGCCCGGCTTCAGGCCCAGTTTGGACGGCGGCATCGAGGCGGCGTGTTTCGAGATGGTGATCATCTGATCGGCATCCATCCGTCCGGCCCGCAATTCGTTGAAGACGAGGTACAGCGTCATCATCTTGGTCAGCGACGCCGGGTGGAGCGGCGTGTCGGCGCTTCGCGAATGCAGGATTTCTCCGGTTCGTGCGTCCATCACGACCGCAGCATATGGTGCACCCACCGCCGGGAGGGCACAAATAGTCAGGATTAACGCGAGGGCGAGTCCCCGCAGAGTGGGAAGGAACATCGGTTTCTCCGACGACTGCTCGTTTCTGCCTCTAGAGCCGATATTTCGGTCTCTTTCGTTATTATGCCGTTAACGTAACTGAAATTGTGAAATCGGAAAACACTTTATTTTCAATGCGTGCCGAGGCGTTCTTAACTGTGTCAAAAGGGCCGCAAAAGTTTTTTTCGCACTTGCAGCATTTTCTCTTGACGCAGTGCAGCATCGCCCCTAGATTGTGCCTCAGAACACAACCACTCAGTACCCTGACGCGTGGAGAAAACGACCATGGCTACGAAAAAAGCAACCGCTGCCGCCGAGACGATTGTCGCCGACGCGCAGAAAACTCTCAATGAAGGAATGGAAAAGATGACCAAGGGTTTCGAAGGGGCCGCCGCGTTCGGCCAGGACAATATGGAAGCCTTCATCAAGTCCGGTGAAATCGCCGCCAAGGCCGCCGAAGGCATCGGTTCGGAAGTTTCCGCCTTCGCCAAGAAATCCTTTGAGGATTCGATCGCGGCCGCCCAGGATTTCGCCTCGGCCAAGACCGTGACCGAGCTGTTCGAAAAGCAGACCGCCTTCGCGCAGACCGCTTTCGACGCCTTCGTCAAGCAGTCCACCAAGATGACCGAGATCATGACCTCGGCCGCCAAGGACATCACCGCCCCGATCTCCGAGCGTGCCACCGCCGCGACCGAGTCGATGAAGACCTACACCGCCTGATACCGGGCTGGAATGTCGAAAAAAGGGGGCCTCGCGCCCCCTTTTTTCATTGTTGTCCCGCGGTGTTCGTCGCGGGTGGCTCTGCCTTCGCCTTGAACTTTGAGCATCGTCCTTGATTTCTGAATCAAGAACGACACTCTAACCATTTGATTTTACGCGATGTCCGAGTCGGAAATCGTTGCCGATTTCCTCGCCATCGTTCTAGGCACACAGCGGCAGACCGCCGGATGTCCGCCGCAGCAATCGTTCATCAGATAGGAGATCAGCGCCCCAAGCTGGTCATACCGTGCTCGATAGATGATCTGGCGCGATTTGCGTTCGGAGCTGACCAGACCGGCTTGTTCCAAGGCGGCGATGTGGAAGGACAGACCCGAAGACGAGATGCCGAGATGATCTGCGATCGCGCCGGCGGGCTTGCCCTCTGGGCCGGCCCCGACCAGATACCGCACGATATGCAGCCGGGTTTTCTGCGACAATGCAGAAAGCGCATTCAGGGCTGGACTCTCTTTCATAGTTCAACTACTCTTGAAATATTGAAACTTCATAAGGCGTAGCCGATGGGACAGGATTTGACAACACTTGGCGCGTTCCTGGACGCGCTGCCGAAGGAGGACGGGGTCGAGATGGTCTTCGCCGACGGGACGGGCGAGATCCGGCCTGGCTATCACCTGACCGAATTCCGGCTGGCGCGGATCGCGGCCATCGATTGCGGACGAAACCGCGAAGGCTGGGTCGAGGCGCAGATGCAGTTGCTCGATGGTTCGGGTAACGACGACGGATATATGACGGTTGGCAGGTTCCACGCAATTGCCGGAGCGAGTATCCGGGCGTTGCCGGGGCTGGAGGACGGACAATTGGTTGTCGAGAGTGGCTTTGGCGGCACGCAACTGGTGAAGTCGTGGGTCGGGAGCGTTGAACCAAGCGGCGGTAAAGTGCATATCGGGCTGACCGCCGATCACGCGCAATGCCGCCCGGCAATGGCGGCTCTGGAGGCGGCAGACGCAGGTATTGGTTACGGTTGCGGCGCGAATGCAACTGGGCTCGAATGCTGTGGCACTGTCGCAAAGGCCCCGGCCTGTTGCGGAGCCGCTGTCTGAGGCCGGGCCATCGACGAAACCAGAACGCCAGATTCAGGGCCAAATTTAGGGACCGAAACCCATATCCGACCCCACCTACACCTCCGCCAGGGCCGAACGCCTGAGTGCGATGCGCACCGTGCGCCGGGTTGCCCCCTATCTCTGGCCCGAAGGAGAGACCGGGATCAAGATTCGGGTCGTGGTGGCGATGCTCTTTCTCATCCTCGGCAAGATCGCCGTCGTGATCACGCCGTTCTTCTACAAGGGCGCGGTCGATGCGCTGGCACCTGCCGAGGGCGAGGACCGGGCTACCTATCTGCTGGTCTCGGGCGCCGTCGGCCTGACCGTGGCCTATGGGGTGCTGCGTCTGGCCAGTGTCGGGTTCAACCAGCTCCGGGACGCGATATTCGCCCGGGTCGCCCAAGGCGCGCTTCGCCAGCTGGCGCGCGAGACCTTCACCCATATCCACGCCCTGTCCCTGCGCTACCACATCACCCGCAAGACCGGCGGACTGTCGCGTATCATCGAACGCGGGGTGAAGGGGGTTGAGTTCCTGCTGAGGTTCCTTCTGTTCTCCATCGGTCCGCTGACGCTGGAATTGCTGATGATCGCGGGCATCCTCTTTTATGTCTTCGATATCTGGTATCTGGCCACCGTCGTTGTCACGATCGGGCTTTATATCTGGTTCACCTTTGCCGTGACCGAATGGCGGGTGAAGATCCGCCGCCAGATGAACAAGGAGGATACCGAGGCCAACCAGAAGGCCATCGACAGCCTGCTGAATTTTGAGACCGTCAAGTATTTCACCGCCGAGGACCGCGAGGCGGAGCGGTACGACATCTCGATGCGCGGCTATCAGGAGGCGGCGATCAAGACCTCGCAATCGCTGGCGATGCTGAATTTCGGCCAGTCCTTCCTGATTACCACCGGTTTGGTGGCGGTGATGTCGATGGCGGCGATGGGGGTGCAGGCGGGCTCGTTGACGGTGGGCGATTTCGTCATGGTCAACGCCTACATGATCCAGATCACCATGCCGCTGAACTTCCTCGGCACCGTATATCGCGAGATCCGCCAGAGCCTCGTCGACATGCGCGAGATGTTCGATCTGCTGGATCAGGAGACCGAAGTGGCCGACAAACCCGGCGCGAGGTCGCTGAAGGTTACGGGCGGTCGGATCGAGTTTCGGGATGTCGATTTCGTCTACGAGGGCGAGCGGGCAATCCTGAAGGATTTCAACCTGACGGTGGAGGCCGGGCAAAGTGTGGCCGTGGTGGGGCCCTCGGGGGCGGGGAAATCGACTATCGGGCGGCTGCTGTTCCGGTTCTATGATGTCTCGGACGGGGCGTTGTTGATAGACAGGCAGGACGTGCGGGACGTTACACAGACCAGCTTGCGCGCGCAGATCGGTGTGGTGCCGCAGGACACGGTGCTGTTCAACGACACCATCGGTTATAATATCGGCTATGGGCGGGAAGGCGCCACGCAGGCCGAGATCGAGGCCGCGGCGAAGGCGGCAAGCGTTCATGACTTTGTGGCCAATCTGCCGGATGGCTACGACACGCTGGTCGGAGAGCGGGGTCTGAAACTGTCCGGTGGCGAAAAACAGCGCGTCGGAATTGCCCGAACTTTGCTCAAAAACCCGCCTATTCTGCTGCTGGATGAGGCAACTTCGGCACTCGACTCAAAAACCGAGCAGGAAATCCTTGAATCGCTGAGAACAATGGGTAAGGGTCGCACTGTCATTACGATTGCCCACAGGTTATCCACAATCGTAGATGCCGATATGATCGTGGTACTGGAACGTGGGCGCGTGATTGAGCAGGGGACACACGACTTACTGGTTGGCCAGAATGGCGAATATGCGAAGATGTGGCTGAGACAGGCTGCGGATCGCGAATTCGACGACGAGGCGGTGGCTTAACCAGAACGTTAAAATTCGATTAAAGTCGTCCCTTTGACACATTGTGGTCACGCGGCCAGTGTTATATGGCCTTGTTGACCTGAGAGAGCGGGAGTGACTGGTATGACTGCGTTTACATTCGATGTGGCCTTCTATGCCTTTGATCAGTTCACGATCGGAGGTACGGCGATCACAGATCTGCAGACGCAGACAGTCGGATACCCGGTCGGTGCGACGTTCACCCTGAACCCCGGCGCCACCGAAACCGTGGTCGGTATTCTGGATGATGATGGCGATCAGGGGGTGGGCGTCAACGAGTTTTCGGATGGGGCCATTGACGGCGATGCCGACGGCGATGCCACCGAAGATGAATACAACAACCAGGTGACCACGGCGGACGTGACGGTGAACGGCGGCGACTTTTACGCCTCCGGCAGTCTCGCCGAACTCGAATTCGGCTTCACCGCAATGGGAAGCGACGGCAATACCTACACCGTCTATGTGGTCCGGCTGGGCAATGACGGTGTCGACAACCAGTCCGGCGACAATGTCGGTCTCATGTTCCTCGGGCCTTATCCGCCGCCGGGTGTGACGCTGACGATCACCGACACGCCCGTCGATCTGACCTCGGTTCCGATCAGTGAAGTTCCCTGTTTCACCCCCGGTTCGTGCGTTGACACGCCGCAGGGACCGCGCGCCGTCGAAACGCTCAAGGCTGGTGACATCGTTCTGACCAAGGACCGCGGGGCGCGCGTTGTGACCTGGGTCGGGTCTCGAAAGGTGTCCGCCGCCGAGCTTGCGGTCACCCCGGCCCTGCGTCCGGTGACCATCGAGGCCGGTGCGCTGGGCAAGAACGTGCCCAACCGCGACATGACCGTCTCGCCCGAACACCGGATGCTGGTGGCCAACGATCAGGTCTCGATGCTGTTCGGGGTCGAGGACGCGCTGGTCGCCGCCCGCTCGATGGTCAATGGCGACACGATCCGGATCACCCAGCCTGAGGACGGGGTCGAGTATATCCATATCATGTTCGACCGCCACGAGATCATCTTCGTTGACGGGACCGAAACCGAAAGCTTCTTCCCCGGCGACTACGGCGTCAACGGTCTCGATGACGGCCCGCGTGCCGAACTGATCGGCCTGTTCCCCGAACTGGGGGTGAAAGGGATGAAGTTCGGCAATCTTGCCCGGCGAAGCCTGAAGAAGGCAGAGGCAGAACTGGTTCTCTGATCCCGGTTCACCGCCGCTATTTTCCAAGCAGGCCCTGGCAGACATGCCGGGGCCTTGTCGTTTCGGTCGGGCGGGAAAGGCGTGGCACTGTGGTGGCAGGTCGAAATGGCTGTGCCTGCAACCTATCGGGCATCATGGACACGGTTCCGGACCGGTTGGCGCACCGCGGCCCCGCCTCCAAAGCCGCGGATTCCGCTTGAACCCTGTTCGCGGATTGGGGCAAGCCTGTCGGCATGGCGAAATCTTCCGTCTCCTATGTCTGCGCCGCCTGCGGGTGCACCCATTCCAAATGGGCCGGGCGCTGCGATCAATGCGGTGAGTGGAACACCATCTCCGAAGATACCGGCCTCGCCTCCGGCCCGTCAGGAAAGAGCCTTGGCGCGGCCAAGGGCCGCCGCGTCGCGCTGTCGGACCTGGCCGCCGAGGAAGTCCCGCTGACCCGGCGCTCGACCGGCATCGGCGAACTGGACCTCGTTCTCGGCGGCGGTCTCGTCCCGGCCTCGGCGATCCTCGTCGGCGGCGATCCAGGCATCGGCAAATCGACACTTCTGCTGCAGGCCGCCGCCCGCTTTGCCCATGAAGGCGCCAAGGTCGTCTATGTCTCGGGCGAGGAGGCCGCCGCCCAGATCCGCCTCCGCGCCCGCCGCCTGGGGCTGGAAAAGGCCCCCTTGCAACTGGCCGCCGAGACCAACCTGCGCGACATCATCACCACACTCGACCGCGACCGGCCGGACCTTGTCATCATCGATTCGATCCAGACCATGTGGGCCGATCATGTCGAGAGCGCGCCGGGATCAGTCTCACAGGTCCGCGCCGCCGCCCATGAACTGGTGACCTTCGCCAAACGCCGGGGCGTGGCGGTGGTGCTTGTCGGTCACGTCACCAAGGAGGGCCAGATCGCCGGGCCGCGCGTCGTCGAACACATGGTGGACACTGTGCTCTATTTCGAGGGCGAACGCGGCCACCAGTTTCGCATCCTGCGCGCCGTCAAGAACCGTTTCGGCCCAGCCGACGAGATCGGCGTCTTCGAGATGACCGATGGCGGGTTGCAGGAAGTCGCCAACCCCTCGGCGCTGTTCCTGTCGGAACGCGGCACTCCGACACCCGGCTCGGTGGTATTCGCCGGGATCGAGGGCACAAGGCCGGTTCTGGTGGAAATTCAGGCGCTTGTGGCCCAGTCTCCGCTTGCCACCCCGCGTCGCACCGTCGTCGGCTGGGATAGCGCGCGGCTGGCGATGGTGCTGGCCGTTCTCGACAGCCGCGCCGGGATCGGCTTTGCGGGGCGGGACGTCTATCTCAATGTCGCCGGCGGCCTGCGTATTTCCGAACCGGCGGCCGATCTTGCCGTTGCTGCCGCCCTCATCTCGGCGCTGGCCGACCAGCCGCTGCCCGCCGACAGCGTCGTCTTCGGCGAAATCTCGCTGTCGGGCGCCCTGAGGCCGATTTCCCAGCCCGAGGCCCGTCTGCGCGAGGCGGAAAAGCTCGGATTCGCTGTGGCATTCGCGCCATTGCCTGATAAAACAGCAGCAAAGACAGGGCTGAGATTGAACAAAGTGAATGACTTGGCTAGCTTCGTGGCCTTAGGTTTCGGCGATCTCGGTAAACGGGACACGGACGGGAGGACATGAGATGGAAGGCATGACGATCATCGACGGGGTATCGATCCTGATCCTCGCGGTCTCGGCCCTTCTGGCCTATTCACGCGGTTTCGTCCGCGAGGTCCTGTCCATCCTCGGTTGGATCATCGCCGCCGTGGTTGCCTTCATCTTCGCCGGCCAGGTCGAGCCGCTTGTCCGCGAGATCCCGGTCGTCGGCGACATGATCGGCACCTCCTGCGAATTGTCCATCCTCGCCGCCTTCGGCGCGGTCTTTGCCGTTGCGCTGATCGTGGTCTCGATCTTCACGCCGTTGGTTTCGGGCGCGGTGCAGAATTCCGCCGTCGGCTCGCTGGATCAGGGGCTTGGCTTCCTGTTCGGGCTGCTCAGGGGGGCCTTGCTGATCATCGTGGCGTTGATCGTCTATGAACGGTTGATCGCCGGTGGCGAGGGCTTCCCGATGGTCGACGATTCGCGCACGGCCGAGATTTTTGCCCAGACCAAGCTGCGGATCGCCGAGCAGGTTCCCGAAACCGCCCCCGACTGGATCGCCGAGCGCTATGCCCAGCTGACCGCCTCGGGCTCTTGCGGCCCCGAGGACGTGCCGGCGGAAGCCGAAACCCCCGCCACCCCGGAAGGCGAAGCAACCACCAGCGAGTAAATCGGTGTCCGGTCCCCCGGACACGCTCCGGTCACCGGTGCGGAGTCGCGCCATTTGGCGAAGCCGTTGTTTACGCTCCCTGAGACAGCACCCCGGCCACTAGGGCAAAACTGGATTAGATTGAACCAAACTGATCCTGGGATTTTGCTCAAGCCTACGTCTCTGGACCAAAATCGTTTCAGACTGATTCAGTCTGAAACGATTTTGGTCTAGGGCGACACGGAGCAGACTTCCCTTCCCCCGGTCAGGGGGAAGGGCCGGGCGAGGGGGTAACCGCCCGCCCCCCAAACCGGAACCGAGGCTCACCACCGCACGCGCCCCAATACAAACGCCCGCCACCGCCATCGCTTCCCGCTCACCTCCCTGCGCGGTGCGACCGGCACCGGGCCGCGCCCGCCCTCCCCCTTGGGCGGGCGCGTTGCTGACACAGGCTGAGAGCGGGCCATTCGGATGTGACTGTGCCATAAAGTGGCTAGCAGAGGAGCCCGGACAGCGCTCACCCGACGGCTGGCACGGCCCTCGTTTCGGAGCCTGGGCATCGAGAGGCCGGGGTCGGGATGTGCCGGATCAGGGCGCGTTTGGAGCTCGCGCGCTTTATGTTGCCCATGCGAAGATTTTACACACGATAGAGCAAAACCGGATCAGATTGAAACAATCTGATCCCAGGATTTTGTTCAAACATTTGAATCTGGACCAAAATTCTTTTTCAGACTGATTCAGTCTGAAACGATTTTGGTCTAGTCCTCCTCTCAGGGAGAGGCGTTCCGGCGCAACGCCGCCGGAAACGGAGAGGCCCCTACCTTCACATCACCACGATCCGCGCCCCGTCCGGCACCCGGCTATAGAGATCGATCACATCCTGATTGAGCATCCGGAAACAGCCGCTCGATGCCCGCTGCCCGATCGAGCCCGGTGTGTTGGTTCCGTGCACACGGATCAGCGTGTCCCGGCTGCCCTGATAGATATAAAGCGCTCGCGCGCCCAGCGGATTGCGTGGCCCGCCCGCCATGCCCTCGGCGAAGGGTTTCAGCGACGGGTCGCGGGCGATCATTTCCGCCGGCGGGACCCAGCGCGGCCATTTCGCCCGACGTTCGATATGCCCGGAACCGGTCCAGCCGAACCCCTCGCGCCCGATCGCCACGCCATAGCGCAGCGCCCAGCCCTCGGGCTCGACCAGGTAGAGGTGGAAATTCGCGGTATCCACGATGATCGTCCCTGGCGCCTCTTCGGTCTCGAACGGCACCCTCTGGCGCAGAAGCTCCGGATCGAAACGCCCAGGCTCCAAAGCGACCACTATCCGCCCGTGATCGGCCCGGGCGCTGTAAAAGGCCGGTTCGGTCGGTTCGGGCTGTTTTGTCTCGACGCAACCGCCGGGCAACAGAAGGGCAAGGAGACCTAACAGACAAAGCACACGCATTACAGAATCCCAATGGACGATTAACCAGACCCATTCCGCCCGGATCCTGTGACCTGATGGTTAAAATTCGATGAGTCTGTCGTCGCTCCGACTGTGCTCGCTCAGAGCGCCAGCATCGCGACGAACAGGAACACCACAGCGAAGAGGGCAAAAAGGCGCATCGGCAGATTGGATTTCCAGTCAAATTCCCACATCCCATCCTCCCGTTTTCACGAGCAATTCCGGGTCCCAGACTGAGGATGATCGTCATGCGTCTTCCCAAAGCCGGACGACCGGTCCGCGCTCCTCGGAAGCTCCTCCGACCTTAGCCGGGCCTCTGCCTCTCTGGCAAGGCATTATTCGCAGTTTGCAAAAAATAAATCCCCCATTTCTGCGAAATTGTCTAAAATCGCCCCGATGCACCGGTCGCCTGCACCCCCTTGCATCCGTGACTTCTTCGTGACAACGGGGTATAGAAAAGCCAGCGTCCCCCTTGCCGGAAGTCCCCATGTCCCGAGACCCCATGCCGCGCCACCCGTTCGATGACGACAAGCTACGGGAGGAATGCGGCATATTCGGCGTCAACGGCGTCGCCGATGCCGCCAATTTCGTCGCTCTCGGCCTCCATGCCCTGCAGCACCGGGGCCAGGAGGCGGGCGGCATCGTCACCTACGACCCTGAGGCCGGTTTCAACTCCGCCCGCCGCTTCGGCTATGTCCGCGACAACTTCACCTCGCAAAAGGTGATGGAGACCCTCCCCGGTTCTCTCGGCATCGGTCATGTCCGCTATTCGACCTCGGGCTCCAAGGGCAACACCGCCATCCGTGACGTCCAGCCCTTGTTCGCCGAGTTTGCCATGGGCGGCTGCGCCATCGCCCATAACGGCAACATCACCAATGCCGACCGGCTGAAGCGCGACCTGATCGAGCGCGGCTCGATCTTCCAGTCGTCGTCCGACACCGAATGCATCATCCACCTGATGGCCCGCTCGATGCAGAAGAACATCCCCGAGCGGATCAAGGACGCGCTGCGCATGGTCGAGGGAGCGTTTTCCCTCATCGCCATGACCCGCTCGAAACTCATCGGCGTCCGCGACCCCCTCGGCGTCCGCCCGCTGATGCTCGGCAAGCTCGGCGACGGCTGGGCGCTAAGTTCCGAAACCTGCGCCTTCGACATCATCGGGGCCGAGTTCATCCGCGAGGTCGAGCCCGGCGAGATGGTCATCCTCACCTCCGACGGCATCGAAAGCTTCTTCCCGTTCGAGAAAGCCAGCCCCCGGTTCTGCATCTTCGAACACGTCTATTTCTCGCGCCCCGACAGCATCCTCGGCGGCGTCTCGGTCTATGAGACCCGCCGCCAGATCGGCGTCGAACTGGCCCGCGAGGCCCCGGTCGATGCCGATCTCGTCTGCCCGGTCCCCGACAGCGGCACCCCGGCGGCCATCGGCTATTCCCAGGAAAGCGGCATCCCCTACGCGATGGGCATCATCCGCAACCAGTATATGGGCCGCACCTTCATCGAACCGACCGACCATATCCGCAACATGGGCGTGCGGTTGAAGCTGAACATCAACCGCGCCCTGGTGAAGGGCAAACGCATCATTCTCGTCGACGATTCGGTCGTCCGCGGCACCACCACCCGCAAGATCCGCGAGATGCTTCTGGACGCCGGTGCCAAAGAGGTCCATTTCCGCATCGCGAGCCCCCCCACCCAATGGCCCTGCTTCTACGGCGTCGACACGCCCGACCGCGACAAGCTGCTGGCCTCGAAAATGTCCGAAGACGAAATGCGCCTGCACTTGGGCGTCACCTCGCTTAAATTCGTCTCCCTCGACGGCCTCTACCGCGCCTGCGGCCGCGCTGAGGGCCGCAACGTGCTGGACCCGCAATTCTGCGATGCCTGTTTCTCGGGCGAATACCCGGTGCGGCCCGCCGACCAGATCGAAAAAGGTTTTCAGTTGAAGAAATCGGCCTGATGCGGCTCGACGACGACCCGCGCTGGCAGCGTTTCGCTAATGCCGATTTCCGGTGTCCCTGCTGCGGGGCGAGCTATGGCGGCATCTTCGACATCGGCTATGACCACCCCGATATCTGGACCCATGGAAACCTGCGCGACAGCGGCCAAGAGGTGCTGGGCGCGGGCGAGGACCTGCTGACCTACGACCTTTGCCATTTCGACGGCAATTTCTTCGTCCGCTGCACCCTGCCGATCCCGGTGATCGGTACCGGCGAAAGTTTCGCCTATGGCGCCTGGGGCAGCGTCTCTGAGGCGACCTTCCGGCAGTATTGCGAGACCTACGACGACGAGACCGGCTTCGAAGGCGGCTTTTCCTGGCTCTCGAACTCCCTGCCGGGCTGGGACGCTGGCGACCCACTGCCCTGCAATCTCCGCCCCGGCGCGGCTGGAAAGCGCCCGGTGCTATACGTGCAGGAGGAAAGCGGTCATTCTCTCGCCGAAGCCCAGCGTATCGGCATCACCTTCGACCGCCTCCTCGACCTCTACGAAGCCTCAGGAACCAACGTTCGCAAGCACCTCGAAGCCCACTGAAGGTGCAAACCCGCACTTTCCTTTCGCCCGATATCGTGTAGCAAGGGGAAAACGAGGAGGGACCGCCATGACCGACCTTGCCGACGACCCGCGCTGGCAGAAATTCAACGACCCGACCTGGAGCTGCCCGCTCTGCGACACCGTCCATGGCGGTGTCTTCGACGTTGCCTTCTCCTGCCCCGAAGCCTGGCCCGCCGAGGGCGATCCTCCGGCCCCCAACTCGAATGCGCTGCGGGAAGGCGACGTGCTGACGGAAGATTTCTGCAAGATCGGCGCTACCCGCTACATCCGTGGCCGCTTCCCGCTGAAGATCGACGGCACCGACCGCACCTTCGGCTTCGCCCTCTGGGTCGAGGTCGAACGCCCCGATTACAACGCCGTCGTCGCCGCCTCCAAGGGCTCCGCCCCGCCGCCCGAGGCACCGTTCAAGGGCTGGCTGGCCAACCAGCTGGTCGGCGCCGACATGACCGCCTCGCTTTGCGCCGTGCAGGCCCAGGGTGACAACAAGCGCCCGACCATCGTCGTTCAGGACGAGGACCACACATTCTACAACCTCCAGCGCGGCGGCATCACCTTCGACATGCTCCTCGAACTCTACGCCGCCCTCGGCCACGACATGCGCCCGCATCTGGAGGCCGCTTGAGTACTGAATTTACGGGCAAACTCGCGCTCGTCACCGGTGCCTCCCGCGGCTTCGGCTATGCCACCGCCGTTGAGCTCGCCCGCCGCGGCGCCCATGTCATCGCCGTGGCCCGCACCACCGGCGGCCTCGAGGACCTCGCCGACGAGATCGACAAGACCGAGGGTGCCTCCACCCTCGTCCCCCTCGACATCACCGACGAGCCCGCCATCAAGCGCATGTGCCTCGCCCTCCACAAGCGCTGGGGCCATCTTGACCTCTTTGTCCACGCCGCAGCCCATGCCGTGCCGCTGTCGCCTGTCGACCACACCAGCCTCAAGGATTTCGACCGCGCCTGGGAGGTCAATGCAAGGGCCACCCTCACCCTCATCACCAACCTCCTGCCGCTCTTGCGCGCCGCGCCCGAGCCTCAGGCCATATTCCTCCGCGACCCTCATACCGGCCCGAAATTCCTCACCGGCTTCGCCGCCTCCCGCAGCGCCCAGACCCGGATCGCCGAGGCCTTCGCCGCCGAAACCGCCCAGACCGGCCCCAAGGTCACCCTCTTCGCCCCGGAACCGATGCCCACCGCACTGCGCCACCGCTTCTATCCCGGCGAGAACCGCGACACCCTCACCTCCTGCGCCACCGAAGCCACCCGCTTGATTGACAGTCTCTAACCCCCGCCCCAGCCCGCGATTCGGGACCGGGTCAAGGCTCGGGCGCAGCCCGACCGCCGCAGGCGGCTTGGCCTTGAGGCGGGCGCGAATCGTATCCCACATTGGATGAGGCGACTTGAGGAGCACCCTGCTCCTCAAGCGCTTCTCAGCAGATTCCCAAAGTCATGCAACAAGCCCGGACCTTGCCATAGAGACTTCGCCAGCCACATCGCGCGAGCGAGCGAAACCCGGGGGGCTACTGCCCCCCGGGTTTCGCTCCCCCTCAAAAGATCAATGTATCTTCCGCTTCCCGGCCTTGGCCTTGTACGGGTTCTCTCCCGCCCGCAGCCAGATCCGGATCGGCACTCCCGGCAGGTCGAAATCCCGCCTCAGCCCGTTGACCAGAAACCGCTTGTACGCTTCCGGCAACGCATCCGGCACCGAACAGAACACCACGAAAGTCGGCGGCCGTGTCTTCACCTGGGTCATATACCGCAACCTGATCCGCCGCCCCGAAGGTGCCGGTGGCGGATGTGCCTCGACCTCGCCTGCCAGCCACTGGTTCAGCCGCGCCGTCGGGATCCGCGCGTTCCAGACCCGATAAACTTCCAGCACCGCCTCGCGCAGGCGGTCCAGCCCCCGCCCCGTCACAGCCGAGACGGTCACCAGGGGCACGCCGCGCAACTGCGGCAAAAGCCGCTCGCAGGCCTCGCGCAGTTCCTTCAGCTTCGCGCCCTTGTCCTCCTCCAGATCCCATTTGTTGACGGCAATCACAACCGCCCGCCCCTCGCGTTCGGCCAGATCGGCAATCCGCAGATCCTGCTGCTCGAACGGCACCCGCACGTCCAGCAGAACCACCACGACCTCGGCAAATTTCACCGCCCGAAGCCCGTCGGAGACCGACAGTTTCTCGAGCTTTTCCTGTACCTTGGCCTTCTTGCGCATCCCGGCAGTATCAAAAATCCGGAACGCCCGCCCGCGCCAATCGGTATTGACCGAGATCGCATCCCGCGTGATCCCCGCCTCCGGCCCGGTCAGCAGCCGGTCTTCGCCGAGAATGGCATTGACCAGGGTCGACTTCCCGGCATTCGGACGGCCAACGACGGCAATCTGGATCGGCCGGTCGTCAGGCAGTTCCGCCCCGTCCCCGTCCTCATCCACATCATCCGAGACATCGACCTCGACCTCGGGTTCCTCCCGTCCAGCCTCGAATTCCGCAGCCAGAGGTTCCAGCACCCGGTAAAGGTCCTCCATCCCCTCGCCATGCTCGGCGGACAGCCGCAAAGGCTCGCCCAGCCCCAGCGAGAAAGCGTCATAGAACCCCGTCTCCCCGGCCTGCCCTTCGGCCTTGTTGGCGGCGAGGATCACATGTTTTGCCCGTTTTCGCAGAATCTCCGCGAACACCTGATCCGTAGGTGTCACCCCGGCGCGGGCATCGATCATGAACAGGCAGATATCCGCCATATCGACCGCCCGCTCCGTCAGCGCCCGCATCCGGCCGGGCAGGCTTTCGTCCGTCGCCTCCTCCAGCCCGGCGGTATCGATCACCGTGAACCGTAGATGCCCAAGCCGCGCCGCGCCCTCGCGCAGGTCGCGGGTCACGCCGGGCTGGTCATCGACCAGCGCCAGACGCTTGCCGACCAGCCGGTTGAACAGCGTCGATTTGCCGACATTGGGGCGGCCGACCACGGCCAGGGTAAAACTCATCGTCTTGTTCCGGATATCGCCTTCGCGCCGCCTCTACAGCTTCCCAGGCCCCCGCGCAACGTCTCAGCGGTGCGGCTCCCGCCGTCCCACACCGCAAATTGACCCAGGGTAATCGGTTTTCAAACCGCTTCCACCATTGCGATTCCCTCCGATCCGCGCGAAGCTTTGCGACACATAAACAATTACAGGGAGTATGATTATGATTGGTAATCACATAGTTCCCGCCTTCCTCGGTATCGGTATCCTGACGGCGACCGCGTTCAGCGCGGCGGCCCAAACCTATATCCGCGGCAATGATGGCGACCCCGAGACCCTCGACCAGCACAAGACCTCGACCGTAGCCGAGGCCAACCTTCTGCGCGACCTCTATGAGGGGCTGGTGATCTATGACGCCAAGGCGCAGATCATTCCGGGCGTGGCCGAAAGCTGGGACATCTCGGAGGACGGTACCGTCTATACCTTTACCCTGCGCAATGACGCGACATGGTCGAACGGCGACCCGGTGACCGCCGGCGATTTTGTCTATTCGCTGCAGCGGATCATGAACCCCGAGACCGGGGCGAAATACGCCAACATCCTCTACCCGATCCAGAACGCCGAAGCCGTGAACAAGGGCGAGATGGAACCGGACGCGCTGGGCGTCGAAGCGCTGGGCGACCACACGCTGGCGATCACCCTCGAACGCCAGACCCCCTATTTCCTGGAACTTCTCCAGCACCAGACCGGCCTGCCGGTGCATCCGGCCTCGGTCGAGGCGCACGGGGCCGATTTCGTCCAGCCCGAGAACATGGTGACCAACGGGGCCTATGTACTCGAAAGCTTCACCCCCAACGACAAGATCGTCATGGTGAAGTCCGAGACCTTCCGCGAGGCCGATCAGGTCGCCATCGAACGCATCGAATACATCCCCTTCGAGGACCGCGCCACCTGTGTGCGCCGCTGGGAGGCCGGTGAGGTGCATTCCTGCTCCGACCTGCCGGGCGAGCAGATCATCCGGCTGCGCGAGGAATATGGCGACCAGGTCAAGACCCCGCCCTATCTCGGGACGTATTATTACGGGGTGAACCAGCTGTCGGAAAAACTCGCCGACCCGCGCGTCCGTCAGGCCATGTCGATGGTCATCGATCGCGAGTTCCTGGCCGACGAGGTCTGGACCGGCACCATGGTCCCTGCCTATTCGCTGATCCCGCCGGGGATCGGCAACTACTCGACCGGCGGGGCCGAGGTCGAATATGCCGATATGGACCAGCTGGACCGCGAGGATCTGGCGCTTGAGTTGATGAAAGAAGCCGGTTTCGGGCCGGACAATCCCATCGAGATCGAGATCGCCTACAACACGTCCGAGAACCACAAGAACACCGCCACCGCGATTGCCGACATGTGGAAGACCATCGGGATCAACGTCACCTATAATGTCCGCGACGCCTCGGCGCATTACGCGCATCTGCGTGATACGGATGATTACGAGGTGGTCCGGGCGGGCTGGATCGGCGACTATTCCGACCCGCAGAACTTCCTGTTCCTGGTGGAAAGCGACAATGACGGGTTCAACTATGCCAATTACGCGAACCCCGAATATGACGCGCTGATGGATGCCGCCGCCGAAGAGGTCGATCTCGACGCGCGTTCGGCGATCCTGAAACAGGCCGAAGAGATGTTCATGCGGGACCTGCCCTATATCCCGCTGTTGTTCTATTCCTCGCATTCGCTGGTCTCGCCGAAGCTTCAGGGCTGGGAAGACAACATCCAGAACGCCCACGCGACGCGCTGGATGAGTATCGCGGAATAGCCGCTAGGGTGGGCGCTGCTCCGGCCAGTGCCGGAGCACTCTGGCCCATCGGGCCAGAGTTGACCGATTTTCAATCGGTCAAGCGCCCTACCTCCCGGATGTCGACATGATCTCTTATGCTCTGAGACGGTTGCTGGGCGCTGTCCCCACCCTGTTTCTCATCATCACCGCCGCCTTCTTCATGATGCGGATCGCCCCGGGCGGTCCCTTCGATCAGGAGCGCACGCTCGAAGCCACGGTCATGGCCAATCTCAACAAGACCTTCGGCCTCGACAAGCCGCTCTGGGAGCAATACCTGCAATATCTCGGTAACATCGCTCGGGGCGACATGGGGCCGAGCTTCATCTACCGCGATTTCAAGGTTCACGAGCTGCTCGGCTCCGGCCTGCCCGTCTCGATGCAGCTTGGCCTATCGGCGCTGGCCGTCGCCTTCGTCATCGGCGCCACCCTTGGCTGCATCGCCGCCCTGCGCCAGAATTCTGCCGTCGACTACACGGTTATCGCCGTGGCGACCTTCGGCATCACCGTCCCGAATTTCGTGACTGCCCCGCTGCTGGCCCTCACCTTCGGCGTCTGGCTCGGCTGGCTGCCCGCCGGCGGCTGGGAGGAAGGCTCGCTGAGCAATATGATCCTCCCGATTACCGCCCTCGCCCTGCCGCAGATCGCCGTCATCGCCCGGCTGATCCGCGGTGCGATGATCGAGGCGCTGCGCTCGGACCATGTCCGCACCGCCCGCGCCTATGGCCTGCCCGCCTCTTCCATCGTCATCCGCCACGCCCTGCGCGCCGCCTCGCTGCCGGCGGTTTCCTATCTAGGCCCCGCCGCTGCCGCCCTGCTGACCGGGTCCATCGTCATCGAGACTGTCTTCGGTATTCCCGGCATCGGGCGCTATTTCGTGCAAGGGGCGCTGAACCGCGATTATACGCTGGTCATGGGAACGGTGATCGTCGTTGCCGTCTTCGTGGTCATCTTCAACCTTCTCGTCGATCTGGCCTATGCCTGGCTGGACCCCAGGGTGCGCTATGACTGAGCTTTCAGCCGACGCCATCCTGCCCGACACCCCCTCCCGGTCGCTCTGGGCCTCGGCCCTGATCCGCCTGCGCCGCAACCGCGCCGCGATGGCCGCCATCGCTGTGCTGCTGGCGCTGCTGATGGCCGCGATCTTCGGCCCCATGCTGGTCCCGCATGATTATGACGAGGTCTATACCGACTATGTCCGCGCCCCCGCCAGCCTCCAGCCCTATCCGCGCGAGACCGAGATCATTCCCGCCGCCGAGGACGCCCTGCGCCGCCGCAACGTCACCTTCGATACGGTCACCATCTCGGGGTCCACCATCACCATCGAGGCCTCGTCGGAAAGCGCCATTGACCCGCGCCTTACCCGCTATCTCGACCGGTCGGACCTGTTCTCGAACGCCCGGGTCACCGCCCAATCGGAGGATGAGAAATCCATCACCATCGAGGCCCAGGTGCGGCGGCTCTATTTCATCTTCGGCACCGATTCCAACGGGCGCGACCTTCTGTCCCGCATCCTCATCTCGCTGCGCATCTCGCTGATGATCGGCGCGTTGGCCACTGGGGTGGCGCTGCTGATCGGGGTGATCTACGGGGCCATCGCGGGGTTTGTCGGCGGCCGGATCGACAGTCTGATGATGCGTTTTGTCGATGTGCTCTATTCGCTGCCCTATATCTTCTTCGTCATCCTGCTGGTGGTCTTCTTCGGCCGCAACGTGGTCCTGATGTTCATCGCCGTCGGCTGTGTCGAATGGCTGGATATGGCGCGGATCGTGCGCGGCCAGACCCTGTCACTGAAGCACCGCGAGTTCGTCCAGGCCGCCGAGGCGCTCGGCGTCGCCACCTGGGGCATCATCCGCCGCCATATCATCCCCAACACGCTGGGGACCGTCATCATCTACATGACCCTCCTGATCCCCAAGGTCATCCTCCTCGAAAGCTTCCTCAGCTTCCTGGGTCTCGGCGTCCAGGAGCCGCTTTCCTCCCTCGGCGTTCTCATCGCCGAAGGGGCCCGCAACATGCAGGGCTCGCCGCATATGCTGCTCTGGCCCGCCTTCACCCTCACCCTGCTGCTTTTCGCGCTCAACTTCCTCGGAGATGGCCTCCGGGACGCCCTAGACCCCAAGGACCGCTGATGCCCAAGATCGCCATCGCCTTCCATTCCGAAGCCGGCCACACAAGAGCCCAGGCCGAAGCCGCCGCCGAGGGCGCGGGGCAGGCAACCCTCGTCCCTGTCGAAGCCCTGCAATCCTCCCGCATCGGTCCCTGGGTTACCCTCGACGAAGCCGACGCCATCCTCTTCGGAGCCCCCACCCATATGGGCTCCGTCTCCGCGCCCTTTGAAGCCTTCGCAACCGCCACCTCAAGCCGCTGGGGCATCCTGAAATGGAAAGACAAGCTTGCCGCCGGTTTTACCAGTGCGGCCAACCTGTCGGGCGACCAGATGGTAGCTCTGATCCGCCTGTCGGTCCTCGCTGCCCAGCACGGCATGCTTTGGGTCCCCCTCGGCATCATCCCGAGCGCCCCGTCCGCCCCCTGCGCCGACCCCGAAAACCTCAACCGTCTCGGCTTCTACCTCGGTGCGGGGGCGCAGGCCCTCCCCGGCGAAGCCCTCCCCCAATCCGACCTCGCCACCGCTCGCGCCCTCGGTGCTCGAGTGGCGAAACTGGTGGAGCGATCTGATGGTTGAATTTGCATTAGGGGCGGCAACGTCAACGCAAATGTGGGGAACTGGTCAGGAAAAAACCCGGCGATCCTCGCTGCAATGGCACTGCTCCGAGATCAGGGCAAAGCACGTCCCAGGATGGGCGCCACACGGAACTCTCTGCTACATCGCTTTATGGCTAAGTCACTTCCGAGCGGGCCGCGCGGTCCTGTTGCTGCAACGCGCCCGTCCCCGGGGTGGGACGGGCTTTGCCCGGTGCTGGCCGCACCGTGCAAGCTCTGAGCGGAAAAAAAACGGTGCTCGCAGTCTAACGCATGCGGTCCGGACTTTCAGCAACTCGATCCCCTTTCGGATTAATCCATACAAGTCCCATCCCAACTTTTCCTGCCTTTCTGCCCCACAGATAGGCAGCACTCCCCATGCCTGACCGCGTCCTCGACATCGAAGACCTCCGCGTCACCTTCGCCACCCAGGACGGCCCCGTCGAGGCCGTCCGCGGCGTCGACATGCACATCGCCCCCGGCGAAACCGTCGCCATCGTCGGCGAGAGCGGCTCCGGCAAGAGCCAGATCATGCTCGCTGCCATGGGCCTTCTCGCGTCGAACGGCCACGCCTCCGGTCGCGTCCGCTACCGCGACCGCGACATCCTCGGCCTGCCGCCCAGGAAACTGAACAAGCTCCGCGGCGAGAAGATCACCATGATCTTCCAGGAACCGATGACCTCGCTGGACCCCCTCTACCGCATCGGCACCCAGATCATGGAGCCGCTGACCGCCCATGCCGGCCTGTCCCGCAAGGCCGCCCGCGCCCGCGCCCTCGACCTGCTCACCCTCGTCCAGATCCCAGAACCCGAACGCAAGCTCCGCGCCTACCCCCACGAGCTATCGGGCGGCCAGCGGCAGCGCGTCATGATCGCCATGGCGCTCGCCAACGACCCCGACCTCCTGATCGCCGACGAACCCACCACCGCCCTCGACGTCACCATCCAGGCCGAGATCCTCGCCCTGATGAAGGACCTCCAGGACCGCCTCGGCATGGCCATCCTCTTCATCACCCACGACCTCGGCATCGTCGAAGCCTTCGCCTCGCGCACCTATGTCATGCGCGCCGGCGAAGTCGTCGAGGAAGGCCCCACCGAACAGGTCTTCCACACCCCCGCCCATGACTACACGAAGATGCTCCTCGCCGCCGAACCCGAAGGCACCAAGCCGCCGGTCCCGGACGCGCAACCGCTGCTGACAGGCGACGACATCTCCGTCACTTTCACCCAGCGCAAGGGCTGGTTCTCGCATCACGAGACCCGCGCCGTCCGCAACGTCTCGCTGACACTGCACCAGGGCCAGACCCTCGGCATCGTCGGCGAAAGCGGCTCCGGTAAATCCACCCTCGGACGGGCGCTGCTGCAACTCCTGCCCGCCGAGGGCACCGTCGTCTTCGCCGACACCACCCTCACGACCCTCGACCGCAGCCATATGCGCGCCTATCGCCGCGAACTCCAGATGGTCTTCCAGGACCCCTATGGCTCCCTTTCGCCGCGCATGACGGTCGGCGAGATCATCACCGAAGGCCTCCTCGTCCACGCCCCCGACCTGTCCGCCGCCGACCGCGACGCTCGCGCCCGCGAAGCCCTTCAGGCCGTCGGCCTTGACCCCGCCATGCGCAACCGCTTCCCGCACGAATTCTCCGGCGGCCAGCGCCAGCGCATCGCCATTGCCCGCGCCCTGATCCTCAGGCCCAAGATCATCGTCCTCGACGAGCCCACCTCTGCCCTCGACCGTTCGGTCCAGAAACAGGTGATCGAGCTCCTGCGTAGCCTCCAGACCGCGTTCGACCTCAGCTATATCTTTATCAGCCACGACCTCGCCGTGGTGCGGGCCCTGTCGGATTACGTCCTGGTGATGAAGGATGGAAGCATCGTCGAGGAAGGAGAAACCGCCGCGATCTTTGCCGCGCCGAAAGAGGACTACACCCAGCGCCTCATGCAGGCCGCGTTCAATCTGAGCGACGTCCTGCACAGCCCATGATCCACGGGGAACATTCCTGTCCACATTGGAATCGTCCCGCTCCTTCCCCGGACGCATCCGCTGACAAGGCTGGATCATCGTCTATGGAACTTGCCTGCCCAATTCCTTGAGCGCGTCCCAATTCGGATAGGCCGTGAACCGGAAATTGGCCGACGCCGCACCTTGCCCGGGCCCGCCTTTCCTTCAAGGGAGCGCTCCCGCCCGTCGCTCTCGGCCCTTCGGGCCTCGGCTCCCGTTGGGCCCGGTCGCCGTGGCGTGCGCCACGGGCTCTGATTGCTACCTGCCGCCTGGCCCGTAGATTTCCGCGATGCGGGCGATGGCGGCCTCGGGGCTCATCTCTTCGCTCTCGCCGGTGCGGCGGGCGGTGAGCTCGACCACACCATTGGCCAGGCCGCGCGGCCCGACGGTGATCCGCCAGGGCAGACCGATCAGATCCATGGTGGCGAATTTCGCCCCGGCGCGGTCCTCGGTGTCGTTATAGAGCGGTTCCAGCCCCTTTGCCATTAGCCCCTGATAAAGCTGTTCGCAGGCCGCATCCGCCGCCCCGTCGCCCTGTTTGAGATTGACGATCCCGGCATGGAAGGGCGTCGCCCCCTCGGGCCAGATGATGCCCCGGTCGTCGTGATTGGCTTCGATCAGCGCCCCGACCAGCCGCGAGACCCCGATGCCGTGCGAGCCCATATGGACGGGCACGCGGTTGCCGTCCATGTCGGTCACCACGGCGTTCATCGGCTCGGAATACTTGGTTCCGAAATAGAAGATCTGCCCGACCTCGATGCCGCGCGAGGACCGGCGGCGGTCTTCGGGGACGGCGTTGAAAAGGGCTTCGTCATGGGTCTCGTCGGTCCGTGCATAGGGCGCGGTCCATTCGTCGCAGATCGCCTTGACTGCCGCCTTGTCGGCGAAGTCTATGGTCCGGTCGCCGAGATGCAGGTCGGTGACGGCGGCATCGTAGAAGACCTCCGACTCGCCGGTTTCCGCCAGGACCAGGAACTCGTGGGTATCATCGCCGCCGATGGGCCCGGAATCCGCCCGCATCGGGATCGCCTTCAGACCCATACGCTCGTAGGTGCGCAGGTAGCTGACCATGTGCCGGTTATAGGCGTGCAGCGCGTCTTCCTTGGTCAGGTCGAAATTATAGCCGTCCTTCATGAAGAATTCGCGCCCCCGCATCACCCCGAATCGGGGCCTAATCTCGTCGCGGAATTTCCACTGGATATGATAGAGCGTCAGCGGCAGGTCCTTGTAGGACCCGACCGAGCTGCGGAATATATCGGTGATCAGCTCCTCGTTGGTCGGTCCGTAGAGCATGTCGCGCCCGTGCCGGTCGCTGATCCGCAGCATCTCTTCGCCATAGTCGTCATAGCGCCCGCTCTCGCGCCAGAGATCGGCCGATTGCAGGGTCGGCATCAGCATCGGGATGTGGCCGGCACGGATCTGTTCTTGATGAACGATATCCTCCAGCTTCCGTAACACTTTGAATCCCAAAGGTAACCAGGAATAGATCCCTGCCGAAGCCTGGCGGATCATTCCCGCGCGCAGCATCAGCCGGTGCGAGGCGATCTGCGCCTCGGCGGGGGTTTCCTTGAGGACGGGGAGGAAATATTTCGACAGGCGCATCGGGGGTCTCGCGGTGCGGATTAAGGTTCCGAGCGGTTTAGGGCAAGCCGTGGGTCCGCGCAATGGTCTGGGGCAGGACGAGGCAAAATCTTGTTTGATTTTGAAGGGGGAACCTGCTTAAGTACGCCTCGTTGGTGCTTCTATCCGCCGCAGCCGGGGTGCTCCGGGGAGAGACGGTAATGGGGGAGGCACCTGCCCGAAATATTGGCTACCGGCTCAAGTCTCGGGGGAGGAAGAAACGGCCTGTGTCATGCAGGCCGTTTTTTGTGTATCAGCGCCGTCTACTTTCACCTGCGCTCCCATTTCACCGCACCTGACCAGGTTGGTAGCCATCTTTTTCGCCGTTCGAGCCGCCGTTCCCACACCTTTCCCTCACCTCGCCGCACCGGGTCAGGCCTGATCTCGCCGAATAGTCCCGACGCGCGCATTTGAAAACGCACGGCTTTTCTTGTGGTTCCTGCAATATCTTGTGGATAACCATGGCATGCGATCCACATGATGTGGAAACAGGTTGACTCAATGGGGGTCGGGCGGGAATCCTTGGCCAATTATCGGGAATCGATCCGAGCGAGGCAGGCAACTGGGCATCCAATTCAACAAGCTGCGGCTCTTGGGCTTCAAGAGCTTCGTCGATCCGACGGAACTGGTCATTGCCCCGGGGTTGACCGGCGTGGTCGGCCCGAATGGCTGCGGCAAGTCGAACCTTCTGGAGGCGCTCCGCTGGGTGATGGGCGAGAACCGCCCCACCGCGATGCGCGGCGGCGGCATGGAGGACGTGATCTTTGCCGGCGCCTCGTCGCGCCCGGCCCGCCACTATGCGGAAGTGACCCTCCATCTCGACAACCGCGACCGGACCGCGCCTGCGGGGTTCAACGAGGCCGACACGCTGGAGATCGTGCGCCGGATAACCAAGGATGCCGGGTCGGCCTACAAGACCAATGGCAAGGACGCCCGCGCCCGCGACGTGCAGATGCTGTTCGCCGATGCCTCGACGGGGGCACATTCGCCGTCGCTGGTGCGGCAGGGGCAGATTTCCGAACTCATCAACGCCAAGCCGGTGGCGCGCCGCCGGGTGCTGGAAGAAGCCGCCGGGATATCCGGTCTATACCAGCGGCGGCATGAGGCCGAGCTGAAGCTGAAAGGCACCGAGACCAATCTCGCCCGGATCGAGGATGTGCTGGAGCAGCTGGAAACCCAGCTGAAGTCGCTGGAGCGGCAGGCGCGGCAGGCGCAGCGCTATCGCGAGATTGCTGCTGAGCTGCGGCGCTCCGAGGGGCTGTTGCTCTATCGCCGCTGGCGCGAGGCTGAGGAGGAGCGGCTGGCTGCCGAGACCGCATTGCGCGAGGCGACGACCGGCGCGGCGCAGGCGCAAGGCGCGGCGGCGCAGGCGGTGAAGGCGCGGGAAGCAGCCGAGGGCAAGGTACCGCCCTTGCGCGAGGAAGAGGCGATTGCCGGGGCGGTGCTGCAGCGGTTGCTGGTCGAACGGGACGCGCTCGATGATCAGGAAAAGCGGGCGCGGGATGCGATCGAGGGGCTGAAGGGTCGGATCGAGCAGCTGAAAAAGGATGCGGAACGGGAACGCGGGCTTGGGGCCGATGCCGGTGAGACCATCCAGCAGCTGGAATGGGAAATGGGCGAGCTTGAGAAGGCCTCCCAGGGACACGAGGCGCGGCTGGCGGCGGCGGCGGACGAGGCGCGGCTGGCGGCCTCGGCGATGAGCCAGGAGGAGGCGGATCTCGACAAGCTGACCGAGGATGCAGCAAGGCTGTCGGCCCGGCATCAGGCGGCTGAGCGGCGGCTGGAAGAGGCGCGCGGGCTGGTCGACAAGCTGGTGGCCGAGGTGGGCGAGGCGCGGGCGGCGAAGGAAGAGGTTGCGGGGCTTCTGGGCGAAGCCAAGGCGCGGGTCGGCGAGGTTCAGGACGCGCAGCAAGCGGCGGTCGGGGCGGCTTCGGCGGCGGAGGCCGAGTTGGAGGCGGCAGAAGCGGCACGGGCCGGGGCGCAGAATGACGAAGCCTCGGCGCGGGCGGCGCTGTCTGAGGCCGATGGCGAGGCCAAGGCGCTGGGGGCCGAGGTGGCCGCGTTGGAGCGGATGATCGAACGCGACCGGGGCGACGCGGCGCAAGTGCTCGATGCGGTCCGGGCGGAAAAGGGGTTCGAGGCGGCTTTGGGGGCGGCTCTGGCCGACGATCTGAAAGCGCCGGAGGTCGGGCCGGATGGGGTTTCCGGCTGGGCGCTGCTGTCGGATTACGACGAGGCACCGGAACTCCCCGAAGGGGCCGCGCGACTGGCCGATCAAGTGGAGGCCCCGCCGGTGCTCGGGCGGCGGTTGGCACAAATCGGGCTTGTGGACCGGTCCGAAGGGGCAAGGTTGCAGGCGTCGTTGCGACCCGGGCAGCGGCTGGTTTCGATCGAGGGCGATCTCTGGCGTTGGGACGGGTTCCGGGCCGGGGCCGATGATGCGCCTTCTGCGGCGGCGCTGCGGTTGCAGCAGGTGAACCGGCTGGCGGAATTGAAGGACGGGCTTGCAGCGGCTTCAGGCCGGGCCGAGGCGGCGCAGGGGGCCCATGAGGGCGCGCGGGCGGCTCTGGCGGCGGCGCAGGAGCGCGAACAGGCGGCGCGGAAAGCCCGGCGCGAGGCGGATGAGGCAGCTACGGCAGCGATCCGTGCGGTGTCGCGGGCAGAGGCCGAGGTGACGACGCTGGCCGGGCGGCTGGAGACGCTGCAATCGGCGGTGGCGCGGCGCGACGAGGATCTGCTGGCGGCGAAATCGGGGCTGACCGAGGCCGAAAAGGGCGTTGGCGAACTGGGCGATCTTGCCGCGCTTCGCGAGGCGGTCGAGGGCCAGAAGGTCAAGGTCGAGGCGGCGCGCCTGACCATGCTGACCAAGCGCTCGCTGTCCGACGAGGTGCGGCGCGAGGGCGAGGCGCGTCTGCGGCGGTCCCAGGAGATCGTCAAGGAGGTCTCGGGCTGGAAGCTGAGGGCGGAAACGGCGGGCAAGCGGATCGGCGAGCTTTCGGAACGGATCGAAGCCGGCGAGGCCGAGCTGAAAGCGGCGGTACTGGCCCCGGACGAGATTGCGGCGAAGCGCGGCGAATTGGCCGACGGGATCGACAAGGCCGAGACCCGGCGCAAGGCGGCGGCGGATGCGCTGGCCACCGGCGAAAATACCCTGCGCGAGGCCGAAGCGGCAGAACGGGCGGCTGAGCGGACGGCGTCGGAGGCCCGCGAGGGTCGGGCGCGCACAGAGGCGCTGGCCGAGGCGGCGGAAGAACGCGCCACGGCGGCGGCGGAGCGGATCGAGGACGAGATGGAGGTCTCGCCCCAGGCGCTTCTGGAGCGGCTCGAGGCCGATCCCGACAAGATGCCCTCGGCGGAGATGATCGAGAGCGACGTCAACCGGCTGAAACGGCAGCGCGAGGCGCTGGGGGCGGTGAACCTGCGGGCGGAAGAGGACCGCACGGAGGTGCTGGAGGAATTCGAGACGCTGAATGCCGAGAAGCTGGACCTCGAGGAAGCGGTGAAGAAGCTCCGCTCCGGCATTGCCAATCTGAACAAGGAGGGCCGCGAGAGGCTGCTGGCGGCCTTCGACGAGGTGAACCGCAATTTCTCGATGCTGTTCAAGCATTTGTTCGGCGGCGGCGAGGCCAATCTGGTGCTGGTCGAAAGCGACGACCCGCTGGAAGCGGGCCTCGAGATCATGTGCCAGCCCCCGGGCAAGAAACTTGCCACCTTGTCGCTGCTGTCCGGTGGGGAACAGACACTGACCGCCCTGGCACTGATCTTCGCGGTCTTCCTCGCCAACCCCTCGCCGATCTGCGTCCTCGACGAGGTCGACGCGCCCCTGGATGACGCCAACGTCACCAGGTTCTGCGACCTTCTGGACGAGATGACCAAACAGACCGAAACCCGCTTCCTCATCATCACCCATCACGCGGTGACCATGGCAAGGATGGACCGGCTGTTCGGAGTGACGATGGCCGAACAGGGTGTCAGTCAGCTGGTCTCGGTGGACCTGCGCCAAGCCGAAGCGATGGTGGATGGCTGAGCCTGCCTCGGAGTCTGAGGTGCAAGGCAAGGGCGGGGCGGTCGAATAGGAGCGCTTTGCGCCTTATAGAGCGTATTGCGCCTGATTGGATTCACTTATTCTTTCCGAACAGCGCGGCAGCGTTTGCAAAGCAAATGCGTTCACGGACCGAAATAAATTCGATCGGGTGCGGAATGCCTTATACCAGCCGCAGAATCCATTGACTCCTTTTAGGGATTCCCACTGGGCAGGAAGTCTGACTCTATGGCGTTGAGCAACATGGAGGCGGGAATGACGGTGAATGTGACGCGTGAAGACCTTGCGGCGCGGGATTTGCGC